>JBEKWU010000008.1:0-90876 GCA_049512775.1 Bryobacteraceae bacterium
CTGTGCATGCCTGAGGCGAGAGTTTTCAGGAGAGCCGGACGTGGGAAATCCGCATCTCCGGTTCGACGAGGGGAGAGTGAGACGCAGCCATCCGGCTGTCACTCACTCTCCTACTCTACCGGTTCAGTACTTTGGCCGAACCGCGACCGTGAGGGAGCGGGGAATTCCTTCGCTGCGTACCTACGCAGTTGCAGCCGGCCGAGGGCTATTCGGGCCGGTGGAGGGGTTCGTGTACGTATGGACCGGAAGGGAGGTGCTAAAATGACTAATAAGGTACTGCTTGTGCCCGCGGCCGGTGCGGGGGCGCAGTCTCCACTTACAGACTCTGTTGCCGGTCACTTATCTCATCCAGGAAATGGTCGTGCGCCTGGGCCTACGGGGAGGTGCTCGGCCGCGGCTGCCGCCGGAATCGTATTGACGCCGGGCGCGCCGCTACCAGCGCTGGAACAACATCGTGAACTGGACCGTCATCACCGTCCTGTTCGATCGGTCTGGCCAGCGCGTTCGCGCACCACGCGCGGTGATTTACACTGGGCAGAGATATGTCCACCTTGCTGGGCCTGGAGCTCCACGAGATCGAACAGCTTCTGGGATCCGGCCAGTCCCGGTTTCGCGCCCGGCAGATCTACGGCGCCCTGTACCGCGAGCGGCACTCGGACCTGATGCAGGTCACGACCCTGCCGCTCCCCCTGCGCCGCGAGCTGGCCGCCAACCATGCGGTTGGGTTGCCTGCGGTCCAGCGGCGATTTGACTCCGCCGACGGCACGCGTCGCTACCTGCTGGCCCTGGCCGACGGCAAGACCGTCGAGGCCGTCTGGATGCCGGAAGAGGAACGGCAAACGGTCTGCATCTCGACGCAAGTCGGCTGCCCGGTGAACTGCAAGTTCTGCATGACGGCGCTGCTGGGCCTGGAGCGCAACCTGACGGCAGGGGAAATCGTGGGCCAGGTCCTGGCTATCGCCAGCGACAACCAGGTGGCCGTCGAAGGCCAGCGCCTCAACGTGGTGATGATGGGGCAGGGTGAGCCGTTGCTCAACCTGGAGAAGGTACTTAAGGCGACGCGCATTCTGCTCGACCGCGCGGGCTGCGGCCTATCGCCGCGCCGCATCACGCTCTCAACCGCGGGCATCATCCCCAAGATCGAAGAGCTGGGCCGCGAGGCGGTGCGCCCCAAGCTTGCCATCTCGCTCAACGCCTCCACCGAGGAGAGCCGCCGGGAGCTGATGCCCATCACCCGGAAATACCATTTGAAGGATCTGCTGGAAGCCTGCCGCGCCTACCCGCTCCGCCCCTGGGAGCGGCTGACCTTCGAATACGTGCTGCTCAAGGGCGTCAACGACAGCGACGCCGACGCGCGCCGCGTGCTGAAGCTGCTCGCCAATCTGAAATGCAAGGTGAACCTGATCGCGCTGAATCCGGGGCCGGAGATCCCCTTCGAAACGCCGGATGCGGAGAGGGTGCTCGCGTTTCAGCAGATCGTCCAGCGGGCGCTGCCTTGCTTTATCCGGAAGCCGCGTGGGCGCGATGTGTTCGCGGCCTGCGGGCAGTTGAGGAAGGCTGGCTTGTAGCTTGTGGCTTGTGGCCTGTGGGTTCAGACCACCATGGCTCGGCTCCGCACCTGGGGCGACAGCGGGTGCGCCGTTACGGAACCCACAGGCCACAAGCCACAAGCCTGTTGTCAGTTCTCCGGCATAGGCCGAGGCGCGGCGTCCCCGGGAATCATCCCCATCAGCCACTTGATGTGCTCGATGTACATCTTCTGGATGTCGGGGCGGTCCCAGACGGCCTCGACGTGGCCCACCCCGTCGTACATCACCCGGCCTTTGCCGTAGGTGCGGGCCCAGATCACGGCGAAGTCCTTGTCGGTGCGGTGCACCTTGGGGTTGGTGAGATCCAGCTTGCTGGCATCGAGCTTCAGCAGCACGCGGACCTTCTCGCGGGAGAACTGCTTGATCTGGTAGATCTCATCCCGCATGGTGAAGGCTTTGGGGAGGAACTGCATCCCCGGGAAGCCGGGGTCCTCGACCACCAGCGGCGCGTCGAAGGTGCCCCAGGGGTGCTCGTCGAAGTAGCCGCCCACCATATCGCCGTACTCCGGCCACTTGTAGAACGTATCGCTGCCGGCGTGGATGGCGATGAAGCCCTTGCCGTCGTCCTTCACGAATGACAGCAGATCGGCTTTCTGCGAGACGTCCATGTCCAACTCGCCCGAGGTGCAGAAGGCGACCGCGTCGAAGAAATTCAGGTTCTTGGCGTTGCCCTCGAGCTTCTTCTTGGTGACGAGCTGGCAGTCCGTCTTGATGTAGGTATCCCACAGCCCGGTCTCGCGGCCGAGCTTCCACAGTGTCCCGGCCGCGTTAGAAACGGAATCGTGCTGGTACCCTTTGGTCTGGCCGATGAACAGCAGCCTCTTCTTCGCCGGCGGCTGCGCGCCGAGCGAGCCGGCCACCGCCATGCCAAGGATCGAGATCAGTGCGAATCCAATGAGCCTCATGAAAACCTCCGCACCGCCATCTTCTCACCCAGGCATCCGGCGGCGCAACCGGCGACGTCGAGGCTGCCGGCCGCTACCTGCCGGATGTGCCCGCGCGCGCGTCTTCCGCCTCGTCGGCCTCCAGTTGGCGGATTGCCCCGAAACCTCGGCAGATGAGTATGAGAAACATCACGCCCACAAAGATGCCGGAAATCCCCATCGGGACGCCGCCTTGTGAGACGACAGCCACGGACCCAACCACCCGCCACAGCAGCAGGCCAGCCATGAGCGTGACCGTGATCGCCAGGGCGACGGCGGATCTGCGCTTCACCAAGAAGCCCAACAGCACGAACACGGCGCCCACCAGCGCGGTAGGCCAGCCGAGGATGACCGCGCTCTGGATGATCTCGGCCAGAAGACCTACCAGGAGGCTGGCGCCTCCGATGAAGAAGATGATTCCGCAGGACAGGTTCAGAATCACGACAGGATCGGTCGCCGACCCGGGCACGGCTCTGCCGTTGCGGAGCAACTCCAACTGCTTCACCAGCCGGGCGTGCAGCCGCGATCCGTCGGGCAACTGGAATTCCCGCCCCTCCCGAAGCTCGCTCTTGCCGGCGGCGGACCCCACCTCGGCGCCATCCATCGAAACCCGGAACTGCTTCCACCCCATCTTCCAGGAAACCTCGAGGCGTTTGGAACCGCCTCGATCAATCGCAAGACGCAATTTGGGCATGAGAAGCTCTCCTCCGGCGAAGTGTAACCCAGGCGGCGGCGCGGTGCAAGCGCAGTTTGTGATACTGGACAAGCCGGAGGCTTATCCTACTGGAGGACCAGGGTCACCGGTTTGCCGGAGTACTGGACGGTCTTGTCGGGCTGCGCGGTCAGGCCGATGCCGGCGCCGTGGCCCTCGCGTGCCAGGACGATCCGGAAGGTACGGGTTTCCAGCATCCCCGGGAACTTGCCTTTGCGCTCGCCGATGGTCAGAGCCGCCTTGGCATCGTCCCAGTGGATGGGGACGGTTGCGTAGACGCCTTTCTCGTAGTCGTAGTTGTCGTTCTCGTCTTCGTAAAGCGTGAAGTCGCCGTCCGCGCCCCGGTAGACGCGCAACTCGATCGGGTCGGCGGGCTTCTCGGCCGCGTACTCGACGTCGGGACCCAGGGGGATGATCGAGCCGGCGCGAACATAAAGCGGGATGCGGTCCAGCGGGGCCAGCGCGTCGATGGCGCTGCCGCCGTCCAAGACCTTTCCCGTCCAGAAATCGTGCCACCGGGTTCTCGGCAGGTACAGATGGCGGGTCGTGGCGGCCGGCTCGGTGACCGGATTGACCAGGATGGCAGGGCCGAACATGAATTGATCGCCGATGTTCATGGTCCTCGGGTCGGAGCGGAAATCCATGATCAGGGGACGCATCAGCGTGTAGCCCTCGCTCGTGATCTTCCAAGCCAGGGAATAGATGTAGGGCATCAGGCGATAGCGCAGGCGATCGAAGTTGGTCAGGATGGTCTGCGCCTGTGGGCCATAGGACCACAGCTCGTTCTGATCCGTGGTGCGCGTTCCGTGCACCCGGAAAATGGGACAGAACGTTCCGTACTGGAACCAGCGCACAAACAGCTCGCGGTAGGCCGGGGCGTCGGGGTTGCCGAGAATGAACCCGCCGATGTCGGTGGTCCAATAGGGAATGCCGGAGAGCATGAAGTTCAGGCCCGCGGGCACCTGGCGGCGCAGGTTCTCGAAATCCGCGTTGATGTCGCCCGACCAGGCGGCGATCGAGTACCTCTGGTTGCCGGCGAACGCCGAGCGCGACAGGATGAAGACCCGCTTATGGTCCGAGGCGGCGCGCTGGCCCTCGTAGACGCCCCGGGTGGTGTTGAGCGGATAGAGGTTCACGTAGCGGTCGCCACTGCCAATGGCGAGCTTGTGGCCCAATTGGATGTTCGCCTCGCGGCCCTCGGTTTCCGGCTCCACCGTGTCGAGCCACCAGGCATCCACGCCGATCTTGAAGAGGGCGTTGTTCATGAGTTGCCAGTAGTAGGCGCGGGCCTGGGGGTTCGAGGCGTCGTATACCGCCATGCCCTGGGGATGGAATCCCGCGACTTTGGTGCGATCGATGAACCAGCCGTTCTTGTCCATCTCGTCGTAGACCGCCGAGCCGCGGTCGAAGAACGGCCAGACCGAAATCATCAGGTGGAAGTGGTTCCGGTGCAGGTCGTCGACCATTCCCTTCGGATCGGGATAGTTCTGGTTGAACACGTGCTCCCCTTTCTTGTTCCACCAGAACCAGTCCTGAACGATGTTGTCGACCGGGATGTGCAGCTCGCGGTACTTGTGCGCCACCTCCAGCAGCTCCTTCTGCGTCTTGTAGCGGTTCTTGCACTGCCAGAAGCCGTAGGCCCACTTGCCGAACATGGGCGCGGCGCCGGTCAGCTCCCGATAGCCGGCGATGATCTTATCGAACTCGGGCCCGTAGAGGAAGTAGTAGTCGATGGTGTCGGCCACTTCCGAGCTGAGGTAAAGGGCGTGCACGAAACGGTTGTTGAACCTGCTAAGGGAGGCGTTGTTCCAGAAGATGCCGTATCCGTTGCTGGACAGGAAAAACGGGATCGAGATGTTGGTGTTGTCCTGGCCCAGGTCCACCGATTCGCCGTGATAATTCCAGACGCCGGCCTGGTGCTGGCCGAGCCCGTAGAAGGCTTCCATGGACCCCCAGAGTTTGATGAAGGTCTCGGACCGGTAGGTGTCCTCGCCGTTGACCTTGGCGGGGGTCATCGTCCGCGGGCCTTCGTTCACGAGATTCTTGCCCGCCAGGTCGAAGTAGGAGATCGAGCCGTCCTCGCGATTCACCGTCGCCTTGAGCCGCCCGGTGACCAGGCTCACGCTCTTATCGGTGGACTCGATGGTCCACTGCGCGGCGGGCCAACTGGTTTTGGTTACGACATAGTCCGGGGGATTCGGAATTGAGGAGGTGGGCGAATAGGTGACGCGGATGATGGAATCGGTACAGACCTCGACCCGCATGACGCCCGTCTGCATGGTGAACAGCACGCCGCCGGGTTGCTGCTGAACGCCGGTGACCGGGTTCAACGGATTCCACTGGGCATTGAGACTGGCCGCGGAGGCCAGCAACAGGAAGAGAACCGCGAATCGTAGCGATGGCATGAGAACCAAAATCTCCCGCTTCGCACCAAGGATACCCGATTCGTTCGGCCGGCGGTTTCTCCAGAGCCCAGGGCGTCGATTCTAAAGCCGCGGCTCACTCGTAGCTGAGGGCCCGCATCGGATCGAGCCGGGCGGCGCGGCGGGCGGGCAGATAGCAGGCGACGAGCGCAACCGCGGCCAACAGCCCGGCAGTCGCGAGGAGAACCGTTGGATCGCCGGGCTGCACCTCGTGCAGCAGACTCGCCAGGACGCGTCCGGCGGCGATAGCGCCGGCCATGCCAACGAGGAAGCCCAACAGAACCAGGCGCCCACCTTCCCGCAGGACTTCGCCCAGAACGCGATTTCGGCTCGCGCCGAGTGCCATGCGAACGCCGATCTCGCGGGTGCGTTGGGTTACGATGTACGAGAGCACTCCGTAAATCCCGATCGCCGCCAGGAGCGCGGCCAGCGCCGCGAAGGATCCGATGAGCAGGCTGAGGAATCGTTGACCCTGAGCGTTGTCGGCCATGACCTCGTCCATGGTGCGAACCTTGAACAACGGAATGCCGGGATCGAGTTGCTCCAGCGCGCGCCGGACGTCCGCAGTCAAGCTGGACGGCTGGACGGAGGCGTGAAGAACCAGGAAGAACCCGGAGCGGCCACCGAAGACGTCGTACGCCTCCGGGACGGGCTTCTGGGTGAGACCCCGCTGGCGGACGTCGCGCACCACCCCGATCACCTGCCGCCACGGACCGTGGAGGCCGTTGTGCGAGAACATCTGGCCGAGCGAGTTCTGGTCCGGCCAGAAAGCGCGGACCATGCTCTCGTTGATCACCACGGGATAGACGATGTCGTCGGCGAGGCCGGCGGGCGGGGGGGCGCCGGTCTCCCAGAGTTGGCGCATTCGCGCGTTCAACGCCAAAACCATCTGGACGTCGGCGGGCGTGAAGGTGCGTCCCTGGAGCAGCGGCACACCCATTACTTGGAAGTACCCGGGAGAGACGGAATGATTCTCGACGAGCGGGCCGCTCATGGGCGACGAGAGCCGCCCGCGGATCGCGATGTAGTAATTGCCCCCGCCCTCGGGCGGCATACGATCGCTCACTGCGGCCATATCCACTCCGGGGATTTGCCTGGATCGATCCAGCAGCGCCTCCGAGAAGTTGAACTGCTTCTGGCCGGCGGCGTAGTTGGCCTCGGGCAGCCGAATCGCGGCGGTCCAGACGCCTGCGGGGCGCACGCCGATGTCGAGGTTGCGCAAGCGCGCGAAATCCTTCAACAGAAGCCCGGCCGACGCCAGCAGAATTAGCGAAAGCGCAAACTCGCATACCACCAGCGCTTTGCTGGTGAAGCGGCGGCGGCGCCCCGGACTGATCGAGCTTCCGGCGCCGCCCTTCAACTCCCCGTGCAGATCGGGCCGCGACGTCCGGAGCGCTGGATAGACGCCGAACAGAACGCCGGTGGCGAGGGCCACCGCGAAGGTAAAGGCCAGCACCGTGGCATCGAGCTGGATGAGGTTGAAGCGCGGAAAGGCGACGCTCTCGGCGCGCGAGAACAGTCCGATGACGCCCCATCCGAGGAGCAGCCCGAGCGCGCCGCCCACCACCGCGAGCGCAAGGCTCTCGGTCAGCAACTGTCGCAGCAGCCGGGGCCGGCCCGCGCCCAGCGCAACGCGGACGGCCATCTCTTTCTGCCGGGAGAACGCCCGGGAGAGCAGCAGATTGGCCACGTTGGCGCAGGCGATCAGCAGCACCAGAGCCACAGCCGATAGCATCAGGAGCAACGAGTCGCGGGAGGCACCAACCAGGTCTTCGTGCAGCGATGCCACCACCGCGCCAACCTTGTGGTTCGTATCCGGGTAGCGCTGTTCGAGGCGGGAGGAGATGAGCGTCAGCTCGGCCTGGGCCGCCTGGAGGGTGACGCCGGGTTTCAACCTGCCGATGGCGTTGGCCCAGTGGTTTCCCCGTTGGCCCAGACCCCTGGTGCTCATATCCAGGGGCGTCCAGAGCTGGGCCGAGGAGGGGAAACTGAAGTCGGCCGGCATCACGCCAACGATCGTGTATGGCCGCGAGTTCAGCCGGATGGTTTGCCCGATCGCATGACGGTCTCCGGCAAAACGGCTCATCCAGAGCCCATAGCTGAGGACGGCCACTTGGTCCTTGCCAGGCTGGTCCTCGCCCGCCGCCCAGGTTCGGCCCACGATCGGATCGACCCCGAGCAGAGAGAAGAAGTTCGCCTCCGTGGGAGCGCCACGGATACGCTCTGGCCGCCCCTCGCCGCTCAGGTTGAGGTCGGCCGTCCAGCCAAACAGGGCCATATCCTGGAAGGTGCTGTTCTGGGCCTTCCAATCGATGAAATCCGGCCCGGCAAACGGGTAATGTCCAGGCGCCGATTCGGTCTCGTACAACCGCGCCAACCGATCGGGATTGCGGAACGGCAGCGGGCGTAACAGGGTGGCATCGATGACGCTGAAAATCGCCGTGTTGGCGCCAATACCGATTGCCAGCGTGAGCGCGGCAACGGAGGCGAATCCTGGCTCCTTCAGGAAACCGCGGACTGCGTGGCGCAAGTCCTGCAAGAGAGTCTGCACGCGTCCCCCTTGTCTTCCGCACAACGGAACATGATTAGACGCACCATCCCTATATACGTTAGGAACGGCGCATCGTGACGCGAAAACTCTCCGGTGATCCACCCGGCGGGGCTGCCGGCCGGGGCACGCCGGCGCCCTCCCCGATCCGCGCAGCGAATCTTGCCAACGGACCGGCGCTGTCGTACATTAAGATAACCGACATATGGCGGTTATCTGAAGCCCGATTGGAGGCACCGTGAGCAAGCCAACGGCGCTGTTGCAGGGGACTCTTTATCTGCTGATTCTCAAGATCCTCGAGCTTGAACCCAAAAGCGGCTGGGGCATCTCGCAACGCCTGCGTCAGATGTCGAACGAAACCTTGCAGGCCAGCCATGGATCGCTCTATCCGGCGCTTCACAAGCTGGAGCACGAGGGCTGGATTCGCGGCGAATGGAAGGAGTCGCATACCGGACGCCCGGCCAAGTTCTATTCGCTCACCCAAGACGGCCGGCGCCAACTTCGCCTGGAGGCGGCGAACTGGACACGGTTGTCGGCGGCCATCAACGGGATTCTGGAATCGGTCTAGGAGGAACAGTGCGTTGGCTGCAACGACTGTCGCTGAGATGGCGCGCCGCGCTGCGGCGGCCGCAGGTCGAGCGTGAGATGGAGGCCGAACTGGCCGAACATCTCGAATGCGAAACCAGCGAGCTGATGGCCCGCGGTGTACCTTCCACCGAAGCCCGTCAGCGGGCCGTTGCGACGATGGGCCGGATGGATCGAATCAAGGAGGAGTGCCGGGATTCGCGCGGCACCGCGGGTTGGGAACAACTGAAGCAGGACATCGCTTTCGGCGTTCGCCTGCTGTTGAAGAATCGGACTTTCTTCGGGGAGGCCTGTTTCTTCGTGGGCGATCTTCTTTTCTCGGTGGTCAGCGGTCTCCATAACCGCCTGCCTTTAAGCGGCTCACGGTCAGTGAATCCGGGGCGGACGCCCTCGCACCATTTTGATGCATAATGGTGTGGTGGGTACGGCAAACAAGACGGTGCGACAGAGCGTTAGCCTCCCCGCTAACCTCGCGGCACAGGTTCGTACCTTGGCGAAAACCCGACGGCTCAGCGCTAACCGGGTGCTCGTGGAACTCATCGAAAACGGGATCGAGGCGGAGAGGCGAAAACGGCGGGAGTTCTTTGAACTGGCCGATCGCTTCCGCAGCACGAAGGACCCGGAGGAAGTGAAGCGCCTCGGCGATCAACTGGGCCGGATGGTCTTCGGCGGCTGATGCCCAAGATCGAGACTTGGGACCATCTGCCGGCAGGGGTCCGGCAGCACCTGCTCGAGCGTATGCGCGACCGGTCGATCGGCATCGCCGACCCCTGGCGGGAGGGCTGGAGGCTGCGTTGCTGCCGGCCGCAGTCTCGCCTCCGGCTGCTACACCTTCTGCACCCGGCGGAGGGTGTAGAGCTCCGGGTTCACGTTGGAGGTCTCCAGGCGTTTCCAGTCGTCGTTGACGTGGATCAGCTTACCGCTGACGTGGTTGGAGCGCTCGGAGGCCAGAAACAGCGCCAACTGGATCTGCTTCTCCGGGGCGATGCCGCCGGTCACCCGCAGTTCGAGCGCTTCCTCCTGGGCCTTCCAGCCGGCCCGCTCGCCGGCGTGTAGGATCTGGTCGGTCATGTGGGTGTAGGCGGCGCCCGGCGCCATGCAGTTCACCTGCACGTTGTGGTCGCGCACCTCCTCGGCCAGCGTCTCGACCATCCGCGCCAGCGCCGCTTTGGCCGCCGCGTAGGCGGAAAAGTTCGGCCGGGGCGCGCCGGCGCCCTCCCCGCTCAGCACGATGATCTTCCCGGACCGCCGGTCGATCATTTGAGGCAGCACGGCGCGGCAACTGTACATCACCCCCAGCAGGTTGGTGTGGATGGCCTCGGCCCAAGCCTTGGGCGGGTTTTCCGCCAGCGGCCCGATCGGCCCCTGGATGGCGGCGGCCGCCACGAGTACGTGTACGCCGCCGAAGTGCACCCGCATGCGGTCCGCGGCGGCGCACATCTCGTCGAAGTCGGTGACGTCGGCGCGGATGCGCAGCGCCACCCCGCCGGCATGCTCGATCTCCAGATGCGCCAGGTCGAGTTCCGCTTTGCTCCGCGCCAGCAGGCCGACGCGCGCGCCGGCGGAGGCGAATCCCAGCGCCAGGCGCTTGCCGACGCCGCGCCCGGCTCCGGTGACCAGAACGCCCTTGTCCTTCAGAGTGTGCACAGTCATTAAGGTAGTACAAGCGGGGCGGCGAAATGCAGGGGGTGGTCAATTCGAGCGCCTGCTGCTGTATAATCGAATTACGATTGCATCCCGAATCGGCAGCGCGGAAGTGTGCGAATTGCGGGGAGCAGCCCCTCTCCTCGCATCCCCCCCTCATCCTATACCTACAGGAGGACAATGAGCAAAGAAGACAGTATTGAAGTCACCGGAACCGTAGTCGAGAAGTTTCCCAGCGGTCTGTTCAGCGTGCAACTGGATCAGGACCGGACGGTCCTGGCCCACCTGGCCGGCAAGCTGCGCCGGAACCGCATCCGCGTGCTGGCGGGCGACCGGGTCACATTGGAGCTTTCCCCCTACGATCTGACCAAGGGCCGCATCACCTACCGGCACAAGTAGACGCGCTCCGCAATTCCCGTGCCCCACAGAAAGCTCCGTACTCTGTTCGTCTTCGGGACCCGTCCCGAGGCCATCAAGCTCTGCCCCGTCGTCAACCACCTGAGAAGCCGTCCCGAGTTCGAGGTGAGTGTGTGTGTGACCGCCCAGCACCGGGCGCTCCTGGACCAGGTTCTGGCAGCTTTTGAGGTGGTTCCGGATTTCGACTTAGACCTGATGCTACCGGACCAGACCCTGTCGCAGTCCACCTCGCGGATCGTCGCGGGGCTGGAACCGGTCCTGCGGTCCGCTCGTCCGGATATCGTGCTGGTCCAGGGGGACACCACCACCACGTTTTGCGGCGCGCTGGCGAGCTTCTACCACAAGATCCCGGCCGGCCACGTCGAGGCGGGACTGCGCACCTGGGACATCTGGCAGCCATTCCCCGAGGAGATGAACCGTCTGCTGACGACCCGTCTGGCGACCCTCCACTTCGCCGCCACCGAATGGGCGGCCGGGAATCTGGCCTCCGAGGGGGTGCCCGCCGAGCGCATTGCGGTGACCGGCAACACCGGGATAGACGCCGTGCTCTACGTGCGGGACAAGCTGGAGCAGGGCAAGCTGCGCGGGCTGGACTGGCCGCAGCTCGACCCCTCCCGCAAGCTGATTGTGGTCACCGCCCATCGCCGGGAGAGCTTCGGCGAAGGCTTCGAACGGATTTGCACAGCGCTGGGGCGTCTGGCTGAGAGGCCCGATGTCCAGATTGTCTACCCGGTCCATCCGAACCCCAACGTGCAGGCGCCGGTCCGGCGTCACCTCACGGGCCGGCCGAATGTCGTGCTGGTGGACCCCCTGGAATACGTGCCGTTCGTGGATCTGATGCGCCGCGCCTGGCTGCTGATTACGGATTCCGGCGGGGTTCAGGAGGAAGGTCCCTCGCTGGGCAAGCCGATCCTGGTACTGCGGGCGAAGACCGAGCGGCCCGAAGCGGTCCAGGCCGGGACTGTGAAGCTGGTGGGAACCGATACAGAATGCATCGTCCGCGAGGCGGTTCGGCTGCTGGAGGACCGCCCGGAGTACGACCGCATGGCGCGCATTCACAACCCCTACGGGGACGGCCGCGCCAGCGGCAGAATCGCGGATCTAATTATCTCATTCCTAACAAGTTATTCCTAGCAAATATTTCGGTAAAAAACCTAAAAGCAAGGCCGGCGCAGCGCGGCATCCGGTGGCGGCGGCTATAATGGGGCCAGAAGGGGAAGCCGAGCGAATGAAACCCCCGACAACCGCCGCGAGAAGTAAGAGGCCGCCTGAAGTTCCCCCCAACGACCTGGTGGCATTGCTGTCGCAGAAGGTCATCGGGCAGCCGGCCGCCATGAAGTACATCGTCCCCTACGTCGAGATGTTCCAGGCGGGCCTTGCTCCCGAGGGCAGGCCCGTGGGAGTGTTCCTGTTGCTGGGACCGACCGGCACCGGCAAGACCAAGACCGTCGAGGCGCTCGCCGAGGTCCTGCACGGCAGCGAGAAGAACGTCCTCAAAATCGACTGCGGCGAGTACCAGATGGAGCACGAGGTCGCCAAGCTCATCGGCGCCCCGCCTGGGTACCTCGGCCACCGCGAAACCCAGCCCATGCTCACGCAGCAGAAACTCAACGTGATCACCAGCGAGAAGTGCAACCTGTCGATTGTCCTGTTCGACGAGATCGAGAAGGCCGCGCCGTCGATGACCCGCCTGCTGCTGGGCATCCTGGACCGCGCCGTCCTGCGGCTGGGCGACAACACTTCGGTAAGCTTCGACAACAGTCTCATTTTCCTCACCAGCAACCTGGGCGCCCGCGAGATGATGAAGGAGATTCATCCCGATTTTGGTTTTCAGGCCGGCGCCCTCCACGAACGGAAAGACCTCTTGGGCAAGCTGGAAAGCATCGCGCTGGGGAGTGTGCGGAAGAAGTTCTCGCCCGAATTCGTCAACCGCATCGACGCCGTGATCACATACCAGCCGCTGGACGAGGAATCGTTCGCGACGATCCTGGATCAGCAGATCACCGAGCTGCAGCGGCACGTCAACACGCGGCTCGGCGAACGGTACTTCCACATCGAGGTTCCCTTCGAGAGCCGGCAGTTTCTGCTGCGCAAGGGGACCAGCCAGGAGTACGGGGCCCGCGAGCTGAAGCGCACGATCCATCGCTACCTGACGCAGCCGCTGGCGACGCTGGTGGCCTCGGGCCGCATCGACCCCGGGGCCCGCGTCCGGGTGGACGTGGCCGAGGGCCAGGAGAGTCTTTCCATCCGCACGCTGGACCAGGCCGCGGTCCGCGCCCCGCAGCATCCCACCGTGCTGCTGGTGGACGACAACCGCGAACTGCTGCGCTTCCTGGAGCGCCTCATGGCCCAGGCCGGCTGGCGTTTGCTGACCGCCGAGAGCGCGCGCCAGGCCCAAGAAATCCTGGAGAACCAGGCGCCCAACGCGGCTTTGCTCGACTACCTGCTGCCGGACGGAAACGGCGTCGAGCTGGGCGTGCTGCTCCAGCGACGCGCGGCCAAGGCCCAGGTCATCATCATGACCGGCGCTCAGTTGTCGGCCGAGGAGGAAGCCGTGTGCCAGGAGTACGACTTCCCCGTTTTGCGGAAGCCCTTTCTGGCCAACGACATCCTGAATTTGATCCGGGCGCGCCTGTTTCGGTCATCGGCGGCCAACGTGTGAGCGGCATGACTCAGAGCGGCGGGGAGACCTCCGGGCTGGTTTCCAATATCATGCGGTTCGCGCTGCACGACGGCCCGGGCATCCGCACGACCGTGTTCCTCAAAGGCTGCCCGCTCGGCTGTTGGTGGTGCCACAATCCGGAGAGCCACGAGTTTGAACCCAGCCTGATGTACGTCGAGAGCCGCTGCCGCCTGTGCGGCGATTGCGTTGCCGCATGCCCGCACGGAGCGATCGCGATCGAGGACGGTGTGGTTCGGACATTGGTCAATTGCCGCCGCTGCGGCACGTGCGTCGAGGCCTGTGTCGCGGGTGCGCGGCAACTGCCCGGACAGCGGATGACGGTCTCGAAAGCGCTCCAGGAGATCGAGCGGGACATAGTCTTTTTTGACGAGTCCGGAGGCGGGGTAACGATTTCCGGCGGAGAGCCGCTCTCGCAGCCTGCATTCGCCGAAGCCCTGCTGTCCGGCTGCCGCCAGCGGCGCATCCACACGGTTCTGGACACCTGCGGTTTTGCGCAGCGCGACGTGGCGCTGCGGATCGGCGGGCTGGCCGATCTGGTGCTGTATGACCTGAAACTGCTCGATCCGGTTGCGCACGAGAGATACACGGGCGTGTCGAACGCTCCGATTCTGGCGAATCTGGAGGCGCTGGTCGAGGCGGGGCGCAGCATCATCGTCCGCGTTCCTCTCATCCCGGGCGTCAACGACAACCCGGAGGAAATGCGCGCACTCACCGGCTTTGTCTCCCGGCTCGGCCTGCGACGGATCGACCTGCTGCCGTACCATCAGATCGGATCGGACAAGTACAGGCGACTCGGAATGACGCGCCGTCTCGACGGCATCGAGCCGCCGCCTGCCGCCGAGGTGAGCCGGATCGCCAGCGAACTCAGCGCCCGGGGCTTTGAAGTAAGAATTGGTGGATAAGGGCGACCGAGAGAATCGCGCGAGTGGATCGCGTCGCCGGGCAGCCTCCCGTCACGGCCGCTCCCAGGCGCCTGTCTGGCCCGACCGGAAAACAGCCTCGATCACCGCCATGTTCGAGATCGAGTCCTCCAGTGGCGTAGGCACTTCAGTTCCCTCGAGGATCGCACGGGAGAACAGTTCGCCCTGAATCGCGTATTGATCGCAGACGGGGAACTCCTGCTCCGCGATGCCGCCGCCGAACACGTCGGCGCCGTCGTCCACAAGAAGGCGGCAGGGACGGTCCAGCGGTGCGTTGAAGGGGATCTCGATCTCGATGCGGCCGCGCGTCCCGAGGATCTGCATACGCTGATAGGACACGAGCTGTGTGCCGCATGTAAAGACGGCGTGTCCGGAAGGGAAATCGAGCAGGGCGGAGGTCAGCCGGTCGACGCCCAAGTCGGGATCGTATTCCACCAGGCCCAGAACGCGAACGGGCTCCTCGCCAAAGACAAACCGCGAGGTCTGGATGGGATAGCAGCCGATGTCCATCAGCGCGCCGCCGCCGAATTCCAGGATATTGCGAATGTTGTCCGGATCGCGATTGAAGAAGCTGAAAATCCCCACGATGGCCCGCAGATCGCCGACCTGGCCGGAGCGCACCAGCTCCCGCGCGCGCAGCCACTGCGGGTGGGTGCGGACCATGAACGCTTCGCCGATCTTCACCCCGGCCCGGTCGCGGGCCTCGATGAGCATGCGGCACTCGGCGACACTCATCGCGATCGGCTTTTCGCACAGCACGTGCTTGCCGGCCTCGGCCGCCCGGATGGACCACGGCACGTGCAGGTGGTTCGGCAGCGGGTTGTACACAGCGTCCACGTCCGGATCCTCGAGCAGTTCCTCGTAGGAACCGTAAGCCTTGGGAACTCCGAGTTCGACGCAGGCGCTCCGAGCCTTGAAGATGTCGCGCGAGGCCATGGCGACGACTTCCGAATGCTCGCCCCGCTGCATGGCCGGAACGACTTTCTCGGTGGCGATCCTCGCCACACCCAGGACGCCCCATCGCACTTTGTCAGGCATACTGAAAGTCTCTCACGTCTGCCGCCATCGAGGATCAGGAAACCTGCCAGTAGACGGAGTAACGCTCGCCGAACAACCTGTTGAGTGGCACCAGCGTCACGTTCCGCTCTTGTCCGGCAGTCCGAAACGCCAGCGCCTCCCCACTTCCCGGCTTGATCCAGGCCGCCGGGTCGGCGCCGGATGCGCGGAAGGCCGGCACCTCCATCGGAAGCCGCTGCACCTCGGGACCCATGTGGTCCACAATCATCTCCTTGGTCAGTCCCTCGGATCCGAGCTTCCCCGCCAGCACCAGCGGCCCATACAGAATCGCCTGCACCGACGGGTCGTCCGGCATCGCCTCGATGCGCAGCCGCATGGGAAGCTGCATCTCGACGCGGTCGCCGTTCTTCCAGAGGCGGGACAGTCTCAGGTAGCTGCCGGGACTTGAGAATGCCTCGACGGCGGCGCCGTTGATTTTCACCGAGCCGCCCGACGTCAGCCAGTACGGCACGCGGATGTGCATGGTCATGTGCACGGGTTTCGCCGCGCTCACCACCAGCGTCGTGCTCTCGTGGTCGGGGAACCTGGTTTCCTGCCGGACCCGGACGCCCTTCTCGGCCCAGTTCACTTCCGAAGGAACGAAAAGGTTCACGTAGAGGTCTTCGGCGTCGTGGAAGTAAATGCTGTCGGCCAGCTTCGAAAACTCCTCGATGCCGGTGCCCGTGCAGCACCAGAAGGAGTTGTACTCGGAGTTGAACGTCTTCCAGGCGCCCGGCGCGAGCGAGAGAAAGTAGATCGTGGCGCCCGTCCGCGGCTCAATCGCGCCGATCCGGTGATTGAGCAGCGTGCGCTCGTAATAGTCGAAGTACCGCGGATCGGCCGTCCACCCGTAGAGCTGCCGCGTCAGCTTGAGCATGTTGTAGGCGCAGCAGCACTCGGCGGTGTCCGGCCCCAGCTTGAGCTCGGCCGCGAGCCGGCCGGGGTCCACCCGCCATCCTTCGCCGTTGCTGGTTCCGCCGGTAACGTAAGCCCGCGCGCCCGTCACTTCGTACCAGAAGTAGTCCGCGACGTCGCGGAAGCGATGGTCGCTGCTGAGTTCATAACGCCGCGCCGCGCCGATCACCTGGGGAATGTGCGTGTTCACGTGCAACCCGCGCAGCTCGTCGCGCCGCAGCGCGAGCGGATTGAAGAACCGCTTCTTGGTGAACCGGTCGCCGATTCTGGCGTAGCGGTCGTCGCCGGTGGCGGCGGCGAGAAGGTACAGGATGTCGTTCATGCCGCCGTATTCGGTGTCCAAGATATCCTGCATGTGCGGCTCGGGGATCGGCGCGCTCCACGCGCCGGTCCAGTCCGCCATGCCCTGGAGCACTTCGAGCGCCTGGCGATTGCCGCAGTGCTGGTGCATGTCGAGCATGCCCGCCATGATCTTGTGGAGCGTGTAGAATGGCGCCCAGACCTTCTTCCGGGCCTTCAACCGATCGAAGAATTCCGTGGGGAACGCGCTGAGGTACCCGCCGGCGAGCTTCCGCTGGCACTTTGCGAGCTCGGCAACGATGTAGTCGCCCTTGGCTTTGATCTCCTGGTCCCCCGTGGCGGAGTACAGCAGGCCACAAGCCGACAGGAAATGGCCCGTGAAGTGGCCTCGCAGCTCGCAGTCCGGCTTCTCCCAGCCGCCCAGGGGCTGGGCCGGCGAGGGCATGCCGGCGTTGAGCCGGAAGGTGTGAATCAGGCGGTCGGCAGGCAACCGCTGGAGGACGCCGCGGTTCGCCTCCTGCGCGTCCCGGAACGGCCCGGCGGCCAGCCGAACCTGCGTCAGCGGGAACGGCTGCACCCTGGCTGGCGCGTCCTTCCGCGTGAAGGAGAGCGGCTCCCGAAACGGGGCCGCTCGCGGCTCAGTCCCTTCCCGCGGGGGCGGCGGCGCGGCGTCCTGAACCCCCGTGTTCTGTGGGATCGCCTGGGCCGGCAGCGCTCCCGAGGCGCTCCCGGCAGCGGCCAGGGCCGCAAACTGGCGCCGGCTGAGGCGCCCTGATTCCCGCAATTCACCCATGCTCGGCCTCCTGGAAACGCCTGCATCCTAGCCCGATCTTCTCACACTCCTTCGGCTGCGGCTTGCGGGAGGCCGGTATCTTCGGCGTTGCGCTCGGGGTGAGTCCTCGACGTACCGTTCAAGTACGCCTGCGGGCTCCCCCCTTCGCGCGCCTTGAATCTACCGGCCTCGCGCGGCGCCTCGCTTCGAATGGGTGTGAGAAGATCGGGCTCGCACAGGCGAGGCTGGGAGGCTCCGCGTTCCAGGCGGCTACGATGCCTCCAGCCGCGCGAGCCGTTTTTTGAGTTCCTCGACCTCCGACTCCAGCCGGGGGGCGGGCGCGGGCAGTTCCGGAGGCGCGTTGGAACTGAGGAATGGAGAGCGCGTCCACCAATCGATTCCCATTTCCCGGGCTTTGTCCACCGAGGCGATCAGCAACCGAATGTTGATGGTCAGCAGCTCGATCTCGACGAGCTTGATCTTGATGTCTCCGGCGATCACGATCCCCTTGTCGAGGACCCGCTCCAGCAGGTCGGCCAGATTCGTCGTCTCGTTCGAATGCACGATTTGTGGCATCGGCTGCGACTCCTGTTCCTACAGCAAGTTGCCGAGCGGTCCGAGGTTGATGTTGAGTTCGTCAATCTCGAACTGCTCCTGAAGCTCCTTGATCTTGTCCTCGAGCTGCATGAGGGTCGTGCCCAGCCGGTCGATCTCCGGGTCGGTCAGGGAACCCGCCTCAATCCGCCGCAGGGCTTGTTTCTCCATCAACTGCCGGATCAGTTCCACCAAGGTCAGCACCAGCTTGAGGAGGCCTTGTTCCACCTTCCCGGGCTCGATGTTAACGTGCGTTCGGGGCGCGGCGGGAGGAGCGGCGCTGGGGTCGCCGAACTCCATTACGAGCTTACACGTCTCGGGGTGGCTCATGATTCGGATCCTCGAACGCGTCCGCCGTCCCGGAGCGTTTCGACCGAACCCACCACGAGGTTAAGCCCCAGGTACAGGAGGTCCACTCCGGCGACGGAAATAACGATCTCGCCGCTGACTACCGCCCCCGTGTCGAGCACCCGATCCAGAACGTCGCAAAGCGTGACCTGGCCTCGCAAGTGGCAGGGTCGGGAGGGGAGCGGAGTCGAAGCGCGCAAGACCGGTCCTGGTGAGGCATGGTTCATTGGAGTACCTCGGCTGGCGAGAGTTCCTGGGCGTGCGTGAATCGCAGCAGCCTGACCAGGCTGTCCGTTCCCCTAAGCTCTCCGGCAAGCAGCGGGAAGATCACGATATCGAGGCCGGGGAACGAATCGCGAAGCTGCCCTAGTTCCTGGGCTTGCTGTTGAGCCGCCAGACCGCAATGGCGGCAGCTTCCCGCAGCCTCGATCACCTGGTTCACCAGCATCCGCCGGGTCCGGACTCCGGCCCGCTCGAGCGCCGAAATCAGGGGCCCGGTCTCCTCGCGCGCGGCCTGAGCGGGGATAGTGACGGCGATGGCCTCACAACGGGCCGGATCGCCGAAGACCTGCTGAATCCTCTTGATGCGTTGGGACATTTCCACCAGAGCTTCCGAAGCCTCCGGCAGGCGCACGAGCTGACGATACTTCAACAGGATGTGGAAGATCGTGCGCAGCCAGTCCCGAACCACCGTCGGGAGTTCGAGAAACCGCACCGTGTGGCCGCCGGGAGCGGTATCCAGCACGTAGAAGTCGTACGCCCCGCGCTCGATCTCATCCGCCAGTTCCGCCAGGCACATCAATTCGTCCAGGCCAGGGGGGGTGAGGTCCAGCAGGCCCGCAATCACGTCGCGGTCGAACGGGACCTCGAAGCCGCCGCGTGACGAGAAGCCGGCGAACACCGATTCGATTTCACGACTGTAGGCCCGCTTCCACGCGGCAAACAGGACCTCCGGATCGATCTCGCGAGCGAACAGGTTCCCCGCGCCGTCGATCCCCGTATCCTCCGGACCAACCCTCTGCGCCAGGCAATCGGATAGCGAGTGGGCCGGGTCGGTGGAGAAGAGCAGAACCCGGCGTTCCGGATACGTTCGGCTGAGCTGAAGTGCGAAAGCGCAGGCCAATGTGGTCTTTCCCACCCCGCCCTTGCCGCAAAACAGGAAGACCTCCCGGCCGGCCTCCGGAAGCGGAAGCGCGCTGGGCTCTGCCGGGTCGGGGTCCGGACCGGCAAGTCCCGCGGGAGGGTGATCGCCCGCGCTGGACGCGGAGTCCAGGAACGCCGCCAGTGCGGAGGCGCCCCGGATTTCCTCCGCGGTGTTCGGAAGAACCGCGATGGGGAGGTCCGGCCACCGTTCGGCCAACGCCCGAAGCAGGGTCCGCTGCGGCCGCCACCGCGAGCGGCAGAGCGGACATCGGCCCGGAGATTGGAGTAGCCTGTTGACAACCAGGCACGCCACCGCCATGCCTCTCTGGCGCAGACCCTCCAGCAAACGCTGCGTCTCGGCGATCACCACCGGCTCGGGCAGCGTCACTACCAGGAACCGGCATTGTTGCTGGTCGCGGAGCACCGCGGTCAACCGGGTAAGATCCCGGTTCAGCTTGTCGATGAACTCATCCGCCTCGTCCCGCCGGTAGCGGTGCGTGTAGACCTTGCTCATGAAGCGGTGCTTCTCGAGCATCCGGTCGAGCATCGACACCCAGGCGGCAGTCAGCGCCGGCAGCGCCAGCAGCCGGAGGGTGTGGCCGGTGGGGGCCGTATCGACAACGATCGAGTCGTAGTCGCCCGATTTCATCAGGTTGATGAGCTCGATCATGGCCATCAACTCGTCCAACCCGGGGAAGGACAGCTCCAGGAAACGGGAGATGTCCTCCTCATCCAGATAGGTGCCTCGGCCGAGGATCATCCTCAGCGCCTTGCCGTGCCTGGTCTTGAAACCGCGAAGCAGGCCCACGGCGTCGATCTCGAGGCCGAGCAGGTTGGCGGTCCCGGGTACCGGCTGGGGGACGGCCCCCAGGCTGGCGCCGAGAATGCCGGAGAGCAGGTGCGAAGGGCCGGTGGAGACCGCCAGATAGCGACGCTGTGGGAATCGCTGTGCCAGGTGGATCGCCAGCGCCGCCGCGGTGGTGGTCTTTCCCACCCCGCCTTTGCCTCCCACGAGCAGGAGCCGGATGCTCTGGTCCGCCAGGGCGCTCAGCGGCCCTGCTGCAAGATGCCCGGGCTTCCGGAACTCGTCTGGCACACTACCTCAATCCGCTCTCTCTTCCAGATCGCAGCGCCGGCGGATACGGGTCCGCTCGTAGCCGATCAGCTCCCCGGTGTGATCGAGCTGGACTTCGTAGACGCCAAGGAGATCCATGGTGTCGGGGACCGCAGCCCTCTCGACCAGTTCGAGGACGACCCTCCACCCCTGGTCGGTCCTGGAAACGCCGCTGACGCCGGAGAGCTTCAGCTTCAAGACCGCCAGCCCCTGCGTGGCCCTGTACATTGCCTCGGACAATTCCAACTTCTGGCTGAGCGCCGCCAGGCTGCCCATATCGTCACCTCATTTCCGATCGCATCCGCTCAATTGCCTCCAGGCGGCCGACGAGCTTGCGCTCGCGCCGCTCAAATTCCCGCTCGGTGATCCGTCCGGTCTCGAGCAGCATGTAGGTCTCGCGCAACTCGTGGCGGACCGCCTCGTCATCCAACAACTCCTCCCGCGCCCGTTTGCCGAGCTCCTTGAAGACGAAAAGCAGTCCCCTGGCGGGGGATAGAAGCAAGTCGTCGACCAGGAACATCGTCCTAGCCCCGTGCGGCCGCTTCCGAGGCGGCCAGCTTGAGCGTGAGCCGTACGAAGTTGTATGGCGGCCACGGACCGTTGTAATCCAGGGCGAAATTGGAGTCGAACAGGCCCGCCGCCTTGTACAGCGCTTCTTCGAATTCCTTCTCTCTCGCCCGCTCGATCAGGAAGGCCGCATTCAGCGCCATCTTCTCCTCCGCCGGAGCGTTCACCCGGAACTCGCAGGTGACCGGCCGCAGCGCCTCGATGATCTGGTTCCCGAGGCGTTCGCGCTCGCGTTTGTGCAGCTTTTCGAAGAACGCTCCCAGTTCGAGCTTGTCTTCCAGCGTCGGGCGCGACTTGCCGAACACGCGATCCCGCCGGTTCCTCAGTTCGCGATCCGCACCCACAAAGAAGTCGAAAATGTTGTCCACGTCCCAGACCAGCTTCACGCCCATCTCCGCCTTCCCCGAGAGTCTCCGCAGCTCCTCCCCGATCGCGGCGTGGTTGTCCCGAAGCACTGCCAGAATCTGCTCTTTGGTATCGGAAATGTGGCCGAAGGTGGCGGGGATGAGTGTGCTTTGGGCGCTGATTTCCCGGATGACCCGGTGGTGCGGCTCCACGTTCTTGCGGAGCAGGGAGAGCTTCTCGACGGAGTGATCGCTTACGATGGCGGCTATGTCTTCGAGTTGGATCGAGTGAACCGGGGCATCGGCCAAGCCCAGCAGTTCCCTGGTGAGTTTGAAATCCCCCGCGACGAAACCGTACAGGTACTTGCCCGACGTTGACATGGGTGTGTTGGCCATCCTCCATCTATCGGCCGGTCCGGGGCAAAACCATTAGGCCCCGGCTACGGCCGTTTCCGGTGGTTCTGAGTTCCAGCACCTGGTTTTGCCTCAATCCCAGCGCCCGGCGGATATTGGCGGGCAGCAAGATCCTTCCTTCCGCATCCAGGCGCGCCAGCGCTCTCATCGAAAGCCGAATTGGGCTCACTTGGCGGTCTCCTTTCGGGCAGCCCGCGCCGCCACTCCCGTCCGCCTCGGGGACGCCGGCGACTCCGCCCGCGCCACGCGAGGAATCCACGGCTTGGGTGCGGGCCGTCAGTACCTCACGGTCACTTCCTTGAATCCCGGCGGAAGGCCAGCCACCAGGTCCGCCGGGGTTCCCTCCTCGCTGGTGCGGGAACCGCCGGAGGGACGGGCCAGCCTCGCCAGCACGGAGAGTTTCTCCTCCATTCCGGCAATGTCTTTCAAGCGTTTCTCGATCTTCTCAATCCGTCTCGCCCAGGTGCCTCGTTCCTGTTCCAGCCGCTGCTTCTCCTGGGCGATCTGCGCCAGGACCATCATCGCTCCGTGCGGGGTCTTGGCTTGAAAGCGGCTCGCTTGATTGCGCAACGTGCGGATATGTTCCAGTCGTTTCATGGATTGTTCCCTCGCGCTCAGGCGATTCTGCGGATGAGATCCGCGACCTCTTCCGAGGCCACCGAGGCGCCGTCTTTTCGAATCTTGAGCATGTCGGTTCCCAGCACGTCCAGGCAGGTCTCCACAAAGACCGGGTCGCCGGCCCGGATTTGTCCGCCGCGAAGCCGGACCACCCGGCCCAGCATGATGCAGGCCCGGATCGTGGGCCGGTAGTTGGAGATGCCCAGTTTGCGGAACTCGCGGATCAGGTCCACGACGATTTCGGCGGACCGGCCGTCCAAGCCGGCGCGAGCCCGGGAGATCGCGATCTCGGTCTCGCGGTCGTAGTGTTCGAGCTCGATGGTGATCATGCGGTCCATCAGCGCGTTTTGCGTCTTGTGAACGCCCGCGTACTCCTCGGGGTTGCTGGTGAAGATGGCCCGGAAGTCCGGGTGCACCCGCATGTAGCTGTCGCCGCAGGAGCTCTCCGGAAGAGCCATGATGCCCTCCTCCAGGATGGTGAGCAGCGCGTTGTTGGCCTCCGGCCGGGAGCGCGAGAATTCGTCGTAAACCAGCGTGTACCCATACTTGCAGGCCGTGGTCAGACGGTTGTCCACCCATTGCGTACGGTGGCTCTCTTCGGTCTTGAGAACCGAATGGATGAAATTGTCGACCACCTTGGTGGACAGCATTCCTTTCTCGGCGCCCACCAGATCCGAGGTTCCAAACTCCTCGTTGCCGAAAATCAGCATGACCGGCCGCTTCCGCTGGCTCGCTACGTGCAGCGCCAGCGTGGTCTTTCCGGTTCCGGCCGACCCGCTGAAGTGGCACGCATACCCGGCGTCCAGGTAGGCCGTCGCGCGTTTACAGATCCCCTCGATCAGAGGGGTCATGATGAAATCGTCCCGAGGCTCCAACCGCAGAACGGTCTGTCGTTGCTCCATTGCGCTCTCCCTTTGTGAGCTCAGTCCTCGACGGGATAGTAGAGACAATCGATCTTCTCGATCGTCCCTTCCTCTAACAGACTCTTGGCGACGCCAACCAGGCTGCGCCAATCCACCCCTAGTTCGTTGCCGATATCCACCAGCCGAATCCCGTCCACGTGCCCCCGGACGATCCCCAGCACTCGTTCGCGCTTGCCCGGCTTCGATGGCCGCGCCCGTTCGCCCGCCGAAGCCTCCGCCGGCGGTGGAGCGGCCGTTAGGGTGGACTGGCAGACTGGTTCGCCGCCCAGGGCGGCCGAGGCGTGGCGCCAGAGTTCGGTGGCAGCCTGGACATCCGCGGCGATGCCACCGAGCACGGACCGCGCCGAGTGTTTCAACCGGCTCACGGCTCCACGGATCTCCGCAACCTGCCTTCGGGCGCTCCGCCTAGCCTCGCGCCCCTTGTCCCGCCGCTCCCTACGGGACCGGTCCAGCGCCGCACGGGTGGCCCAGCGAATCACGCCCAGTGCGCCGTGGCGGGCGTCGGCCGAGAACCGAACCTTTTCCACCAGGCGTTGCATGGCACTGCTCAGTTTGCCCATTGCCGGACTCCTCTTCGGCGGACTACACACACCGCGTGCAGCCGAACCGCTCCTCTCCGTCCCCGTCCTGTCCCGCGATCCGGCCCTTCGGTCCTGACGCTCTCAGTTCCCGCGCGCGGGACCTGTCCGCCACAGCCGGGTTGCCTCGGCCACATCTGCGCCAATCCCGTTCATCATGGCCTGAACACCACTTTTCAACGCGCCCACGGCGGCACGGATGCCCTCGACCTCCTCCTGCACGGATTGCCTGAATTGGCCGGCCATTCTGCCTCGTTCCTGCTGCAAGTTGTTCAAGTGGCCGCTCATCCGGGAGTGATTCTCGCGAACCGCAGTCCTTCGTCTGGCCGCGCCCCGGCCGAGACCTCGTTTCGCCTCCCGCGCCGCTTCCACGCGATCGCTGCCCTGCTGCTGCAATTTCGTTCCCAGCGCATCGGCCTGTGCCACCAGGCGCTTCGCGCGCGCGTGACGCTCCTTGCGGTCTTCCGTCAGCACCCCGTGAGTCTCATCGCGCACGTGCTTGACTCCGACACGTCGCGCGACCACCGACGACCGAACCTTGTTCACCAACTCTTCCATATCAGTCTTGATCTTCCCCATGGCACTTTTCCTTTCCTGCTCTACCGGTCACTCACCGCGCGGAGAGTAAGATCCTGCCCACGCTTCGGGATTCTCTTTCCAACCCGGGCGTCCGCTCCGAGCGCCTGCGGACTCTCGGGCAAGGCAGGCCGGTACTTCGCTCTGATTCCCGGCCTGCCCGGTTCCAGACTTAGGCCGGAGCTGCTGCCGTGGCCGTCAAACCAACCGCTTCGGCGTACTTCAGCCAAGTATCGACTGAAGCAATGACCACGCGGGCTTCAATGGACAGCAATTCGATGCCCACGAGCGAGACGCGTGCAAATGCGTCGATCACTATGCCGCGATCCAAAATGCGATCGATAACCTCGGCCAAGCTCGAAGCATCCGTTGTCTTCTGGACTGTTGCCATCGTGCACCTCCTTTCTCCAATGTTCCGACCATGCACGCGGCGAGCCATGGAGGGCATGTCACGGCAGGCTCGATTCTACGGGACTTAGCGCGGCACAGAAGCTCACGTCTCGCTCGTGGATCGGGCGGCGGCTCCCAACGTCGGGAAGCGGTTCCCAACAGGGCTCCATGCTCTTAGTCCACCCACTTACACCGCTCTGCGTATCCCCTAAGTACTGAGGATCTGTAACTAAGGTGAATACCCTGGCGCTCGGTCATGAGTCGCTCGTTTCCGGACTCAGGTTATCGGCGGACTCCCGCTCTATCTCGCGGAGGCGCGACCGCAAAGTCTTGGGATCCACGCCCAGAATGCGCGCCAGTTCCTGACGGCTCGCGTGGGTCTGTTTCTGTAACTCGAGGATCGCCTTCTTTTCCGCTTCTCTGCCGGCCCGCTCTTTGATGCTGCGCAGATTGACATGGAACGACTCGATGGGGGTACCGCCCGCCTGTGCCTGCGCAGCGGCTGCCACGCTCGCGCGCTGCCGCAGGCAGGCAGGAAGGTGCTCGGGCAAGATCCGAGGCCCGCCCAGAGCCGCGGCGGCGACCACAACCTGTTGCAGTTCACGGACGTTTCCGGGCCAGGAGTAGGAATGAAACAGGTCCAGGCATTCCGGGGAGATTTCGAGTTCCGGACATCCGTGGCGGCGGTACTGATCGAGGAAATGCTGAGTCAGAAGCTCCAGGTCGTCGTCTCTGTCACGGAGTGGCGGCAGCTCGATGGTCAATCCGTTCAGGCGGTGGTAGAGATCCCGGCGGACGGAGCCCGTCTCGATGGCATCCTGCAAGGGGACGTTGGTGGCGCTGATGAAGCGCACTTCCAGCCGCTTGATGCGAGAATCCCGCGCACCTAACGGCACAAAGCTCTGTTGTTCCACCAGGCGCAGGAGTTTGGACTGACAGCTCAACGGCAGGACCCCGATCTCATCCAGAAACAGAGTTCCTCCGTCGGCCCAGGAGACCTTTCCGGGCTTCTTCTTGACCGCGCCGGTGAAGGCCCCTTCTTCGTACCCAAACAGCTCGCTTTCGGCCAGTTGTTCGGGCAGTGTGCCGCAATCGATCGCGACGAAGGGCCCCCGCGCACGCTTCGAGGTCTCGTGCAAGGCCTGGGCGAAGAGCTCTTTGCCGGTCCCGGTCTCGCCTTGGAGCAGGATGGGGATGTCGGTCGGACCAAGCTGCTCCACCTGTTTCCAGACGCGTTTGATGGCGCGGCTTTCGCCGATGATCCGGTCGCGAATGGACGCCTTCCTGGACGCCCTGACCGCGAGGATTTGGTCGATCTCGCCCAGCAGTCTGCGCTTGTCGAACGGCTTCTCCAGGTAGTCGGCGGCGCCCGACTGAATGGCCTGGACCGCGGTGCGGATCTGGCCATAGGCGGACATCATGATGACCACGGCGTCCCGGCTCATTCGTTTCAAGCTACGGAGAACCGCCAGGCCGCTCATCTGCGGCAGCATCAGATCCAGCAGCACCAGATCCGGCTGGAGCCGTTCGCACTCCGTCAGACCTTCCTCTCCACTAAAGGCCGAATGCACGGAGAACGCCGGACTGAGCACCGAAACCAGTGTCTGGTGGATCTCCGGATCGTCGTCGATAATCAGAACGCTTGCCGTCTGGTCCATGGACGGGACCCTCGGCCGAATCCCCTATTCTGCCGCGAGATCCTCCTGTTGAACGGGAAACAACAAGGTAACCGTCGTGCCGCGCCCTTTCTGGCTGGCGAGGTGGATCTCTCCCCCGTGTTCCTCGACCACCTGACGGCAGAAGGGAAGTCCTAGCCCTGTGCCCCTGGGCTTGGTCGAATACAGTGGCCGAAAGACCTTGCGCAACTCGGCCTCCTCGATCCCCGCGCCGGTGTCCTGGATCTCGATGACCACCACGTCGCCACCGCACGGCGCCGAGTAGCCCATTCGGGTTATGACGTGGAGCTTTCCGCCGTGGGGCATGGCCTCCAGAGCATTCTTCAATATGTTGAGCAGCGCCTGCTTTACCGTCCGGGCATCCAGGTGGCAGGGCGGCAGTGCGGGCGCAAACGAGACGGCGACTTCCACCCCTTGCTCCTCGGCTTCCCTGCCCATGAACGCCAGCTTCTGGCGGAGCAGGTCGTGAACGTCCGTCGCCTGGTAGTGGGGCCGGTGCTGCACCGTAAAGTCCAACAGGCTGCGGAGCAAGTGCCGCATCTCGTCCAGGTGGTCCAGGGTGATCTCGACCGCGCCAGTCAGCGCGGGGTCCCCGCTGCCTTTCAGCTTCTCCCACACGTACTGGAGGTTGGAGCTCATGCTGCTCAGCGGGTTCGCCAGCTCGTGGGCGATCCCCGAGGCCAGTTGCCCCATGGCCACCAACTGTTCCGCCTGCACCAGCTGCTCTTCGGTCCTCGCCTTTTCGGTGACGTCTTCGAGCAGCAGCAGGCGAAAGGCGCCGCGTGGCGCGCAGGGAGGCGCGCCGGCGAGCTGCGGGCCCTCGGATGAGCAGCCGCCGGGCAATCGCACGACGGTGATCTTGAGAATCCTCGCCAGGCGAATCTCCTGCTCGGGCGAGGGATGGATCTCGATCTCCTTCACGCTCTCCTGTCCGAAATCCAGGATCATCTTGGCGACGCTCTGGTGAGGGACCAGGTCCGTGATCGGCGACCCGACCAACGCCGCGGGCGCGACCTGGAAGAGTTCGGAGGCCGCCCGGTTGGCCAGGCCCACTCGGAGATGCCGATCCAGCAGAAGGGCCGCTTGCGGGAGACACTCGAACAGCCACCCGTCGATGACCGCCGCGCCTTCGGGCCAGACCTCCACCCCCCTCTGAGCTGAGGATGATTCCCTCATCACTTTCTCCGGTTGCGCCGTCGAGGCCTGCACGTTCCTGGGCCCCCGCCTCAGCTCGGCGCAACTCTCTGGCGTGCGAGTGCAAAATGCGCCAGGCGGATCTGGAAAGCCGTCAGCGGCTGATCACTCCCCTGCGCCAGAAACTCGCGAATGGCCGCCAATCCCGCCTCACGGCAGAGGCTTTCCAGATCCGCTCCGCTAAACCCCTCGGTGGTTCGGGCCAGCTCCTCCAGGTCCACATCCGCAGTGAGCGGCTTGCCGCGGGTGTGCACCCTCAGGATTGCCAGCCGGTCGCTTTCGTCGGGCGGCCGCAGTTCCAGCAGCCGGTCGAATCGGCCTGCGCGCAGCAGGGCCGGATCCAGAATATCGATCCGGTTGGTCGCGGCGAGAACGATAATGCCTTTGAGATCCTCAATGCCATCCAGCTCGGTCAGCAATTGGCTGACCACCCGCTCGGAAACGTGCGAATCGCCGCCCCCGCCGCCGCGATGGGGGGCCAGCGCATCGATTTCGTCGAAGAAGACGATGCACGGCGACGCCTGTCTGGCCTTCTTGAACACCTCCCGGACACCTTTCTCGCTCTCGCCCACGTACTTGGACATCAGTTCCGGACCTTTCACCGCGATGAAGTTCAGGCCCGACTGCTTGGCCACAGCTTTGGCTAGCAGCGTCTTGCCGCTGCCGGGCGGGCCGTACAGCAGGATCCCTTTGGGCGGTTTCACGCGCGCGCGCTCGAACAGGGCGCCATGGTGGACGGACCACTCCACAACCTCGCGCAGCTCTTCCTTGGCCTGCTCCTGCCCGCCGACATCTTCCCAAGTGACTTCGGGCACCTCCACGAAGACCTCCCGCAGCGCCGACGGCTCCACCTCTTTCAAGGCGGAAAAAAAATCGTCCATCGGGACTTCGAGATCCTGGAGCAGCTCATAGGGGACCGCCGTCATCGCGAAATCCACGCGGGGGATGATCCGCCGCAGCGACACCATGGCCGCTTCCCGGCACAGAGCGGCAATGTCGGCCCCGGTGAATCCATGCGTGATATTGGCCAGCGTCGAGACGTCCACGTCCTTGGCCAGCGGCATTCCGCGGGTGTGGATTCCGAGGATTTCGCGCCGGGCGACGACGTCCGGGATTCCAATGACGATCTCGCGATCGAAGCGGCCGGGCCGCCGCAACGCCGGGTCCAGCAGGTTGGGCAGGTTGGTGGCGCCAATGACGATGATCTGCCCGCGGCCTTCCAGTCCGTCCATCAACGCCAGGAGCTGCGCCACCACCCGCTTTTCCACCTCGCCGACCACCTGCTCGCGCTTGGGGGCAATGGAATCCAGCTCGTCCAGAAAGACGATGCTGGGCGCCTCCTTCTTGGCCTGCTCGAAGAGCTGGCGCAGCTTGGCCTCGCTTTCCCCGTAGAACTTGTGAATGACCTCCGGGCCGCTCACGGAGAGAAATGTCGCCTCGGTCTCGTTGGCAACCGCGCGTGCCAGCAGCGTCTTGCCGCATCCCGGAGGGCCGTGCAGGAGCACCCCTTTGGGTGGGTCGATTCCCAGGCGCTCGAAGATCTCCGGATACCGGAGCGGCAGTTCGATCATCTCCCGGACCCGCTGGATGGCCTTCCCCATGCCTCCGATGTCCTCGTACGAAATGTGCCCGGAACTCGCTTTCCCCGACTCCGCCGCCTCGATGCGAACCCCGGTCTCCGGCCGGATCAGCACGATCCCACGGGGCGCCGTGTCAACCACCCGGAACTCCTGAAACCGGGAACCGAACAGGGTGGCGCGGACGCGGTCGCCCACCGTCACGGGGAGATCGCTGAGCAGCTTGCCGACGTACTCGCGGTCCCTGGGCTGGCGTGGCGCCTGGGCGCCCTCGGCCGCCAGGGTGATGCGCTGGGCCGGCACGGCTTCGACCGGCGTGAGAGTGACTCGCTCTCCAATGGCCGCGCCGGCGTTGCTTCGGGTCAAGCCGTCGATCTGCACGACCTGCTTGCCGCGAGCTTCCCGGAACGCGGGCATCAGCTTGGCGGCGGTCATTTTTTTCCCCGTGATCTGGACGATACTGCCAACCGCGGCCGAGAGGCGGCTCATATCGGCCGGGTCCAGCCGCGCCAACCCGTGGCCGACGTCTTGCGGCTGGGCTTCCGAAACCTTCAAGGCGATGCTCGCGGTTCCCGTGGTCGCGTCCATCTGCTAGATCCTCCGATCACCTGTAGGCTGGCCTCGCCGCTCCGAATAAGTAGTGGGGATGGGAGCTAATATTATCGGCCGGGCGGGGAGTTTTCTTCAGAGGGCTCTGGAGAAAAGATCCAGAACTGCCGTACTAGATTACAGACAGCTGCACGAGTGCTCCGTCCGATCCGAGCCCTGACAACCGCCGTAACTTCTCACCTCGGACGGCACGCCGGCTTGGCTGTCGAAGGAACCGAGCGCGGATGTTCGTCCGCTCAACGAGGAGACAATGGAAAAGAAAAACGAAGACAAGGATAAGCCGAGAGGCGATGTGGCATTCGGTCTGGGTGGCATCTTCAAAGGACTCGGGGACTTCCTGGAGATGGCGTCCAATCTGGCCCAGAAAGCGGAGAAGCTCCAGAGCGACACGGGCGAGGGAATGCGGGTCGGCTCCTTCGGGAGCCCGAAAGGCCTGCACGCTGTTTACGGCGTCTCGGTCCGTGTCGGCGCCGGCGGCCAACCTGTCGTGGAACGATTTGGCAACATGCGGGAGAAGCCGGGGAAAGGGCCCGTGGTCGACGAGGTGCGGGAACCCATCGCCGACCTTCTGGACGAAGACGACCATTTCCTGGTGGTGGCGGAACTGCCGGGCATGGAGGAGTCCGAGGTCCAGTGGAAGATCAAAGATGACATTCTGATCATCTCCGGCGAGAGTGGGGATCGGAAGTACTACAAGGAGTTATTGTTACCATCGCGAATCCAGGAGAACAAGGTTTCCGGGGCCTACAAGAATGGCATTCTGGAGCTGAAGTTGTGGAAACTGAGCGCCACCTAGACTGGCTCTATTTGTACGGCATCGTGCGCTGCTCCGCGATCGATCTTTCCCGAGTCGCTGGTGTGGGAGGAAGCTGCGACGTCTCGCTGGTGTGCGACGGTGAACTGGCCTGCGCCGTGAGCCCCGTTTCGCGCGCCGATTACAGCCGGGAGGCCATGGAATCCCGTGCCCAGCAGTTGGATTGGCTTGCTCCGAGGGCCATCCGCCACCAGCAGGTGGTGCTGCACTGCCTCAGACAGACGGGAGCCGTCGTCCCGCTGAGATTTGGCACGCTGTGCGCGACGGCCGGCGATGTGCGGCGGGTCCTTCAAGCGAACCAGCCACCGTTCTTGCAGTTGCTGGCGTTCTTGCAGGGCCGGGAGGAATGGGGAGTCAAGGTCTTCGCCAACCCGGATCTGGCCGTCCAGGCCGTCGAGCCGGCTGAGGGCGCCGGGGACGAGCTGGCTCCTGCATCGCCGGGGAAGGCCTACTTCATGGAAAAGAAAAGGCGGAAGCTCGCCCAGGAACGGGCAATCCTCCGTATTGCCGAACTCGAGGGCGAGATCTATGAGCGTCTGCTGCCCTGTGCCGTGGATGCCCGGAAACGCCGGTGCCAGGATGCGTCCTCGGACGCGCCGCAGCGGCCCGTGCTGAACGCTGCCTTGCTGGTGGATCGCGACAAGCTGTCTGTTCTCCAGGAGCTGGCCGGCCGGCTGGAAGCGGACTACCGGAGCGACGGCATCACGGTCGAGCTCAGCGGTCCATGGGCGCCTTATAGCTTCTGCGGAGACCTGGGCCAGGCGCCGGCGGCCGCGGATATGGCACAGGATCCCGAGCGTTGCGCAAACTGATTCACGTTCCCATCATCCACGGACCGGAGGACCTGGGCACCCAACTCGAAGCGGTCAGGAAAGCCTACCTGTCCCGGTTCGGCGCGAGGGCGTGGCTACTGCATCTGAAAAGCGTCGAACAGTTCTGGAGCGAGGTTCGCCGCCGCCTGCGCCCGCTCCGCGAGCAGGCCGGGAAGCTGCGCGTTTACCAGGACGGCCTGCCGGTGTGCGGGCGCGAAACCGAGCTGGCGCGCCAACTCTCGGCTCAGGGCAGCCAGAATCACCGGCTCCTGGTGGAGCTGGTCGAGGCTGGGGCGGAACTGGTTGGGACGGAGGACCCCGAGCTACTGCGGCAGGAGCACCAGCGCGCTGGCCGCGCCGAGAGGGTCGGCGAGCCCGCGTCGGCCGCCCGCTACGACGCCCTGATGCAGGCCCGGGACCTGTACATTGCCAGCCGCATTGACGCCACGCTGGCGGAGGCGGAGCTCGGATTGCTCTTCATGGGCGCTCTCCACCGGGTGATTGAAAAGCTCCCGAAGGACATCCAGGCGGCACGGCTTTGATCCGCCGCGGACCGTTCCGGCCAGTTGGAGCGAGGGACGGGTGAATCCCAGACCGGCGCCGCTCACTTCCCGGTGAGGTCCGCGAGGATGGATTCGGCTTCCCGGCGCTGTTCCGGGGAAGGCGCGAGGTACAGGTTGCGAGTGCTTCGAAAGGGGGCGATGAGCCACTGGCCGTGAATCGCGCGGGCCGCTTGGAGGCCCCGGTCCCTCAGCCAGGAGAGGCCGATGAGACGCCAAGTCCCGGCCGTGCCGACAATCCCCGGCCCGTACCGCCGGAGGATCCTCCGGTCGGTCCTGTGGCTTTCCTGGCACTTGCGCAGATCCGCCGGCCGCGTCTCGCGATAGAAGTAGAGCGGCTGGGGGAGCTTGGCGAACCTCGAGCGCGTGCAGGTGCGAATCCACAGCTCGCGATCCTCGGCCCTGAAATAGGACTCATCATAGGGGTTCTGCCGGAACCATTCGGTGCGGCCGGCCACGGTGGGATGGATGAACAGCCCGTGGACCAGCACGTGGCTGGGAGTCGTATCGAGAGGCTCGGCGCCAGCCAAGGCCGCGAGCCTGCCGTGCTGGTCGATGATGTAGGCGGCGGTGGCGACCAGGTCAACGCGCCCGTTTCCGCCGAGACACGCCAACTGTTTCTCCAGCCTCTTCGGGTGCATCAGATCGTCGGCGTCCATCCGCGCCAGATAGGGGGTGGTGGCGAGTGCCGCAATCTGGTTCAGCCGGTGCACCAGGCCGCGGCGTTCTCCGTCGTCGACCACGCGGATGCGCGGATCGTGGAAACTCCGAGCCAGGGCGGCCGAAGCGTCGCGGGAGCCATCGTTCACCAGCAGCAGCCGCCAATCCGCCACGGTCTGCGCGAGCACCGAGCGGATCGCAGCGCCGAGCGTGCGCTCGTTGTTCCAAAAAGGAAGGCCGATGGTGATGGACATGTTGCCGCCGATGTCAGTCCGCGGGTTGGCGCTCGCGCCGGCGGTTCAGGCCCGACTCAGCGTTGCGCAGGCTCTCCAGCCGGTCGAACGCTCCGATGCATCGGGCGGCCGCCGCGTCCCAAGTGAGCTCCTGGGTGAGCGAGAGGGCGGCAGCCCGGACCCGCGTCCGTTCCTCCGGCTTCCCGAGGAGCCAGAGAATGCGTTGCGAGACCTGAGCCGGGTCGCGGAAATCCACTAGGTGGACCCGCTCCGGTCCGATCTCGCGAAACGCCGGGATATCGTTCGCGATCACCGGCAGGCCGTGTGACAGCGCTTCGAGAACCGGCAGACCGAGGCCTTCGTAGATGCTGGGCTGCAAACAGATTTCCGCGGCATCGTAGAGCACCGCCAGGTCGGCGTCGGCGACGTAGCCCAGAATCTTGATCCGGTTGCCGGCTCGGGCCACGAGCCGGCGAACCTCCTCCGATCCCCACGCCCAGCGGCCGGCGACCGCCAGTTGTACCTCCGATCTGTCGAAGACAAGCTGCATCGCCCGAAACAGGGCGGGGTAGTTCTTCCGAGGCTCGAGAGAGCCGACTGCAAGCACGAACGGCCTGCTCAGCCCCAGGCGCGAGAGCTCCTCGTCCCGCTGCGCGGGCTCACAGGGTGGGGGCTGGGCGTCCACTCCGGCTCCGAGGTAGACGATTTCCGCTTCGGAGTGGGGGATCAGCGCCGCCAATTCGCTCTTCACGGAACGCGAGATGGTCATGATGGCCCGGGCCCGGCGCGCGGCGCGGCGGACCAACGGCGCCGCATAGCACCTGCCGAGCCACCCCATCGTGTCGCGGTAGAGCCAGGACACCGCATCGTAGACGATCATGGCGAAGGGACGCGAGAGGAAAGGGCCGGGCGGAAACGCCGGAAAAAACATCAGGTCGACGTTTGCGCGCGCCGCCGCCGCTCCGATGGTGTACTGCTCGGCCAGGAACCGTTTCACTCTGGGGCGGAGGCGCGTCTCGAGCATCGGCGGCAACCGCGGGCGCAGCTCGATGAACTGGTGGCGGGTTTTCGCGCGGCGCAGGCTGGCGCACAAGGATCTGGCGTAGCGTTCCATTCCCGTCACGGTCCTGGCGGCAAATGTGCAATCGACTCCGATCCGCACGACGTCCCCTAAGCCGGCTTCCTCAGCGTCACGACCAGGTCGTCGCCGAGAGACCAAGGCAACTGGGGCCGCAGAGAAGCGAGCAGGTTCGACGCCGACAGGACCACGAGCCGCTCCAGTGGCCGCAGCCAGTGGCAGAAGTAGGGCGGGTCCCAAAGAGCGTCTGTGCCCACCTGGAGCACCTCGAAGCCGGCCCCCTCGAACCATCCGCGCCACGTGCTTGGCCCCACCAGGCAGCGGTGGGTTGGGTCCCGGTAGGCGCTCCAATCGCGGCCTTTCAGTCTCCTGCTCAGCGAGCCCAGGTTGGGGACGGTCACCAGCGCCAGGCCGCCGGGGCGTAAGGCGTCCCGCATCGTTCGAAGTCCCCTCCGGGGATCGATGAGGTGCTCCAGCACGTCGATCGCGGTGGCGGCATCAAATGCGCCGGGACGGAAGCAGCCGGCTTCGAGCGAGGCGCAGACGCTCGGGACGCCGTTTGCAGTTGCACCTCCGGCGGCGCAGTGAGCAATGTCGCTCCCGACATTGGTGGACCAACCCTGGCAGGCTCGTGCCAGGAACCCCTGGCCGCAACCGAAGTGGACCAGCACGGGCCTGCGGCTGCCCAGGCGGTTCTTCCGGCAGAGCTTCCGCAGCATCGTACTGAGGGCTCGGTTCACCACCGGCTTGTCGCCCGCGGCGTGGAACCAACTGGCGGGGTAGAATCGGGCGTAATACGAGGCGTCGTAAACCCCGCGCGGGCCGGCACCGGTCGCTGGGAGGGATTGGGAGAGCGCAGGTTGCATGGCTAGACATCCGGGGCCAGGACCGGGGCGATCACGGCTTTTCCGGCGGCGCGCGCGCGGACCACCCTGGCGGGCAACCGCGCCAGAGCAATCAGTCTTGGCAGCCGGGAGGGCTCGCGCCAGGTGCGGTACAGCCACTCGAGGTTCGACCTCCGCATCCATAGTGGCGCTCGGGGAACGAGCCCTCCGAGGATTTCAAAGCTCCCGCCGACTGCTACCCCGGCGCGGGCGCCGCAAGCGCCGAGATTTTCCGCCAGCCACAGCTCCTGCTTCGGGGCGCCCAGCCCCACCAGCAGCACGTCGACGCCCGCCTTTCGAACCACGGCTGCGTATTCCGAATCCCGGCACGGACGCTCAGGTACTGCGATCGGCGGCCCCAGCCAGATGTCACCGCCGGGGTGCTTGACCAGCAATGCCGCGCGGGCCCGTTCGGCGCTCCCCGGCCTGCCTCCGACAAACCCGAGCCGCAGGCCCGTGCGGGCGGATTCGCGCGCCAGCAACTCGACCAGTTCGACCCCGGGAAAACGCTCCACCTTCCTGCCTGCAAACCGGCTGAGGAGCCAGGCCAGGCCGGCGCCATCGACCAGGTTGAGCGCGGCGACCTTCAGCACCGCGGCGAGCGTTGGGTCGCGCTCCGCGATCACCAGAACCTCGGGGTTAACGGGCACCACCATGGCCGGCGCGGAATCCTGGCAAAGGCCCACGATCCGAGCCAGAATCGATTCCCGGCTCCCCACAGTCACCGGAATACCGAAGACCTGGTACGTTTCCGTCCCGATCACAACCCACCTTCAGACACCGGCCGTGCCCTCCGCGGCCGCCTTCAGGACCTCGAGCACGCGGCCGAACAACGTCGCAAAGGAGTGGCTCTCGACAAACTCCGGACAAGGCTTCTTTTCGCACCCCATGTACCCTACGGCCGCTTCGGCGAGCGCCATCGGATCGCGCGAATCACAGATTGTCAGGGGCGCCCCGGAGGCGCGCATTTCGGGAGCGTCGCCAACGTCGGTGGACACAACCGGGGTGCCGCAGGCGAGCGCCTCCACCACCACCCGGGGGCTGCCCTCGAAATGGGAGGTCAACAGCAGGACGTCGGCTGCGTTGTACCAAAGCGCCAGCTCCGCCTCCGGAACGCCCTTCGAGCACAGGAGCCGGTTCGAAATCCCGTAGCACTCCAGCATCCGGAGCATCTCCGGAGCCTGGGCGCCAGACCCCAGAATGGCCCCTCGGGCATCCGGCAGCCGTGCGCACACCTGATGAAACGCGTTAGCCCATAACAGCGGGTCCTTCACCTCTTCGATCCGGCCGGCAAAAAGAACCAGGAAGACCGCCTGGTCGATGCCAAGGGCGCGCCTGGCTTCCCCGGTGCCGATCAGGCGAAACCTATTCCCATCCACCGCATTGGGGAGGACTTCGAACCGGCGCGCGTATCTCGGGTGCTGCTGGGCGTAGTACCGTCGCCCCCTTTCGCTGCAGACGAAGATGTGGCGCGCCCGCCGGATGGCGGCCTCTTCGACGAAAGGAATTGCCGCCCGCAGGAGGCGGAGCTTGCTCTCGTTGGGCAGCGAAAAGTGCTCCGCCGAACCGTGGACGTAAAGCACCAGGGGCGGCCGGTCATCGGCCAGATAGGCCAGGGCGTGATCGCTGCGGTGGAGAAAAAGGACGCTGTGGTCGTCGCAACGCGACTTGTTGCGCCAGAGCGAGAGAAGGAACCTCAGGTTCACGGGAACGAGCGAGGCCTTCCGGCCGCAGATGGGCCGGATCGCGATTCTTGCGGCGCACGGACTGGCGGGGGACCCGCCCTGTTCGCCGCTCAGCGATTTCACCTCGATGCGGCCGGGCCAATGCTGTTCCGCATAGCGCAGAAAGCAGTCCAGAGCGCTGTCGATGCCGCCCACCGATTCCGCGTACGGCGTCCAGCTATATTCGACGTGCATCGTAGGCAAGCGCTGCCTCCTGTGGGATTGTGGCCGGCGCACTCTCCACCGAGCGCCATACGAGCCGCGTGGAGGCGACCGACTCAAGACGGCAGATCACCAGAGCCGTCCAGTAATAGATGGTGACCGTGGGGGCGGCCAGCGGTTCCTCGACGATCGCTAGCACGGCAAATCCGCAGGCGATCAGAAACGCAAAGGCATTCATCGCGCGCAGCCGCTTGTCCGCCCAGTACCGGCGCAGCATTTTCAACGGCTCCGCGATCATCGCGACGAACAGCGCGACCAAGGCAGTCAGGCCCACCAGCCCGCAGTCGTGGAAGGTGGCCACGTACGCGCTGTGAGCCTTTTTTCCGCTCTCCACCTGGTTGTCGAGAATCATCGTGTCCAGGCCGTAACCCACGAGTAGGCGCTTGGTCTCCATCTCCCTGTCCAGGACTCCCCTCCACACGAGCACCCTCCAGGTGAGGCTGTTGTCCGGGGTCTGGATGTCCGCAAACCGTTGCGTGACCATCCCCGATTGAACGGCGAGTGTGATGACGAGACCAATGGACAGGACGGCGCCCAGAATCACTCGCAGCCTGGCGTTGAGGGCCGCCCACGCCACCACCATCAGCACAGCACAGACCCAGACGGCACGGGTAAACGTCAGGAAGATCATGAGGGAGGAAAAGGCCGCCCCAAGCAGGAGGGCGAGCGGCCTCTTCCGGCCCATCAGGGCGGGCGACGTGCTCAGGCCCCAGCCCGCGACCACCAGCAAATACACCGCCAGGGCGTTCGCGTTGTTGAGGGTTCCGTTCACCCTGGGGACGATCAGGTTCAATGCGCCGACCGAGGCCGCGATCGTTGCCGGCTTCCAGGCCCGGTCGCCGATGTTCAGGCCGGGCTGGTAGACCTGCATCAACGAGCAGACGCAGGGGATCACCGCGCTGGCCAGGCAGAGGTTGCGGATCCAACTGCCGCCCTTCCTTTGCCCCGTCCGCAGGATCCCCATGACGACCACGGGGTAGGTCGAGTAACGGATCACCGCCTTCCAGCTCCGGAGAGGGTCGATCGAGAACAGGGCGCTAAGCGCGCCTGCAACCACAAACAGGCTGATTGCCCAAGCGAACCATCGCCCCTCCCGCATGGCGGCCTTCGCCCCCGGGTCGATACACCACTCGATCAAGGTGCGGCACGCGACCACGGCTGTGGCCAACGATTCGACGCTCAGCAACGATTCCCCCACCCCGAACCGGTAGGCCTCCAAATTGACCACCAGGAGCAGGTAGCCGCCGATCAACAGATCGAACGGGACCAAGAACAAGGCGGCAGCCACTGCCAAGAGCAACGCCGGTTCCAGCATCTCAGTTCACCCGCGAAGACCGCGCCTTGAGCCGCAGATTGCGGCAGATGGTCAATTGCGGCGAACTGTCGAGCTCATAGTCGTAGCCGGCCAGAGCCCGGAAGAACACCTCCCGGCACTCGCTCCCATGAAGCTCGATGCAGATATTGTCTACGCGCGCGAGCCAGGTGTGTGCATTGCGGCCGAATAGCGCCAACTCGCTTCGCTCGATATCCACCTTGAGCAGGTCCGCGCGGTCCGCCCCCGCCATGTCGATCAGACTGGCTACGTCCCAGCCTTCCACTCCATCCCCGTCGTCCCCGGCCGTCCGCTCTCGCACTTGGGTGGCCCACTCCCGTCCGTCTCCATAGGCCCCTCGCGACAGAACCAGCAGCGCTCTCTCCGGCCATGCGGCGCCCAGCACCACGCGGGCTCTGGTTCCGTAAGGGGCCAGGTTCCGGCGGCAGATCGCGGCACTCTCCGGGTCGGGTTCGACGGCCACCACCCGGGCATTCGGAAATCGATTCAGGAAGTAGACGCTCGAGTACCCCACGTTGGCTCCCAGATCCAGGATCAGCTTCGGGGCCGGAAGGTCAGCCAGGCGTTCGTACGTCCCCTTCAGGAAGATCTCCCAGAAGACCGCGCCGTCGCTGCTATTCCCCGTGCGCATGGTCAGCAGATATCGGGCTTGAGCCGGCCGGAGTTGCACAGTCCGACGTGCCGGCAGACCCAGCGTTCTCCGCAACCTCAGGCCTGCCAGGGGAAGGGTCGCCCGCCAACCCACGACCTCCAGGTACTGAGCCAGGGTCCGCAGTCTGTCGATCGATCTCAGCGGCGCCATTTCCATGCTCCTTCAGTGTCTTCGGAAGCAGCCAGGGCCGGGCACGACCACCCCTGTCCGGAGCGCCGGACTACACCCCACAAACGCCCCGGACGACCCGACGGCGCCTTGGGACATTGCTCGCGCAATGAGAGTCCCAATACCCGGATCCTGCATCGAGTGACCTATCAAGTATCGGCGGCGGGGCAGACCAACTATAGGCGGACTTCGGAAACATGCGAACGCCGAAACCTGCCCCCTGCCGAACAAACCCCGCCTGGCAGAGCCGGGTTGCTCCCATTGCCCCTCGCTCGGGCTTGCCCCGGGCCAGATCGCCTCGCTAGTCCGCTTTTCTCACGGCGCCTTGCGACGGTCGCACTGGGAAGTTGGGTCTGGAGAATCCCCGCTGGCCGCTCTGTCCCGCCACCCGAATACCGAACGCAGTTTGCCCCAGTAGATCCGAACCGCCGCCGCCAGCGCCAGCAGGCCTCCGATCATGACCTGGAGCGCAATGCTGCCAGTCGCCGGATCCAGGTACAGCAACCCGGGCCCATGCAATGGAATCACTTTGACCGTCCCTCCATCTCCCGGCAGGCCTCCGCCATTGGGATTGGCCTCGGTCTGCCCTGTGCGTCGAAAAGGTACACCTGGTTGGCTGCCGCGGGTCGGACTGCGGAGCCCCGCGGATCGAATGTCTCCGACATCACCTGCAAAACGCTTGTGCACCGCCCCACGACACGGCTTTCGGTCGCCCGGGGCGCCTTGATTGCAAGCAAGGTGGAAAACCCATCGATCAGGTCGCGCACCGCTGGCGTCCCGCTTCCGTAGCGGGCGGCATAGTCTTCACTTGCCCCCTCCACACCGTTCGCGGTTTCCGTCGACCGCGCCAGCAGCCGCGACCCGTGGTCGCCGTGAACGACGATCAGGCTGGGGTCGTAAACGGGATCCGCGCGCAGCTTGCTCAAGAAACCGTCCAGTTGCGCGCTGAGGTACTCCACTTGCTCCGCGTACCGGGCGTACTGCCGGTCGTAGGCGGCCGGCTCCGCCGCCGAGCAGTCGCGGCCGTCTACCCATTCCCGGTCGTCGCGCAGCACACCGTCCCGCCGGTACACGTACGGACTGTGCGGCGTGAGCAGGTGCGCGAAGAACATCGTCTTGCGCTGCGCCTGCAATATGTCCCGCGACAAACGTCCGGGCCAGACGCCTGCCACGCTGAGCGGACCGATGCGCCAGTTTGTCCTCTGCAGCAAGTGCGGCGACAGGCTATAGGCGAGACCCCAAAGAAACATGTCGGAGAGCAGATAAGTGCTTGCGAGGTACCGGGTTTTCCGAGTCCAGGGGATGGGGAGCCGTTCCAGAACGCCGATCGTACTTGCCGCGTAGCGAGTCGTTGCGGCGCATTCCGTCCTTGTCGCGCAGAACTCCAGGTAGTCCGACTCGTAGGCGGCGATCGCGAAGCCTTCGGAGCGCAAGCGTTCGAACAGCGCGTTCCGGGTCGCGCTGTGGCCGGCCGGCGAAGTCCGGCGCGTGAACTGGCGCCTTTTTCCCTCCAGCTCGAGATTCAGGATGCTCGGAATGGAATCCAGGGTATCGACGTAGTTGCTGAACGCGTTGGGGTAAATCTCGAAGCCGTGCGTTCGCAATACGCCTTCCAGCTTGATTCGCGCCCGCCGGCACTCGGGTATCTCGTCGCGGAGTCCGGCCAGCCCGATGTGCTCGTCGAGTATCAAATAGACGATATGTCCGAGCCCGCGCTGCCGGCCTTCCTGCGCCGCCGCCTCGGTCGAACGGGTCCCGGAGGCGAGGAACTGCACAGCGCGGACGGCGAACGAGCCCAGCGCGAAGATCACCACGAGGCGAAAGAACACTTCGCGCATCCAGTACATCAGAACCAGAACGGCCAGAGCGATGCCCAGGGCGGTCCAGCGCATCCGGATGTCCAGGCCCGCGAACACGAGGCCCTGGACCGTGTTCGTCGACGACAGGACAATCAGGATCCAGCTTGCGCCGTAGAACGCGAGACCGCGGCAAACCGCTCCGATCAGGATGCAGGCCAGAGCGAGAATGCCGGCTCCGGCCAGCACCTCCGGATGGGCGGGGCTGTAACCGCTCCGCAGCACAAACCGCAGAAACGGCAGCACCAGGATGCAGAAAACTATGCTTGCCCGCCCGCCGAAGGAGCGCACGCTTGGCATCCCGGTCACCCGTGCCTCCGGAACAGGTGCAGCGATCGGAGCGTCTCCGGTATGGCCTCCGAGCGTTCCAGATCGAAATAGCGCTGAAACACCTCCGAGAAATTCGCGGCGGTATAGTCGCCATAAATGTCGGGGCGGTTCCCGACGAGCAGTTGCGCCATGGGATCTTCCAGCGGAACGTATTCAATCAGCAGCCGGTCGCCGAGCTTCGCCAGAAACCGTGCAATCCTTTCCAGGGGAACGTTCCCGGCGATGCGGAGGTGATGGAGCAATGCCAGCGCCAGCATCAGCGGCGGCCTGGCCCGGTCGAAAAAGCCCAGGCGCTCGTCCAAGTCGAACCCCATGCGCGGGCTGGGGTTCGTCAGATCCATGACTAGAGGCAGCATGTGCGCGTCCCCAGCGGCTTTGGAACGCACATAGTTCTCGTCGACGCAAAGCGGATCGAGGTCGTAACAAACCGCGTCGATTCCCTGGGCTGTCGCAAGTCTGCCGTATTCGCCGACGTTCCCGCCCAGGTCGTATACGAACTCCGGTTTGAGTTCGGACAGCACGGATCTCACCTGCTCGTGCTTGAAGTTCTCCGCGCGGCTGCTGTAGTGCGTCGAACGATCGTAGTAGCCGATCCATTCCGTCTGGACCTTTCGCAGCTTCAGCTTCGCGATCGTGCGGCTCAGCGAGTCGACGATGGCCGGCTTGGGATCGCCGCCGCGGACGGCGCTCCGCCACCCCGAGGATCCGCCGCGCGCCATCGAGTACTTCCCGATGCTGCGGGCGTGCAAGTGGAGATGCAGCAACAGGCCGGGCCGAAAACGGGTCGAGGCGGGCAGCAACCTCGAGGCGAGCGCCAGAGGAACGCCCTCCAGGGAGCTCCGCAGCAGGCAACGCAGCTCGGGCGAGACGTAAGCCATGAGGGCCAGTGGTGCCAGGAAATGCCCGCAGAACTGCCCATAGGCGGCCCAGGGTTTCGGATGATTGGCCTGGAAGGAGAGCGTGTCGATGAAGACGGGCGCGGGGCCTCGGAACTGCACGTTGTACGCCGACGCGTCTTTGAGCGTCATGCCGTGTTTCATCGCTAGGCTCTGGACTTTCAGCGTGAGCGAGGCGGCGTCCTTTAGTTGCGTAAACGACCATTCATGGCAATAGGAGATGTGCCGGATTTGCTCTGGCACAAGGACTTTGTAAATGCCCTCCGGAAGCTCCGCGCGCCGGGGCTCCTCCTCATGGGCTACCAGCAGCCCCCGTTCGACCAGGGCTTCGTACAGCCCCGACGACCGTAGCAGGTCATAGTCCGGCTTGCCCCGAAGCGTGACCGCGCGCTTGTAGATGCCCTCTTCCTGGAGCACGAAGCCCGCGGGGTCGCGGAACGAGGCGCCCACAAAGGGCAATGTCGTACTATTTACGATCCGCGCTCCCTCAAGGGACATTGCTCACGACCACCTTCCGCGTCGGGATGGGAAGCTTGCCGATCGGTCTCGCTGGCGCCATTTCCGTGCTCTTGCGTCGTTCCAGGAGGAGGCGTGGGCACGGCGCGATCCTCCCTGTCTGCGGCGCCGGACTGCACTACGCGAACTCCTTTAGGGGACGGACCGGCGCCCTTGGGCACGGCTCACGCGATGGCAGTCCCCGCACCGGTTCCTGCATCCAATGACCTGTTAAGTATCGGCGGCGGGGTGCACGAACTTTAGGTCTCCGCGGGAATCGGCGGCCTGGCGCGGCTGGGATCGGCGGGGCTATCCGTGCCAGGGCTCCGAGGGCGCTGCTCGGAATGCGATGACACGGCCGGACTCCGGACCAAGACCAGCTATCGCGATCCTCGAGTTACTAAAGGGTCCTGTCCGTCGCGAGCGGCCATTGCGCCGATCAAAACGAAAACCAACGCCGCCAGCGCGAGCTTTTGCATCGGAAAGTCGACCAGGCTGTGGAGAAAGACCGCGATCACGCCGATTCCCCAGGGCGCCTGGAACGCCTTCCTGGCCGCCGACCAGGGCCAGCATCAGGAAGATCTCCCAGAAAACTGCGCCGTCGCTGCTGCCGCCCGTGCGCATGCTCAGGGGATATCGGACTCGGCCCGGCCGGACTTGTATGGTCCGCGGCGCCGGCAGAGCCAGAGTCTGCCGGATACCGAGACCAGCCAGTTGGAGGGTGGCCCGAAAACCGACCGTTCTTAGGTACTGAGTCAGGGTCCGCAGTCTGTGGATTGGTCTGGCCAGCGTCACTACGATGCTCCTGCGCTATCCTCGGGAGCGGCGAGGGCGCGGCGCAACTCCCGGATGTTCTTGTCGCGCCATGCCATCCAGCAGCATACCGGGAGCAACACGCATGCCAGCGCCCAAGCCCGAGTGTAGTGCGTTGCCAATGCGGTCGCCACGAAGGTCGCAGCCGCCACGAACAGGGTACGAGCTTCGAGCGGCCGGGAGTGTTTTGTGATCGATCGCGCCACCACCATGGTGGCCAGCGCGGCCGTGGACTGAATGATCGCAGCCCCAATGCCCGCGCCTTTCAGCCCGAAGTGCCGGATCAACAAGTAGTCGATCATCAGGCCCGGCCCCGCGGCGAGAAGGACGACCTTGAGCAGGACCTTGGGATTCCCGCTCGCATGCAGGCTCGTTGACAAGGGACTGCTTACGAGCAGCAGAACCCGGCCGAAACACAGAAAGGGGATCAGGGGAATGACCGGCGCGTAATCGTGCTTATAGACCGAGATGAACGCCGGGAGCACCGCGCAGCCTATGAAGAACAGCGGCGCCGACAAGGCGACCGAGAGGCTGAAGAGCGCCGAGTTCACCGAGCGAAAGTGCCCCGGATTGCGTGCGCTCATCAAAGCCAGCGTAGGGAACACGGCTTGAACCGCGGCCGTGGGAAACATCGTGAGCATGAACACCAGTTGGCTGGCCAGACTGAAATACCCCGCGGCGGCGTAGCCGGACATGGCATTCAGAAAACCGACTTCCACTCTCTGGCTGATCACCATGTCGAAGACGCCCACCGTCCAGATCGTGGCGGCGTAGGCAAGCATCGCACGGACGACCGAGCGGGGGAGCGCCGTCCCAGCGGGTGCGCGGCCGGCCCCCCCCGCGAGTTGGAGCGCGCGTACCGCCTGCGTCAAGAGGTCCGCCAAAAGGAACGCCAGAATGCCGGCATAGCTCCTGAACGCGAACAGGAGCGCGACCGCGGCCATTCGTGCAGCCAGCGCCCGGCTTTCCACGCGCGTGATCCGCCCGAAGTGGCCGTACCCCTGGCAGACCGCCGTGCGTATGTTGGCATAGGCTGTCGCGAGCACAATCAGAACCGCTGTCAGACATACCCCGGGCGGCAGCGGTCTCGTGGGCTGCAGCCAGTGCGACAGCAGCAGCAGCAGGGCGAATATGAGAACGGACGCAACCGTCGCCGTCCGGGCGAGAAATGCGGCAGCGCTCTGGTCGCGACCCTCCCGTTCGAGCAGCGGGACGTACCTCTGACCGGCGTGGGTGAGACCACATTGGCCTGCCTGCATGGCAATGGATATCAGCCACACCGAATAGGCGAATGTCCCGTAATCGTTGGGCGTCAAGAAGGCCGGGGCGATGATCGCCAGCGCGCCACGCCCGACGAACTGAATCACGGAGGTCGCCACGTTGTTGGCGACATGCCGGGCCGGTATCCGTAGCGAGAGGGGGCGCGCCGCCGGAGGGCCGGCAACGACATCCGTGTGTGGACCGCTGGGCTGCGCCAGTTGAGGGCCCCAGGACGGAGCGTCGGCCAGCATCCTCGGGCTGGCGATGGCCTCGGCCTGATCCGGCGTGTCGGGTGAGCGCATCGGGGGACGCTGGTTCCTTCCGCGGTTCAGCGGAGTGAAGATCGAATCAAGACGTGGTACCGGCGCGAACGAGGCACTCGACCGCCGCCGCGTCGCTCTCAGGACAGCGGCGCCTTTGGGCATAGCTCACGCCCTGGGAGTCCCAAACCCGAGCTCCCACATCGAGCCACTTTCAAGTATCGGCGGCGGGGGACTCGAACTACAGGCCTGAGTCGAAATCGGCTCTGGGCCGGAGTTTTCACAAGGGCCCGTCCTGACCCTGGCTTGGTTCGGGATCGGGAGTTGAACCAGCGCCTTGGGTTCACCGAACTCATCGTTTTCTTGCCGGGCGATCCCGGCGGAAATCAGAACGAGGCCTGCCGTCATCGGGGTGGCGGCGCCATCGAGTGATACTGGGGATTCCAAGCGGTTACGCATGCTGAATGCCGGTCGTCTCGTTCGCAGTGCCATCCAGCCAGACGCAAGTCGGCCATGCATTGGTCCACACTGTAGGGCGCGTGGATTTCGACTTTTAGGCACCCCACCCTGGCCATCCACTGCGCGGAATGGGGCAAGACGACGCTTTCGGCGCCCTCGATATCCATCTTGAGGTAGTCAACGTGGTCGAATCCGGCCTGGTCGAGGGCTTCCGAGACAGTGATGGCTCTCGCGGTTCCCTTTTCGGATGACCTTTGAGGCGCGGAGGAGACACGGTACCCGGCCTCCGACGCGCCTCCATAGGAGACGACGCCATTCTGGTGCCACACCGCCGCGCACATCGCCTTACATCTCGGCCCTATGCTGGCGGTGTTGACGGAAAGGACCGAGTAGTTGTCGGGGTCCAGCTCGACGCCGAAGAGCCTGGCCTGCGGAAAGACGCGCGCGTAGTCGAGTAACGTCAATCCTATGTTGGACCCGAGGTCCAGGATCGAGGAGGGAGCACCGATGCCCGCTGGGGGCCTGTGATACTGTTCCAAGAGCGTATCTACCAGGACCGCCAGATCGGCCGTGTGCGATCTCACGGCAACTGGCGGAAGGTCCCGGCATTTGAGCCAAACCATGCGCGGCGCCCGCCGCGGGACAAACTTGTTTCTCAGTTTCAGGTACACGTAGAGGGCTCTGGACCCGGCGTCGGCGAATAGTGTGATGGCCCTGATGGCTTTGCCAAGGCGCGCACGGGCTCTCCTCTCCGTGCCAGGATGGCTGCCCCAGCGTGAAGGCTCATTCAAGCAGAACACCACGACCTGAATCTCCGTTTCCAACGCTGTCGCCAAGCCGCTGGGCGGCAGGAGGGCGCCCCAGGGGTTCGCCGTAGTCCGGGGGGGTTGAACGACTGAAAGGAGGCCGTCCGTGATGGAGCTGCCGCTGCCGCATCCGATGCCCCCGCCTGACTCCATGGCAAGACTCTCTATCGGAGCGAGCCCCGAATTCCTGTAGGGTCCGGGTGGTCCCGAGCGGCGAGCGCGCCCAACAAGAGGAAGACCCACGCGGCCAGCGCGAGCTTCTGCATCGGAAAGTCGACCAGGCTATGGAGGAAGACCGCGATCACGCCGATTCCCCAGGGCGCCTGGAACGCCTTCCTGGCGGCCCAGGCTGCCACAAAAGCAAGCAGCAGGAAGAACGGCATGCCGCCGTCGGCCGCCCACTCCGCCCAGTCGTTGTGAGCGTGGTTCACGGTCATCCCGATGTCGAACAGCGCGAAACTGGGATACGCCGAGTCAAACGCGCCCAGGCCGAAGCCGGTCCACGGCCTCTCCCGCACCATCGCCACCGAGGAGGCCAGCATCTCCCGCCGGAACTTGAAGGGGTCCGGGTCGTGGAACCGCTCCCAGAGCAGCCCCCACCCCACCAGCAGCGTAAAGGTGACCGCGAACGCCGAAACCTTGGCCAGGAGCCTTCCGGAGGGTTCCCCGGTCCGGTGTCCCACAACACCCGCCAGCAGCAGGAGCGTCGCCAGTTCGAGCGTCACCAGGATGGCGCCGGCCCGCGACGCCCCGGCGATCACCGAGGCAAACAGGACGCCGGCCACCAGCGCGTACGCGGTCTTGTGTCGCCGGCTCTGGATCGCCTCGAACATCGCCAAGGGCAGCACCAGCTCGATGAACGCCGCGTACTGGTCGCGGCTTACGAATGGCCCCATAACCTGGTCCCGGTAGGGCGTCGGGAAGATCCAGAAGATCTTGCCTTCCGAGGTGAACCACTGGGTGACGGAAACCACGCTCAGCGCAAAACCGAAAACCAGGAGTGCGCGCCGCAGCCAGCTCCGCATCCCGGCCGAGGCGAAGATCTGCAAAGAAAGAAGAAAGATCGCAAGGCAGGCGCCCCAGGCGAGCGCCCCCTGGCAGGTCTCGAAACGGTTGACCGTCCTCCCGGCAGCCAGTTGCCACACTCCCCACAGCGCCGCGCCCGTCAGGGGAGCCAACAAGACGCTCATGCGCCAGGCGAACGGACGGAACAGGCACAGCGCCATCCAGACCAGTCCCAGCAGGTACGTCCCGGCCTGGAAGACGTTCAGCGCCCACCCGCCGGGATACGAGATGGCCAGGACTGCGGCGAAAACCAGCCCGAGCAAGGCGAATGCCGAGGTCCGGATCAGGGCCTGCGGTGGCGCCGGCAGGCTGGCTTGGCTCTGTCTCATGGCGGGAATCCGAGGCCCAGATCCCGAAGCCAGACCGCTCCCTCGATCCTGGTGGTTCCAGGCGCGCGCTGATAGACCAGGGCGAGCCGCGCGAGCCGGAGTTCCGCCGGCGTCTCGAACGCCACGGCGCCCCTCGACCAGCCCTCACTGGAGAGGTCGGCCAAGTCCGCCAGCGGTTTCCAGCCACCCGCGATCACGCCCGAGATCCGCCACCGCAAGCCGCCTCCGGCTTCGATGCCCGAGGTCCGGTATTCGAATTCGAATCGGTGCCGCGCGCCCGGGATCAGTGGGACGTACTGCCAAAGAACCTCGCAACGCTCCGGTTGCCGGCCTGAAAACGACACCCGCAAGAAGGGATTCGCCTCGGCCCGCGAAATCGAGACGCCCTCGACGGCGGGCAGCCGCCAGTCGAACCCCCTCGAGGTGGGTGCGCTCGCGAAAGCGCGGTTGGTCAGACAGCGGCCTTGCCCCGGGGAAAGCTCGGCGGCGGCGATCAGCTTGCGCGCGCAAAGCGCGTTCCAGACAGGCAGTGACCCGCCGGCATTCTGGGAGTCGAGCAGGCGGTCGCAGGCGTCCAGGAGAACCGGGACATCCTCCGGCTCCGCGTGAGCCGCAAGCGTCGCGGCAAGGCTCGCCGCCGGCCCCAGGGCTCCCTCCTCGAGCAGAAACGCGAGGTACTGCCGCAACACCTCCGGCCGCTGCGGAATCACGCGGGACAGGATCGCCGCCGGGTCCTCGGTTGCGTTCCAGCATAGGCGGAACAGCGGCCGCATGTCGCCGCAAGCCATCTCCGCCGCTCGTTTCGCCCAGAGCCAGAACCTGTCCCGGTCGCCCCTGCGGAAATAGAAGTTGGCCAGAGCCCAGCGCGGATCGTAGGTCCTGTCCACCCCAGCCGCCTGAAGCAGGCATCGTTCGGCGCCGCCGGAATCGCCATCCATCTCCCGGCGCAGCCCGAGTGCGACCCAGGAAGCCGCGTCGCGGGGGTTAGCGGCGAGAGCGCTTTCCAGCGCGGCCGCGGCGCCGGCGTGGTCGCCCTCGGCGTCGAGCAGGACGGCCAGCCGGGCCTGGTACCGGGAACTGCCCGGCACGAGGCGGGCCGCCCGCTGCACACTCTCCCGGGCGTCCCGCCAGAACAACAAGTCGGCATAGGCAAACCCCAGGGACCAGTACAGGCCTGCGCCCAATGCCGCGACCCCGAAGGCCGCGATGAGTCGTAAAGCTGTGCGCCCGGGCATCCGATTATCCCCACAGATCCGGAAAGTACCAGAAACTCTATCGGCACACGGGCCTGCTTTGCTGTATACCGCGCGGGAGTACATCTCGTCGACCCGGCTTGACGTCATCCGGACTCTGGTCCGGTCGACCCGCAGGCTGCTTCCCGGCCGGGGTTACACACGCCGGTTCCCCAGGCTATACCGGGCGTTCACCTCGATCCTCGACCGAATAGTGCCTCGCTCGCCCTGCATTGTAGAGGTCGGCGGCCACAAGATGTACGTCGACCCGCACGACCACGGGGTCGATCAGGCCTTGATCTTCGGCGGCGACCATGAGCCGGACCAGAAACGCTTGATCCTGGAGTTCATCCGGCCGGGGATGGTGGTTTTCGAGATCGGCGCGAACATCGGCGATTACACGCTGGCGTTCGCCAGGAGGTGCGGCCCCGCGGGAAGAGTCTATTCGTTCGAGCCGTCCCCCAGGACGTTTGCCGTCTTGCGCCGGAACGTGGAACTGAACGGCTACCGGAACGTGGCGCTGGTGGACCAAGCCGTGTCCGACAAGGAGGGGTGCGTCCGTCTGTTTGAAGATTCCGAGTCCAGCGGCAACACCTCCCTGTTCTCGGGCGTGGTCCCGTCCCCGGCGGGCGGCATCGAGGTTCCCACCACCACTCTGGATGCGTTCGTGCAATCGAACGGGATCGACAGGTTCGATTTCCTCAAAGCGGATGCCCAGGGATCCGAGTACCTGATTCTATCCGGCGCGGGAGAATGCCTGCGGCGATTCCGCCCCATGCTGTGCCTCGAGTTCTGGCCGTTTGGCATTCGCAACTCCGGCGCCCAGCCGCTGGCGTTGTTGGCGCTTCTGCGCTCGCTTGGCTACACCATTTCGATCCTTCGGGACGGCGCCAGACGCACGGATCGGCTGGCGCCTTCTAGCGACGAGGAGATCCTCTCGGAATGCCATGCCTGCGGAGACGAGCGTGGGTTCTGCGACCTGCTTTCGATCCCGTCCCGTTCCCAGAGCGGCATCGAGGATCGGGATCCCGCCGCTCCGCTGCGCATGACATAGCGCACGGCCTCGATCCGCACCAGCGCGTCCGGTTGTCCGATGGCTATGCGGCCCCGTCACCTGAAGGTCGCGGCCCGCTGTAGTCATCCGCGCGCGAGCCGTTGCGCGGGTGCTATCATAGCCGGATTATGCGGCAGGTGAACGTAGGCATTGTCGGCTTGGGCAACATCGGCGGCGGTACCATGACCATCCTGGCCGAGAACGCGGAACAGATCGAGCTCAAGCTGGGGTTCCCCTTGCGGGTGAAGGCCGTTTGCGACCTGTTGATCGAGGCCAAGACGATCCCGGAGGCTCTCGGTCCGGTGTTCCGGACCGCCGACTGGCGCCAGTTGGTCGCTCGCCCGGACGTGGACATCGTGGCGGAACTGGTGGGCGGCACCACGGTCGCCGCCGAGATTATCGATGCGGCGATCTCCCAGAGGAAGTCGGTGGTGACGGCCAACAAGGAGTTGATGGGGCTGGCCGGCGCCGAGATCTGGGAGCGCGCGATCGCCGCCCGAACCAACATCGCCATGGAGGCCAGCGTGGCCGGCGGGATTCCCATCCACGCCGTGCTGCGCGAGGGGATCTCCGGCGACCGCGTGGTGGCGCTCTACGGCATCCTCAACGGCACCAGCAACTACATCCTCACCGAAATGGAGAAGCACGGCTCGACGCTGGAGACCGTGCTTGCCGAGGCGCAGCGGCTCGGGTACGCCGAAGCCAATCCGAGCGCCGACATCGACGGCTTCGACGCGCGGTCCAAGCTGGCCATTCTCTCGGCCCTGGCGTTCGGAGAGAAGATCACGCCCTCGGACATCTTCACGGAGGGCATCTGCCGCATTTCGCCGATCGATTTCCAGTACGCCCACCAGCTCGGCCACACGATTCGCCTGCTGTGCGCCGCGCGGCAGACGCACGAGGGGCTGATTCTGTCGGTCCGGCCGGCGCTGATCCCCACCTCCACGATCCTGGCCAGCGTGCAAAGCTCGTACAACGCGGTGTGGGTCAAAGGCCTCTACGGTGAAGACACCTTCTACTACGGCCGGGGAGCTGGCCCGCGGCCCACTGGCGTGGCGGTGGTAAGCGACCTGATGCGGGTGGCGCGCGAGATCGTCTGTGGCAGTCCCGAGCGCGTCTCGCCCTTCGCGCACCAGCGTCTCGGCGAATACAAGCCGATCCCCGTCACGCGCCAGAAGCGCGCGTACTATCTCAGGTTCCGCGTGGTGGACCGCCCGGGGATTCTGTCGGCGCTGGCGGGCATCCTGGCCGCGAAGCACATCAGCCTGGAAGCGGTTTTGCAGTTGCCCTGCGAGAACAAGCGCGATCTGCCCTTCGTGATTACGCTCGAGCCCACCACCGAGGACGCCGTTCGCATCGCCGTGGAGGAAATGTCGCGGCTCGATTTCCTGCTGGAGCCGCCGCTGGCGCTTCCCATGGAACCGCCGCTGTAGGATAAGGCTCCAGCCTGGTCCAGGGAGAGACAGGGCTGGAGCCCTATCCTACTGGGGGCGAGGGGCTGGAGAAGGCGGCACGGGGGCTTTCGCCCCCGTGCCGTGCTGGTGGTCAGGCTAATGCGTGATCGGAATATGTGATACGAGGCTGGTAACGGTCGGCATCCCCGTCGAAGTGACAGACACCGTGATGGGGACCGCGGAGCCAACCTGGTTTGGCACCGTGAAGCTGACCAGGAAGACGCCAATCAGGTTCTGCGCGTACTCGGCAGCCGCTCCCGGCACCACCGTGCCGTTCACGGAGAGCGCGGTAGTGAAGCCCCAGGGAACCTGCCCCGGGTAGCCGGGCTGGTTGGATACCACCCCAAGCACCCACCCGATGCCGGTAGTGTAGAGACGGATCGTCTCGCCTACCCTGGCCGGGTTGGTCGGGGACACCAGCGTGCCGTCGGGCCGCTGGGCTACGGCGATGCGAGTGGAAGGATCCGCGTTGTACTCGAAGATGCCAGGCAACGCGCCCGACACCGTGACGTCGGAGACATAGGTATCGACTTCCTGGGGTGTACCGACGAGGATCTTGACGACCGCCGTGATCGTCGCCGGGGCCAGCTCATAGGGTGCCTGGACGTCCACCTGCTCGCTCCCGTCCGCATTCACGCAGATGGAGAAAATCGGTGCGATCCGCGTGCTGAACCATACCTCCATGCCGGCCAGCCTGGTGGGCAAAGTTCTTGCGAGGTTGCCATCGGAAGTGGCGCCGAGGCAGGTCCCGGCCGCTAGGGTAAGCCCGGTCGTCAGGCCCGTGCCTTTGATGGCCACGACACCGCCGATCGGCACCCCGGGCTGGAAGCTCGCGCCGTTCAAGAACGACGCCGAGGTGAGCGTCGGCCCAGGCAGCCTGGCGGTAAGGTTGAAGGTCACGGAATGGGCGCCCGAGGAGGCGACGATGGTGATCGCGCCGGGGGTGCTGGTGGCGCTGAAAGTGGCCACGGCGATACCCAGCGAGTCGGTCGCCGCCACCACCGAAGTGGGCGAAGCGACGCCACTGGTCACGTTGAAGCTCACCGCGATGCCCGAGAGGGGATTGCCCGGAGAATCGGTGACCTTCACACTGAGCTGCGCGAAGGACTGGCCGATCAGAACGCTCTGGCCATCGCCGGAGATCTTGATCATGTTGCCGACGGTGGGTACCGCGGTCAGGTTGAAGGTGGCCGGGGTGGCAGTCCCAGCGAGCATGCGTACCACCACGGCTCCCGCGGTGGAGCCCAGAGTGATCCCGGTGGAAGCGCGGCCGTTGGCGTCCGTCACGGTGCTGGTCGGCGCGGTCAGAGTGGCCGATCCCGAGATCACCACCCAGCTCACGGTAATGCTGGGCATCGGGCTGCCCAGTTGGTCCTTCACCACCGCCACCAGCGGTGAAAGCGCCTGGCCCGTAGCGCCGGTCTGGCCGTCGCCCGAAACGGGCGTGGCGGTGGTCGGTACGCGCACCACCGGCGGGGCCGCGGTGATCACTACATTCATCTGCAAACCCGTGTTGCCGCCTTCGACCACCCACAACGGGTAGGTGCCCGGCGTGGCAGTCAGGGGCGCCACCAGGTCACAGGTCACCCATCCGTCGTTGCCGCTGAGCGGCGTCCCGCCGGAGCAGTACACCGGAGGCGGGGACGCCGCCCCATCGAAAGCGCTGGTGGAACTCATGTGAATCCCGATGTTCGGCATGCCCTGTTGGATGGAGGGGCCGCTCCGCGCGAAGATGTTTATTCTGATCGCGCCCGCCAGAGTCTGTCCCGCCTGCACCGTAACCGTGCCGCCCAGCCCGGGCGTGGTAAAAAGATATCCGGGAAGCGGGCCCGCGGCGCCGTAAGCGTTCGAGGGAACTCCGGTCTCCACGAAGGTAACGGTCTGAGTCGTGCCGTCCGAGAGAGTGGTCGAGGCCGTGACGTTGGTCTCGACCCAGGAGCCGAGCTGTTCGATTACGTCGGGAACCACCATCCTGATGGAAGCCAGGCCGTTGGCGTCGGTGGTGCAGGTGTAGGTCGCCAGCGCGACGTTGGTGCAGTCTCCGGCAATCAGCACGCCGCCGCCGGTGAGCGCGAAGGTTACGGTTGCGCCGGAAACCACGTTGCCATTGGAGTCTTTGAGGATCACCGTGAGCGGTTCGACCAGGGGGTTGCTGCCCTCGTTAACCTGTCCGTCCCCGACGTACTTCGCCAGCCCGCTTCCACCCGGGCCGGGGCCACCGCTACCGCCCCCACCCCCTCCACCGCCGCCCGACCCGCCGGCGGTGAGGTTAAACCAAACCTGCACGCCTCCCACCGTCGCCGACACCAGAAAAGCACCGGCAACGTTGGGAGCCTGGATGAGCGCCTCCGTCAGGCCGTCGCCATTGGTGGTGGTCATGGGCTGGCCTACGAAGGTCCCCGACGGCGCGGCGAAAACTACCGTGGCGCCGGAAACCGGTCGGCCCAGAGTGTCCACGGCGCGCGCCACCAATGGCAGCGAGACGGCGGTCAAGGCGACGTTCTGGTTATCGCCAAACTTGGTCAGCTCCGGCGTGGCGTGCGACACCGGAAGGAAGTACGCGGCCCCCGTGCGCGGCATGCTGAGCACCGCGGCGGTGCTGACAACGTTCGGCGTAACCGTCAGATCGATCCGGTACAGAGTCGCCGGCGCCACCACGTATAGGTACTTGCCCCCCGTGCCGCCCTCCACAGTCGGGAGCTCCTTGGAGGTGAAGGCGTCGATCACCGCGGGGATGGTGCCCACTCCGGGGAAGCTCGCCTCCACAATGCCGCTCAGATCGCTGTTGAACTGGGCCAGCTTCTGATTGCCGGTCGTGGCAAACAGCCGGTTGCCGGGCGCCCAGATCAACTTGCTGAGCGTGAGACCCCACCAGTTAGTGTGGCTGGTGATGGCGTGGGTCGCAACGTCCACTACCATCAATGCCGGCTGCGTCACCGCCGCGGCGCTCGGGTTGGCCAGCAAGATGCTTAACCCATCCGGCGAGAACACCGCCTTGGTCGGGAACGCATCCATCTCGATGGTGGCCCGAATCGTCATGGTGTGGGGATTGACTTCGTACAGCGCGCCCTGCGCATTCACGTAGAACAGGCCGTTGGGACCTCCCACGACCCCCGAGGCCGGATAGGCCACTCCGGGCAGCGCCACCGTCCCGGTCACGGCATTCAAGGCCAGGTCGACGCTGCTCAGCCCGGAGGCGGTCACCACCAGCGCGGCCGTGGAATCCACGGTCCCCGTCACTCCGGACGGGTTGCTCCCGATGGTGACAACGGCGGTCTGGGTCGCCGTGCCCAATGTGATGTCATAGATGTACAAAGACCCCGCCGAGGAGTTTCCAGCCACGACCAGCAAGCGCCTGCCGTCGGGCGTGACCGCCCCAGCCGCGATGGGCAGCCCCAACGCGATGGGCGCCTGGACCGAAGTCCCACTGGCATCCGTCATGGCCACGCTGTCGCTCGATAGGAAGAAGTATCGAGAGCCGGCCGGATTCGAGAGAACCGCAAAAACACCCGTGTTTGCGGTGATGGTGCCGGACGCCGCCAGGGGATCCTCCGAGAATACCCTCACCGTGGTGCCGCTGCTGGGGAGCAGCACGATCTTCTGCGCGTTCAAGGGAAGCACGAGCAGAAAAGCCGCCAGCGCGGCGCGCGAAAACACATTCTTAGCTGCCATGATCACCTCGTGATTCGGATACAGTCACAACACCTGACTGGTTGTGGATCGGGGACGCGGACGGGTAAACCACAGTGTAGCACCATTCCGGCTCCGCGTAAACCAAACCACCCACGCCCAACAAAAAAAAGGGAGGGGAGCTTGCTCCCCTCCCTTGAAAGTGACAGAACTGTCTGAGGTTAGTGCACCAGCATCTCGCCGGCGCCGGTGCCGCAAGAGCTGAACGGATTCGGGCCCCGCGTGCAATAACCGGCGGGGAGAATCAGAGCCAGGTAGCCTTGCGACCCCAGGCCCGGAACGTTGCGATCGCTGATGAAGGCGTAGCCGTGCCCAAACTGGAACCGGCACTTGGCGATGGCGTAGCCCTGCCAGCCGATCGGAACCGTCGTGTTGGTGACCACGCTGCCGTCCGCGCAGGTCGCGCTCGGGATGCCGCCGGAACTCATCATGCTGAAGGCGACCATCCCGCCCGGCTTAATGTCGCAGGTGTTCTGCGCCGCTGGCGGTGCGGTGGTGGCGTCGAAGTAGTACATCGTGCAGGCCCCGTGCTGGGTTTGAGTCCCAATCACCGGGGTATCCAGCGACGTGTTTATCAGAGCGACGCCAGTGTCAAACCCGGCCTTGACCGTCACGTACGGGAACAGGATGTTCGTGATGCAAGGATTCACCGAGAAAACTGTGGCGCCCTTCGGATTGTCGCGGAACCGCGGAATGGGGGCGGTACTAGCTATGGGCACCGCGTAATCGATCGTGCTGAGCGGCCCCAGCGCTCCGGTCACGCCGCCGCCCGGCGTACCCGTCAAGCCAGGCAGATCCAGCGAGGTGTTCGGAACGTAGCTGACCGAAACACCGAACGCGATGGTCTTCTGATAGTTGAACGTGGAGTCGATGGAAGTGACCACCCAACTCACCGAGCCCGCGCCGCCGCTGATCGTTACCGGAATCGCCGGCTGGTTCTGATCATAGGCTTTACCGTTGCAGGACATGGTGCCGGTTGCTGTGCCGGCAGCGACGGCCGTAATCGCCGGGGGACCCGTCGTGGTGAGCTGACTGGTACCCTTGAACACATTGGACTTCGTTACGTAAATGTTGATCCCACTGGGGATGTTGGTGAAACGGAGAACCAGGTTGGTCCCCGTGCTCGCCAGTCCAACATCGGTAACCGTGCTCCCGCCCGGAGACGTCAGAGAGGCAAAGTAATACCCGCTCTCGGATTGGAACTTGTTCCCGACGATGACCGAGGTGGCGTTGCTCACCGGCTTAAACGCCAGTGCGAAGCCCTCGATGAACTGCACGTTGAAGTTTCCGTTGGTGTAGTTCATGTTCGACGTGTCGGGGTTCACTTGGTTGCACTGCTGGAACGACAAGCTCACCGGAGTAGAGCCGTCGCACCCCATGGCCTGGAACTGCAAGGGGATCTGAACCGTCGCCACCGGAAGCTGATAGTTCGGCGTGATGACGACGTTGTTGGTGGTGATCTTCTCGAATACATCCGTGCTCCCGCTGGCCGAAACCGACGGCGCGGCAATGCGGACGTTCGAAATGCGGATGTAGGTGATCGTGCCCGCCGGAACCGGCACTCTCGGGAACAGAATCGAGTTGCGCTGGTTGGCGGGGTCGCCCGTCAGGTCCAGCCTGGACTGCAACAGGCCGATGATCGGCGTCGGGTTCCCGGCAACGCCCGGGGCCGAAGGGGCGGCTATGCTGATCCACTTCGCGACCGCTACGGCATCGGTGACGCACTTGATTCCGGTCGGGCACTCGCCGCCGGCACCGGTGTTGTTCAGCACTTTGTTGGTGACCTGAGCGTAGTTCATGAAGATCTGAATGTCGGTCTGAACGTCGACCGCGCCCACGGCCGTGTTGTCGCACGACAACGTCACGTCGCCGACTATCTCGGTAAGCCCGCCATCACGGATGATGACCGGGGATGAACTAGCGCTGCAAGTCACGGTTGGCTGATCTGCGCTAAACGCCGGCACGACCAACAGGGCCATGACCGCTAGCGCCAAAAACAACTTGCGAAAATCTGCCATTTCCTTCTCCTTGGTGAATTCTGAATTTGAATTGATGGGAGTCGTCTTCAACCTGAGCCTCTTCGCTTAGCTCGATCACAGCCTGGAGACGCCACCGAACCGCCGACGCCCAGCCTGACCACCTGATCTGGCTTCACGCGCTCTTTCTTGTTCTGACTTCTCGTGCTCGCGGGATTCAAGGCTGATTATTGCCGCCACCGACAGCGTGGCTCACACTCATTATCTCTCAACACACCCACAAGTCAAGCCTAAAGTCGCTCCTCACGCCGCTTCTTCCACGCCCTGCGGCGTTACGGAGCCACTCACGGTGAGTGTAACCAGGAGACCGAGTCCAAGTCAACAGTTTTCTGTGGGGCGGGCGTTCTTTTCCCTAAACCAAGGGCTCTACGGGCCAAAACGGCCCCTGGGCCGGCTAGGACGACGACGCGGCGTTGCCCGGCAGGCCCACCTGAGTGCGAAGGAAGGCGTCGGAGTTGGAATCCACGCCGCACCCCTGGTGGTAGTAGGAGTCCAGCAGCAGGCCGGCGTTCAACCGGGTCCCGTCGGGCAGTTCGATGGAGTGGCTGATCTGGTCTCCGTCCTGCCCCACGAAAAGGTAGGCCACGATTTTGGCGTCCGGCACGTACTGCCGCACCAGGCGCAGAGCCTCCTCGGCGCCCTCCGCGGTGGCCGAGTAGGCGGGCGCCCAGGTATAGTTGTACGGCGGGCCGACCGTGATGGTCTGGAACCACTTCTCGAATCCCTTCACGTACCCCTCCCGGGTGGGGCTGAGGGAGGTCCCGTAATACGGGTTGTAGACCGCCGGACTGGTGTAGCCCCGAGCGTCCCAGGAGGGCTCGGCGTTGAGCACGATCAGGGGCGCCCCGCTGGCCGTCACCAGGCCCGTGCCGGGCGGCTGTTCGGCATCGGCCGATCCCGCCACCGGGGCCACTGTTTGAGCGGCGACTGTGGCCGGCGACGGGGAGCTGACGGCGGCAGACACGTCGGCAGCGGCTGCGGCCGGCGACTCGGCGGTGACGGCGGCTGCCGCTTGGGAGGCCGCCGCCAGGATGCTGCTGGCAACCGAGCTGGAGGGCGTGGCGCATGCCGCGGAATCCAGGTCCTGCCGCACCAATCCGGCAAAACCGAGCTGGCCGATTTCGGAAGCCAGGCTCTGGTTCTCTGCCCGGCGTCCGGTTCGGGGCTCGACAACGTGGTTTTCAACTCTGGACACAAACATACAGCCCTTCCATCGGCCGGCTCGGCCTATTCCTGTAGGGCCCACCGTCAAACCGCCCTCTGGGAAGCAGCTACTCGCGGGTCATCATCTTGATGCGCTTGAAGCCCGACTTCACCTGGTCGCTGGCCTCGACGAGCTGGTTGGTGTCGTAGATGACGTGCGGGGTCATGAAGATCACCATCTCGGTGCGCTGCTTGCTGACCGACTTGGCGCCGAACAACGCCCCCAGGATGGGGATGCGGTGCAGCAGCGGAACGCCCGCGGAACTGTACGTGTCGCTTTCGGTAATGATCCCGCCGATGGCGATCGTATCGCCGTCCTGCATGGTGATCTGGGTGTTCACCGCGCGATGGGAGAACGAAGGCGACTGAATCGCCGCGTTGGCCGACGGCGCCACCGGCGCGCTCACGTCCTGGTTGATTATCAAAGTGATGATGCCGCTCGGGTTCACGCGCGCCAGGACGTTCAAGGTGACGCCCGAGGAGTGGCTCTGAACCGCCTGCGTGAACACCGAACTCCCGCCTGAGGTGATGCTGCCATTGACCGCCTGCGCCGTGAGCGTCGGCACTTCATCGCCCACGTTGATGCTGGCCGCGATGCTGTCGGTGGCGATCAGCCTGGGGGCGGAGACCAGTTTCGCCCGCCGGTTGTCCTCGGCCGCCGTGAGCATGGCCAGGAGCTGCCGGCTGTTGCCCACCAGCCAGCCCGCGGTTACGACGGTTCCCGCCGAGCTGGTGACGGCCCGGACGGCCTGTCCGGGACTCCACTCCGGACGCGACTGGTCCAGCGTCTGCAACGCTGCCTGAACACCCGCGGCGAACGACCCGGTCATGTTCACTTCATAGATCTTGGCCTCCACCAGGATCTGGCGGGGCGGCACGTCGAGCTGTTCCAGGAGCTTCAGGATCTGAGCGTAGTCCTGCGGGGTGGCCTGGATCAGCAGCGTATTGTCGAAGGGGTTCGGGATCACGCGTGGGATCTTGGCCCACAGCGCCCCGTAGCCGCCGGCGCCCAGGTAGGAGCCGGTCAAGTCCTGCGAGGTCGCGCCAATGCCTCCCGCGGCCGTCCCCGCTCCGGAACCGGCGCCACCCGAACCAACCCCCAGGACCTGGGCTGTGGACGACATGGGTGTGGACATGGAGCCCCCAACTCCGTAACCGGCGCCCATGCCGGAGTAGCCGCCCATTCCCATGCCGCCGTATCCGCCGCCGTACGCTCCGCCGCCATAGCCGCCCATGCCGGACCCACCGTAGCCGCCCGTACCCATGCCACCGTAACCGCCCATGCCGGAGCCGCCGTAGCCACCCATCCCCATGCCGCCGTATCCGCCCATTCCCATGCCGCCGTATCCGCCCATGCCGTACCCGCCCATTCCGGGGTAGGTCATCCCCATGTAGAGCTGCATGATCGCCCCGGCCAGCATCTGCGCCATGCCGTAGTTGACCCGGTAGACGTAGTTGTCCATGGTGCCGGCGGTGGCCTTCTGAGGGATGTCCAGTTTCTTCAGCCATTCCTCAACCTGCTTGAAGGCGCCCGGGTTGGGAGCGATGGCTACCACCGTGTTGATCCGGTCGACGGCCAGAAACTTCACCACGCCGGCCTTCTCGCCCAGGGAAATCGACCTCAGGACCGCTTCCAGCTCCTTGGCGATGTCGCTGGGCCGGCTGTGCTTGATTTCGAACAGCCGCACCCGCTGGCCCGCCAGGGTGTCGCTGTCGAAGAGCGCGATGAGATCCATGGTCCGCTTCATGTTCCGGCTGTTGTCCAGCAGCAGCAGGAGATTGGCGGGTTCGTAGGCGGTCATCTGCGCGCCCTCGCCGAGGAAAGGCAGCAAGAGCTTCGAGAGGTCCCCGACCGTGGAATACTTCAGAAAGACGAGGTTGAGCATGATCCGCTCGTCGTCGGGGAAGGTCTTGGCATCGATCTGGGGGCTCAAGGGCAACTGCGCGACGGTCGCGCCCATGGGCACGATGCGGTAGATGTCGCCCACCTGCACCATGGCCGCGCCGTTGATGCGCAAGATGGTCTCGAGCATGGCGCGAGGATTGATGGGCTTGATCTCACCGTAGGTTTGCAGGGTCACGCCCCCCTTGACGCGCGGGTCGAGGATGTAGTTGATCTTCAGGCTGCGCGCCAGGATATCGATCACTTCCACCAGCGAGGCGTTCTGGATGTTCAGCACGGGCATGTCGGAGGAGAGCTGCGCGCCGGAGCTGGCGGCCGGAGCCGCGCTCTCGGGCTTGGCGGCCTGCGTGGCTGGCGCTTCGGCGGGTTTGGCGGGCGAAGGCTCGGGCTGCGGCTGGCCCTGGCCCCAGGCCAGCGTCAAGATCGTTCCCATGAGGCTCAAACGAATCCAAGATGTCATCGTCGGTTACTCCTTGGCAGCGCTTTTTCCCTCGGCGGGCTTGGCCGGCGGCTCGGCTTTGGGGCGGTCCCGTTCCCAAACCTTCCGCTCCAGGTCGGTGAGCTGATCCTTCTTCTTGGTCCAGCGCATCCCGCCGAAGGGCGAGGGGCGCTCGAACCGGATCTCGTCGCCGACTTCCACTGCTTTCCAGCTCGGCGGAGCCTCCTCGGGGGCCGGCTTCTCATCCGGGAACCTGGCGACCCCGAACGGGGTGCTGCGATAGAGCCAGGTCTTGCCCTGCGGATCGGTGTAGCGCCAGTGGTACGGTCCGACCTTCTTGGCGCCGGCCGGCACGCCCGGCTCGGGTGAAGTCTCGGCCGCCTCCGGCGACGACTTGGGCGGCTTGTCGCCGTCCTTCTTGTCGTCGGCGGCAAGCAATATGAACGGCAGGACGATCCATGCCAGTCGAAGTCTCATGATTCCTGTTCCTTTCTTCTTCGCGGGTCTGAGACCCGCTTCCTACTTCACCGCCACCCAGTCGCAGATCTCGCCGAACGGGCCGTCTCTGACCATCTTGCGGTAGCCGTCGGCGACGGTGCCCGCCGGGGCGGTGTCCCCGCGAGCGCAAGCCCGGTGTCCACTGCCCAGATCGAAGTCCGGGCGGGCCGGTGTGGTCGGCGCGACGTTGCTGACAATGGTCGGTGGCGGCGCGGACGGCGCCGACGGCGGGCGTTCCGAGGCCGAGCCCGGCGCGCCAGCCCGCTCCACCAGTTCCTCGATCCTCCTGGTCAGTTTCTCGCCCCGCCACTCCAGCGCGATCTGGCTGCGATTGATGCCGACCAGCGTGAACTCGCCGATCTTCTGCCCGAGGCCGACTTCCTGGTGCTTGGCCCCAGGGCCCTCGCTCATGATCGCCGTGGGCCCGCCGCCCAGGATGAACAGCCCGTAAAACACCGGCAGCGCGGGCATCTTCGGGGGCGGCGTCACCTCGACGATGACCGTGGGGTTGCGGTCGGCGCTGAAAAGCATCTGCTGGGCGGCCTCGCTGTAGGCGGCAGCCGTCACCGGCGCCACCGGCGCCAGGGGCGCGTAGGGTGGGGGCGGCAACTGCTTGAGCGGCTGCCCCAGCATCACACTCTCCCGCTTGCGAGCCTCCAGCCAGGTCTGCCGCACCCGCCCCCCTAGGACGACCAGCAGCGCCAGCAGCAGCAAATTCAGCAACAGCAGCTTCTTCCGCATATTCAAAACAGGGCCTTCTTCTGCGGTACCAGGCGTTTCGGCACGACGCCCGCGATCGTCAGGCGCGCCGCGATGGTTTTCTGTCTGGCGTCCTGGGCGGAGACGCGCAGCTCGGTGGTCGCCAGCGCTTCCGGCTGCCTGGTGAGGTCGGCCAGGAAGTTCAACAGCTCATCGATGCGGCAGGTGAAGGGCACGCTGAGCTGCACCTCGCCGTAGTCCTCGCCCAGCCGGACAACCTGTTGGCTCAGCTCCACCGTTCCGAACTCCAGCGGCGGGGTCTGGGACCGGGCCACGCGCTTGACCACGTCCACCAACTGCGCCTGCGCCTGGGCGGCGGTGTCCGCCTGGATCACGCCCTTCTCGCGCTCGGCCAGTGCCGAGGAGACCTGCTGGAGCACCCGCTCCCGGCCGGAGACGCCGGCCGCCAGTTGGCGCACGCGGGCCAGCCGCCCTTCCGCGGCGGGAATCGAGCCGGCCGCGCCCACGATCCGGGGCTGCCCCCCTTCCCCGGAAACGACCAGGTAAAGCAGCAGAGCCACGCCCGCCACCGCCAACGCCGCCAGGGCCCGCTTGTCCCGCCGCTCGATCTTCACCGGGCCACCCCCTTGCGCAGCGCGCGGATGCGGAAGATCTCGTTCTTGCCGGCACGCGACAGCGGCACCGTGAATTCGGAGCCCTGGAACTGCGGCGCGCCGTCGATCAGCTTCAGCAGCGGCGCGGCCTGCTCCGCCTGGCCGCTCAGAACCGCGGAGTTTCGATTCATCTCCAACGCGGTCACCCAGGTCGGCGGTTGCAGCAACCTGGTCAGATCGGCGAGGGCATCCAGGTCCGCTTTGGTACGCTGGCGGAAACCGTCCAGCAGGCCGACGCGCGCGCGCGCCTGGTCGATGGCGCGGTCGAGTGCCCCGGCCTTCCGGGCCTGCGGCTCCCAACGGGCGATTTCGCGTTCCAGCGCCGCCTGGTACTTCCGGTCCTCGAGAGGCGTAATCGAGGCCAGCCCCAGCAGCACCAGCAGCAGCAGGAACGCCAGGACCGCGGTGGGCACGAACATCACCCGCGAGGTGGAAGTACGGTGCTCCGGCGGCAGCAGGTTCAGCGGCAGGGCCAGGCGGGGACAGGCCCCGGCCAGCGCGGCCGCGTAAGCCAGCGCTTCGCGGGATGAATCGTAACCGGCCGGGGCCGCCGTGGGCGCCGGCAGCAGCGCGGAAAGCTCCAGCGGCTGGGCGTCCGCAGGCAGCCGCAGCTCGGCGGCGGCCAGCGCCGATGCGTTGTCGCGCGGCAGCTCGAAGGCGGCCGAAAAGATCGGCCGGGCCTCGCTCTCGCCGTAGACCTCCAGGGCGTCCCCACATTCGGTCAGCGCCAGAAAACCACCCCGTGGCGGGGCGGAAAGCAGCCGCACGCCGGAATGCACCGCCGCAGCCGAGAAAGTGAACCCGGCAGTCTTGATCCCGGCTTCGGAAAACAGGGCGACGTAGCGCTCCAGGACCTCCCGCCGGATGATCGCGATCAACACGGCGCCGCGGCTGCCGATGCGGCACCAGGCGTGAGCGGCCTCGTCTTCCCCGTAAGGGTGCAGCGCATCCAACTGGAACTGGATGGCGGCGGCCAGGTCGCGGTCGGCCACGCCGGGAAGCGCCAGTTGCCGCACGATGAGATCGCGGCGCGGCAGCAGCACCGTGGCCGACAGGTAGCTTCCTCCCAGCCGCTTCAGGAACCCGGTGTACTCGGCGCCCCAATCGGCGGCCGGCCGCTCGCGGAACCGGGCGATGGACGTGGCGCCCAGAACCCGCGCGCCGGTCGGCCGTACACGCGTCATGACCACCGACAGGTCCGCCTCACCGATCTGGATGCCGACACCGGCGCCGATCGCCAGCCATTTGCGGAAATCGGGAAGGTCGGGCTTCATTGCACCCACACGTTGTCGTACCAGCGCAGGACGTGGAAAGGCTCGTCGAATCCCTTGCCCATGAGTTTCACCATGGCCGACACCGACCGCAGATCGTCGGAGAGGGCGCCGTTGGGCAGTCTCAGCCGGGCCGTTGCGCAAAGCGTGTAGATGGCGTTGCCGCCCACTCGCAGGCGGTTAAAGGCGGGCGTGCCTTGCAAGAGGCCGGCCAACTGCTCCCGGTTGCGGAACGGCATCCGGTTGCGCTGCTCCAGGATCAGCGCAATGGCCTCGGGACTCAGACCGATGGCGCCCAACACGGCCGGCTCGACCGTATTCACGTCGTAGGCGCTGCCGGCGCCGTAGACCGTGAGACAGTCTCTCAGGCCGGCGCGCGGAGCCAGCCGGCCTTCCTCATCCCGCCCGTAGCTTCCGTAGAACAATTCCGGAGTCATGCCCTGAACCAGCAGCAGTTCTTCAATCTCTTCCAAAGACGCATGGTGGGAGGGAAAAGACGGCGTCAGCGACAAATAGTGCTGGTCCAAAGGGGTCGGCACGCCGCCGGGAGCGGGAGTCCGCCAATCCAGGATGGCCAGGGTGATCTCCCGGGCCCGTTCCGGTTCCGCGCCCAGCAGTACCAGCAGGCGGTAAAGCTCCTCGGGCGGCGCCGCGTTCACGTTGATCCTGGCGGATTCCGGTGTGATCCGGACCTCGGCGTGCCCGGTCGGGAAATCGAAACTGAGCCGCGGGTCACCCCAGGTGTAGTAAGGGGAGTGGCCATCGGGCTGCACATAAAAGCGTCCCCACTCCATATAGAGCAGCGCGCGCTGGATGGCGCCGGTGGCGAGGTAGTGGCCGCGCACCGCATTCAGGGCGGCGGTGGTGCGCTCGGTCTCCCCGCGCACGGTGGTGGCCAGCGAGAAGGCGATCGCCGAAAGCGCCGCGGAAAGCCACAGCACCGCCAGCAGCGCGCCTCCCGAGGTGGGGCGGCGGGAAGACCGTACCGCCCTAATTGGAGCTGTCCGTGTACCTGACATCCAGCCTCTTGTTCACGTAGATCGGCACGGTCAGGGTGGCCAGCGGCACCCGCGACGGGTCGGGCTCCAGAGGTGCCATCTCGACGCGCACCGCCTCCGGCCAGCGCGACCGCCGCCACTCCGGAAGCCAGCTCTCGGGCAACAACGGCGGCAACTTCTCTTTGTAGAAGAAGCGGCAAAAGGCCAACCGGTCGGCCAGAACGAAGGAGTGCGGGCCGGGCTCGACGGGGCGGAATCGCGGTGCGATCCCGCCCCCCTGGACCGGGTCCGGGAACAGTCCCAGGCAGGAGGCGCCAGCCGACAGCGGGCCGGAATACAGCGTCTCGTTGACGATCAGGCGAACGCCGCGGTCCTGCTCGCCAGGAATCACCTGGAACTCGAGGATGCGCGGATAGCCGCGGGCCGCCTCCTCCAGGGAATAGGCGGAGACGAACCGCATGGATTGCGGCTGGCCCTCGAAAAACAGCACCCGAATCGGCCTGCCGCCGGGCAGGTTGGCGGGGCAGTCGGCGCCGACGGGAATCAAGCCCGCGATCTGGCTTTCGAGAATCCGCTGGGTGCTGACGGCGCGACGGTTGGCCATGAGTTTCGAGTTGGCCTTCTCCAGGGCGTTCAGGCCCACCCGCAAGGCCATCAGCATGCCCACGGAAAGCAGGCTGAGCAGCGAAATCGCGATCAGCAGCTCGATGAGCGTGACGCCGCTCGTGGCACAGGCCTTCAGCCCGACGGCGCCTGTGGCACAGGCTTTCAGCCTGTGCGCTTTGCCTGCGGGCGCGGTCATGGCGCCGCGAGCCTTCCCCGGCGGAATCCTTCCAGCGCCAGGGTGCGCCGCTTGCCGCCGCTCATCCACCAGATCTCCAGCTCGAGGCGCTCGAGAATCTCGGTGCCCGGCCGGGCGGCCGGGGGCGCCTCGAAGGGCGTGATCTGCGCCCTCCAGCCCGCCTCGGCGCCCCCGGTGAATGCGGGATCGAACCCGCCCTCCAGCGGCACGAACTTGGGCAGGTGCTGGTCCAGCAGCATCTCGTCCATTTTTTGCCGCGCCAGCAGCGCCGCGCGGTCATAGCCGGTCAGGCGCGTGGCGTTGCCCAGCGACGCGGAGATGTTCGCCAGCAGTCCGACCACCGCAATCCCCATGATCAGGGTGGCCACCAGCATCTCCAGCAGCGTGAATCCCCGCGTCCCCATCACTTCTCCACCCGCGCGACGCTGGCCACTCCGGTAATCGGGTCGAGCCGCACCACCCGGCGCGCGTTTCTGGCATTGCTGATTACGATTTCGAGCCGCGGCACGGCCCCGCCGGGGTACAGCATGAACCGCCGTGGGCCGTCCTCTGCCCCTTCCAGCGGCTGCGGCTGGATCGAGAGGATCGAGATGCCCGGCGGCAGCTCGATTTCCTTGTGGAATCCCGGCTCGGCGGATCGCAGCCGCAGAGTTCTTTCCTTCCGCGCAATGGTCAGCTCGACCACCTGCTGCCGCCGCTCGGCGCGGATCAGCGCCTCGTTGAACAGGCCCACCACGGAACTGGCCGCCGAGGTGAGCCGCAGCGAATCGATGCCCGACGACGCCGCGGGGAAGGTGATGCCGGCGAGCAGCCCGATCAGGGCCACCACGATCAACATCTCGAGCAGCGTCACCCCGCTGGTACTCTTCACTGGCTCTTCCAACTGACGATATCGGCGTTGACTCCCTCTCCCCCGGGCTGGCCGTCGGCGCCGTAGGAGATGATTTCGGGCTCATCGCCCTGCTCGCTGGGGTAGTGGTATACATACGCCCGGCCCCAGGGGTCGAGCGGGAGTTCGCGCTCCAGATAGGGGCCCTGCCAATTGTTCGCGCCCTGGGGGGCCGCTCGCAGCGACTGCAACCCCTGCTCGCCGGTCGGAAACACGCCCGTGTCCATCTTGTAGGTGTTCAGCGCGCTCATAAAAGTGTTGATCTGCGCGCGCGCCGCCGTCGACCGGGCCTTGTCGGCCTGTTTCCACATCCTTAACCCAACCAGTCCGGCGAACAGCGCGATGATGGTCACCACGACCAGCATTTCGATCAGGGTCACGCCGGCCTGGGCTGCTCTTCTGCATTTGGTTGTACTCACACTGCCACCTCGTTGATGCTGGTTATCGCCAGCAGCATGCTGAGAATCAGCGCCCCAATGAAAACACCCATCACCAGGATCACCATCGGTTCGAACAGCGCGGTGAACCGCTTGATGGCGGCGCGGGTGTCGGTTTCGTAAATGTCGGCCATGCGGCCGAACATGTGGTCCAGGTGCCCCGTCTCCTCGCCGACGCTGAGCAGGTGCGCGGCCAGCGCGGGGAACTCGCCGGTCCGGCGCAGCGGCGCGGCCAGGCCCTCGCCGCGCTTGACCCCCTGCGCCACGGACTCCAGGGAAGCGGCGATCCTGCGGTTGTTCAGAATCGCCCCGGCAATGCCGAGCGACTGCACCAGCGGCACGCTGTTGGCCACCAGCGTCTCCATGGCCCGGGCGAAGCGCGACGTTTCGGCTTTCCTCAGCGCGTCGCCGAGCAGCGGAATCCGGAGCCGGAAGGAATCCCACCACATCCTCCCCGGCACGGTCCGGATATAGGCGCGGAGGGAGGCCGCCGCGGCCACCAGGGCGCCTGCCGCCAGCCATCCGTAGGTCTTCACGATCCGGCTCGCCTCCAGCAGGATCTGGGTCGGCAGCGGCATCCGCATCCGCGATTCCTCGAACACCTGGGCGAAGCGCGGCACCACGAAATTCATGAGTACCAGGATCGAGCACAGGCCGACCGCCACCAGCAGCCCCGGGTAAATCATCGCGGAAATCATGTAGCTGCGCAGGTCGTCGCGCGTGCGCTCGAACTGCGTCAGCCGGTCGAACACCGCGCCCAACGCTCCGCTGGCCTCGCCGGCGCGGACAATGTTCACGTACAGGGTGGGGAAGTACTCGGGATGCGTGGCCAGGCTGTCGGCCAGCGAGCGGCCGCCCTTGAGCACGCGCAGCACGTCCAGCACGATGAAGCGGAAGCTGGCGCGCTCGGTCAGCTCGCTGGTGATGGTCAGCGCCCGGTCCAGCGGCACGCCGGCGTTGAGCAGCGTGGACAGCTCCTGGGTGAAAAAGAGTACGTCGCGCCGCCGGCCGCGCGTGAAGACGGGCAGCTTCAGCTCGAAGGACTTCTTGGGCTGAACGCCCACGTAGACCGGGATGAGCCCCTGGTTGCGCAGCTCGCGCGCCACCGCCTTGTCGGTCTCCCCATTGAGGCTCCCGGTGCGAATCTTCCCGTCCGGGGTCACCGCTCTGAAGAAGAAGCTGGTCATCAGAATTCCTGGGTCACGCGCAGGACTTCCTGGGCCGTGGTCAACCCCAGCGGGACCTTCATCCAGCCGTCCTCGCGCAGGTTGCGCATGCCGTTCCGGCGGGCGGCGGCGGTGAGCTGCATGGCATCCGCCTTGGCCAGGATCAGCGTGCGCAGCTCGTCGTTGAGTTCCATCAATTCGAAGATGCCGACGCGGCCGCTGAATCCCGAGCCCAGGCAGCGGTCGCAGCCCGCCCCGCGGAAGTTCCTGATCATCGTCCCGTCCGGCGTCCGGACCGGATCCACTTCCACCTTGCAGTGCCGGCAGATGACGCGCACCAGCCGCTGCGCCAGGATGGCCACCACCGTCGAGCTGATCAGGTATTCCTCGACGCCCATGTCGATGAGGCGGGTGACCGCGCTGGGGGCGTCGTTGGTGTGCAGCGTCGAGTACACGAAGTGCCCGGTCAGCGCCGCGCGGATGGCGATGTCGGCGGTCTCGCGGTCTCGGATCTCGCCCACCATGATGACGTCCGGGTCCTGGCGCACGATGTGGCGCAGGCCGCTGGCGAAGGTCAGCCCGATCTGCGGATTGACGTGGATCTGGTTGATCCCGTCCATCTGGTACTCCACCGGGTCCTCGATGGTGATGATCTTCTTGTCGGGCTGGTTGATGCGCTTGAGCGCCGAGTACAGCGTGGTGGACTTGCCGCTGCCGGTCGGCCCGGTGACCAGGAAGATGCCGTGCGGCAGCGCGGTGAAGTGCTCCATGCGGCCCAGCATGTATTCGTCGAAGCCCAGGCGCTGGAGATCGTAGAAATCGCCCGCCGAGCGGTCCAGCAGGCGCATCACCACGCTTTCCCCATACAAGGTGGGCAGCGTGGAGACGCGGAGGTCGACTTCGCGGCCCATCACCTTGATCTTGATGCGCCCGTCCTGCGGCAGGCGGCGCTCGGCGATGTTCAGCTTGGCCATCAGCTTTACCCTCGAGATGATGGCCGCCTTCAGCTCGCGCGGCGGTGCCTCCTGGTTGTAAAGCACGCCGTCGACACGGTACCGGACGCGGAATTCCTTCTCGAACGGCTCGATGTGGATGTCGCTCGAGCGCTTCTCGATGGCCTGGGCGATCATGGCGTTCACCAGCCGGATGACGGGCGCCTCGGAGGCCATGTCGCGGAGGTGTTCGAGGTCCTCGTCGGCGTGTCCTTCCCGTCCCTCCAGGCCGGTCTCTTCTTTCTCCGCCTCGCCGTAGTTGCGGTCGATGGCGTCCAGGATTTCCTGCTCGGCGGCCAGCGCCGGCTCGACCTTCAGGCCGGTGAAGCCGCGCACCGCGGCGAGGGTCTCGAAATCCAGCGGATCGGCCATCGCGATGGTGAGCGTCGAGTCGCGGATGGCCAGCGGCAGGAACCGGCACTGGCGCATGAACCGCGCGGCCAGCCCCTCCGTTTCCGGCGCGGCCGGCGGCGGGCCTTCCAGGGTGACCAGCGGCACCCCGAGCTGCTCCGAGAGCGCGATCAGCAGGTCGCGGGTGGCGATGAACCCCAGGTCCACCAGGATCTTCCCGATCTTCTCGTCGCGCTCCTTCTGGATCTCCAGCCCCCGCTCCAGGTCTTCCGGCTCGATCAGCCGGCGCGCGATCAGCATTTCCCCCAAGCGCATGGTTTACAGTTCCTGGATCCGGAGGGCCGCCTCGAGCGCGGAGCTCTTGATGCGGCCGGCTTTGTAGTCCAGCAGCGCCTGGCGCGGCGCCTGCATGACGATCTGCCCGGGCAGCCCGTCCTTGATCTCGAAGTGCCGATAGAATAGGGTTACGCCGAGCACGATCTGCTCGCTGGCGGGAACGCTGTCCAACTCCGCCGCCGCATCCACCAGCATCTGGCGCATGGACTGCTTCAGTATGGCCAGTTTCGCCAGCTTCTTCTGGTGCAGCTTCTGAATATCGGCCGGGGTCAGATCCGGGACAAACGGGGAAATGAAGGTGGCCACCAGGCTCAGCTCGGTCGTGAACACCGCCCCGTAGCCCCGCAGGTAGACGCCGCGGACGGTCCCCAGCAGTTCGTACGGGTCATTCACGTCGAGGCTGAGGATTCTGCGGTCGAGCTTCTTCTCCAGGCCGGCGAAAGCGGCCCGCGTCACGGGCGGGCTTTGCGGCAGGGGGGCGGGCAGCGCCAGCCCTCCCAAGAGCGCCAGGATGAGCGTCCGGCGTTTCATGGGCGCGCCCCCCATTCCACGCTGGCGAGCTGGAGCACGTTGTACTTCTTTTGCAGCAAGACCAGCGTTTCGGCGATCGCCACCCGGTCGGCGTCCCGCTGGAGCTCGAAGTCCTTCCGCGCCGCCGAGACCAGACCCTCGGTTTTCTTCGCCTGGCGGGCCTCGCTTTCGGCCACCGCCGCCCGCACCGCCGGCTCGATCCGCTGGGCCACTTCGGCACCGATGCGCGCCTCGATGGCGGCCGTATCGGGCGCGGGCGCAACATTGGGAGCGGGCCGCGTAACGGCGTGGACCAGGATGGCCAGGGCCAGCATGGCCGCCGAGGCGAAGCCCAGCCGCGGGCCCGATTGCCACAGCGCCCGCCACCAGCGCGGCTCGAACACACTGTCGGAGACGAAGGCGATCCGCCGCGGAGGTTCTTCCTCCCGCAGCGAGTCCAGCGCCGTTCGGGTGAGCCGCAAGCGCTCGAACTCCTCCCGGCACTCGGGACAGCCTTCGAGGTGCTCCTCCACCTGGCGGCCCTGGGCGGCCTCCAGTTCCCCGAAAAAGAAATCCTTCAGATCATAGGGCGAGCAGCTCATTGAACCCCCCGCGTTTGAATTGGAGCCAGAGTGTCTTTCAGGAGGTCGAGAGCTGTGTACAACCGCGACTTCACCGTGGAGACAGGACAGGAGAGAACTTCGGCCATTTCCTCGAACTTGAATCCCTGGTAGATCTTCAGAACGACGGCCTCGCGCTGGTCGGGGGCAAGCCGGGCCAACGCGCTCTCGACCGCCAGCGTCAGCTCGATCGGGAACATGCGGAAACTGCGCGCCTGGCCAGTGGGTTCCGGCTCGGCGTCGCCTTCCGGCTTGCGCCTGCGCAACAGCGAGAACGCTTCGTTATGGGCAATGCGGAACAGCCAGGGGCCGAACCGCCCAGCGTCCTCCAGTTTCCCGAGATTCTGATAGGCCTTCAGGAAGACCTCCTGTGAAAGATCCAAAGCGTCCTCGCGGTCGCGCACCAGCCGCAACAGGTAATTGAAGACGCGCTTCTCCCAGCGGGAGATGAGCAGGTTGTAGGCCTCGACACCTCCCCGGCGAGCTTTCGCGATCAGGTCGCGGTCCTCGACCTCCCGAAAGATCAACTCTGGGCTCCTGGTTCAAAGACGCCCGCGCCCCGAAAAAAGTCTGAGCGCCGGCGGGAACTTCCAGTGTAACCCGCCCTTCTCGCACAGGATCGTGGCGAGGAGCGGGAGAGGCCCCCCACGACCACCCTGGAATCCAAGCGCCGTCTCGCATATCATTTGGATGATGGGCATTGACGAAAGCCTGACCCAGGAGATCGTGCGGCGCATCCTCAGCGTCTCGAAGCCCGACCGCATCATCCTCTTCGGATCGGCGGCAACGGGCCGGATGACGCGCGACAGCGATATCGATCTGCTGGTGGTCGATCCCTCGCCCTCCAACACCATTGAGGAGCGAGTGAAGCTGCGCCGGTCTCTTCGCGGCCCCGGCTTTCCTTTCGACGTGTTCATCATCGCCACCGGGAGCTTCGAGGAATCGAAGAACATCTTCGGCGGCATCGCCTACCCGGCCCACAAGTATGGGCGTGTCATCTATGAGGCAGCCTGAGCAGGTTCTGCGGCAGGCTTGACGGCGCGCCGCCTCCCGCCGCGCTGCGGTGGCGCTTCTGCCCGCCTCCTTCCAAGCCGGAGGGAGACCGCCCTCAGGCGAGGGACCACGGGCGCAGGCCGGGGAGGTCCGCGAAATCGGCGCCGTTCAGGGTCCAGAGATCGGCCTGGCGGCTGATCGCGCAGGCGGCAATGGCCAGGTCCATCTCGCGCCCGCGGGGACGCCGGAGCGTTCGGTAGAGCTTCGCGCTCAAGGCCGCCTCCTGCGATCCAAACGGGACCGCGGAATCGCTCGGGAACAAAGCTTCTTGCGCGGCAACCTCCTCGGGCAACCGGGGCCCCCGCAGCTATTCGTACAGCACCAGCGTGGGCAGCAGGAGGCGCTCTCCCCGCTCAATCGCCCGGCGCAGCGCGGGCGCGAATCCGCGGGACGACTTCACGGGGTTTTCCGCGTCCCGTACCGCCTCGGCGGCGGCGTGCTGACGGTGAACCTTGATGGCCGCGACTTCGCGCGCGCCTGCGTCCGATCACTGGACTTGACATTCGGGCGCCGGCAGGGTTGACTCAGGGAGAAGGCCTCTGTGGCCTTGAGAGCGTGCTTCCCACGCCGGTGGGCAGCGCACTCCCGGCCACAAGGAGAAGAGGAATGCGGTTTCCTGTGCTGCGACCGACTCCGAAAGCGCGTGGAGTGTTTCTCAGCATCTGGTTGCTGCTTCCCGCGCTTCTTGCGTTGTTGAGTATCGTTCTGCCGAGAGTCCTTCGACGTTAGTGCTTCGGCTTTTTCTTCTCCGGGGGCCGCTCCGCCGCCAGCTTGGCGTGGATGTCCTTGACCCGGGCCTCGAGGCGGGCGGCTTCCTCGCCGCGCTCGAGCAACCGCAGCAGTTCGGCGTATTTCTGGAGGACCATCCCCAGCTCCACCGGCTCGTTCATCTTCTCGGCGATGGCCAGCGCTTGCTTGTAGAGCTGCTCGGCCTCGGGGTACTTCTTTTCGCCGGCATAGAGGGAGGCGAGCTTGTCGAAGCTGACCAGGGCGCTCTTCTCGCGAATGGAAAGCGCGCGGCGGTAGAGCGGCTCGGCCTTGTCGAACAGCTCCTCGGCGACGTAGACCCCGGCCAGGTTGTCCAGCGCGGTCGCCACCGTGGGGTGGTCGGCCCCGACCGCCTTCTCCCAGATGACCAGGGAGCGCCAGTAGAGCGGCTCGGCCTCGGGAAACTTCCGCTGGCCGTAGCAGACCCAGGCCAGGCTGTCGAGCGTCGGAACCAGGTCGGAATGCTCCGGTCCCCAGGCCTTCTCGCGGATGGCCAGCGCGCGGCGGTAGAGCGGCTCGGCCAGCGCGTACTTGCCCTGATCGCGGTACAGGCCGGCCATGGATTCCAGGGTGGTCGCCACGTTAAGGTGCTCGGGGCCCTGCGACTTCTCGCGGATGTCCAGGGCCCGGCCGTAGAACAGGGCGGCCTGCTCGAACTTGGCCGCCGAGCCGTACAACCCCGCGAGGTTCTCCAGGCTGGTGGCAACGTCCGGATGCGCATCGCCCAGCGCCTTCTCGCGGATCGTCAGGGCGCGCTGGTACGCCGATTCGGCCTCCTCGTACTGGCGCGCCGAGGCGTACACCATGCCCAGCCCATTGAGCGTGGGGACTAGGCGCAGATCCAGCGGTCCCCAGGTGCCTTCCTGGATGCCCAGCAGGCGGTGATAGTGCGGCTCGGCCAGCGCCATCTTGCCCTGGGTGCGGTACACGGTGATGATCTGCTCGAGGGTGGTGGCCAGGCGCGGGTCGCGCGGCTCGAAGCCCTCGGCCCCCTGGAGCGCTGACTTCAGTTGCTTCTCCGCCTCCTCGTAGCGCCCCTGTTCATAGGCCTTCCGGGCCGCCTCCATCACGCCCTCCCACACCACGGACTGGCTCTGGCCGAGCGCCACAGCGGACAGAACGGCCAACAGGAAGGCAGCCACAGCGGTGCGCAACGATTGGACCCTCCTCTCACGTTAGTATACAGTCATGTCCGAATTCCCTTCCGAAGAGAATGCGGCCGCCACCCTGCTGGCACTCGAGCGCGCATGAGCTACGACGAAACGGTCCGGTTACTCTTTTCACTCGGCAACGAGGTGCCCGCGGCGAAGCTCGGCCTGGAGCGGATGACGGCGCTGCTGGAGAGGCTGGGGAGCCCGCACCGGGACGGCGCCTTTGTACACGTCGCCGGCACCAATGGCAAAGGCTCCACCTGCGCCATGATCGAGTCCGGCTTGCGGGCGGCGGGCTTGCGGACCGGACTCTACACCTCTCCGCACCTCACCGAGCCGGTCGAGCGGATCCGCATCGCCGGCCAGCCGGTAGCCCGCCAGCAGTTCGCCGCCGCCTTCCAGCCGGTGCACGAGGCCGCCGAGCGGCTGATGGCCGAGGGCCTGTTCGAGGCGCATCCCACTTATTTCGAGACCGTCACGGCGATGGCGTTCCTGCTGTTTCGGGACCTGGGCGCGGGGATCGTGGTGCTCGAGGTCGGGCTGGGTGGCCGCCTGGATGCCACCAATGTGGTCGCACCCCGTCTGGCCGTCATCACCCCGATCGATTACGACCACGAGAGTCTCCTCGGGAAGGGCCTCGAGGCCATCGCGGCCGAAAAGGCGGGAATCCTGAAGCGCGGCGCGCCGGCCGTATTTGCCGCGCAGAGGCCGGAGGCCGGGACGACGATCGAGGCGCACGCGGCGGCGCTCGGCATCGAGCCTCTCCGGACCTCGCGCTGGCAGGTGCGCGATCTTGAATTGGACCAGGGAGGCAGCCGGTTCCTGGCGGCCGGACCGAAGGAACTCCGCATCGAGTGCCCGCTGGCGGGGGAGCACCAGGTGGAGAACGCGCTCACCGCGCTCACCGCGCTCGACGCCCTCGAGGTGCCGCTGGAGGCCATTCGCGGCGGCATCCGCCAGACCCGCTGGCCGGGCCGCCTGGAACGCGTGTCGGAGGCCCCCGAGATCATCCTGGACGGCGCCCACAATCCCGCGGGCGCGCGCGCCCTGGCGCGCTACATCGAGCAGTTCTTCGCCGGGCGGAGGGTGTGGCTCATCTATGCCGCGATGCGCGACAAGGCGGTGGCCGAAATGGCTGGAATCCTCTTCCCGCTGGCCCACGAGGTCATTCTGACGGCGCCCGCGCAGGCCCGCGCCGTGCGTCCCGAAATCCTTCGGGAACTGGTGGACCATCCGCGCCTGCACACTGCCCCGCGGCTGGCCGAGGCGCTCGACATCGTCCGCCAGGAGGCCGCGCCCGGGGACGCCGTCTTCATCAGCGGCTCGCTGTTCCTGGTGGGGGAGGCGCGCAGCCGGCTGGTGGGGTAGCAGCCGCCGTCCTCTTACCGCCGGTCATAGCCCATCTGCAGCGGGCTACAATAGTCCCTTCCATGCTCGGTTTTCTTCGCGCGGCGCTCCTGACGGACCCGCTGATCGTGCTGGCCACCATCGTGATGGGGACGGCGTCGCTGGCGACCTCGCTGTTCGATGCCACGGGGCGCGCCCAGCACGGCGTGGCGCGGCTCTGGGCGCGGATGCTGCTCCGAATCGGCCGGGTCCGCGTGCGCGTCGAGGGCCTGGAGCGGATCGCGCCGGAATCCAGCTACGTCTTCGTGTCCAACCATCTGAGCTACATGGACACGCCCCTGGTGATCGCGCACATTCCGTGCCAGTTCCGGTTTCTGGCCAAGCAGGGCCTCTTCAAGGTGCCGTTCATCGGCTATCACCTGAAACGCGCCGGCCACATTCCGGTGCCCCGCGGCGATGCACGCGCCTCGCTCCGGACGCTGGCCGAGTCGGCGCGCATCGTTCGCGATCGCGGGGTCTCGGTGCTGGTGTTCCCGGAGGGCGGGCGGTCGCCAGGCGCGATGCGGGAGTTCAAGCCAGGGGCGGCCTACATCGCCATCAAGGCCGGAGTGCCCGCCGTGCCGCTGGGGATCGCCGGCACGCGCCAGATCCTGCCCATGGATTCGCTGCTGGTGCGCGGCGGCCAGGTGCTGCTGCGGATCGGGGAGCCGATCCCCACCTCCGGCATGGCGATTCACGATCACCGGCAGCTCAGCCAACTGCTCCGCCAGCGCGTGCTCGAGCTGTCCACCGCTCAGCGCGACTGAAGGAAAAGCACCAGCCGCTCCAGGGCGGGCTGGAGAACCTCCCGCTCGGCCGCGTAGCAGATGCGCACCGAGCCTTCCCCTCCCGCGCCGAACGCCACTCCGGGCGCCAGGCCGACGTGGGTCTCCTCGAGCAGGCGGCGGCAGAAGTCGAACGAATCGGCCAGGCCCTCGATCCGGGGAAACAGATAGAACGCGCCATCGGGCTCGGGAATGGTCAAGCCGGGCGCTTTGCGCAGGACCGCCAGGCAGAAATCGCGGTTCTGCTTGAGGCGCACCAGCATTTTCTTCAGCTCGATCTCGCCCCAGACCAGCGCCGTCTCGCCCGCGCGCTGCGCGAAACTGGGCGCGTGGGAGACGATGAACTCGTTCAACTGTGCGGCCTTGCGCGCCAGGTCGCGCCGGGCCACCAGCCAGCCCAGGCGCCACCCGGTCATGCAGAACGTCTTCGAGAACGACTGGACCACGATCACGGCGTCCTCGCGGGTCGCCTGGCGCAGAATCGAGGGGACGGGCGTCCCCAGCGCGGGCGTGCGATAGTACAGCCGGTCGTACACTTCGTCGGCCAGCAGCCAAATCCCGTGCCGCCGCGCAAAGTCCAGGAGGCTCGCCTGCTCCTGCCCGGTCGCGACCCAGCCCAGCGGATTGGACGGCGAGGTGTAGATGAGCAGCCGGGTGCGCGGCGTCACCGCAGCCTCGAGCGCTTCGAAATCGATGCCGTAACGCCCGCCGCCGAGCGGATGCGGAACCTCGCGGGCGACGCCGTTGGCCATCGCCACATTGGAGCTCCCGTTGGGCCAGGCCGGGGTCAGCACGATGGCCTCGTCGCCCGGATCGATGACGCACCGGATAGCGACGTTGAGCGCCTGCACGCCCGAGGCGGTGACCACGATTTCGCTCTGCGGGTCCAGTTCGACGCCCTGCAATCGCCGATGGTAGTCGGCCAGCCCCTGGCGCAAGGAGGGCAGCCCGGCGTTCTCGGTGTAGAACGTGTAGCCGTCGGCCATGGCCTTGTAGGCGGCCCGGCGGATGTACTCGGGCGTCGGCAGGCTGGACTCGCCGAAGTAGAGCTTGAAGACGCCCTCCATCGACATGGCGATCTCGGCCAGCTCGCGGATGCGCGAGTACGGCACCCGCTCGGCGGAAGAGGCAACACAGGCAGGCATCGCGGAAGCCATTATAGCGTTGTGGGGCGCCCTAGCAGCGCCGCTCTTTGCTCTGCATCAACTGCTCGATGTTGACCAGCTCGGTGGGGTAGTCGCCGGTGTAGCAGGCGTAACAGAATTCGTGGCACTGGTCGTCCACTGCCTCCCTCAACGCGGCGAGCGAAAGATATCCCAGGCTGTCCGCCCCCATGAAGCGCCGGATCTCCTCCACCGTGTTGTTGGCGGCGATCAGCTCGCGCCGGGTCGGCGTATCCACCCCATAGAAGCACGGGGACCTCGTGGGCGGGCAGGAGATCCGCATGTGCACCTCGCGCGCCCCCGCCTGCCGCACCATGCGCACGATCTTGCGGCGCTCCAGAGTCTCCTTTCGCAAGATGCGCTCGGCCTCTGGCTGTACCGGGCCAGCCCCGATGTCATGGTGTGCCTTCGCGTTCAGTCACGCCGTGAGCTCCAACTCAAATTCCCGCTCAAAAACCCATTCGTCGGAACGAAGTGCTTCCCCTCGACCTGGTACGACGTATCGCGTCGCGAGCTCCTGGAGGAGGGCTGCGACAGTCGGATGCCGATTGGTCTTGATTCTCTCCAGAGCCGCTCCAGCTTCTTGAATCTCACCGAGCCCGCCGAACGCATGGATTCGAAGTACATCCGAGACCGGGGACCGCTCACCGCCAAGTGCCTCGGCGGCTGCCGGGAATTCCGAACGACGGAGTCGAGCAACGGCCAATGCCCGGCCGAAACCGGCTCGCGTCTCGTGCCAGGGACTCTTGTGCAGTCCATGCCAGAAGATGTCAATGGCCGAGGATGCATCTCCCGTCTTGAGTGATATCATGCCCCGGATGTGGTAACCGATCCAGTCGTCCACTGTCCTGGGCTCTTCTTGCGGCAGAATCTCCAGCGCCTCGTAATAGCGCGCGAGCAAGACGAGAACTGACGCCATACCATTTCGTGAGTAGCTATCGTTCGGAAACTGGCTCAAGATCTCCCTGTACTCCCGCAGCGCTTCGTCCAAACGGCCCATGGCTTTGAGAACCTCCGCCCGACCGTGGGGGGCGACCAAGTCGTGAGGAAAGTCACGGACAGCCTCCTCGTACTCCCGCAGCGCTTCGTCCAAACGGCCCAGGGCTTTGAGAACCTCCGCGCGGCCGTTGCGGGCGATCACGTCGTGAGGGAAGTCGCGGACAACCTCCTCGTACTCCCGCAGCGCTTCATCCAAACGGCCCTGGGCTTTGAGAACCTCCGCGCGACCGGTGCGGGCGACCACGTTGTGAGGAAAGTCGCGAACAACCTCCTCGTACTCCCGCAGCGCTTCATCCAGACGGCCCAGGGCTTTGAGAACCTCCGCGCGGCCGTTACGGGCGACCACGTCCTGAGGAAAGTCGCGAACGACCTCCTCGTACTCCCGCAGCGCTTCATCCAAACGGCCCAGGGCTTTGAGAACCTCCGCGCGGCCGGTGCGGGCGACCACGTCCTGAGGAAAGTCGCTGACAACCTCCTCGTACTCCCGCAGCGCTTCATCCAGACGGCCCAGGGCTTTGAGAACCTCCGCGCGACCGTTGCGCGCGACCACGTTGTGAGGAAAATCGCGGACAACCTCCTCGTACTCCCGCAGCGCTTCATCCAGACGGCCCAGGGCTTTGAGAACCTCCGCGCGACCGTTGCGGGCGACCTCCACGTTCCCGCACTCCAGAGCAGTGCGGTGAGCATCCAGCGCTTCGCTAAACCGGCCAACACAAAGGAGCGCGTCGCCGAGCTGTGCCTGGGACCAACCGTCGCTCGGCAGAATCTTGGTGGCCAGCTCCACGAGCTTCAGTTGGAGCTCGTGAGCACCGACGCTCTTGGCGTGCATCGCCAGATCGCACAAAGACTTGGCTGTGTCCTCGCGCTCACTCCGTTTGAGCTGGTACGCGACCAGATCGTCCACATATTTGGCGGCCTGAGCTGTGCGCCCCTCAGAGATTGCTTGCTTAATCGCCTCCTTCTGCTTCTTTACGTTCTCGAAAACGGCGTGGCTCCGCTTGGGTCTGGCGGCATCGGAGGTACGAGCGTATGATCTGTCGTCTTCCTCCTCTTCCTCGGAACGCTGGGCGAGCTTCCTATCAGCGCGAACCGGAGGAATCCAAGACGTCAGTACGTTCCGGAAATTCGCCAGGCGCTGGAATCGCCGGTCGGCTAGGCCCTCAACCAACACACTGTTGATTTGGCCCGGCTCCGATTGGACGACTCGGCGGAACGTCCCACTGGTCACGGCGACATAGCCAAATCCGAGCTTGGCCTGAGGCCCATCGAACAAGTCGGCCGCCAGCGCATCCCACTCTCGACGGCGGCGGCAGATCTCAGCCTGCGACTCGCCCAGATCCTCGAGCAGCGCATCCAAACGGCTGGCACTTGCGGACTCGGCAAGCAACAGGGCGCCAACCATGTCCGCCGAATCGGGCAACGGGGCCGAGTACAGGCGGTTGCACACAAAGGCCGAGACTTCCGAATCGGCAAGAAACTCCTCCAGGCACTCAACCGCAATGCGGCGCGCTTCGTCGTCGGCCTCGCGGTCGAGCAATATCAGGATGAGGTGCAAGGCGCGATCCTGGCGCCACGAAAGATCCAGCGCGGCCCCGGCTTTCTCGACAGTCGTTTCCGGCAACTCGACGACGTCGGTCGCATCGGCGAAGAGGTATGGAATATCGGCTTTCGATGTCGGTATGGGCTGAGGCGAGTCCAAGTGCAGGGAAGACACACGCCCCCCCTCAATCAAGACCGCGATACCGGCTTGCCCCGACACTAACGCTTTCACCTGTCTACCACATCGACCGAGGGTCCCAGGGGCCTCAGCACTCGCTTCAAGTCCTGGAGAATCCCTATGTCCGCTCTGCGTTTCGGTCTATCGACCGTCACCCGCGCGATGCTCTTGCGATGCAGCGGTCCGTAGATGTGTACCTCGATGAACTGGTCGTCCTCCCAGGTGGCGCCCTCCTTCATCATAACGCCGGGAAAGGCGTCCAGTTCCGTATCTGGCCGCAACTCCCCTTCCAGCTTGGCGGCCGCGAGTTGATCGCGCCGGCTCCAGGTGGCTCGGAAGCCTGCCGGTGCTCTGTGTCGCCTAGCACCGAGATCGTGCTTCTCAGCGAACAGCACCGAGTTCTCTTCGAAGACAGTCGCGCGGTCCTGGATCGCCGCCTGCTTCAGAACGACGGAGCAATTCCCGAAACGCGTGGCGCCGATGCCGTTCAGGGTGAGCGCAAGAAAGCGTATCTTGTCCTGGTAGTGCGGGAACAGGACGTCGTCGGCAACCCGACGTTGGACTTCAATTGGGGTCTCCTCCGGCCTCCGCGCACCCATGCCGACGAGATCGTAGAAGGACCCGTACAGCTCGCTGTCACTTGACACGAGGTGCATCACCACACCGAGATTCCGGCAGAGTACGGCCTCGGATGAACGTACCGCCTCGCGGAACCGGGCCAGCACGGTGCTGCATCCTCGACTTGCCGCCGCGGTCTCCGCCTTCCCTAAACGCTCCTCCAATGCCCTGATCTCGTCCGGTTTCTCGGCTGCCCGGACATTGGGATAACCGCAATCATTGTCGCAAGCTGGACAGTTCCGTTCGGAATCCCGCACCTCTTCGCCACATCTCGGACACTTGATCGCCATCGCTCCACGTCAGCCAAGGGTTTCGGTCCCGGCATCCTGGCCGGGATTCAGTATACACCTGTCCGGGTGCGTGTCGGCGCAGCTCTCGGTCGTACCTCCGTTAGGAATGCCGCTCGGTCACGCGCCAGTCGTCAGCACCGCCGCTCTTTGGACTGCATCAACTGCTCGATGTTGACCAGCTCGGTGGGGTAGTCGCCGGTGTAGCAGGCGTAACAGTACTCGTGGCGCTGGTCGTCCACCGCCTCGCGCAGCGCGGCGAGCGAGAGATAGCCCAGGCTGTCGGCGCCGATGAAGCGCCGGATCTCCTCGACCGTGTTGTTGGCGGCGATCAGCTCCCGCCGGGTCGGGGTATCCACACCGTAGAAGCACGGGGACCGGGTGGGCGGGCAGGAAATCCGCATGTGCACCTCGCGCGCCCCCGCCTGCCGCACCATGCGCACGATCTTGCGGCTGGTGGTGCCGCGCACGATCGAGTCGTCCACCAGCACTACGCGCTTGCCCTCGAGCAGGTACCGCACCGGGTTCAGCTTCAGCTTCACGCCGAAGTCCCGGATCGCCTGGCTGGGCTCAATGAACGTCCGCCCGATGTAGTGGCTGCGGATCAGTCCGTGGCGGAAGGGGATGCCGCTCTCGGCCGAGTAGCCGATGGCCGCCGTCACGCCCGAGTCGGGAACCGGCACCACCACGTCGGCCTCGACCACGTTCTCCCGTGCCATCAGCCGTCCCAGCATTTCGCGGGACTGCTGCACCGGGCGGCCGAAGACGATCGAATCCGGCCGGGAAAAATAGACGTGCTCGAAGACGCACTGCGCGCGCGGCTGTTCGGGCGTGTAGCGCTCGCGGGTCAGGCCCTCCGGCCCGGCGGTCACCATCTCGCCCGGCTCGACCTCGCTCAGGTAGACGGCGCCGATCAGGTCGAAGGCGCAGGTCTCGGAAGCGAAGACGTGACATTTCCGGCCGCCGGAAAGCTCCATCTGACCCATGGCCAGCGGACGGAATCCCTGGGGATCGCGCGCCACGATGATGCGGTCCTGGGCCAGGAAGACCAGCGAAAAAGCGCCCTCCATCTGGAGCAGCGCCTCTCTCAGCGCGCCCGCCATGGTGCGCTCGCGGGAGCGCGCCACCAGGTGCAGCACGACCTCGGTGTCGCTGGACGCCTGGAAGATGGAGCCCCCGAATTCGAGGTCGTGGCGCAGCTCGGCGGCGTTGGTGAGGTTGCCGTTGTGCGCCACCGCGATGCGCCCCTTGTTGCAGGCCACGGCGAACGGCTGGGCGTTGTTGAGATTGGTGTCGCCCGCGGTCGAGTACCGCGTATGGCCGATGGCCATCGAACCCGGCAGCTTGGCAAGCTGCTCCGGCGTGAAGACGTCGGCCACGTAGCCCATCTGCTTGATGCAGTGGATCTCGCGCCCGTCGCTGGAGGCCATTCCGGCGCTCTCCTGGCCGCGGTGCTGGAGCGCGTAGAGTCCCAGGTAGGCCAGGTTGGAGGCCTCGGGGTGGCCATAGACAGCGATCACTCCGCATTCATCGTGAAACTTGTGGGGCATGCCACCTAGCCTCTCAAGCCGGCTTCCAGCGCCCCTGCCCAGCTCTCGCGGAGGGGCTGCACTTCACAGTCTATCAGGGTTTCCCAATGGTTGAGGATAGCGATCTTGCCGGCAACGGTGAAACCGGCCCTCAGCGCCTCCACTCCGTGCTCGGCGGCGATGCGACAGACCTCGCCGGGCCACTCCGTCGAGATCAGGACGCGCGAGGGGCCTTCGTGGAAGAGCAGGAACTCCGGCCGCAACTCGCTCTGGAATGAGAGCTCCGCGCCGATGCCCGCGGGGCCGAACGAGGCCTCGGCCAGAGCCACCGCCAGGCCGCCGTCGCTCAAGTCGTGCGCCGACGCCGCCAGCCCCCGGTCCACGATCTCGCGCATGGCCGCCTGCACCCGCTTCTCGTAATCCATATCCAGCGCGGGGGGCAGGCCCCAGAGGCGATGGAGGACGACCTTGGCGTACTCGGTGCCGCCGAAGCGGGTCTCGTCGCAGCCGCCGAGGCCGCCCAGCAGGATCACGATCTGGTCCGGCTGCTTGAAGTCGATGGTCACGGGCGCGCCGGTTTTCATCAGGCCCACGATCCCCAGCACCGGCGTGGGAAAGACCGGGTCGCCGAGGGTCTCGTTGTAGAGGCTCACGTTGCCGCCGGTGATGGGCGTCTCGAAGTGCCGGCAGGCCTCGCCCATGCCCTCGATGGCCTCCACAAGCTGCGCCATGATCTCGGGCCGCTCCGGGTTGCCGAAATTCAGGCAGTTGGTGGCGGCGACCGGAAGCGCGCCCACCACCGAGAGATTGCGGCAGCACTCGGCCACGGCCAGCCACGCACCCTCCCGCGGGGAGAGGTGGGCGTAGCGCCCGTTGCCGTCCAGCGCCATGGCCACCGAGGAGCCGGTCTCCTTCACCCGCACGATGGCCGCGTCGCCTCCGGGAACCTGGATGGTGTTGGTGCGAACCATGTGGTCGTACTGCTCCCAGATCCAGCGCTTCGAGCACAGGTCGGGGGAGGAAACGAGCGCGGCGAGATCGGCCGCCAGGTTCTGGCTGCGGAACTCGGGCGCCTCCATGGGCGCGTCGCGGCGGGGCGTGGTATGCGGGCGGTCGTAGAGGGGCGCTTCGTCGGCCAGCGCCCGGTTCGGAATCTCGGCAACCGTCCCACCGTGGTCCTTGACGCGCAACATGCCGTCGCCGGTCACTACGCCGATGATGACCGCGTCCAGGCCCCACTTCTTGTAGACCCGCACCACTTCCTCTTCGCGCCCCTTCTCGACCACCAGCAGCATGCGCTCCTGGGATTCCGAGAGCATGATCTCGTAAGGGGTCATGCCGGTTTCGCGTTGCGGCACCAGCTTCAGATCGATCTCGATGCCGGTGCCGCCGCGGCTGCCCATCTCGCAGGTCGAGCAGGTGAGGCCCGCCGCGCCCATGTCCTGAATGCCGACGATGGCGCCGGTCTGCATCGCCTCCAGGCAGGCCTCCAGCAGCAGCTTCTCCATGAACGGGTCGCCCACCTGCACGTTGGGGCGCTTCTGCGAGGACTCCTCGGAGAACTCGGCCGAGGCCATCGAGGCGCCGTGAATGCCGTCGCGGCCGGTCTTGGCGCCGACGTAGATGACCGGATTGCCCACCCCGCTGGCCCGCGCGTAGAAGATCTCGTTCTTTTTGAACACGCCCAATGCGAACACGTTCACCAGCGGGTTGCCGTTGTATGCGGGCTCGAATATGCACTCGCCGCCGACCGTGGGCACGCCGAAGCAGTTGCCGTAGTGCGCGATGCCCGCGACCACGCCCGCCAGGATGCGGCGGTTGCGCGGGCCCACCTGCGGGTCGTCGAGCGGGCCGAAGCGCAACGAATCCATCACCGCGATCGGCCGCGCGCCCATCGTGAAGATGTCCCGCAAGATGCCGCCCACCCCCGTCGCCGCGCCCTGGAACGGCTCGATGAAGCTGGGGTGATTGTGCGATTCGATCTTGAAGGCGATGGCGTAACCGCCGCCGATGTCGATGATGCCGGCGTTCTCCCCCGGGCCCTGCACCACCAGCTCGCTGCGCGTCGGCAGTTTCTTCAGGTGCAGGCGGGAGCTCTTGTAGGAGCAGTGCTCGCTCCACATCACGCTGAAAATGCCCAGTTCGGTATAGGTGGGCTCTCGGTCGAGGAGGGAAACGATTCTCGCGTACTCCTCCTGCGAGAGTTGGTGGGATGCGATCAGCTCGGGAGTAATCATATAACCAGCGCGGCTGCCATGGACTGCAACACCAGCAGGCCGTCGCTGGAACCCATCAGCGGCTCGCTCGCACGCTCGGGGTGCGGCATCATGCCCAGCACGTTGCGGCCCTCGTTCACAATCCCGGCGATGTCGCGCAGCGATCCGTTGGGGTTGTCGAGGTACCGGAAGACGACGCGGTCTTCCGCCTCCAGTCGGTCGAGCGTGCGGTCGTCCGCGTAGTAACAACCCTCGCCGTGGGCGATGGGCATCGTCAGGACCTGGCCTTCGGCCGCGGCGGAAGTGAACGGGCAGGCCGTGGTTTCGGTCCGCAGCCTCACCGGGCGGCAAATGAACTTCAGCCCGCGGTTGCGAATCAGCGCGCCGGGCAGCAGGCCGCTCTCGACCAGGATCTGGAAGCCGTTGCAGATGCCGAGCACCAGCCCGCCCTGCCGCGCGAACTCCTTCACCGCCCCCATCACCGGCGAGAACTTCGCGATCGCGCCGCAGCGGAGGTAGTCGCCGTAGGCGAACCCACCGGGCAGAATGACGGCGTCGCAGTCCCCGACGCTGGCCGAGTCGTGCCACAGAAGCTCCGCCGGCTGGCCCAAGATGGCAGACACGGCGTACCAGGCGTCGTGATCGCAGTTGCTTCCAGGAAACACCACCACCCCGAATTTCATTGGAGAGTTTAGTTTAGCATCAGTGGCAGGGCAACTTCGCCCGCCCATCCGCCGGAGGCGGCCTGCCGCGCGGTTAGCGCCTTCATTCCACGACGAGCGCCTGTCCGCCGGAGGCGGCCTGCCGCGCGGTTAGCGCCTTCATTCCACGACGAGCGCCTGTCCGCCGGAGCACGACGAGCACCTGTCCGCCGGAGGCGGCCTGCCGCGCGGTTAGCGCCTTCATTCCACGACGAGCACCTGTCCGCCGGAGGCGGCCTGCCGCGCGGTTAGCGCCGGTCGAAGACACCGCTGGCGCCCGGCTTCCGTACCTGTGGAAAATCGGGGGTTCGCCTTACGGCGCGACAGCCGCGGCAACGGGGGCGACGGCCACCGCCTTCGGTTTGCGGCTGCGCGAGCTCCGCTTTTCCGCAGGAGGCACCCGGTCGCTCTTCTTGAGGGCGGTCACCACGATCGTGGTGACGAATTTCTTCTCCCCGAATTCGTCGAACTTGATGACGATGTGCTCTTCGTTGCAGGAAAGAACCGTACCGAAACCAAACTTTAGGTGCTCTACCTGAGCCCCTTGTGGATAGGCTGTTCGAATACCCATTGGTAATTCTATGGTAGCAGACCGGCGAATCCAAAGTCGAATTGGCCGTAACCTGCGGCAGCGGCAGCGCGGCCCCCGCTCCGTCTTTGGTATAAGGAGGAGAGGCGGATCGCTTTTTTCGAAACCGCACTGTCCGATCTCCCGTCCGAAGGGTGGTTATGAAACGGCCCATCATAGTCCTATCCAGTGCTGTGCTCCTTTTGGCCTCGCTCCCGCTGGGGGCCGAGACCCGTCGCTATGCGCTGATCCTCGAGGACCCCCCGGTGGTCGCCAAGATCGCCTCGCGCAGCCAATTGCGCTCGCCGGCCGCCCTGGACGCCGAGGCCCGGATCGCCTCCGCCCAGGAGTCGCTCCGGCAGCAACTGGCCGAACGCAAGATCCCCGTGACCGGATCGGTGAAGATCCTGCTGAACGCCGTGTTCGTCGTAGCCTCGGACCCGCAGCGGTTGCAAGGCCTCCCCGGCGTCCAGCGCGTGGTCCGGCTCCAGCGGATGCACCTGCATCTGAACCGTGCGCTTCCGCTGGTCCAGACCCCGGAGGGATGGACCGCGCTGGCGGCCGCGGGTTTCCCCAATGCGGGCGCGGGAATGAAGATCGGCATCCTGGACACGGGCATCGACCAGAACCACCCCGGGCTTCAGGACCCCAGCCTCCCGCCCCCGGACAACCTCCCCGTCTGCGGTCACAGTCCGGGCCAGCTTGGCAACAACGACTGCGGCTACACCAATTCCAAGGTGATCGTGGCGCGCAGCTACATCACCATGGACGCGGCGGCGAACCAGTTCGACATCCTCTGGGGCTCGCAGCCGGACGATTACTCGCCGCGCGACCGGGTGGGCCACGGGACCGCCGCGGCCGTGACGGCGGCAGGGATCCAGCACCAGGCGCCGCTGGCGGCCATCAGCGGCGTGGCCCCCAAGGCCTACCTGGGCAACTACAAGATCTACGGTTCGCCGGGCGTGAATGACGGCATTTTCGGAGACGCGCTGGTGGCGGCCATCGAGGACGCGTACAGGGATCGCATGGACATCGTCAGCCTGTCGGTGGGAATCTCCGCCACCTACACCCTCGAGGACACCGGCGCCGCTTGCGGCAACCCCTCGGGCAGGTCCTGCGAGGTCGAAGTGCAGGCCGTCGAGAGCGCGGTGCAGAATGGGATGGCGGTGGTGGTTTCGGCGGGCAACGACGGAGATACGGGCCTCAAGTTCCCCACCCTGAACTCGGTGAATTCGCCCGGGACCGCGCCGTCGGCGGTCACCGTGGGCGCTTCCCGGAACGGCCACGTACTTTACTCCAAGGTGGGGCTGACGGCCGCGGACGCTCCGGGCAATCTGCGCAACCTCTACGCCAGCTACGGCGACGGGCTGAGGGTGGGAGTGGCGGCGCCTCTGCGAGACGTGGCGAGCCTGGGTAATGACGGTCTGGCCTGCGCCGCCCTCTCCGCGGGTTCGCTGAACGGCGCGATAGCCCTGGTCCAGCGCGACCCCGCGCAGTGCGATTTCACTGCCAAGGCGAGGAACGCGAAGAACGCCGGGGCCGTGGGCCTCGTGATTTACCGCGAGGAGGGCTCGGGGGCGGCCGGGGACCGGCCGATCCCGCCTTTGGGCCTGACCGGAATCGGAATCCCCGGGGCGATGATTGGCAATACCGATGGCCACAGCCTGAAGACCTATTTGCAATCGCACCCGGACGCGCCCGCGGTGATGGACCCGGCGCTCACGGCCTACGACGACCCGAGCGTCAGTACGGTGGCCACATTCTCCTCGCGCGGGCCTTCCATCGCCGGTTCCAGCGTCAAGCCGGAGCTGGTCGCGCCGGGCACCGGCATTTACACCGCCACGCAGAAGTACGATACCAACAGCGAGGTGTACAACTCGACCGGCTACACCGTCATGGAGGGAACCAGCATCGGAGCGCCGATGGTGGCCGGCGCCCTTGCCCTGGTGAAGCAGAAGAACCCCGGATTCTCGCCGGCTCAACTGAAGTCCGCGGTGGTGAACACCGCCAGCGGCGACGTTCAGGACGACGGGCCGGCGCACGTGACCGCAGTGGGGGCCGGCAAGCTCAACGTGCAGGCGGCGGTCCAGACCAACGTAACGGTCTCTCCCGCCACGCTGTCGTTCGGGGCTCTCGCGGCCGCGATGTTCGGGACGCCGCCCACGTCGCTGGCGCTGACCGTCTACAACGACAGCGCCTCGCCGTTGACGCTGGCGGTGGAGCCGGCCGGCACGGACCCCAACGCCCGGCTGGAGCTGAGCAAGACCACGGTCGCCGCGGGGCCGGCGCGGACGGACACCGTAGCGGTCTACCTCCGCGGGAGCCTGCCGGCGGCCGGCGCCTATGAGGGGGCGGTCACGATCAAGGGCGGCGCGGTGGACCTGCGGGTTCCCTACCTGTACCTGGTCGGCGACAACATCGCTTACAACCTGTTCCCGACCTTCAACAGCGATTTCGTCGACCCCGTCAACCAGGCCGACTTCATCCAGCTTCGCGCGATCGACCGGTATGGCCTCCCCGCGCTGCTTGCCCCCGTGACCTGGAGAGGCACCCAGGGCGGCACTACCATCGACACCTCCGTCTTCGACCCGAGGACCGCCAAGTATGGGGTGGCCGGAGCCTTGGTTTACATGGGCCCGAGCCCGGGCGACCAGGAATTCACGGCGACGGTGGCCAACGGCACCAGCCAGCCGCTGGTCCTGGTGTTTTCGGGCCGCGCACGCGCCCTGCCGACGATTGACCCGGGCGGCGTGATCGATGCGGCGAGTGGGCAGGCGCCGCAGTCGGGAAGGGGCTTGGCGCCTGGTTCCTATGCCTCGGTCTGGGGCCAGAATCTGGCCGAAAACAGCATGGGCTTCGACACCTTCCTGCCGGCGGGCATCGACCCCTACCTGCCCATCTCGCTGGGCGGCACCAGGGTCAGCTTCGACGTGCCGAGCCGCAACCTGAGCGTTCCCGGACACCTGAGCTATGCCGGCCCGCGCCAGATAAACGTGCAGATCCCGTGGGAGCTGGCGGGGAACGCTTGGGTGTTGATGAAGGTGAGTGTTGGAAGCACCGACAGCGACCTTTACACTGTTTTCCTGTCCGATTCCGCGCCGGGAGTCTTTGAGTATCCGCTCGGCTCGGGCATGGCGGTGGCGCAGGATCCCTTTACGGGCGGGCTGTTCACCACCCAGCAACCCGCTCCGAAGGACCAGTGGGTCACCCTGTACGTCAACGGGCTGGGGCCGGTCGACAAGACGCCGGCCAGCGGGGACATGACCCCGGCACAAGGCCTGGCGCGGTGCACGAAGACGGTCGCGGTGACCATCGGCGGCAAGACGGCCACTGTGGACTTCGCCGGCCTGACTCCCACCGGCATCGGCTACTACCAGATCAACGTCAAGGTGCCGGCCGACGCGCCCTCCGGGAATCAGCCCCTGGTGGTCAGCGCCGACGGCGTGCCGGCCAAGACGGTGAACCTACCGATCCAGTAAGTGCCGGCCAGGATCGCGTACCCTGCCCCGGCCCTGCCTGCTCTATAATTGGGATCTGGGAGCGGTTCGCCCCGCATGGAAGATCTCAAGAGGAAGCTCCAGGAGGAAATCGCGGCGCTGGACTATGAGCTGCGGAACGAGCTGCCGGCCGAAATACGCCGGGCCAGAGCGCACGGGGACCTGAGCGAGAACGCCGAGTACCACGCCGCCAAGGAGCGGCAAGGGTACGTGAACGCGCGGCTCAACCAACTGAGGGAGCGGCTGGCCCAGGTCTCCATGATCGACTACTCCAGGATCTCGCGCGACAAAGTCGGGCTGGGCTCCGAAGTGGTGGTGCTGGATCTGGACAAGAACGAGGAGATCACCTATACGCTGGTCACCAGCGAAGAGACCGACGCGGCCAAGGGCAAGATCTCCACGGGTTCCCCCATCGGTCGGGGGCTGCTCGGCAAGAAAGTGGGCGACGTGGTCAAGATCCAGATCCCGGGCGGAGTGCGGGAGATGGAAGTCGTGAAGCTGACCACGATTCACGACCTGGGAAGCTGAGCCTCGATGACCTACACGCGCGCCATCGGCGTAGCCTGCAACAAGGTGATCACGCTGATCGTGCGCTGGCTGGCTCTGTCGCGCATCCATCCCGATATGCTGACGTTTATCGGGCTGGTGATCAACGGGGTGGCGGCCGCGCTGCTGGCCTCCGGCCGGTTCCTCCCCGCCGGCGTAGTGATGATCGCGGCCGGGCTGTTCGACATGGTGGACGGGCGGGTGGCGCGGGAAACCCAGCAGGTCACGCTGTTCGGCGGGTTCTTCGATTCGGTGGTGGACCGCTACTCGGACCTGGTGCTGCTGATGGGCCTGCTGGTCTACTACGCTTCGATCAACCGCTTCTTCTACATCGTGCTGACGGCGGTGGTGATGACCGCCTCGGTGATGGTGAGCTACACCCGGGCGCGCGCGGAGTGCTCCATCCCCAAGTGCAAGGTGGGGTTCATGGAGCGGCCGGAGCGGATGGTGCTGCTGATTCTGGGCGCACTGTTCGACCGCATGGCCCCGGTGCTCTGGGTGATCGCGGTGCTCGGGAACATCTCGGTGATTCACCGCATGCTGTACACCTGGCAGGAAGCCAAGCGGCTGGAACAAGCCCAGTCGCGGGCCGCACCCACCCACCTGGTGCAAAAGGCCTAACCTGACTTTCGCAGTTGACGCCACTTTTCCGCCGTTTTGGGGCAGTTTTCTCTCGCAACTCCTTGCGCTGCAAGGCGGGCGCATCGCCAACGCGTGTAGGGCAGACCTACCCTCTTTTCAACTGGCGAGAACTCTGGCATGCTGCTCACAGCGATG
>JBEKWU010000009.1:0-95628 GCA_049512775.1 Bryobacteraceae bacterium
TCGAACCTGCGACCTCCTGCTTGTAAGGCAGGCGCTCTGACCATCTGAGCTAACCGCCCGACGGAACTCTCTTGATTCTAGACCACCCGGGCGCTGCGCGCCTAAATTTCCAGCCCCAGGTAGCGCTTGGCGTTGCCGTAGCAGATGTTCTCGATCATCGGGCCGACCAACTCGTCGGAATCCGGGATCTCGCCGTTTTCGATGTCGCGGCCGATCAGGTTGCACAGCACGCGGCGGAAATACTCGTGCCGCGGGTAGGACATGAAGGAGCGCGAGTCCGTCAGCATGCCCACGAACCGCGAAAGCAGCCCGCAATTGGACAGCGCGTTGATCTGCCACTCGATCGCTTCCTTCTGATCCAGGAACCACCAGCCGCTGCCGAGCTGGATCTTGCCGGCGGTGCGTCCGTCCTGAAAGTTGCCGATCATCGTGGCCAGCACGTAGTTGTCGGCCGGATTGAGGCTATAGAGAATCGTCTTCGGCAGGGCGTTCTCCTGCTCCAGCCGGTCGAGATAGGCGCCCAGGGCGTCGGCCTGCAGCCAGTCGCCGATCGAGTCGAAGCCGACATCCGGCCCAAGCTGCTGAAACATGCGGGTGTTGTTGTTGCGGCGCGCGCCCAGGTGGAGTTGCTTGGTCCATCCCTTCTCGGCGTCCAGTCTTCCGAAGTACAGCATGAGGAAGGAGGCGAACCTGCACTGGTCGTCCGGCGAGGCGGCCTGGCCCTGCCTGGCGCGGTCGAAGATCTCCGCAGCGACGCTTTCGGGGCAGAAATCGGCGAAACAACGGCTGAGGCCGTGGTCGGAGAGCCGCCCGCCCATCTCGTGGAAGTAGTCGTGGCGGGTCCGGAGGGCGTCCAGAAGCGACTGGAAGCTGGAGATCTCGACATCGGCGGCCGCGGCGAGCCGGTCGACCCACGGATTGAACAGGCCGGGCAGGTGGACATTGAGGGCCTTGTCCGGACGGAAGGCCGGGTAAACGCGCGTGCCGAGGCCGGAATCGCGAATCATCTTGTGCCAGGCCAGGTCGTCGGTAGGGTCGTCGGTGGTGCAAAGCGCCTTCACCCGGAACTTCTTCAGGATCGCCTGTGCGCGCAGGTCCTCGCCGTCCAGTTTCTCGGTCGCGGCAGTCCAGATGCGCCGCGCGGTGGATTCGTCGAGCAGCTCGTCGATGCCGAAGTAGCGCTTCAGCTCGAGGTGGGTCCAGTGGTAGAGCGGGTTGCGCAGCGTGTACGGAACGGTACGCGCCCAGGCGAGGAACTTCTCGTAGGGATCGGCGTCGCCGGTGCAGTATTGCTCCTCGACGCCGTTGGCGCGCATGGCCCGCCACTTGTAATGGTCGCCTTCCAGCCAGATCTCGAACAGGTTCGCGAAGCGGCGGTTTTCGGCCACGTCCTTCGGCGCCAGGTGGCAGTGGTAGTCGAGGATGGGCTGTGCCTCGGCGTACCTGTGGTAGAGCCGCCGCGCAGTGGCGTTGCAAAGCAGGAAGTCCTCGTGAATGAATGGCATCGGAGCTACTCCTTACAGGAACAGAGGTTTGAGGTGACGCTCGTAAAGGTTGAAGGTCACGTTTCGCGACACCGCCTCCTCGGAAGCCCGCAGCATGGCCAGATACCGTTCGCCCATCTGCGCCGCCACCTTGTAGCCGACGTGGAGCAGTTGCCGCAAGTGCGGGTTGAACTCCGCGCAGCCGGGATCGTGCCGCAGGGCCGCGGTGAAGCGCTCGGAAGACCAGCGGGCGACCTCGTCCGGGGACGGCAGCTTCGCGGTGTCGATGTCGATCACCGTGGCGTAGGGCCTGCACAACTCCTCGCAATGCGCGTAGGCGCCCGCGTAGACCTCCTTCGCCAGGTCCAGCGAGTCGCCGCCCGCTTCCGCCAGGCCGATCAGCTCTTCGAGCCAGGTGGTGCCAGCCGTCTTCAGATGCAGGCCGGCGCCGGAACTGGCGAGCGTTCGGCGGATGGCGGGGTAAATCGAGAACTTGTCGCTCCCGGAGTGTACGCTGAGCTTCAGGTTCGTGGGCAGGCCATAGCGCGCGACCGCGTGAGCGATCACCGCGACGTCCGCGGAAAACTCCTTCTCGAATTGCGCCCGGTCGCCCACGTAGTCCACCCCCTTGTTGAAGCGGCCCGAGAACTTCGGCGCGATGGTCTGCGCGGGGATGCCCTCGTCGGAGATCGCCGCCAGGATGACCAGCAGCTCCGGGGGCGTCTGGGGCAAGTCCGTCTCGTCCATCGAGACCTCGGTGATGAAGGACCCCGGTCCCTTTCTTCCGACGATGTAGCGGTAGATGCGCCCGGCCTCGCGGACCGCGCCCAGGTACTTGGCGGCGGCGCTGGCGGCGCGCTCGCGGCTGATTTCGAGCGGCTGGTCGAGGCCGGCGAGATCGCTGGTCCCGATCAGCTCCGGATGCCGGGCCACGAAGGTCTCGACGTCCACCGCCTCCGCCGGGCGGCCGATCGCGTCGGCCACATCCAGAGTGTAGAAGTCGCTCGAGTCCAGAAACCGGTCGACGGTCTGGAGCCCGATATGGTCGGCATCCACGTGGAATGGCAGGGTCCAGCCAAGCTCGCGGACGGCGGCCTCGGCGGCCTGGCGCACGCTCGCCGGTTCCGAACCGACGATGTTGTGCTCGCGGTTCGACTTGTTCCAGACCGGGATCACCTCGACGCCCTCGGCGACCGCGCGCATCGACGCCCGCAATTGCGCCCTGGCCTGGTGAGCGAACCGGTCACCCACGCCGATCGAGTATTTCCCCAACTGCAAACCTGAATTCATTGCGATCGAGACCTCCGGTGCCCGAATAGGTTAAGCATACAACGGCGCAGTTGGGAATGGGCGGCCGCGCAGCTAAACGGTCTGGCCGCCAGCCGTCCACGGCCGGCGGGAGGCCTTCCGCGCCGGAGCAGGTTCCACTGCTGTGGCCCTTACGGTGTACTTGACAGCAATCAGAAGTATAAAATGGGTATCCTGGCTTAAAGCCACTCGACTGGCCGAGGTTGTTGGGAAGCCGTTCAGACGGGAGGGAAGTATGCGTATAGGATACCTGCTGCGTACCCTTGCGGCTGGGTGCTCGCTGGCCGTTGCACTGTTTGCCACCGGGCCCACGGGGACCATCGTGGGCACGGTTACCGACCCCAGTGGAGCCGTCGTACCCAAAGCGCGGGTCACGGTGCGCAACCAGGAGACCAATGCCACCCGCGAGGTGGTGACGGATGAACAGGGCGACTACAACGTCCCGCTCTTGCCTCCGGCGGTGTATCAGGTGAGCGCCGAAAAGCCGGGCTTCCGCCGGAGCGTCTATCGCGCCGTCAACCTGGACGTGGATCAGACCGCGCGCCTGGATTTCACGCTCCAGGTCGGCGAGGTCAACCAGGACATCGCGGTTACGGACACCGTGCCGCTGGTGCAAACCGACACTTCGACCCTGGGCCAGGTGATCGACCGCCGCCAGGTGCACGAGCTCCCCTTGAACGAACGCAACTTCCTGTCGTTCGCGCTTCTGGTGCCGGGGGGACAGATGCCCGCCGAGGGTTCTCAGAACTCTACGCAAGGCGGGTCGATCAGCGTCAACGGGGCGCGCGAGCAGTCCAACAACTTTCTCCTGGATGGGGTGGACAACAACGACCCCTACATCAACCAATACGTCGCCCTGCCGTCCATCGACGCCATCCAGGAGTTCAAGGTGCAATCCAGCGACTACTCGGCGGAATTCGGCCGCAGCGGCGGCGGCCAGATCAACGTGGTGATCCGAAGCGGGTCCAACCAGCTTCATGGCAGTGCGATTGAGTTCATCCGCAACCGCAACCTGGATGCCAAGAACTTTTTCGATCTGCCCGACTGCACCTCCGGCTCCGTGCCCGGCACCTGCGCCGGGATCCCCCGCTACGATCGCAATCAGTTCGGCGGGACCCTGGGAGGAACCATCCGCAAGGACAAGACCTTCTTCTTCGCCTCCTACGAAGGGCTGCGCCTGAGACAGGCGACCACGCGGCAGGCCACGGTGCCTTCGCAGATGGAGCGCGGCGGGATTCTGGCCATGGTGCCTCCCGCGTACCGCAATCCCTCCGGCGTGGCGGTGTTCAACCTGCTGCCGGCGGCCAACGTCGGCCCGGACCTGGCCACCTCGAACACCTTTACCTCCTCTCCGGTCATTCGCAACTCGGTGAACATGCCGCTGGTCAAAGTGGACCACCATGCCGGTTCCAACGACTACATCTCGACGCACTACGCCTTCTTCGATGAAAACCGTTTCAACCCCTTCGATCCCGTTAATGCCTTCACGAACCTGCCCGGCTACGGCAGCTATACTCTCAACCGCGGCCAGAACGCAGGCCTCAGTTGGACGCACATCTTCAACCCTCGGTTGGTCAACGAGGCTCGTTTCGGGTTCAACCGGTTGAGGGCCGGCGTTTTGCAGGAGCACTATGGCACCAACGTGAGTCAGAGTCTGGGCTTCCCCACCGTCCTCACCAACTCCGTGGACCTTGGAACTCCCAATGTCAGCATCCTCGGTTTCGAAGGAATCGGCGAGCCCATCAACTACCCGCAGGACCGTCACGACAACACCTTTCACTTGGCCGACAACCTGGCCTGGAACCATGGCCGCCACCAATTCAAGTTCGGGGCGGACATCCGCCGCCTGCAGTTGAATTCTTACATCGACTTCCTGGCGCGGGGCGAGTGGTTTTTCATGGGCGGCATGAGCGGAGATCCGATGGTCGCGCTGGCGCAGTTGCTGTCCGGAATGCCCGACTACGCCGTCGCGGTCAAAGGCGACACCTTCAACGGACTTCGCAGCACCGGCCTCGATTACTACATCCAGGACGACATCCGCGTCGTGCCGCGCCTGTTGCTGAACGTCGGCCTGCGGTACGAGTACAACAGCCCGCCGGTCGAGGTTCACGATCGCTTCAGCGTCCCCGACCTGAGCTCCAACTCTCTTACGTGCTCTCCTTATCCCGATTGCCAGTTCCTCCAGGCGGGTACACACGGGGTTCCCCGGGCCACGTACAATAAGGACCTCAACAACTTCGCGCCGCGCATTGGGTTGGCCTGGCGGCCGCTGAAGAGCGCGCGTTGGGTAGTTCGCTCTGCGTACGGAATCTTCTATGACGTGGGCATCCTCAACATCAACATCTTTCCCCGAGCCAATCCGCCGTTTTACGAGCTTGCCTTCTTCCCTAACAGCGGCGCGAACGTCATTCAGGACATTTTCAGCCAGGCGGGACAACCGGTGGTCCAGCCCAATATGATCGCGCGCGATCTGCGCGACGCATACATGCAGCAGTGGAACGTCGACTTGCAGTACGAGCTGCGGCCCAACTGGATGATGGACCTGGCTTACGTGGGGTCCAAGGGTACGCATTTGCCCTCTCCGCGCGATCTCAACCAGCCGCGCCCCGACACCGGCGCCGTTGCCTACCAGCAGTTCTCGTCCATTCTGTACGTGTCCTCGGACGCCGCGAGTTCTTATAATGCTCTGCAATTCCGCTCGGAAAGGCGGGTGAACCAGGGGCTGGCCTTCCTGGCTGCCTACACTTTCTCGAAGTCCATCGATAACGACTCGGCTGTTTTCAGTGGCAGCGTCGGCTCCGGCCTGCCTCAGGATTCGCAGAACCTCCGCGCCGAGCGGGGGCTGTCCGACTTCCACGCCAACCACCGCCTGGCCCTGAGCTCCCTTTATGACCTGCCTTTCGGCCGCGGCCGGAGATGGCTCAAGGGCTCGGGGCTGGGCCAGCACCTGCTGGGGAACTGGCAGTTGGCGGGGATTCTGACCTTGCAGACGGGCCACCCCTTCACGGTCAACCGCGGCGCCTCCCAGACCGGCACCGCCCTCACCGCATTCGGTGTCCCCGACCGGCCGGATCTGGTCGGCGACCCCACCGTGCCCGGCCCCGTGGCCGCCAACCCGGACCCCGCGTGCCACGCGACGCAATCCCAAGGCGGACGCGCCGCGGACTACGTTGGCCGGCCGGAAAGCTGGTTCAATCCCTGTGCTTTCGCTGACCCCAGTCCCGGCAGTTTCGGCAACGCTGGCCGGAACATTCTGATTGGCCCCGGCATGAACAATGTCGATTTCTCCCTGTCGAAGAACATTCCCTTCCGCAGCGAGGGGAGCCGTCTCCAGATTCGGGCTGAACTCTTCAACTTGTTCAACCATGCGAACTTCGATATCCCCGCCCGCAACCTGGACACGCCGGCGTTTGGGACCATCCTCTCGGAGAACGCATACGGGAATAAGCCGCCGCGCCAGATTCAGTTGGGTCTCAAGTACGTTTTCTGATGCTTCAGCGGTAGCGGTACAACTTGACGTGCAGGATGCCGAGCCGGCTGGCGGGCAGTCGCAGGCTCGCCCGCGCTTCCCCGCCTTGCCCCGTGTCGTCGCCGGCCAACCGGCGCCCGACGATCCAACGGCCGTCCGCAAACGTGCCTTCTTCCACGCTGGCGAGACTGGCCAGCGGCGGCCCGGGCGTGATCGGCTCAACGCTGGCAACGATGCCGCTGCCGGCCACCCAATACTCGTCCGGCCCCACCGAGATGAAGACGGCGAATCCGCGGGCCGGAGGCTGCGGCGCACCGGCTGCGAGCGGAGGCGCCGGCGGGGGCACGCCCCACCTGCCGCGTCCCATCGAGACGCTGAACCTGTAGCCCCCCAGGGAGACCTTCTGAGCCGGGTCGCCGGCTCCCGCCACGACAGCGTCCATCGTACCTTTCCCCTGGTTTGCCAGAATCAGTGGAGCCAGTTGGGATAGCGCCGCGTAGCTCTGGGCGAAGAGACTCTCGGGATCGGTTTGCCTCTCGATCCCAAACGGCGAGAAACCGATGGCATTGTGGCGGCCCACGGCGCGGAACGCGTTGGCGGCGTCCGCCCGGGTCTCCGGGATGAGCATCGGGTTCCCGCTCCGGCTGTATCTGGCGCAGAGCTCGTCGAAATCCGTCAGGTAAATGTCCGGCGCCAGAATGTCGATCCGCGGCGCGCCGGCCCGCCAGACGTCGTGCATGTGATCCACCGGGCCGCCGCTTGGATATTCGCCCGGCTCCTTGTCCTGCGGCTGTACCAGCCACGCGTTCACGAACATCGGCAGCGGGTATTCCTTCTTGCCCGCCTCCGCCACCCGGTTGACGTACCGCGCATAGTGCCACGCCATGAAGGTTTCATTCGCAGTCGTGCCCTTGCCGAAGACGTCTTCCCAGGTCCCTGAAGTCTTGAAGCCGCCGGCCTCCCACACCTTCCGGAACTCCGGCAGCAGGGCATCCTTGTGCTTTTCGAGGTAGTTCATCAGCTCCCGAGGCACCGGCTTGGCGAAGGCTTCATTCGCCGCGGGGCAGCGGTCGCGGGAGTCCCCCAGAACGCCCACTTCGTTCTGAACCTGGATCATGACGACCGTGCGCGCCTGGCTGTCCACCTGGCGTATGCGCCGCATCAGGGCGGCGAAGGCGCGGGCATCGGCGTTCACGTTCGTGTCACTGAGCGTCGACAGGATCTCGCGGCCCTTCCCGTCCTGGTCCCGAACCAGCGGGAACCGCTCGAAGTCCTTCTTGACCCACGCCGGGCAATAGCTCGAGGTGCCGTTCTTCCAGCTCCCGAACCACAGCAGAATCAGCCGCAGGTTGTGGCGCCTGGCGTCCTGAATCAGGCCGTCGACCAGCGAGAAGTCGAACTTGCCCTCCTCGGGTTCAATCCAGGCCCAGGCGACCGCGGCCAGGACCGTGTTGAGATTCAGCTTGACCAGAGCCGGCCAGATCGACTTCATGTTCTCGACCGTGGAGGAGGTGTTGTTGCCGAGTTCCCCCGCCAGTACCAGGAACGGCTTGCCGTCGACGATCAATTGGGTCACCGCACCCCGCTTCTCTAGATGCGGGATGGGCTTGGTCTGTGTTTGGGAGCGCGCCGGCATCAGGGCGAGCGCACCCAGAACGGTACAGCAGCGGAGCCTTCGTAGTCTCATTTTCATCACCTGGTGTTCGGAACCAATAACTTAGATCAACGCGCGCTTCGGCGCAAGGGCGGGCCAGTCGGGCCATTGACCTGGCCTGCCCGTAACACCGACAATCAGAAGCATTGGAGCAGCCCATGATCGAACTACCCGAACTGCCCTATGCACCAGATGCGCTGAGTCCGCACATCTCGGCCGAGACGCTCGCCTTCCATTACGGGAAGCATCATCGCGCGTACGTCAACAACCTCAACCAACTCATCCCCGGCACCGAATACGAGCAGATGGATTTGGAGAGCATTGTCCGCTCCTCCTCCGGGAAGATCTTCAACAACGCCGCCCAGGTGTGGAACCACACCTTTTACTGGAACAGCCTAGCGCCGGGCGCCGGCGGAGAGCCGGCCGGGGACCTGGGGCGTCGGATCGCGGCGGCCTTCGGCGCCTTCGGAGAATTCCAGAAACAGTTTGCCGCCTGCGCTGTCGGCACGTTCGGCTCCGGATGGGCCTGGCTGGTGAAGAAGCCTTCCGGGGCGCTCGAGATCCGCAGCACCAGCAACGCCGAGCCGGCCTTTCTGAACGGCGACGTTCCCCTCGTCACTTGCGACGTCTGGGAGCACGCCTACTACATCGACTACCGGAACGACCGCGCCGCCTATGTCAAGGCATTCTGGAACCTGGTGAACTGGGAGTTCGCCGAACGCAACCTCGGCAAGTGAAGATGAGCCCCGAGCCGGTCCGCATCTTCGTCACAGGCGGCACCTTCGACAAGGAGTACAACGAGCGCAACGGAACCCTGTTCTTCCAGGACACCCATGTGCCCGAGATGCTCCGGCTCGGGCGCTGCCTCCTGGCGACCGAGGTCCGCACGCTCATGATGATCGATAGCCTGGAAATGACCGAAGACGACCGGCGCATCGTCGCCGAGCACTGCCGGAACTCCCCGGAAGCCAGGATCGTCATCACGCACGGCACCGACACGATGGTCGAGACCGCCGTCCACCTGGGCCGGGAAATCCAGGGGAAGACCATCGTGCTGACGGGCGCCATGGTTCCGTACAAGTTCGGGAGCTCGGACGGACTGTTCAACCTGGGCAGCGCCCTGGCTTTCGTCCAGACCCTGCCCCCAGGCGTCTATATCGCTATGAACGGCCAGGTTTTCCCCTGGGACCGCGTCCGCAAGAACAAGGAAAAGGGCATCTTCGAGCCTCTTTAGCCGACAGCCTCCCCGCCCCTTTTTTCGAAACTTTCCCCCCGCCAGGTGAATCCAACTTATAGGGATTCACCGAAGGGGGGACATCATGAAAGATCTTGGGACTCGAGTTTCCGCTCTCTGGTGCCGCATGACGCACCCGGCGCCCATGTGGCCCGTCAACGGGTACTACAAATGCCCAACCTGCCTTCGCGCGCATCCGGTGCCCTGGGAGCATCCCACGGTTTCCACCAGCTATCCTGCCAAAGCCACCGTCCTCCGCGCGGATCGGGCCGGGGCTGTCGGTGGTTCGGCGCACGCCATGGCCGCCGCGACATCCAGGTAAGGTACCGCTTTTTCAAGGCATAATGGTCGCAGGCGCCAATGCCTGCGAACCTGACTCCCGAGTACCTGGCCTCCGAGCGGGAGTATAAGAGCGCCCACACGCAGGCCGAAAAGGTGGCGGCGCTCGAGCTCATGCTGGCCACCCTGCCCAAGCACAAGGGCACCGAGAAACTCCAGGCCGACCTCAGGCGCCGCCTCTCCCAGACTCGCAAGGAATCGCAGAAGAAGGGCGGCACCCACGCCGCGCCGTTCTACCTCATCGAGAAGGAAGGCGCCGGCCAGGTGGCGCTCATCGGCCCGCCCAACGCCGGTAAATCCCAGCTTGTTGCCGCCCTCACCCACGCGCAGCCCGAGGTGGCCGACTACCCTTTCACCACCCGCTTCCCCACCCCCGGCATGATGCTCTTCGAGAACGTACAGATCCAGCTCGTCGACCTGCCTGCGATCTCCGCCGAGTTCATGGAGCCTTGGATCCCGCACGTGGTTCGCAACGCCAGCCTCGGCGTCCTGCTGGTCGACGTGAACGACGACGCCGTGCTGGACCAGATCGAGTTCATCGAGCAGACCCTGGAGCGCCACCGCCTGCCGCCGCCCAAGCTTCTGGCGGGCAACAAGCTCGACCTGCCCGGCGGTATGTCCAATTTCGCCGCACTCCAGGAACTGTACGGCGATCGCTACCGCTACGCCGGCATCTCCGCCGCCACCGGGGCCGGTCTCGACGGCTTCGCCCGCGCCGTTTTCGACGCCCTCGACATCGTGCGTGTCTACACCAAGGCCCCCGGTAAGAAGGCGGAGTTGGACGCGCCCTTCATCCTGCACCGCGGCCAGACCGTTCAGGACGCCGCCCGCCTCGTTCACAAGGACTTTGCCGAGCACCTCAAGTTCGCCCGGCTCTTTCACTTAGCGGGAAACCGGGAGGGCCTCATGGTGGAGCGCACCCACGTCGTCGAGGACCAGGACATCCTCGAATTTCACATCTGACCATGCGGCTCCAGCGTCCAATCATTGTGTGGAGTGACGTGACGCCCAAGAGCGTCTATTTGAACCGCCGCAGATTCCTCGCCGGAGCGATGCTGGCGGCCGCCGCCCGCAGGCTGACCGCCGGCGCCCGGCTGAACCCTGCCCTGAAAAGCCCGTTCAGCACCAGCGAGCAGCCCACCCCCCTCGACGCCATCACGCACTACAACAACTTCTACGAGTTCGGCACCGACAAGGACCAGCCCGCCAGGCTGGCGAAGGACTTCAAAACCTCGCCCTGGACCGTCTCGGTCGAGGGCGCCGTGAACAAGCCCCGGACCTTCGACCTGGACATGCTCATGAAGCTGGCGCCGCTCGAGGAGCGCATCTACCGCCACCGCTGCGTCGAGGGCTGGTCGATTGTGGTCCCCTGGATCGGGTTCCCGCTCCACGCGCTCATCAAGCAGGTGGAGCCGCTCTCGGGCGCCAGGTTCGTCGCCTTCCAGAGCTCTTACGATCGCCGCCAGATGCCTCAGGCGCAGTGGGCCGGTATTTCGTTCCCTTACATCGAGGGCCTGCGCATCGACGAAGCCGTGCACCCGCTCACGCTGCTCGCGGTCGGCCTCTACGGCGAGGTGCTGCCCAACCAGGACGGCGCCCCCATCCGCCTGGTCGTGCCTTGGAAATACGGCTTCAAGAGCATCAAGTCGATCGTGAAGATTCGCCTCGTCGAGACGCAGCCACCGACCACCTGGAACCTGGCCACTCCGCGCGAGTACGGTTTCTATTCCAACGTGAACCCCGCGGTGGACCATCCTCGCTGGAGCCAGGCCAAGGAGCGCCGTCTCGGGGAGTTCTTCAAGCGGCCGACCCTGATGTTCAACGGCTACGGCGACCAGGTGGCATCGCTCTATGCGGGCATGGATCTCCGCAAGAACTACTAAAGCCGCGGTCTTCCTCCTGGCGCTGGCTCCGCTGGTCTGGCTCGCCGCCCGCCCGCTTGGTGCAAACCCGATCGAAACCGTCACCCACGCGACCGGCGACTGGACCCTGCGCTTTCTCGTCCTCACGCTGGCCGTGACTCCGCTGCGTAAGCTGCTCGGCATTCCCGAGCTGATCCGCTTCCGCCGCATGCTGGGTCTGTTCGCGTTCTTCTACGGCACGCTGCACTTTCTCACCTACCTGTGGCTCGACAAGTTCTTCGACACCGCTGACATTTTGAAGGACGTGGCCAGGCGCCCGTTCATTACCGCGGGCTTCACCGGGTTTGTGCTGTTAGTTCCGCTGGCCCTCACCTCGACGGCAGGCTGGATCCGGCGGCTGGGCGGCAAGCGCTGGCGGATGCTGCACCGCCTGGTTTACGTGAGTGCGCTGGCCGGCGTGTTGCACTACTACTGGCTGGTGAAATCCGACGTGCGCGGGCCGCTGCTCTATTTCGCGCTGGTCGCCGCTTTGCTCTTGTGGCGCATGCGCCCGGCTTCGGCCAGGGCATCCTCTTCCGCCTAGATCGCCGGCCGGCTGGCGAGCGCGGCGCTTTCACATTCCGCGTTCACCTCGCCTCCGATCAGGATTGCAGCGCCGGTCAAGTATAGCCACAGCAATAATGCGATCACCGCGCCCATCGATCCATAGACCCTGCTGTAAGGAGGAACCAGGAAAAGGTACACGCGCAGCCCGAACGACGCGGCCAGCCACAGGCCGACGGCAACCACCGATCCGGGTACCACTCTTCTCCCCTGCCGCGCACGCAGATCCAAGGCGAAACGGTAAGTGAGAACAGAGAATGCAAACGCAAAGACGAGCAGAAGTGGCCATTGCAGCACCCGCCAAGCTAGGTGGAACGCCGTGCCCAGACCAAGACTTGCGGCCAGAAACCGGCCAAACATTCCGCCATACAGCACAACGCCCATGCTGATGGCTCCCAGCAAGACGAAGGCGATTGTCAGAAACACGGTGCCGAGGCCCGCCCTCCACCAAGGGCGGATCTCCCTGACGCCATAAGTCAGCCGAAGGCCTTCCTGAATGGCCCCGGTCCCGAAGGACGCTATCCAGATCCCGGTCAAAAAGCCGAGCGCGATCTTGCCGCTCCCGCTCGAAGCGCTGATCTCGTCCAGTGTTTTGCTGAAAAGAAGCTGAGTCTCCGTGGGAGCAAAGGCGCTGAAATACTCCAGTAGCCGCATTCGCAACGCCGCGCTGGACTCGACGAAGGCGCCCAGCAAAGCGGTAAGGAACAAGAGAAACGGAAACAGGGAGAGCAGGAAGAAGTACGCCAACTGGGCCGCTCTTCCCAGTGCATCGTGTTTCCAGACACGCTCCCACACCCTTGCAACCAATTCCGGCAACGGCATAGCACGTCTCCTGCTGCGCCCTTCCACCCGCCGGCGGAACTGGCGCAATCGCCCTACGAAACTAGTCTAGTGGCAATACTGTTTACTTTGTCTTCGTGGGGCGGACCTCCGGTCCGCGGGCCGACCTCCAGGTCGGCCCTCCCAGGCTGCGGGCAGAGACCGGGCCAAGGGGGCCGGCGCGGTCTAGGGAGACCGCCCTACAAATCCCCGCCAGTGGCAGCCTTACCACACCCGAACTGCGTTCCAATCCGATCTGCTCAGGCGGCGAAACCTGCATGATCCAAGCAAATCCTGCATCTCTGGTCTCAACTTCCGCGCGCGCCTTTGGTGGCCAGGCCTTTATCTGTGTTGGCGCGAAGGACGGCACGGCACGTGCATTAGCAAAGAATATGCACGAATCGCAACAGATCGCCGCGGAGCACCACGACTTGGCTGCCCATGCCCATCGCGCCGGCGCCGAGCACCACGGAAAGGAAGATCACCTCACCGGACATGAAAGCTCCAGACACGCCCTTGAGCACTCGAATAAGGCTTACCTGCACCCACTACAGGAGCATCCGAAAGCCGGGACCGAGCGGGGCTCCGACGTGATCGCTCATGAAGCCAAAGAGCAGGACATCGCCGCACTCGCTTATGAACTTTGGCGGGCCCGGGGAAGTACAGAAGGATCACCGGAAGTGGACTGGTTTCGTGCCGTAGAAGAACTGCGATCCCGGCATTAGACGCACCGGCAGGCAACCAAGACCCTGCCCCTTGTCGATCTAGGCAAGATTGCAACGAGAGGGAGACCACAGATGAAACAGAGTACGAAGGATCAGCTTGAAGGCCAGCTTCATGAAGTGAAGGGCAAAGTCAAAGAGAAGGCCGGCCAGATCGTGAACAACCCCGACTTAGAGGGTGAAGGCCAAGCCGAAAACCTCATCGGCAAAGTTCAGAAGAAAATCGGGAAGATCGAAACGGTCTTCGAGAAGTAATTAGGACCGGGCAACGCAGTCGCCGCCGAAGGACGCTGCCATGATCAAGACGCTTGGCATTATTTTGATCGTGCTTGGTTTGATCGGTCTTGTGTGGGGAGGTTTCTCCTACACGACCAGGGAAACGGTGGTCGACATCGGACCGATTCACGCTACTCGCGACAAGACGCACAACATACTGTTGCCTCCCATTGCCGGCGCGCTGGCGCTCATTGGCGGCATTGCGCTCGTCGTAGTACGCAGAAAGTAGCCGGAGATCTGTGCCGGCGCTGAGATTCAAAAGAGAGGAAGGTCCAGAATGCTGTTACTGATTATCGTTCTGTTGTTGATTTTCGGCGGAGGAGGAGGGTACTACGGCTACAGCCGCTGGGGTTCCGGTGGAGGTGCGGGGATAGGGCTGGGCACCATATTGTTGATTCTCCTCGTAGCCTACATGCTAGGGCTTTTCCGCTGAGCCCAAGCCCGGCATTCGCTACATCCGCCCCGCGCCCTCAGCGCTCGTAGCCTCCCAGCTCCGCGCAGCTTGAGAACAACCCGCCCGGCTTGCCGACGATGCGGACGCCCACCGCTTTCAGCGGCGCTTTCAGCCGGACGGAGAATGCCTCGCCGTCGCGCAGGCCGGGGGTTTGGGTCGCGGTCGCATCGGGGTAGTTGTCGAGCGTGGCGACGGTCTCCCAATTCGCCGTCCGCGTGCGCTTGATCTGGATCTGCGGCCTGCCTTCCGAGGTTTCGAACCAGCCGCCGTTCGAGAACAGCTTGCCGTGGCGGTACACCACGCGCGCGATGACTGCCGGCTGGTCGATCTCGACCGCGTACCAATCCTGCTTGGCCGGCCGTGCCGTGAACGTGTTGCGGTAGGTGTCGGGGCGCTCGTCGCAGATCGAGCCATTCTCGGTTCCGGCGCGCGACCAGGATTCCCTCCCGAACGCCGTCACCGCCACCAGCCCCACCGACATTCGCTCCGGCCGGATCAGCCACACACGGTAGTTCAGCGCGTCGGCGAACGGAACCAGCACCAGCGGCTGCGGCTTGCCCGCCACGCTCCCGTCGATCATGTACGCCTGCGGCCAGTTGGCCCCCGCCTTGGTCTCCACCAATCCCAACCCCGCCGGTTCGACCGACTTGGGCGCCGCGCGGTGCGGATACGGAACCAGCGGGTTCAGCGAGCTCTCCAGCGCCAACACCTGCGGCCCGCGCACCACCGCGACATAATCGCCGTAGTTCTTGCCGCCCGGCGCCACCCGCACCGGCAGATCCATCCGGATCTGGACCGTCTCGCCCGGCAGCCAGCTCCGCTCGAGCTTGACGAACTGCCCGGGTTTTCCCTCGGTGACCTCGTCCTTCACCGTCGCCGTGTACCTGGTGCACCACGACGGCACGCGCAGGTAGAGCGGGAACCGCGCCACGCGCGGCGTCCGCACCGACAGCGTCACCGCGCCGTCGGCCGGAAACCGCGTCTCGGCCCGCAGCACCACATCGAGGCCCTCGCGCACCGGGATGGCCGCTTCGCCGGGAGCGTAGAGCAGCACCGCCGGCCCGTCCTCGCGCATTCCCCAGACCAGCTCCGGAATCATCGAGATCCCGCGCGGCCCGCTCGACAGGCAGCAACTGATTACCGCGCTGGGCCTCTTCCTCCCCACCAGCGGAGTGAAGTAGCAGATGTTCCCGTTCTTGGCATCCTGCGCGCCGGTCAAATGGTTGAATACCGTGCGCTCGATCTCCTCGGCGTACTGCGGCTCGCCGGTCAGGCGCAGTAACTGCCAGCTTAGTTGGAGCCAGGTCACCGTGGCGCAGCATTCGCCCACGCCCGCGCTCTCCTCACCCGGCAGTTTCCCGTTGTCCTGGAAATACTCGTTCGCGCTGGTCGTCCCCGTGAGATACAGCCGGTTCGACGCGATGTCCTTCCATGCCGCTAGCGCCGGTTTCAGGAGCGTCTCCTCGCCCGTCAGCCGGTATAAGTCGGCGAGGCCCACCAGGTTCGACATCATCTCGTAGGCCTTGGCGTCGGCTGTGTGGAACACGTTGCCCGTCGCCGTGAGCGACGTGATGATCTTCGGCCCGTCCGGCCGGTCGTACGCCCGCAGGATGTAGTGCGCGAAGTCCAGGTAGCGCTGCTCGCCGGTGTAGCGGTAAAGCATCGCCATGGGCTCCAGGACGCTGGTCGCGGCCATTCCCACGTGCGTGCCGGACTTGAGGATGTCCCGCTGGCCTGGGCCGTCCCCAAACGTGCGCGCCAGCAGGTCGCCGATCTTCCGCGCCGTCTCCAGCGCCGGCTGGTGGCCCGTCGCCGCGTAGTAGCTCAGCAACCCGATCAGGTCGTACTTGTGCACCCAGACGTCCCAACTGGTCCAGCGCTGGTTGTCGGTGTACGTTCCCAGGTACCCATCGGGAAGCTGGGCTGCGATCAGCTCCCCCGCCATCCGGTCCATGATGACTTTCAGCCGCTCGTCGCCGGTGTAGGCCCAGGTGTTGGCGGCCGCGTTCAGGAACTTTCCCGCGTGCTCTCCGATCCAGGGGTGGTTTCCCGGCCGCTTCCGGAATCCCGCCAGCAGCGCGGCCTCGTTCACGTGCAACAGGCGTCCCTCCAGGTTCACCCGCATTCTCTCGCCCAGCAAGCCCCGGATCTTCTGGCGATCGTAGGGAGCCGGAACAAACCGGTCCTTGATTTTGTCGGCCACCACCGGCTTGGGCACCTCCGCCAGCCGGTGGGCAGGCGCCCCGAGTGCCGCTGCGGCGAGCAGGCACCCGAGACAGATCGCAGCTCTGGCCATCAGGTCAAGCTTAGCCCACATTCACCCGCCGTAGGATAAGGCTGTAGTATCCTGGATTCCGTAGCCCGACGCGGGAGGAACCGATGGTGGCTGCATCGCAACTGCGCGCTGGAATGGCCGTCCGCTTTGAGGGCCAGCCCTACCGAGTCCTGGTCGCCGATTATCATCCGGGGCAGGGCAAGATGGGCGGCGTCACCCACGCCCGCCTCAAGAACCTGTCCACCGGAACCCTCTGGGAGCACAGTTTCCGCTCCGATCTCAAGCTCGAAGAACTCGACGTCGAGAAGCAGCCCATGGATTACCTCTACGACGACGCCGGCGAGTGCTATTTCATGAACCCCGAGACCTTCGAGCAAATCGCCATCCCGCGCGCGACGGTCGGCCCGCAGGCCGCGCTGCTCCTGCCCCAGATGCGCGTGGCCGTGGAATTCGTCGAGGGCCGGCCCGTCAGCGTTTCGTTCCCCGACGTTCTGGAGGTGCGCGTCGCCGAGACCGCTCCACCCGTCCACCAGCAGGTGGACAGCGTCTGGAAGCCCGCGCGGCTCGAGAGCGGGGTCGAGATCATGGTCCCCCAATTCATCAAGAAAGGCGACCTGGTCCGCCTCGATGTCGCCAACATGAAATACATGGACCGGGCCAAAGGCACCGGCAAGAGCTAACCTTATGACACCGCCGCAGCCGCACGTCCAGCTTCTGAAAACTCCCGAGTACCGCGAGAGCTACGCCAACAGCGTCCAGGTACGCGCCAACCTCTGGGATTTCTTCCTCTCCTTCGGCACCATCAGCCAGACCGGCCACGACACGGTCTCGATCCAGAATTTCCAGGGGATTTACCTCAGCCCGCAGCAGACCAAGGCCCTGTTCAACATCCTCCAGCAGAACCTCTCCCAATACGAGGCCGCCTTCGGAGAGATCCGTCTGGAGCCCAAGAACCAGGCCGGCGTCATCCAGTAACGACGTGCAGCCGACCCGCGCGGTCCGGCGCACCCGGATCGACACCTACCTGTTCTTCTTCTTCACCTTTGCCCTCATCGTCTTTCTGACGCACGCCCCCTACCTCGACCTGCCGTTCTACTGGGATGAGCTGGGCCGGTTCATCCCCGCCGCGCTGGACCTGTTCGCAGGCGGCGTCTGGATTCCCAGCTCCACGGTGCTCGACGTCCACGCACCTGGCCTGACTGCCTACCTGGCCACCGTTTGGCACGCGTTCGGCTACTCGATCCCCGTCACCCGGCTGGCCATGCTGCTGGTCGCTTCGGCTTGCGCTTTCACGGCCTTCCTGCTGGCCATCCAGCTTTGCCGCAAGATTGGAGGAACGCCCGCGTTCTCCGCCGTCCTGCTGCTGCTGGTCTCCCCGCTCTTCTACACCCAGGCAATGCTGGCCCAGCCTGATCTGCCCGCCACGCTGCTCACTCTTTGGGCGCTGCTCCTGTTCCTACAGAACCGCTTCGCGGCTTCCGCGCTGGTCTCGGTCGCGCTGGTGTTGGTGAATGGGACCGGGCTCGTCGTACCCGCCGTTCTCGGCTGCTGGTTGGCGGTCGAGGGCAAACGCAGGTGGGCCGCCTGGTTCGCTTTCCCCGCACTAGCCCTCGCGGCCTGGCTGCTCGTGCTCTGGAGGTCCTCCGGCCACCCGTTCGGCTCTCCCGAGTTCGCTCGCTTCAACCTGCTCTTCCCTCTCCACCCCGTCCACCTCGGCTTCGCGCTTCTCCGCCGCGCGCACTACCTCTTCTTCGAGAATTTTCACTGGGTGGGCTGGATCGCGATCGCGGCGGCCTGGCGGCGCTCGCGAATCTTCCGCAGCCGCCCCTGGCGCGTCGCGGCAACCCTGACCCTGACGCACGTTCTGGCCGTCACCCTGCTCGGCGGCGCTACCCTCGAGCGCCACCTGATGCCCGTGCTCCCGCTCATCTACATTGCCATGGCGGCGGCCTGGTCCGCCGCTCCTTCCCGTTGGACGCGGCTCGGCCAGGTCGCGCTCATGGCTGGCCTGCTGTTCAGCCTGTTCTGGAATTCTCCCTTCCCTTATCCCTTCGAGAACAACCTGGCGCTGGTGGATTTCGTGCGCCTCCAGCAGTCCGCCGCCGCCTTCCTCGAACGGAAGTACCCGGACCGCACCGTCACCACCGCCTGGCCGCTCTCGAGCGCGCTCAGCCGGCCCGAATACGGCTACGTGAACCGCGCCATCGCGGTGAAAGAGATCGAGAGTTTCGGCGCTTCCAGTCTGAGCGCGCTCGACCCCGGCGCCGTTGGCCTCTTCGTGCTCTACTCGCGCCAGCGGGAAACCGCCTGGGACCCGCACCGCATTCCCTTCGTCCGCAGCATGGCGCACCGTCTTTATGGATACGAGCCCCAGGTCCCGCCACTGGAAATCGAACGCAGCCTCCGCCTCGTTCCCGTCGCCCGGTGGGATCGGCGGGGCCAGTGGCTGATCGTCTTCGCCCCTAAGCCCCTGTCGCCTTCCGGCTCCACTCCCTGATCGAGGCGATCTCCTCCTTCGGGATGTGCAGGAACTCCAGAAACTCCTGGTGCTCTTCCGGCGCGGAGCGCTCAAACTCGACGTGCCAGCGATGCATGTCGGCTTCGTCGAAGCCGGCGGCCTTCATGATGGAAACCCACTTCTCCTTGGTGTTCATTTCCGTCCTCTCGCAAAAGTCATAGTTTCGTAAGAGCTTCAGGATCGCCCGCTGATGGTTGCGCAGCGTCTCGATCTCCGCATTCAACTCCACCAGCCGCCGTTTCAAGACCGAAGACGCATCATCCTCCGGGCGGTCCAAAAGCGCGCGAATGTCCTCGAGCTTCAGACCCACACCGCGGTACGCGCACACCTGCTGCAAGCGCCTCAGGTCTTGCTCCCCATACCGGCGGTAACCGGCGGCGCTCCGCGACACGGGTTTCAGCAGCCCGATGGATTCGTAATAAAGCAGCGTGCTGCGGCTCAAACCACAGCGCCGGGCGAGTTTGGAAACGGTCAACATCGGCCAGCTCTCACTCTGAACTATGAAGCGATAGACAGGTCAACGGGAAAATGAAAAGATTTCGGGGAGCGGCACGCCTTCATCGCGGAACCGCGCGAGCAGGCGCATGCGCAGCTCCGATTGGACGCGCCCCAGCGCGCCCCGGTCCGCCATTTGTACCACCAGCTTGCATTGCAGGTGCGTCGGCAGCACGCCTGGGTCGCACAGGAACAGCGGCGCCGGATCCGCGAGCACGCCCTCGACCCTGGCCGCCTCTTCGAGCGCGATCCGCCGCACCAGCTCCGCATCCGCCTTGTGCGACGCCAGGATCTGCACTTCGGTCATCGTTCGCCGGTCCGGCAGGCTGTAGTTCACCAGGATCCCCGAGGTGATCTTCGTGTTCGGCACCACCACCATGTCATTGCTCCCGGTCCGCACGCGCGTCGTCCGCCAGCCAATGTCGGTGACCACGCCCTCATGCCCGCTCTCCAGCCGGATGGAATCGCCGACGATGATCGGCCGCTCCACCAGGATGTGGATCCCCGCGAAGAAATTCGCCAGCGTGTCCTGCAAGGCCAGCGCGACCGCGATGCCGCCCACGCCCAACGCGGTCAGCAGCGGCGTGATCCCCTTCCACATTTCGAAGTGCGCCAGTAGCCACGCCGCGCCGAGCGCGAACACCAGCACCCGAATCAGCGCGCGCGACAGCCCGGCGGCCGCAAACGGCATCCCTTGCCGCTCCCCGTATTGGCTCAGCATCCGCACCGCGACCGACGCCGCCACCAGCGTCAGGCTGATGATGACGAACGCCCCGATCCACAGGCTCGCCCGCGCCGCGTCCTCCCGCGGCAGCTTCGTATACTCGAGCGCCACCGCCAACGCCGCCGCCAGCGACCACAGAAAGGACGGGAAGCGGATGGTCGCGACAAACACCCCGGAAAACGCGCCCCTCCGCGCGAGCGTCCGCAGCACCAGATAGCGCACCACCAGCGCGGCAAACAGCGCGATCCCAAACACCGTTGCGGGCTCCACCCACCACGCCATACGCATTCCCCGATTATAGGTACTTCGCCAGATCCACCGCCAAGAATTCCGGCCGCCGGAACCGTTCCTTCAAGCGGTACGGCACCGTGCAATCGAAGATGGTCTTGCAGGAGGTCCCCTCGGCGGGAAGCGCGGGGTTGAAAGCCGGAGACTGGGAGGGATCGAGCGGATGGCACCGCACGCCCGGGATGAACACGGTGCTGACGTCGCCCTGATAGCGAGTGGTCATGGCCCACAGCACGTCGTTGCTGTCGAAGATATTGACGTCCTCGTCGACCAGAATGACGTGCTTCAGTTCCGGGAAGGCCGCAAAGGCCGTCAGCGCCGCCTGGCGCTGGCGTCCTTCATCGCTCGCCGAGTGCTTCTTGAATTGCAGGATCGCGAGGTACTTGCCGCCGCCGGCCGAATGCGAGTACACGTTGAGAAGCCGCCCCGGCATCGAGTTTTCCACCATCCGCAGGATGCTGGCTTCCGTGGGAATCCCCACCAGGTTGGTGTGCTCTTCTCCGGGGCCAATGATGGTCTGGAGGATCGGGTTCCGGCGGTGCGTGATGGCCGTCACGCGGATCACCGGAAGCTCGGCCTGCGCTTTGCCGGGATAGCCCGGAAACTCCGGCATCGAGTATCCGGTATTGGTCTGCGCATCTTCGCGGACGCGCTCGCCGGGCAGGATTTCGCCTTCCAGTACGATCTCGGCGCGCGCAATGGCCTTACCGTCTACCGAAACGCACTGGACCAACTCCACCGCGCGGCCGCGCAGGCCCCCGGCGATGGATAGTTCGTCGAAGCCCAGCGGCGTGGCCGGCGGCTCGAAACAAGCCGCCAGGTATACGGCGGGATCGAGCCCCATGTTGATGGAGACCGGAAGCGGGCGGCCCATTCCTTCCGCTTTCATCCGGAACTGGTCGATGTGCCGGCCGGGGACGAAGTAGACGCTCAGCCGGTCCGGCCCTTGCACGCAAAGCCGGTGGATGGTCACGTCGCTCTGGCCGGTTTCCGGGTCCTCGGCGCGAAGCAGGCCCATATTGAAATAGGGCCCGGCGTCGAGCAGCGTGTGGGTGGGCGCCGGGATGAGGCGGCGCAAATCGAAGGGAGGCCGAATGACGACCTCCTGGCAGGGTGCGTTGGTCAGCGTGACGGGCGCGCACGGATGATTCAGCGCCTCCAGCAGATCGAACGGCAGCCGCTCGATGGTGCTGTTCACCAGCAGGGCCGTGCGCTCCCGGCTGGCCAGGATGCCGGTGACTACCGGCATGTCGTAACCCTTGACGTTCTCGAACAGCATCGCGGGGCCGGTCCGCGTGGGCGGCGGCAGCGGAGTTCCCGCGCCCACCAGCTTGTAGACTCCGGCCAGCTCCGCGATTGGGTCCACCGGCGTCCGCGTCGATACCAGTTGCCCCGGAATCGACGCCAGGAATTCAAGCGCCGAGCGCAGGTCCACGATATTGTTCCGCATGGATACTTGATAGCACAGCGCGCCCCTGGCAATTGCAGGTGCTCGGCAAATCAGGTAGATTGAAGGCGGAGGAATGGCCGAGCGGTCGAAGGCGGCGGTCTTGAAAACCGTTAGCGGGGCAACTCGCTCGGGGGTTCGAATCCCTCTTCCTCCGCCAGAAGATCTGCGGCTCGGCGGACACAACCTTTGCTCAGCGCTCTTATCGGCGCGGATCATTTCTTCCGTTGTCGGGTGGACTCAAGGAACTTGATGAGTTCCTTTCCGATTGCGCGGCCCACCCATGCGTTGCTCCATCCACTCATCGCCCAACTGCCGCCCTTGGTCTTCGACCAGATTTGAGCGCCCGAAGCGCCATCCAGCAGTACCGCCGAAGCTTGGTTCCCAGCGCCAGTCCCGAGGTTTAGGTGCCCCGTTTGGATGACGTCGAGGAACAGATCAGCTCCAGAAGTTGACTGTACAACGGACAGTCCTCCCCATTTGATGAGTTCGCCTGAGATTTCAGTTCCCAGCACTGGACTGCCTTGCACTCTGAGTGCAATCGTTTTCGCGCCTCGAATAATCTCGTTGGTCGGACGTAGCGGGGGCGGTGACGGCTTTGCTGATTCCAGCGCATTCGGGCTATCCGGAGTCGATGGACGATGAGAGCAGTCCACCCTGCCTATGGCCTTGCCGACCTGTTCAGCAAGTGCCGTTAGAGCAAGTTCCTGCACGGGAGCCAGGGTGTACTCAACGCCTCGGCTTTCCAAGAAGGACTTCAGTACCGAGTCGCGAATGGCGAAGTTCACGTTCTGGGGGATGTCGCCGGTGTTCACTGCTGACCAGAGCGGGGAGAGTTTTGACGCGATAGCACCAACGATGCGCCCGCTGGTGTCAACCAGTGGACCACCGCTGTTACCGGGTTGAACAGGCGCCGTGAACTGGATCATCCGTGTATCGTCGCGGAGTCCTGCCAAAACGCTCACCGTCCCACTTGTCACACTGAGAGATGACGCCCCGATGCCTTGCAGCGGATATCCAGACGCCACGACGCTTTCCCCCAGTTTAGTGCGTTGCTCCCTAAAAGGCAGCGGGACTTTCGGGGACGGTTCGAGCAGGAGCAAGGCCAGATCGTTCTGTGAGTCAAGCGCCTGAATCGAGGCTTGGAAAACCCTGCCATCTATGAACACCTGGACCGCCTCGCACCCACTCACGACATGAGCATTTGTGATCGCGTGGCCGCGAGAACTCACGACGAAGGTTGAGCCTCGACCCAGTTGGAGCTGCTGCCCAAGGAGCCAGCCACCATTGAGAAAGAGAAGCGATACCGTGACTGCCGTGCGGCTCACAACGTCACCTCCGATCAACTGAGTAGTGTACTCCCTAACATTGCCCCTCGGATCGGGCTTGCTGCCCCCGTTGCTTTGCCAGTCCCACGAGAACGGCACAAGACCAGAGCGGATCTTCGGCGAGCCTCGGCCCATCTTCAGCGCGGATCATATGGCCAAAGCGATTGATTCCGAACGGCTTGCCTGCCAGAATAGGGGTCGGTGCAAAATGTCGAAATCATATGACAGCCAGAAGGAGTGCGAGAGGCGGATTCTTGAGGCCGCACGCTGCGTATGCCGGCTTATTCCACCAGGAGATATCGAACTCTCCAAACCAGGGTGGCCGGACTTGATGATCAAGGCCAGCGCTGGCGAGGTTACCGTAGAGGTGACTGAACTCCACAGGCTGGAAGGCGAGAACCCGTTTGCTCCGGTGCAAGAAGAGAGCTTTCACCAGGAAGTCGTCCGCTTGGCCGAGGAGTATCGTGCCGGTCTCGATGCGCAAACAGTGTCTGTCGTCGCGTTCTTCCTGGGCGACGCAGAATGCAAGCGCGAGAATCCGGAAGGTTGGCGCCGCCTTACCGACAAGAAGACCGGGCCGAAGCGAGACAAGATGGCTCGGTCGCTGGCTGAGTTTGTCAAGAACCATCCCGTGCCGATGGGTGGCGCGCTCGTATTCGAAGAGAGAGAGATGGTAGGCCAGATGGGCGGCGATACGCTTCCCGCCGGTTTTGAAGTGGTCAGCATCTCTTCAACACCCGACCGTTGGGAGTCGGCGGAAAGCGCCACCACGCCAACGCTGGAACGTGACCAACTCGCTGCCGTGATCGGAAAGAAGAACGAGCTGCTTCCGAAGTACCGGGCAGAATGCCGCGGCACTCCAATCTGGCTCCTCATATACGCCCCGGTCGCGCAAGGCATCCGGATGCCGCGCAGCATCGCCGAGTGGAGGTTTGCCTTTGATTTCGAAAGGGTCCTGCTGTATTCGGGGGTGGAGTTTCAGGTATTTGAGATCGCTCGTGGCTGATGGCCCGCCCCGAAGCCATAGACAACACCAGGAGCAGTCTCACTCCGCCGGTTCGAGAGCAACGGCGCAGTTGGCTTGCCAGGCGAGAAAAGTTCGAAACGCATCCAGGGTGGCCCGCCAGCCCCCGAACCTAGCGCAGACCCATCGAGTTCCGGTGGCGTTGTGGCATACTCGAAGAAACTGCCTATGACTTTGGAGGAAGTCCGCTCTCGATATCGCACCCAGATCGTCGCGGCGGCAGAAAGGCGCGGCGCCCACAATATCCGTGTGTTCGGTTCGGTGGCTCGCGGCGATCAGCGTTACGGCTCCGACATCGACTTCCTGGTCGATTTCGAGCCGGGCCGGTCACTACTCGATCTGACGGGGTTGTGGCTCGACCTTGAGACGGTACTGGGCTGCAAGGTCGACGTCGTCTCCAGCCGTGGACTTAAGCCGCGCCTGGCGTCGGAAGTGCTGCGTGACGCGGTTTCATTATGAGGGCAGATCGCCTCCGTCTGCTTGATGCCGTCGAGCAGATCGAACTGATTTCGAGCTTCGCGCAACGGGGCCGGGAAGCGTTCTTCAGCGACGTTCTGATTCAGAGCGCAGTATTGCACCGCTTGGCGCTGTTGGGCGAGGCCTGCCGCGGACTGTCTTCCGCGCTTCGCGAAGCTCACCCCGAGGTTCCGTGGCAACAGATCATCGCGTTCCGCAACGTTGTGATCCATCAGTATTTCGGGATCGATCTTGAACTCGTGTGGGGGATCGTTACCGGGCACATCGCGACCTTGGGAGAGCGACTCCGTTCAGTCGTAGATTCTCTGCCCGATTGAATCGCCGGCACGCCAGCCACGGCGCAGTTGGCTCGCCGGGCCAGAAAAGTCCGAAACGTATCCAGGGTGGCCCGCCAGAGTATTATCGGTCTTTATGCCCTGGGATTCGTAGCAAGCGCATAGCTTGTGCTGCGCCCGCCTCCGGGGTTCCGGACGAGAATGCCGCCTTCGACGAGTGCCAGAATGTCACGCAGGGCTGTGTCCTGGGAACACTTGACGAGCTTCGCATATCTGGAGGTCGTCAGCTTGCCTTCGAAACCATCCAGGAGACGGTTGAGCACGCGGCGCTGACGCTCGTTGAGCGCGACGCCGGCGATGGCGTCCCAGAAGCGCGCCTTGACGAGGACGGCGCCAAGAGTGGTCTGTGCGCCGTCGATGGCGCGACCCAGGCAACCGAGAAACCACTTCATCCAGGAGGTGACGTCCATCGATCCCTTCTGCGTCCGCTCAAGAATGTCGTAATAGGCGGCGCGCTCCTCTTGGATCTGCGCCGACATGCTGTAGAAGCGTTGCGAACTGTTTTCGGAACGCGCCAGCACCATGTCGGCGATCACACGCGCAATTCGGCCGTTGCCATCCTCGAAGGGGTGGATGGTCACGAACCAGAGATGCGCCAGCCCTGCTTTCAAGACCGGATCGGTGTCTGCCTTTGCGTGGAACCAGTCCAGGAATGCCTTCATTTCCCCGTCGAGGCGTGTCGCTGCCGGCGCTTGGAAATGGACGTGCTCCTTGCCAACCGGCCCGGAAACGACCTCCATCGGGCCGGTGCTGTCTTCGCGCCAGGCCCCCGCCCTGATCTTGTTCATGCCGCTGCGCCCGGTGGGAAACAGAGCTGCGTGCCACGAAAACAGCCTTTCGGCTGTGAGCGGCTGGTCATAGTGGCGTGTGGCGTCGAGCATCATTTCAACGATGCCCTCGACCTGGCGGTCCCCTGGCTTGAGAGCGCCGGTCTCGATGCCGAGGCGGCGTGCAATCGAGGATCGGACCTGTTCAGTGTCAAGCTTTTCCCCCTCGATCTCGCTGCTCTTAAGCACGTCGGCGGTCAGGGCTTTGAGGACGGCCTCCTGGCGGAGATTGAATCCTAGGGCTTCCATGTGACCGATCAGCCGGCCCTGGCGGTGGCGGACGTCAGCGAGAAGTTCGGCAAGGCTTTCCAGGTTCCAGATGAACCGGGGCCAGTCCTGAAGCTCGTGCATGTACATTCTCCGCACCTCCTGCGGAGATTATAACGCGGAATCGCCGCGAGGGGAAGTATTCTCCGCATGACTGCGTAGAGTAGATCTCCTGATCGCCGCACCGGCCAGTCTGCGGCTGCTCTGGTTCAGTACGAGTGCGGACGATTTGCTGAGCCGCACCACCCGGGATACAGTGGACATGCTCAAGGAGCACGGCTTCAAGCCCGTCTCAAGGCGGTGGGGTGCGAAAGTGGTTGGATCGGGCATTCTCGAAGACCGCTGAGGGGGTGACTCCTCCGTGGCTTCGAATCCCCCCTCACCGCCAGATCAAAACGGGGTGCGCCAGCGCAGACCATCGAATCGCGCATAGTCGCGGTCCCTGGTCACCCATTCGCAGCCGGATTCGATTGCCAGGGCGGCGAGCCAGGCATCTTGGACCAGGTTTCCGGAGGCCTGTGCCTGGCTGCACAGATCACAGAAGATTCGCCAGTGGCGAGGCCCCGGCTGGATGAGTTGGCAATGAGCCTGCTCCAATAGCGTTGTCGAAAACGCCAGGGCATCCTTCAAGAGACTCGGCCGCGCGAAAATGCGGGGATGTGTGGCAATGCGCACTACCGAGCCCAGCACCTGGGGTGACATCCCGTAGGCCGCCGGTCCATTGACGACGGCCTCCAGCCACTGCCGGTACCTGGCGTGGTTCGCAGAGTCGCTCCGGAAGGCATAAAGCAGCACGTTCACGTCGGGAAGAATCATTCCCGGCCTTCCATGCGGTCCAGGAGTGCGGCGCTGTCGTTCAGGTCCACTCCCGGGAGCACTCCGCCGCCCGCCCGGCAGATCGGGAGGACAACCCGCCGGCGCCGCGACGCCGTCCGGCGCTGCGACAGCGCCAGGCGAAGGCCATTCTCAAGCAGAGCGGTCAGCGTTTCCCCGCGGCGGGAGGCTTCGCGCTTGGCCTGCTCCAGAAGGGCGTCATCGAGCCGGACGGTGGTCCTCATATGTCTAGACATACCATAGGCGCATCTGTATGTCAAGCCTCGAGCAAGGCCTTGTGGGCCAGCTTTGCCAGGTTGCGCTCGAGGTCCTCGAGGCGCAGGGGCTCGGCGCCGGCAAGGGGCTGCAAGTCGCGAAGCAGCGCGGCGCGGTCGCGGGTGCCGTCGAGGAGGCGGATCAGCGCGCGCGCCAGCCGGTCCTGGATCTCGACGTCCGAATGCCGCAGCGTGGTGATCGCGGTGCCGCTCGCCGCCTGGATGCGCGCCAGCGCAAAGGCGCGCGGGCGTTCGCTCACCTCGACCGAGAACGGCGACGGCATCGCGTGGAGTTCCACCAGTCCGGCAGCGCAGGTCCTCAGCAGCAGGTCCGGCAGGATCTCGCTGCCGGCGGGACCGGCCTCGGCCGCCAACTCGTCGAATGAGACGGCGCGCGGCCAGGAGCGCCCGAGATGCAGTATCGCAGCTTTGGCGGCGGGCAGGTTGGTTCGGATCGAAGCGCCGTCGGGGGACCGGAACTCCTCTTCGGAGACCGGCGTGGCCGCACTTGCCGCCCACAGACGCCTGGCGTTCTGCGGGTTTGGCGGATCTTCCAGAAGGGTCTCGCGATGGCACAGCAGCGTCTGGCGGAAACGGCGGCACTTGAGAAAGTCCAGGTACTGCTGCTTGCGGATCCGGTCGCCTTGGGCCAGCAGGCGCACCGTCTCGGCGACCTCGGCGGAGAACGCCGCCTCCTGCATGGCGGAGAATTGCGCTTCGGCGACGAATTCGAGACCGTGCTCGCGCGCATGTTCGATGAACTGATGAAAGTAGACCGGCTGGTTCACTTCGGCGAGGTCGTCGTGGAAAAGCACCGAGGGGTCCCTCGATTCGACCACGCGCAGTTCCTCCCGCAGCGCGGCCGAGGCCGGCTCGGCGCTGGCCAGAAATCGAATCAGCGCGGCAGCGTGCTTCAGCCTCAGCTCCGGCTCGGCGACGCCGCGCGTCTGGTAAAGCATCATGTCGCGCGTGATGTTGCGCAGGTGGCAGCCCGGATACGTGTTGTAGCTGACGTAGGCCACTCCGCTGGCGGCCAGCAGAGAGCGGCAGACGGCCAGCAGCTTGTCCCGAGTCGCCGGCGGCACCCAGGAGTAGACCCCGTGCGCAATGATGTAATCGAATTCGCCGAATTCGGGGGTCAGCTCCGACAGGTCGAGGTGGTGGAAGACGCAATGGCGCAATCCCAATTCCTCGGCCAGCGCCTGCGCCATCCGGATCGGCGTCCCGGCAAGATCGACGCCGACGAAGCGGCCCTCCGGCAGCACCAGCGCCATGGGAATCAGATTGGCGCCGTTGCCGCAGCCCAACTCGAGCACGCGCCAGCGCTGGACCGGCGCGGGGTTCATTCCGAACAGGATGGCCAGTGCCGCCACGTGGTCGGGATGCGTCTGCGGCAAGGGATTGCTCTTGTAGAGGACCTGATCGTAGGCGAACCCCATGTTAGTTGTGGATGAGCCCGATGTCGCAACGACCGCCGCCAATGGCGCCCAGCCGGCGCGTGGGCCAGTGCAGGGCGATCTTGTGATAATGGCTCGGGAACGGCGTCCGTCCCAAAGGACTCAGCGTCCGGGTATCCCAGATGCGGAGCAGGCCGCCAGCGGTCTCGGGATCCTCGTTAAGGCAGGCGAACTGCTCACCGTCGCTGGAAAAGGCGAACGCCGGCAGCGCATCGGGAACCAGCGCCAGCCGCGCTTCGGCGCCAGTCTCGAGGCCGAGCAGAGACAGGTGATGCTCGCGGGCGTGGAAGTCGATCACTTCGAGCGCCAGCATCTGCCCGCACGGAGAGAGCCTGGAAAGCCCGGCTCCGACGGCGATGCGCCGCAGGCGCGCGGGGGCGCCCTCGGGATACGAGTACGCTCCCACCTTGAAAGGGTAGAACTCCAGTGCGGCGCCCTCGATTTCGCAGGTCCTCGCGACCCGCTCCCGCCCGAACAGCACGACCGTAGCTCCGCAGGCCGCCATCTCGCGGATGTTCCACTCGGGCAGATCGATTCCAGGCGCCGCGTCGCACCAGGGCAGCCGGCAACCACTCACGCGGTTGAAACGGTCGCCCGACGCCTCCTTACACAGGAATGCCAGCCCGTGCGGATACTCCACGAAGCAGCCGGCCTCGACAGGATGCGCCGGCTGGGTCTCCCACATGACGTCGCCCGTTTCGATGTCGAAAACCCTGGCCAGGCCGCGGGTCCGCGGCTGGCGATCGTCTTCGTTGACGCAGGCCAGGTACCGCCCGTCGGGGGAGAATGCGACGGAGGCGGCGAACGCTTCGAAAGGGAACCTGCGGACGGCTTTGCCGGAGAGAATCTCGTACAGAGTCAGATCCCGGTGCCCGATGACGACGCGGCGGCCGTCCGGTGTAAACGCAAGCCGCGTGACCAGGTACTCTTCGATGGGAAACGAACACACCGATTCGAGCCGCACTCCCCAGAATACCGCAGCGCTCCCGGCGTTGATCGGCGCGAGCGCCAGTCTCCGAACCGAGCCTGGGCGACCTGGCAGGGCGCTATGAGAGCCGTCCACACGGCCGACGGATTCAGAACGCACCTCGCGGGGGACCTTGAGAGGATCGCACCATCGCACCATTGCAGTTTGCTTTCCCCGAATACACCTCATATCATTTGAGGGGGACGTCCACATTATGGCCAGGGAGACCCTGAACCTCAAGAACATCGGTCCCATTCGAGAGGCCGACATCAAGTTCGGCGACCTTACCGTGCTGGTCGGACCTCAGGCAACCGGCAAGAGCATTTTTCTCCAGTTCCTGAAGCTTTTGGTCGATGCTGGCCCGATCTTCCGGACTCTCCGCACGCACGGGCTTGACTGGGACAGGAAGGCGGACAGTTTCTTGCAGGTGTACCTTGGCGAGGGGATGGGAAGTCTATGGCAGCCCGGGAAGAGCGAGATCACCTGGTGCGGTGTCCACGTGAGTCTCGATGACTTGGTCCGTTCGAGGAAAAAAGGGGAGGCGGAGAGGACCTTTTTCATCCCTGCGCAGCGGGTGCTTGCGCTTAGCCGGGAGGGATGGTTGCGGCCATTCACCGATTACAGGGCCGGTGATCCCTTCACCGTCCGGGACTTCAGCGAGAAGCTACGCGTGCAGATGGAGGCCGGCCTGGGCCGAGGACAGGCCGTCTTTCCTCAGCCCGGGAGGTTGAAGAGCGAGATCCGGGACCTGCTGTCACGCACGATCTTCTCCGGCTTCCAATTGGAGCTCGAAAAGAGCGGCCCTCAGAAGCGGCTCGTGTTGAGCGATTCCCAGCACAGCACCAAGCTTCCTTTCATGGTGTGGTCCGCTGGTCAGCGCGAATTCGTTCCGCTCTTGCTGGGGCTGTACTGGCTGCTGCCGCCCACAAAGGTGAAGCGCCGCAAATCGATCCAATGGGTGATCATCGAAGAGCTTGAGATGGGTTTGCACCCACAGGCGATTGAGACCATGCTCGTCATCATTCTCGACTTGCTGTGGCGCGATTATCGCGTGTGCCTATCCACCCATTCCCCGCACGTTCTCGACCTGCTTTGGGCCCTACGCAACCTACGCGCAGCCAATGCGGATCCCACGAGTGTTCTCGACATCTTCCGGGTCAAGAAGAATCCTCCCACCCTCGCGCTGGGCGAGACGGCACTGAGAATAGATGCGAAGGTCTATTACTTCGACCCTACGACCCGAGACACTCGCGACATTTCGAACCTGGATCCGGCGGCCGACGAGAAAATGGAGGCCGGATGGGGCGGGCTGACCGAGTTGAGTGGGCGCGCTGCGGACATCGTGGCTAAGGCCGTCGAAAGCCGTGGCGGGCACGAATGAGCTTCCGAACGGCGGTAGGGCGCACACCAGCGATACAGGCCCATTTCCGCGATGGCCTTCAAGGTGTTAAGAGCGCGGATCGACACCGCCTGCGTTGCCGGGACACGCACTGTCTTCGCGGAAGCGTGGATTTGGACGAGGCGCTCAAGGACACCCATCCAGGCAATCCCCGTTGGGACTACGCGATCGGCCTGCGCCGTCGAAACCGCCGGAATGAGATAGTGCTTTGGCTGGAAGTCCACCCGGCCTCCTCCCTTCACGTGGACGAGGTCTTGAACAAACTCCGGTGGCTCAAGGACTGGTTGGCGAGCGACGCCCCTGCGCTCAAGGCAATGCCTGGGTTCTTTCGGTGGGTTGCGACCGGGAGCATCGCCTTCCGTCGCGGCAGCCGGCAAGAGAGGCAGATCGCTGAGCAGGGGCTGCGATTCCCCTCGAGGCAAATCGATTTGGACGACCTACAATGACGAGTTGATCCGTGCTGCGCACGGCCTTGCCGGAGAGAATCTCGTTACTCTTTCGATGGGAAACGAACACACCGATTCGAGCCGCACTCCCCAGAATACCGCAGCGCTCCCGGCGTCTTGCTGCCCATGGAGGTGGCCGAAAACAACCACAGTGGCTTTAGTCGGCCACTGCCCGTTGGCCCGGCGCCTGAATCCAGGACACTTAGCGGTTGGCATCCCACGTGCACCTCGGCGGGTAGAAACAGGAAGGCCAAAACATGAACACGAAACACAAATGGGTTTTCTTTGCCGTCCTGGCGTTCGCCTTAGCCGGGGCTCTGCCGGGACTTGCGCAGGATTCTAGCCCTGCAACTGAACCGTCCTCCGGCGGATGGCGGAAATTCGCGGAAGCGCCGCCGGCAGATCCGCAGCCCGTCTCCTCGCAGCTCACCCTGCCGGTTGGCACGTGGATCACGGTTCGCGTGGATGAGCCGCTCTCGAGCGACCACAATCAACCCGGCGATACCTTCACCGCGACTCTGGTTCAGCCGCTGGTAGCCAACGGGCGCGTGGTTGCCCGCCGCGGCCAGACGGTTGCCGGTGTGGTCGCCCAAGCGGAGAAAGCGGGCCGTGCGAAGGGAACTTCGAGCCTGGGACTTCAGCTCACCGAGTTGGGCTTGGCCGATGGCCGGCAGATTCAGGTGAAAACAAGACTGATGGAGCGCCGGGGCGACACTTCCGTGGGCCGGGACGCGGCCGCCATCGGGACCACCACCGGCGTTGGCGCGGCAATCGGTGCGGCAGCCGACGGCGGATTCGGCGCGGGCATGGGAGCCATCGCCGGAGCCGCCGCATCCACGATAGGCGTTCTCCTCACCCGCGGGAAGCCTACCGTCGTGTATCCCGAGGACATGCTGACCTTCCGGCTGGAAGCTCCGCTCACCATCTCGACCGATTCCTCGCCGGACGCCTTCCCGCCCGTGGTGCAGGAAGATTACCAGCAGAGGCCGTCCTTCCAGCAGCGCATGTCATCGGGGCCGCCGCCCCCATACTACGGCTACTACGGCTACCCCTACCCCAACTACTACAGCTACTTCTATCCCCCGTACTTCTGGGGCCCGGGTTTCTACTTCTACTCGGGGCCGCGCTTCTCCTATCGTGGCGGCCACTTTCACCGCTAGTAGCTGGCAGGCGAAACCGCTCCCTTGCGGTCGCGGCTCGGTAACGCACTGAATCTACTGAGCCGCGCACGCCAGTAAGCGGTGGTGTGGGACTTCCGCCACCGGCCGCTAACCGGGATCGCTTGTCCATCCGCCTGCCACCCCCGCTTAGATTTCGGCGCTCGATTACGATATGATGGCCCTCCGGTGCAAACATGGGAATCGGGCGGACGGAATCGGGCGGATTGTCGCGGTATCAGGTGCTGGTGCTGGTCGTCGCGTGGCTAGGCTGGATCTTCGATTCCATGGACGCCACCATCTACAACCTGGTGCTGACGCCGGCGCTGCGCGAGTTGCTCGGATCGCGGAGCAGCCAGGAAAACATCGGCTGGTACGGCGGGATTATCCTGGGAATCTTCCTGGTGGGCTGGGCGGTGGGGGGCGTGCTGTTCGGCATGTTGGCGGACTACCTGGGCCGCGCGCGCACCCTGGTGATCACGATCCTCATCTACGCGGTGTTCACGGGCCTGGCCGGTTTGTCGCACTCCTGGTGGGAACTCGGCCTCTACCGTTTCCTGACGGCCTTGGGGATCGGTGGAGAGTGGGCCGCCGGGGCAACGCTGGTGGCCGAGGTGTGGCCGGAGCGCCTGCGCGTGAAGGGCGCCGGCATTCTGCAATCGGCGTGGGCCGCGGGCTACTTCCTGGCGGCGGGAGTGTACTGGCTGCTGTCTTCCTACACTTGGCGCGTGATGTTCTTTGTGGGCTTGATTCCCGCGCTGGTAGCCATGTTCGCGAGGCTCAAGGTGCGCGAGCCCGAACGCTGGAAGGAGGCCAAAGCCGCTGGCCGAGCCCGGCCCACGCTCGGGGAGCTGTTTGCGCCCGGACGCCGGCGTGACACGCTGGTCGGCTCGGCGCTGGCCTTCGTCGCGGTGTTCGGCCTGTGGGGCGCGACGAACTGGACGCCGTCGCTGGTGCGGGAGTTGCTCGAACCCCTTCGCCGCAGTCCCGCCGAGGTCACGAAGATGGCCAGCTACGCGGTGATGTCCCTCAATGTCGGCGCCCTCGTGGGCTATTTCTCGTTCCCGCCGCTGGCGGAATGGATCGGCCGGCGCGGAGCGTTTCTCGTCATGATGCTGGGCGCGGCCGTCGCGCTTCCCGCCACGTTCCTCCTGCCGGGTTCCTATGGGACAGTGCTGCTGGTCCTGCCGGCCCTCGGCTTCTTCACCAACGGCCTGTTCAGCGGGTTCCCGGTGTATTTGCCGGAGTTGTATCCGACGCGCATCCGCGCCACCGGCTCCGGTTTCTGCTTCAACGCCGGCCGCGTGCTGGCCGCTTCGGGCCCCTTCCTCACCGGCTACCTGGTAGTGCACCTCGGGACGTTCGCCCGCGCAGCCAGCTCCATTGCCCTCATCTACCTGTTGGGGACGGCGGTGCTGCCCTTCGCGCGCGAAACCAAGGGGCAAGCGCTGAGCTGAACGGCTCAAGTCGTTCGGCGGCGCGGCGCGCGCCCCTACTTCTGTAACAGGAAATTGCCCACGAACATGGCGTCGATGCCGGAGGAGTAGAAGCTGCGGACGGCGTCGCGGGGGGTCGAGACCAGCGGGTCGCCGAATAGGTTGAAGGAAGTGTTGTAGAGCACCGGCAGGCCGGTGGACTTCCCGGCCGCGTGCAGCAGGCTCCAGTACAGGGGATTGTCCTCTTTCGAGACGGTGTGGACGCGGACCAGGTCGCGGACCAGGATCGCGCTCTCGAACGTGGCGCGGTAGGCTGGGCGGACGCGGCCGACGGTGGCCAGGAACCGCGCGTTCGGGCCGGCCTCGAAGTACTCGGAACAGATTTCCGCGGGCACCGAGGCGGCGAACTTGCGAAACGGCTCGCGGTGCTTGATGTAGATGTTCAGATTCTCGGTGGAGTAAGGGTTGAGCGGGGACGCCAGGATGCTGCGGTTGCCGAGGGCGCGGGGGCCGAACTCGGCGCGGCCCTGCATCCAGGCGACGATCTTGTGATCGTCGAGCTCGCGGACGGCGGTGTCGATGAGTTCCCCCGAGGTGAGCAGGTAGCGGAAGCGCAGCTTGCAGTTCTCCAGCACGCGCTTGATTTCCTCGGCGTCGAAGCCGGGGCCGAGGCAGAGGTTGCCCATGCTGGCGCGGGCGCTCTGCTGGTAGACGCTGTGCCAAGTGTGGAAGACGGCGCCCAGCGCGGTGCCGGCGTTGCCGGCGGCGGGCTGCACGAAGACGTTCTCCCAGTTCGGGGAGGACTCGATGCTCGAGACCAGCAGGGCGTTGAGCGCAAGCCCTCCGGCGAGGCAAAGGTTGCGGCCCCTGCCCGCCATTTCCAGCACGGTTTTCTCGATGGCGCGTTGCAGGCCGGCGGCGAGGTCGGGTTTCATGGCGCCGGGAATGGGCGATTCGTCGGCCAGGTCGAGGCGCCTGTAAAACTTGGCGCTGAAACCGCCGTGGCCGAGGCGCTCCGCGTCGAAGAAAGAGCGGTCGATGCGCGGCCACTCCCCTTCCTTGCCGCCCAGGATCTCGAGGAACAGGGGGGCGAGCCCGTCCGAGCCGGCCGCGGAGAGCCACTGGACTTTGTGAGCGTCGGCGCCGGGATCGAAACCGAGCAGCTCGGTGACACGGTCATAGAGGTCGCCGAGCGAATCCGGGTAATACTGCTCCTGCTCCAGCGCGAGCTGGCCGGCGGAGGCGCGCCAGCGGGCGCCGCAGCGGAAGTCGCCGGCCCGGTCGAGGGTGAGAACGGTGGCCTCGGAGAACGGCGAGGGATAGAAGGCCGAGGCGGCGTGCGCCGTGTGATGGTCAACCAGCACGACGCGGCTATTGGGGAACTTCGCGCGCAGGGCGAGGTGGAACGCCGTCTCGGGACCGGGAGCGAGCGGGCGCACGATGGCGACCGCGTCCACCTGCTCGTGCGTGGCCCCGGCCAGGCGCAGGCAGGCGGAAATGGCGTGATCCGGGAGATCGCCCGGCTGGAACTGCCGGGCCAGCTTCCGCTCCTCGAAGGCGCCCACCAGCACGCCGTCCTTCAGAATCGCCGCGGCGGCCTCGTTGAGGATGCCGCCGATGCCCAGAACGATCATGCACCCTTTCCCTTCTGGGCCTTCTCGATCCTGGCCCAGGCATCGCGCAACGCCACCGTGCGGTTGAACACCGGGTTCTCCGGGGTCGAGTCCGGATCCACGCAGAAATAGCCCAGCCGCTCGAACTGGTAGCGGCTGCCCGGCGCCGCGGCGCGCAGGCTGGGCTCGAGCTTGCAGGCGTTCAGAACTTCCAGCGAGTTGGGGTTGAGATAGGCGGTGAAATCCAGCCCTTCGCTCTCATCCCCCGGATTCTCCCGAAGCAAGAGGTTGTCGTACAGGCGCGCCTCGGCGTCGATGGCGTGGGCGGCCGAGACCCAGTGGATGGTCGATTTCACCTTGCGCCCGTCCGGCGCGTTGCCTCCGCGGGTCGCCGGATCGTAGGTGCAGTGCAGCTCGACGATCTCGCCGGTCTTATCGTCTTTGACCACGCCGGTACAGGTGATGAAGTACGCATAGCGCAGCCGTACCTCGCGGCCGGGGGCCAGCCGGAAATACTGCTTGGGCGGGTCTTCGCGAAAATCGTCCCGCTCGATGTACAAGACCCGGGAGAAAGGCACTTTCCGCGTGCCCATGCTGGCATCTTCGGGGTTATTGACCGCCTCCGCCTCCTCGACCAGGTCCTCGGGGTAGTTGTCGATGACCACCCGCAGCGGCCGCAACACGGCCATGACCCGCGGCGCGCGCTGGTTCAGATCCTCCCGCACGAAGTGCTCCAACAGGGAAAGCTCCGTGGTCCCGTTGGTCTTGGACACGCCGACCCGGCCGCAGAACTTGCGAATCGCCTCGGGAGTGTAACCGCGCCGCCGGATTCCGGAGAGCGTTGGCATGCGGGGATCGTCCCAACCGCGAACGTAGCCGTTCTGAACCAGCGTGAGCAGCTTGCGCTTGCTCAGAACCGTGTAAGTGATGTTGAGCCGGTCGAATTCGATCTGCTGCGGATGATAGATGCCCAGTTGCTCGACATACCAGTCGTACAGCGGACGGTGATCCTCGAACTCGAGCGTGCAGATGGAGTGCGTGATGCGCTCGATGGAATCGGATTCGCCGTGGGTGTAATCGTACATCGGGTACATGCACCACTTGTCGCCGGTGCGGTGGTGCTCGGAGTGCAGGATCCTGTACATCACCGGGTCCCGCAGGTTCAGGTTGTTCGAGGCCATGTCGATCTTGGCCCGCAGGGTTCGGGCGCCGTCCGGAAACTCGCCGGCGCGCATGCGCTCGAACAGATCCAGGTTCTCCTCCACGGAACGATCGCGGTAAGGGCTCTCCCGTCCGGGTTCGGTCAGCGTGCCCCGATAGTCCCGAACCTGGTCCGCTGTCAGATCGCAGACGTAGGCCTTACCGGCCTTGATCAACTGGATGGCCCATTCGTACAACTGGTCGAAGTAGTCGGAGGCGTAGAACAGCCGGTCTTCCCAATCGAAACCGAGCCAGCGGACGTCGGCTATGATCGACTCGACGTACTCGGTCTCCTCCTTGCACGGATTGGTGTCGTCGAACCGCAGGTTGCACTTCCCGCCGAACTCGGCCGCGAGACCGAAGTTCAGGCAAATCGACTTGGCGTGGCCGATGTGCAGGTAGCCGTTCGGCTCCGGGGGAAAGCGCGTATGGACGCGCCCGCCGTACTTGTTGGTCTCTAAGTCCTGAATAACGATGTCGCGAATGAAATGGGAGGGAGCGGCCGGATCAGGAATCGACATGACTTACAGCCTCGTTTCTGGATTCGAGGAGGTGAATGGCCCGGTCGATCCGCTTAAGGCAGGTTTCCCGGCCAAGCACCTCGAGAGTTTCAAACAGGGGCGGCGCGGCTTTGCGGCCGCATACGGCCACACGGATCGGCTGGAACATTTGGCCGGCCTTAACCCCCAGGCGCTGCGCCTCGGCCCGTAGCGCCGCTTCCAAGGCGGGGTGCGTAAACTCCGTCGCCGCCAGGGCCGGGCGGGCCGCCCGCAACACCGACAGGGCCATGGCTGCATCCCCTTTCTGGGGGATGAGCTCGGAACTGTCATAGGGCGCCAGTTCGCCGGCAAAAAAGAAATCGGCCACGGTGGCCGCGTCGCGCAATGTCTTGATGCGCTCCTGGATCAACGGAACCACCTGGAGCAGCTTGCGGGGCTCGGCCTCGAAACCAGCCGCGCGCAGAAAAGGGAACAGCCGCCCGGCCAGGTCTTCAGCCGGGAGCGCCATCAAATGCTGCGCGTTCAACCAAACGGCCTTGGGGTCGAACGGGTCGTCCTCGCGAAACTTGACGACGGCGTTAGAGCGGTTGATGCCCTCGAAGGAGAACGCATCGACCAGCTCCTGGCGGGACATCCTGTCGCGGTCGTCCTTGGGGGACCAGCCCAGCAGGCAGACGAAATTGACGAATGCCTGGGGCAGAAAGCCGGCGTCGCGGTAGGTGGTGACGCTGACCACCGGGCCGTGGCGCCGCTTGGAAAGCTTCGAGCCGTCGGGGGCGATGAGCAGGGGCAGGTGGGCGAACTCGGGGATCGCCGCGGCGGCGGCTTCGAAGATGAGAACGTGTTTGAAGGTGTTGGTGAGATGGTCCTGCCCGCGGATGATGTGGCTGATTCCGAGGTCGATGTCGTCGGCGCAGGAGGCCATGTGGTAGGTGGGCAGGCCGTTGCTGCGCAGCAGGGCGAAATCCTCGATGTCCGCGGTGGACTTGGACTGCTCTCCGTAGACCGCGTCGCGGAAGCGGACATCGCGCGGGGTGTCGCGGGAAACGCGGAAGCGCAGGACGAAGGGCTCGCCGGCGGCCGCGCGGCGGTCACTTTCCTCGCTGCTCAACTCGCGCATGTCCGCATTAAAGAGCCAGGCGCCTTCCTGGCGGGACTTCTCCTCCTCGGCGCCGGCGGGGGTGAAATCGCGGTAGGCCAGGCCTTTCCGGAAGATGGCCTGGGCAACTTCGCGATGGAGCTCGATTCGCTCGGACTGCCGGTACTCCTCATCCCAGTCCAGCTCGAGCCATCGCAGGCCCTCAAAAATGGAGGTCTCCGATTCCAGGGTGTTCCGGTCCGCGTCGGTATCGTCGATGCGCAGGATCATCGTGCCGCGATGGTGGCGCGCGTACAACCAGTTGAAGATAAAGGTGCGCGCGCTTCCAATGTGCAGAAAGCCCGTCGGAGATGGCGCGAACCGGACCCTGGGCATGGAGAATACCAGTATAAGCTATCGACTATTGGCGATCAGCCCGCGGACGAACTGCGGCGTGTCGCACCAGGCGGCCGATGCTTTATCCTAAGATCTCATGAGCGGTTTTGGATTGACTCGCGCGGCGGAGGTCCGGCCATTCCAGTCGGCGACGGCGACGCGCGCTGCCGAAGACAGCGAGACGGCTGTCAGCCGGGCCATCCATTCTGCGGCTCAGGCGCTCAGCGATCGGCAACATCCGGACGGCTACTGGTGCGGGGACCTGACGGCGGATTCCACGCTGGAATCCGACTACATCCTGCTACAGCTTTGGCTGCACCGGCCGGAGGGCAGTTTGTGGAATCCGCCCGCGCGCGGCCGGATTGAGCGGTGCTGCCGGGCGATCCTGGAGAGGCAATTGCCCGACGGCGGATGGAACATTTATCCGAATGGGCCCTCCGAGGTGAACGCTTCGGCGAAGGCATACAGCGCGTTGAGAATTGCAGGCGTCGAGGCGAACTCCCCCGAAGTGCTGCGGGCCCGGGCGCGCATCCTGGAACTGGGCGGGCTTCAGGCCTGCAACAGTTACGTGCGGATCAACCTCAGTCTCTTCGGCCTGTATCCGCGCCGGCGCGTGCCCACGGTGCCCCCGGAGATTATGCTGCTGCCGGGCGACATCCTGTACGAGATGTCTTCGTGGACGCGCGCCATTGTCGTGCCGCTCTCGATCGTCCAGGCCATGGGGAGGCAACGGCCCGCTCCGGAGGGCTTGAGCCTGGACGAGCTGCTGGCGCCCGGGAAACGGCTATCGCTCGGCCGGCGCGACGGTTTGGCAATCCTGTTCCATCACCTGGACCGGCTGCTCAAGATTTGGGAACGGACGGCGCCGCGCGACATCCGTGCGGCCGCGATTCGCGAAGCCGAACACTGGATTGTCGATCGCACGCGGAATAGCGATGGGCTGGGCGCCATTTATCCGGCCATGATGTACCAGATCATGGCCTTCGACAGCCTGGGCTATCCGGGGGATCATCCCGACCTGATCGAGGCGATCCGGCATTTCGAGAACCTGCCCATCGAGCGCGAAGACCGCTTCTGTTTCCAGCCCTGCTTCTCGCCGGCTTGGGACACGGCGATCGCCGCGTTTGCGCTGGGCGAAGCCGGGCTGGCGGATCCCGCCGCGCTCACCCGGGCAGCCGACTGGCTGATCCGCAAGGAGGTGCGGCGCCGGGGCGACTGGTCGGTCAAGCGGCCCAATCTGGAACCCTCGGGTTGGGCTTTCGAGTTCGCCAACGAGCATTATCCGGACATCGACGACACGGCCATGGTTCTGCTGGCTCTGTGCCACGCCCGAGCGTCGGATGCGGCGGCCCAGCAGCGCTGCACCGGGCGGGCGCTGAAATGGCTCCTGGGCATGCAGTCGCGCGACGGAGGCTGGGCGGCGTTCGACGTGGACAACAACTGGACCATATTGAACCGGGTGCCTTTCGCCGATCACAACGCCATGCTCGACCCCACCTGCCCGGACATTACGGGCCGGGTCCTGGATGCCCTGGCGCGCCACGGTCTCACACATGGACACCCCGCCGTCGATTCCGCGGTGCGCTACCTGCTGAAGCACCAGAATTCGGACGGCTGCTGGTACGGACGGTGGGGTGTGAATTACGTGTACGGAACCTTTTTGGCGCTTCGCGGGTTATGCGCGAGCGGGGCCCCGGGCGGGCGCGCGGCCGTCAAGCGCGGAGCCGAATGGCTGCGTTCGGTGCAGAGCCCGGATGGCGGCTGGGGCGAGAGTTGCGCGGGCTATCAGGCGAAACACTTTGTGGCTGCTCCCAGCACCCCTTCGCAGACGGCCTGGGCGCTGCTGGGACTGGCCGCGGCCGGGGACAGAACCTCGGCTGCGGCGGCCCGGGGAGTCCGTTACCTGCTGGACACCCAACTGCCGGACGGAACCTGGCAGGAGCACCTGGCAACCGGCACCGGCTTCCCCGGCGTATTCTTCCTGTCGTATCACCTCTACAGGCAGTACTTCCCTCTGCTGGCGCTGGCATCCTGCCGCACCGCAAACTCGTGAAACCGGCGCTCCGCTTCCGCGCAGCCATTTTCCTCAGTGCGTTCCTGCTGTTCCAGGTGCAGCCGCTGATGGGGCGGTACATCCTGCCCTGGTTCGGAGGCGGTCCCGCGGTCTGGACCGACTGTATGCTGTTCTTCCAGGTGCTGCTCCTGGCAGGCTACGCGTATGCCCACTGGCTGGGGTCCCGCCGGGGCACGCGGTTTGGAGCCTGGGTGCACATCGGGCTGCTGGCGGCATCGTTCGTGTTCCTGCCGGTCGCCCGCCGCGTCGACGTCTGGAAGCCATTGTCGAGTGCCGATCCCTCCGGCCGGATTCTGTTGCTGCTGGTGGCAACGGTCGGTGGACCGTACTTCCTGTTGTCGGCCACCGGTCCCCTTCTGCAACGCTGGTACAGCCTGAGCCGGCCGGGGGAATCGCCTTGGCGCCTGTACGCGCTGTCGAACCTGGGATCGTTTCTGGCCCTGCTCAGCTACCCTTTCGCGGTGGAGCCTTACCTGCGCCTGCGCACCCAGGCCTGGATTTGGTCGGCCCTGTACGCCGGGTTCGCGGCGGTCTGCGGATGGACGGCCTGGCGGCTTCCACCGGCGGCCCTGGCCACCGAAACAGTCGATAGGGAAGCCGGCTCCGCCCCGCGGCCGACGTTCTGGAACGTTCTGTTCTGGCTGGGGCTTTCCGCCTGCGGCTCGACGCTGCTGTTGGCGACGACGAACCAGATTTCGCAGGGAATTGCAGTGATCCCGTTCCTCTGGGTGGCGCCGCTTTCGATCTACCTGCTTACATTCATCCTGGCTTTCCACCACGAGCGCTGGTATCGCCGGCCGCTATTCGCCGGCGCTGCGGGCGTGTTCGCTCCCGCTGCCTGCGCGGCCGCCGGCCTGGCGATGATCGTCCCCGTGTGGGGCCAACTCGGCATCCACCTGGCTTCGTTGTTCGTCCTGTGCATGGTGTGCCATGGGGAACTGGCGCTCGCGCGCCCATCTCCCCGGTATCTCACGGCCTTCTACCTCACCGTTGCCGCAGGCGGTGCGCTGGGCGGCGCGCTGGTCGCCCTGGCCGCTCCCCGCGTGTTCGTCGAATTCAGCGAGTACCCCATCGGGCTGGCGGCGGCCTGCCTGCTCGGGTTTGCCGGGTGGCTGCGCACCGGCGCTCTGGGCCAATGGACGGCCCGGAACTTCGCCGTGCGCGTCCCCCTGGTGGCTCTCCTGCTGGGAGGCATCACCTCGGTCGCGGCCACGGTGGTCGGCAGCGGCCGGCCCGCCCTGGCGGAGTGGCGCAACTTCTACGGCATCCTGCGCGTAACCGAGCGCAGTGACCTCAACGGCCCGCTGCGCCTGCTCACGCACGGGCGTATCCGGCACGGCTTCCAGTACTTGCGGGATCCGGAGCGCGGCTGGCCCACCTGTTACTACGGACCGCACAGCGGCGCTGCGATTGCGCTCAACGCGGTCGCGATCCCGCACCGCCGCGTCGCGGTCATCGGACTCGGCACGGGCACGTTGGCGGCCTGGGGCCGCCCCGGCGACACCTTCCGTTTCTATGAAATCAATCCGGACGTCCAAATGATCGCCAGCACCTGGTTTTCGTTCCTGAGGGACTCGAAGGCGCGGACGGAAACCGTGCTCGGCGATGCCCGCGTGCAACTGGAGCGGGAACTGGCGGGCGGCCATTCGCAGGACTTCGACGCGATCGCCGTGGATGCCTTTTCGGGGGACGCCATTCCGATACACCTGCTCACGGCCGAATGCGCCGACCTTTACCGGCGGCGCCTCGCGCCGGGAGGGCTCCTGCTGCTGCATATCTCGAACCGCTCGCTGAACCTTGAGCCGGTGGCGCGGGGGCTGGCGCGGCACCTGGGCTGGAAGGCGGCCCTCTTCGTCTCGGGGCAGCACGACGAAACGGGCGAGAACGCCTCGAAGTGGGTCCTCATCACCGCAAACGCCGGTGTCCTGGAGCAGCCCGGCGTCGCCGATCGAGTCTCGCCATGGTCTGACGGGGATCGCCCCCCCATCACCTGGACCGACGACTTCGCCAGCCTCTGGCAGGTCCTCAAATTCTGAACCGGTGCGGCGGGATCAACCCGCTGGAGCGGACCGGGCGGCGCGGCGGTAGAGATCGAGCAGTTGCTCGAGCGAGAGTTGTTCTGCCCGGAGCCGGGCCTCGGGCCAGGCAGCCGCCTGCTTGCCATAGAAGGGCTGGAGGTTATTGCGAAGGGTCTTTCGCTTGTGACGGAAGGCGCGGCCGGCGAACTCCAGGAAGGCGGCGGGATCCGGGAGGTCCGGGAGGGGCGGCCGGGGAGTGAGGCGCACCGCCGCGGAATCGACCTTGGGGGGTGGGGAGAAGGCGCCCGGCGGCACGCAGAAGAGGATCTCCGGGATCGTGAACAGGTTCGTCAGCACCGTGAGGTAGCCGTAGTCGCGGGTGCCGGGACCAGCCGTAAGCCGTTCGGCAACCTCCTTCTGCATCAGCACGACGGCGCGGCGGAGCAGCGGGCCGAGAGCGAAAATCTTCTCCAGTATCGGCGAGGTGATGTAGTAGGGGAGATTGCCCGCGACGACCGCGGGCCCCCACTGCGCCAGGCCGGTCTCAAGCACATCCGCCTCCAGGACGGTCAGTCCCGGCGCATCCCGGAACCGCTCGCGGAGCGATTCCGCAAGCCGGCCGTCGATCTCGATGGCGACCAGGCGAGCTGCACGGGCCAGCAGGAATTCGGTGAGCGCCCCGCGCCCCGGCCCGATTTCAACGACCAGCGGCTCCAGGCCGGGACACGCAGCTTCGGCCAGACGTTCGAGAATGCTCCGGCGGGTCAGAAAATGCTGTCCGAGTCTGCGGCCAGGGCGCCGGCCGGCGGCCGCGGCTCGGTTCGGGGCCACTAGCTTTTCACGGTGACCAGCGTCCGGTTGAACGAGAGGTACATCTTGCCGAACCTTGGCGCGCCGAAGGCGGTGGCCGGCGTGAACTCCATGAACAGCAGCTTGTTCTCGATGGCCCGCCTCAGCTCGTGGTTCTTGAGGAGGCTGGGACCCTGGGTAACGGCGTAATCGATCACCCGCCCCTGCCCGTCGATAGTGACTTCGATCACGATATCCTCGTCGGGGAGGGCGAACGGATTCTGGGCCTTCACGGCGGGCTCGGTGAACAGAGCCACCTGGACGTCGTTGCTGAGATTGCGCTGGAAGGCAAAGGTGGGCATGAGCATGCTGAACAACAGCATGGCGGAGACCAGACCCCCGGCCAGGGGAATCGCAAGCGGCCGCATCAGATTCTCCACCCACAGGTGGAACTGGACCGCCAGGTGCCGGAAGGGATGCTTTCGAGCCAGCAGCCGGCTTCGCTCCTGGGAAGCCATCACGCGCAAGACACTGCTCAAGTGGGCAGGGGGCGCGACCGCAGGCAGCTTTCCCACCGCGTCCCGAACCCGGGCCAACTCCCCGAGTTGAACTTCGCAATCCGGACAGCCGGCCAGGTGCTCCAACACTTCCCGCCTCTCCTCGGGGGAAAGGCAGCCATCGAGATGAGCGGAGAGTGAATACTGTACGTTTCTGCAAGTCATACGTTCACTCCGCCGGTTGTGGCGTCCAATGTAGGGCCGGATCCGGCTCCAGCCGGCCCGCCAGTTCTTTGCGCAGAGCCTCGCGCCCTCGCAGAATGCGGGACTTCACGGTCCCCAAGGCAACCTGAAGAATGTCCGCTATTTCCTCATAGCTGAGCTCCTCGATATCCCGCAGGACAACGGCGGTACGGAAGCTCGGGTTCAGACGGTTGAGCGCCGCCTCTACCAGGGCGTGTCGCTCCTGATCCGCGACGCAGTCATGAGGGGAGCGGCCGGGATCGGGCAAGGTCTGGGAATAGCTCAGGCATCCCTCTTCCTCGCTCTCCAAGCCGACTTCCTGCCGGCGATGGCGGCTAAACCACCGCTGGTAGTTGTAAGCCTCATTGACCGCGATCCGGTAGATCCAGGTCTTCAGGCTGCTATCGCCGCGAAAGGCGCCGATCTTGCGAAAGATCTTTAAGAAAACCTCCTGGACTACATCGCAGGCGTCGGCGGGGTCGCTCAGCAAGCGGGACACCAGGTTATAGATCGGCTGCTGAAAATCGGCGATCAGGACCTCGTAGGCTCTTTCCTCGCCGTTCCGCAGGCCCTCCACCAGCCAGCTATGGTCGCAGGTGTCCCCGCGATCCCGCTGGACCGCGACCGGCTCGACAAAAGCCCGCTCGCCGAGATGAAGGGAGGTATCCGCCACGGCCGCGCCTCGATGGCAAATTCACCTTCAACGTTAGCAGGAATTCCAACTTCCTTCAATTCTTTAGACACCGCGGCGGCGCAGAAAGTTCCCCCCGCTACCGGCCGCTGACCGGCTCGGGAAGCCGGCGAGTAGTGGGTGTACCTGGGGGCGCCAGGAAGAGCTCGAAGTCGCCGGCGCGGACCGGCGGCCCCACCTTGCTGTACCGCGCCACCTTGCTGTCTATTCCAAAGCAACTCATGCACAGAACCGCACACAGGTGGACGGGCTGGCGAGGGGCGTACCGGATGGAGGCATTATCGACGCCCACATGGGTGAACCACACGTTGGGAACCCTCTCGCGAAGAAGGGCTTGGAACGGATACTCGAGCTGGTACTGGCTGATATCGATGCCCACGGCCGAGCAGCCGCTCTTGGCCACAAGCTCCACGGCCTCGAGGTAGGAATCGCGGTTGTTCCACTGGCTCATATCGGAGAAGTAGTTCGACTGGCGTGGAGTCGCGAGCAGACTCCGGGGCCCTTTCAGCGGCCGGGTCCAGTTCTCGAGCAGATACGGCCGGGCGTTGTTCAGCAGAAACACGCACAGCAGAACCTGAAGCGCCGTGAACCGGAGCCGCTCGAACAGAAAGCCGGCCAGCGGGGCGCCCAACACAAATAGAGGCAACTCGAGCCGCGCGAGGAACGGTTGCCATTTCAGGTAGAAACAGAATGCCAGCCAGCCGCCAGCCAGCCCCGCCCAGTACCACAGCCAGCGCTGGTCGCCCTGCCTCCAGGCGAGCCAGACGGCTGCCGGCACCCCCAGGCAGAGCAGCAGGAGGTGCCAGCGATTGTTCGCGTTCGCTTCATGGTTGGTGTTCCGCGGCGGCCCGTACTCCGCCCATCTCCAGGTCGTATCGGGATCCTGGGGGTTGAGGCCCAACAGCCGGTGCGCTCCGATCACAGCGTCATAGACCGCGCGGTTCCAGCGCGTACTGCGGGCGCCAAGCTGCTCGGAAGTGTTCCGGAGCAAGTTGGATACCATCGGCTTCCAACCCAAACGCTCGTTTCGCCAGCGGAAGACGCCATTACCCTGGGCGGAATCATAGCCCAGAGCCCAACCGCTGAGTTGCAGGTTGCGCAGGTATTGGGGAGCATTGACCAGCAGGATGCCGCCCGCCAGGCATAGCGCCGCCCGAGCCAGCCGCTTCCCTCGCCAGCCCCAGAGGAATAGCGCCAACAGCAAGGGTGGCGCAAACAGGTACGCCGTCGCTTTGGTGGCCAAGGCAAGCCCTGCCGCCAGGCCCAGGAACACGGCCTCGCCTCTCACGGCATAGAAGGCCATCGACACCAGCCACAGCGCCAGCAGGTAATCGTTCTTGGCGCCGGAAGCCTGAAGAATGCCGTTGGGCAGGGTGGCGCAGAACACTGCGGCGAACGCCTGTCCGCGGGCGCCCAGACCGAGCGACTGAGCGACCGCCGAGACCCCCAGGATGCTGCCGACAAACCCCAGGAATTGCACCAGGTTGATGAAGCGATCCCCGCCCGAGAGAACGTACGTGTGGAGCATGACGTATTCGGCCAGGGGTTGGAGCGTGATCTGGTTGAAGTACGGGGTCGGGAAGAAGCTGACGCTCCCGGACTGCGCCCAGTAGACCACCCGAGGCATGTGATATGCCATCGCATCGGCGCTGTTCGGCGGACTCAACAGCGCGATCCACCCAACCATCGCCACGATCACGGCGATGCAGGCAGCCAGCAGGGATTCCAGAAGCCGGGGGCGGGGACCGGTTGCCTGGCAGTCGGGGCTGGGAGCCAGCCGGAAGCGATACACCACGGCGGCCAGAACGAAGCACAGCCAGGCGGCTGCCAGAGGGCCCCGCTGGAGGAGACCGAAACCACCCAGCAACTCAGTGATGAGCGCGACCGCGACGCCAAACAGCACTAGCGCCCGGATCGCCGATTCCCGCCACCCGTGCGCCGGGCGGAATGCCCAGACCCAGGAAACGAGGGCAGCCGGAAGAACCAACACCGACAGATTCATGGCATCAGCGGCCATCCCCCTACTTACGCAGCACGCTGTTGTTGGGATCCAGCAGCACCTTGGTGGGAGCGTGCTTCAGCGTCACGCGGAACGAGACCGGTTCGCTGGCCGTCCTGAGCCAGCGCACCAGCGGCTTGCCCTTCGCGGTTTGGATTTCGACCGGCACGAGCGCGCTGAAGTCCTCAGGCACCTCGCTCTGGGTGATGGCGCCGCTCACCTGCACCGCGGGGGGTTTACCGGTCACCTTGTAGTTCAGTTTCAGCGCCGGCACGCCCGTGCCGTACACCCACTGGTCGAAGAAGGCCTCGAGCTGAGCGTCGAGGGATTTTGGAGGGAGACCCTCCGCGGCCGCGCGCCGGAACTGCTCGGTGGTGACGGCTTGGAACTGGTAGCGCTGCCGGAACTGGCCCAGCATCGCCAGGAAACGCTCCTCGCCCATGCGCTGGCGCAGCATGTGAATGATCCACGACCCTTTCTCGTAGGTGATCACCCGCCAGCCCTCCGGCGCCTGAGAGCTGTGCAGGCGCGGGCCCCAGATGATGGGCCCGATGGATTCCACGGCGCCTCCGCCCGCGGCCTTCGCCAGCAGGTGAGCCTTGTAGTTGGTCAGCACCGTGTCCAGGGCGCGGGCACCTTTGCGTTTCTCCAGGTACAGCAGCGCCGAGTAGTTGGCCAGCGCCTCCATGATCCAGTCATCCTCGTAGCTGGAGGTGGTCACCACGTTGCCCCACCATTGATGCGCGGTCTCGTGGGCGTGCAGAATCTCGGAGTAGAACATCTCGGCGGCCTGGTTGCGCGCCGTAACGGGCCTCTGTCTCGGGTCCAGATATGCCAGCGTCGAGAGGTAGATCAGGCCGGGGAAGCCTTGGCCGAAGGTCCCCGGAATCGGCGCGATGGTCAGATACTTCAGCACTGGCGGCCCGAAATGCGAAGCCATGAACTCCAGCGCGCCTGTGATCTCCAGCGCCAGATGCTGCAATCGCGCCGCCGGGTCGATCTCGGGCGTATCCAAGGGGAACGGGGTCAGGTCGACGGTCCAGCGCTGGTTGCCCGGCGGCCCGGGCTTGGCCGGGGGAAGCAGGATGATGCGTCGCTCGGGGCTGCGTTCGAGCGCGGTCTCGACGGTCCGGTTGGCGTATACGTCGACGTTGTAGCCGCCTCGAGCGACCGTCTGCCGCTCATACCTCCCGAGGTTGAACCCGGCCATGCGCACCGGGGAGTCGGTCCGGTGCCGCGTGACGCGCCAGGGGCTGGAAACGTTGTCTTCCACCGTCTTGCCGGTAGCCACCAGGTCCAGGTCCTCGGGGTAGTGGAAGGTCAGGTCGTAGCGGGCGAACTGACCCGGGCGGTGGGGGTACCAGGAGCCGCGGGCGCCGACGAAATACACCTGGTTGCCCGCATCCGAGATCACGTCGCCCTCGTGCTGGAACTCGACTTCGTACTCGCGCCCAGGCTGCAAGGGCTTGGGCGGCACCACCAGGAAGGTCTCGTTGAGGTCGCCCCGGATCAGGCGCGAGCGCAGCGAACTGGGTTGGTACACCTCGGCGGGTTCGCCGTTGATGCGCGCCCGGGTCACCCGCATCTGCGCCGAAATGTCGAAGGATAGGGCGCGCCGGGCTTCCTGACCCGGGCTGACGCTGGCCTGCGTCACCACGCGCAGGTGCAGGTTGGGATCCAGGGTGGCGTCGATGCGGTAGCTGCTCACGTGCAGGTCGTCGTCCGGCCGCGCCCGGGTCTGGTTGCGAAAGGAGCGCGCCTGGAACCGCGTCCAGATGTCGAAATACGCCTGATCCTGCCGGAATGCCACTTGGCCAAGGCTGATCTGCTCGCGCGCCCGCAGGTCGTAAGTGGCATCGAAATTTCCCAGCTTGCGGCCACTCACGGCCACGTAGAAGAAACCTAGCCCCACCCGGTTCTCGGCGAGCAGGTCCTTCACCAGCCGGATCTGCAAGCTGGAGGAGAAATTCCGGATCGCGGGATCCCAGGATTGCGCCAGCAGCAGGCCCCGCTCGGCGTTCTTACGAGGCGCGCCATGGCCCTGGATCTGTTTCAGGAGCTGGGCGTAGGTGTCGTCGGTGAAGATCAGTATGGCCGTCTGGAAATGCTCGCTCAAGTTGGGCGTGTGGGCGTAGGAAGCCAGCGACATCCGCTCGGAACGCGTCGGGGGCAGCAGCAGCACCTCGGCGTCGCCCCCTTCGATGTCCCCGCTGAACACGGCGGAGAGCCGAACGCCCTCCACCGCCTTTCCGAAGATCAGGTAGCCTTCGGTCAGGTAGACGTGCAGGTCTTCCTTGTCGAAGCGCAGGTTCCGGACTTGATAGCACTCCTCGGGATCCAGCCCCGCCTCCAGAATGCGCCGGCCGAGTTCCGCTGTCGGGCCGTCCGCCGCCCGAAGCAGCATTGGGATCAACAGCGAGAAAATTGCCGCGAATCGATTCACCCCTCTAGGGTAGGATATCCCCCTGGTGCTTTGCAGGGACGCATCCGGCGGCCGATTCCGCCGGCCCTGGGCTGCCTGGCGCCGGCCTCCGGTTACACCTCCAGGACATCCTCGCCGTAGCCTTGCTCGGCGTACACTTGCAGCTTCAGTGGCCCGGCAGGGTCCGGCTGGTCGGGATGGTAGAGGATCTCATAGGGATGCAGCAGGCCGAAGTAGAGCTTCCCGCAAAGCTCGGGGATCCTGTCGGGCTCGCTGGTGGCGAGGCACATGCCCCCGGTCTGCTCCGAGACCTCGGCCAGGATGCCCGGCGAGTCGCCCGGGCCGGTGAGAACGACGGCATGGATGGCGACCGCGGCAGCCTGCGCATCCCGAATGAGGCCTCCCCATTGGGCCTGATCCAGCTCGGGCAGACCCGACTCCGCCGTGCGATCCTCCAGCAGCAACAGGTTCCGGCTGCCGGAGGCCTGCGCGACCGCGCGCAACAGAGCCGGCACCACCTCGGCGTACGGAAACCACTCTTTTGGCGCGTTCAGCGCGGAAGTCAAGGCTTCCACGTCCGACCCGAGATAGCAGGCGGGTTGGGACGGCTGGCGGCCGGCGTCTTCCGGCTGGCCACCGAACCGGAGGATGGCCCAGCGGTCGGCGCCGCCCTTGAGCGCCAGGCAGGCCTGGGCGCCTCGCTCGAGCACCCCGCAGTGTTCTGGGGAACACGCCTGCGTCGCCGGGAGCGCAACTCCGAGCGTCAGCCAGTCGACCGATCGGGGTCGTCGCATGCTGTATTGCGCGATCATCTTCCGGCCTTCCCAGAGCACCAACCCGGTCGGCAGCAGCTCGGTCACCTCGCCGCCGTCCGCCAGCGCGGCCCCGGCCCGCACCAGCCGTGCTCCGTCCGGCTGCGGAGTCGCCTGGCACAGCGAGACCCGCAAGGCCGGCGCCCCCGCGTAGCGCGCGATCGCGCTCTTGAGTTTCGAGATGGCTCGAAACACGCTGTGCCGGGCTTGGGTATCGGTTTCCCGGACCATCTGCGCCAGCGTGGGCAGGAATCGCGGGTCGCCGGTTTCCCCCATCACCCAGGCGGCCGTGGCCCGGAATAGCGGCGCTGGGTGCTGGGACATCCTCAGCGTCAGCCCGATCGTGACCGCGTCTCCCAGGCGGTACAGCCCCAGCAGCGCGTTGCCGATCACCCGGTTGTTCGAGTCTCTCAGCGCCCCCCGCAGCACGGCCCGCACCGCTTCCGTATCCACGCCCCACAGCGCCTCGATGCTGTTCGCACGCACGCGCGCGTCCGGCTGCTGCAGCACCTGTTCCACCCATTGCGCGTTCTTGTTCGTGCGACCGACCAGCAGCGCCGCTTTCGAGCGCAGCCGCGGATCCGGCTCCCGCAACACCTGGATCAGCATGGGCAGGATTCGGGTTCCGTCCGTGATGGTCGCGAGCACTTCCAGAATCCGCAGCGCCACCGCGTTGTCGATTTCCTCGCTCCCGCGCAGCCTGGAGTCCGTGATCCGCCGCGCCAGCTTGACGTCCAGCAGCGGTTCGCTCTCCATCACCACCCGGGCGATGGCCACGTCGTCCTCCAGGCTGATCAGCGCAGGGTTGCAGATCGGCAGTACGTCCTTCAGCAGTTCAAAGAGGAACTGCACGCCCGCTCTGCGATTGCCTTCCCTGAGCCAAGGCAGAGCGGCGAGGCGAAACGAGGGCCGGTCGGCAACCAGCAGGTCTCGCAGCGCTTTCCGCGCCCGCACAGGGTCGTGCTCGAAGGTCGCTAGCTCCGCCTGGATGCGATCCGTCAGGGTCTGTACTCCGCCGGAAACCAACAATGGACTGGTACCCGTATAGCAATCGTCCACCGTGAGAAAAGCTTTAGGCGGGGGCCGGGCTAAAGCCTAAGGTTGAAGCTCCGCGGCTCGGGAGCGGAACGGCCGCAAAAGCGAGAACCTCGACTCGCGCCGCTCCTCCGCCGGTTGGCCGGCGACCTTGGCGGCAAGCTGCCCCAGCCGCCTGCCGAGATCCGACCTGGGGGAGGCCAGGCGGCCCTCCGAGTGGGCCTCGATGACTTCGTCATAGTCCTCGGGCAGGTACGCTTCGACCGGAATGCTGAAGAGTCTCTCGACCTCCTTGGATTCCTGAGCGTGTTCCTTCCGGATGCGGTTGACCACCAGCCGCGGCGATTCCCGCGCGCCCTCGCTCGAGAGCAGCTTGTGGACCATCCTGCGCGCCTGGTACAAAGGCGCGGCCTCGGGGGTGGTCACCAGGTACAGGGTGTCGAGTTCCGGAATGAGGGCCATCGAGAGCGGCGAGAGGCTCTGCCCCAGATCCGCCACCACCCAGTCGTGATTCGCGCGGGCGTAGCGCAGCACGGTGGTGAAGTTCTCGGTCGCTGGCAACTCGTCCAACGGAATCTCCGCCGGAGCGCAGATTGCGTCCAAGCGCGGCTGCACGGAGTCCACCATGCCTTTCCACAGGCTCGAGTCCATCCGCCGCAGGTTCCTGATCAGGTCGAGCAGCGAATAAGAGCCTTTGGCTCTCAGCCAGAAACCCACCATGCCGGCCAGGAGGTCGAAATCGGCGGCCAGGATCCCGGCGGAAGTGATCCGGCGGAGTTCGGCGGCCACGTGGCAGGCCACGGTGGTGGCGCCGCAACCGCCCTCCGCGGAGAGGAACCCGATAGTCTTGCCGGCGCGGCGCTGGGGCGCTTTCAGCAGCAACTCGGCCGCGATCCTGTCCAGAGCCCTCTCGAGAGCTTCCGGGCTGATCGGTGGGTACACAAACTCGCGCGCGCCGGCGCGCATGGCGGCCAGAATCAAATCGGGATCGGCGGACACATGGGCCGCAATCACGGGCGGCGGCGCCTGGAGCGACTTGAGCGTCGCCAAGATCTCAAAGGCGCCCCGGTGTCCGAAGTCCAGCACCAGCACATCGGGGTTCGAGAACTCCGTGGCGGAGGCATCGCCACCCGCCGGGGAAATGGCGAACGCGAGGCGGACTCTCAGATGATTCAGGCAATCGACCACCTCGTGGCGCAGGGCGGGGTCGGCGATGATGACCCCTACACCCAGGGCCCGGGTCATGTGACAGCCTCCGGCGCCCGGTCGCTCGCCAGCGGCAGGCTGAGAAGGAACGTGGTCCCCTCCTGTTGGCTGGAGCGGAAGGATACGGCCCCGCCCAGGAACCGCTCCGCGATCAGCTTCATGCGGTACGCGCCGAAGCCGTGGCCGGGTCCCTTGGTGGTGAATCCCCGCTGGAAGATCTGCAACCGGACGGCCTCCGGCATCTCGCCGTCATTGTGGACCCAGAACTCGGCGCGCTCGCCGGAACGGCGGCAATCCAGCGTAACCACCGACTGCGGCGGCGAGGCGTCCAGCGCATTCAGCACCATGCTGTGCAGGATTCTCCCGAGCTGCGCGGGATCGGTGCAGACCTCCGCGTCTTCCGCGCCTGGGGCGATGCGGAGTTGGCGGCCCGCCGCGGTTTCCTCGGATGGGAACCCGGCCGCCGCGCCGCGGAGCGCCCCGAGCGCGGAGGCGCGGCACAGCGCGATCCGCAGCTCGCCGGTCTCCGCCTTGACGATTTCGCCGTAGGCCTTCAGAATGGAGCTGAGCTGAGCCGCTGCGGCCGCCAGGGCACTGGCGGTCCGCTCGCGCAGTTCCGGCGCGTTCCAGCCCGCCAGCCCGGCCACCAGAGCCTCGATCTCGTCGGCTTGGGCCAGCGCTTCCGGGAGAACGCCGTGCTCGAGGAAATCCGCGCGGACTCGGCCGCCGGCATCGGCCGCGAACAGGATCGTGAACTGCTCCTCGCCGAGCGCCAGCGGGGACGCGTGTACTTCCAGGTTCGCGCACTCTTCGCCCTGGCCGCCTCGCCGGCGGATGCGGCAGACTCGCGTACTCGCGCATCCCACTTGGGAATCGAGAATCGCCCGCAGTGCACCGCAGAAGGCGCAGGACTCGCTGGTTCCGCAACCGTCCTCAGCCGCTGCCGCGTGCATGCATTCCAGGATCTCCCCCGGGCGCAGACCGAGGACTTCCTCGGCCCCCGCCGCGCCTACGAAGTCCAGCAGCCGCTGGTTCAGGGCGACGATCTGCCGCTCCCGGTTCAATACCATCGCCATGGCGGGCGCGGCGTTCAGAATCTTCGCAATCGGCGTCATGGACTTGATCAGCCGCGATTGCCGCTGAACGGCGTCGGGGGCGGCCCGGTCTCCGGGGGCGGGACGGAACGGTGAATTGGGCATCCGTGCCTATCCTACTACTCCCGCCGCGGCCTTCACCAGAACTGGTACCACTTCCGCGGGGCGGGCGGCTCCGGTTCCCGCGCTTCGGGCAGCGGTTCCCCGTCGAGCGCGGCCCGGGGGTTGGTGAGGAAGAGCCGTTCGGCCGCCGCACTGCCGTAGCGCTTGGCGACGTGCTCGTAGGCCAGGTCCAGCCGGGGCGGGCGATCCTGGCTGTCATGACTGTCGCTGGCCACGAAATGCACCAGCCCCCGCTTCAGCAGTTCCCCGCACATGCTCCGCGCTTGCGGACCGAACCGGCCCAGCAGCGACTGCGCGGTCACCTGCACCAGGCAGCCCTGGCCGGCCCAGCTCTGGATCTGGTCCAGGCGCCGGTGCAGCAGGAAATTCCGCTCGGGGTGCGTGAGGATGGGGACCATTCCGGCGTCCAGCATCCGCGCGAACACCTCGTCGGTGGTCTTGGCAATCAGCAGATCGGAGAGCTCCACCAGCAAGTAGTTCTTGTGGTTGATGGTGTACTTCGCCGGGTGGGCCAGCGCGTCCCGGATGTTGTCGAAATAGAAGTGGAAATCGCACCCGCAATGCAGACGGACGGTCCCCCCGCAAGCCTCCGCCAGCTCCGCCAGCTTCTGCTCGACGGCCTCCGGATCGAAGCGGTATTGGAGGTTGGCGTGCGGCGTAGCCACCAGGTCGGTGATGCCCGTCTCGGCCGCCACGCGCACCATCCGCAGGCTCTCCTCGAGGCTGGGCGAACCATCGTCCAGGCCGGCCAGCACGTGCGAGTGGATGTCGATCATGCGAGCCCTGCCGCCGCGGGCTAGATGAACATCTCCTCGTCGTGGGTGGCTTGCTCGACGGTGGTCCGGCGCCCTCCCAGCAGCACCGATAAAGCGGTCCGGATGCCGATGGTCAGGGCGGCGACCTGCTTCAGCGGCTTCAGAATGCTGTTCTGCAACAGCGTGGTGGTCTCCTGAAACCGGTTCACGGTATCGTCCAGGACCATCTCGATCCGGTCCATCTGAGCTCGCGTGCGCGCGGCGGCTTCCCCCAGCACCTCATCCACGCGGGTCAACTGCCTGCGGCTGATCGCCAGCAACTCGGAAGCCTGAGCCGAGATCTCCGCGACGCGCGCGCGCGTTTCTTCCAGAAGACGCTGCCCGCTCTGGGTCATCGGCTCGATCCTGGCGATCAGGGAGGAGATCTGTTCGTGCATGGCGCGCGAGGTGCGGTACATCGCAAACATCAAGCCGGCCTGAATCGCGATGGCGGCCGCTCCCACCGCGATGGCGGCCACCACAATCCACTGGGTTAATGGGTCCATGAAGAGCTGTTTGGCTCCTTCGCGCCGGCCACGCCCGCCGATTCCCGCTCGCGGGCCCGCCGCGCGGTTCTCTCAGGCCTAGGATTCCGGCTCCGGAGTACGGCTCGCTGCGGCCTCGCGATAGGCCTGCTTGCCGGCCTCGACCGCCGCCGTCAGATTGTCTCGCTGACGGCTCACCACGGTCTTGCCGCGCTCCACCAGATCGGCGCCCTGGCTGCGCAGCTCCTCGCCCCGCCGCTTCAGGTATTCCTTTCCTTCGTCGGCCTTCGAGCGAATGAATTCGCGAGTCTCTTCGCCGGCTTTCGGCGCGAAAAGCACACCGATGGCCAGCCCGAGGCCCAGGCCGAACGCAAAGTACCCTAACTTGCTGCCTTCTTCCGCCATTTGATCCCTCCTATGGTTTCCGATTCACCTGCATATTAACATACTAGCTGAGTACCACCCGCAACGCCATGCGACCAGCGATGCCGGCATCTTCAATCTCCGAGGAGACCAGCCATGGATGAGCGAACGCCCCGCCGGCTGGCCGCCGATGCGCTGTGGGTGTACGCCCTCCGCGTCTTGGGCGGGCGCGCCTGCTCCATCGGCGAGCTGCGCGAGAAACTGCTGCGCCGCGCCGAGCGCGCCGGGGACGTGGGAGGAATTCTCACGCGCCTCAAGGAATACGGGTACCTCAACGACCAGCGCTTCGCCCAGAGCTTCTCCGCCGCCCGGCTCGAGAACCAGGGGCTTGGCAAAGCGCGCGTGCTCAGCGACCTGCGCAAGCGGCGCGTAGCCCCGGCGGTGGCCGAGAAGGCCGTCCAGGAGGCCTATCGCGGCGCCGACGAGACCGGGCTGATCGAGGACTACCTCCGCCGCAAGTACCGCAACACCGCGCTCGAAACCTGGCTGGCCGAGCCCAAACACCTCGCCGCCGCCTACCGCAGGCTGCGCATGGCCGGCTTCACCGCCGCCAACTCCATCCAGGTGCTGAAGCGCTTCGCCGCCCAGCCGGAGCTGCTGGACTCGCTCGAAGAAGGGGATAGCTGACAGCGGTTAGCGCAGGGCTTCGATGATCTTCGTCATCCGCGCGTGGTGCGATCCCTTCCAATACACGCGGGCGCAGGCGTCGCAGCGGAGGAACTCGTCGTGGCGTTCGCGGACCCGGGGCGGCAGCAACTCGCCGACGGCGTCCTTGGCCACCGGCTCGAGCACACCGTTGCAGGCCAGGCAGCGGGCGAACGGCGTGGCGGAATCGAACAGGTCGAAGCGCCGCAGCACCTCGGCGAGCTGTTGCCGCGGGCTGGTCGCGCGCACGTAGTAGCCGCGCGTGACCACGGCGCGCTTGAGCAATTCGCGGTCGCGGGTGAGCAGAATCCGCTCCTCGCCGCCCGACAGGCGCGCTAGCTCCTCGTCCCGGCAGTCGTTGCGATACAGCGAGTCGAACCCCATCATGCGCAGATAGGCCGCCAGCCGTCCCAGGTGGACGTCCAGCACGAACCGCGTCTGGCGCAGGGGGCGCGGCCGCAACCGCGCCACGGGCGCGATGTCGATGGACTCGAAAACCGGGTAGACGCTGATCCGCTCGCCATCCTCGACCAGGTGGGAGAAGTCCGCCGAGCGGCCGTTCACCAGGATGAGGTCCACCTCGGTGTGCGGCACGCCGAGCGACTCGATGAGGTCGCGCACCGGCGCGCTCACGTGGAAGGCGCAGGGGAATGGAACCATGCGCCGCTCGGGCGCCAGGAAATCGTTCAGCTCCGCGTAGAAGCGGATGGAAACCTGCTTCACCTATTGCACCACGGCCGCCACGTTGACCAGTTCGCCGATCTCCGGAAGGCGGACCACCACCGTGTCCCCGGGCGCCAGGGCGGCGTCCTCGGTGATCCTGACCCCCGTCCCGGTCATCAGCACCGAGCCTGCCGGCACCGGATTAGCGCGCAGCAGATACTCCACCAGTGCCGCTTCGGTCCGCGCCAGCCGCGCCAGCGGCACGCTGTCGAAGAAGTGCCGCTGGCCGCCGCGCAGGACCGTGCAGCTCATCTCCAGCCCGCTCAACTCGGGCAGCTCGTCCGGCGTCACGATGGCCGGCCCCAGCGCGCAGGACCCCGTGTAGAACTTCGACTGCGCCAGGTAGAGCGGGTTCTCCCGCTCGATGTCCCAGGCGGAAACGTCGTTGCCCAGCGTGTAGCCCAGAATCCTGCCCTTGCGGCCCAGCACCACCGCCAGCCCCGGTTCGGCAGCCGTGAAGCGGGAGTCGAAACGGATGCCCACCGGCTGGCCCGGACCCACGCACACTCGCGCCGTGCCTTTGAAGAAGATCACCGGCCGCGCCTTGGTATGAACCTGCGCGTAGACGCCTCCCTCATCCTGCTCGCCGTGGAAATCCGCGCTCTCCCGGTAGGTGCACCCGCACGCCCAGACCTCCACGGGGTGGATCGGAATCAGCGGCACGCACGGCTCCGAGTGGCGGCTGGCCATCTGCGCCGCCAGTGCGGTGAGGGGAACCGATTCCGCCTCCGCCTTGCGGATCAGCTCCACCATCGAATACCCGGGAACCGGCCGCGCCTGGCCGCCCTCGAACACGGCCGCGGTGATCTTGTTGTCGAATCGTATCTGTCCAAAACGCATGGTGCCTGGAACCGAACCTCCGCTCTCCAGTATTCCAGATAAATGCCTCCGTGTATTGCCGGCCGGTCTGGCGGCCGATGGCGGCCCTGGGGCAAAAGGCGGTAGAGTGACAGTTTTGGCGGCGGCAAGCGGCTGGTCGCGGCGATCCAGAACCGGCAAAGGAGAGAATGAATCGATATGCGATGGCGAACCGTTCCGGTGTTTCTGGCCTTTCTCGCCATGGGCTTTGCGGACGCCGTGGGGCCGTTTGTGAGCCTGGCAAAGAGCGAATTCCACCTGAGTACCACGGTGGCGTCGCTCATCCCCTTCGTGGGTTACATGATGTTCGGGCTGCTGTCGATCCCCGTTGGGGTGTTCCAGGACAAGCGCGGCAAGAAGTCCGTGCTGCTGCTGGGGCTGGCAGTGGCGCTGCTTGGGCTGCTGAGCGCGAGCGTGGGACTCCACTCGTTCGCCCGGTTTCTTCTGGCGGTGGTGCTGCTGGGCGCGGGCGCGGCCATCCTGCAAGTCGGCGGCAACCCGATCATGCGCGATGTCTCCGAACCGGGCAAGTACGCCCGGAACTTGTCTCTGGGGCAGTTCGTGAAAGCGATTGGATCCCTTTCGGGTCCCGTGATCCCCGTGCTGGCGGCGCGGTACTTCGGTGCGAGCTGGAAAGTCATCTTCCCGATCTATGCGGCGGCGGTGTTCGCGACGCTGCTCGCGGTCGCCGGTTTGCGGGTGACCGAGCGGAAGGCGGAGCGCGCGGCGGCGACGCTCGGATCGTGCCTGGCGCTGCTGAAGAACCGCTACGTGCTGGTGATGGTGGGTGCGATCTTCCTCTATGTCGGCGCGGAAGTCTGCGTGAGTGCGGGCATCCCCCTGTATCTGGATCAGCGGTTCGGCATCGATATCCAGAAAGTGGGCCTGCTCGGGACCGGGTTGTTCTTCACCGCCCTGACGATCGGGCGGTTCTCCGGAGGCGTCATCTTGAACTGGATGGCGCCGCGCATGTTCTTCCGGGTCACCTGCGCGGTTTCCCTCGCGGGACTACTGGGTTTGTTCGCGCCGGACCGGGCCCTGGCGTTGGTGAGCTTCTTCCTGGTGGGGCTCGGCTTCGCCAACGTTTTCCCGCTGGTGTTCTCGATCGCGGTGGAGAGCCTGCCGGAGCACACCAATGAGCTCTCGGGCCTGATGGTGACCGCGATTGTGGGCGGGGCGTTTCTGCCCCCACTCATGGGGCTGGTGGCGGACCACAGTTCGGTGCAGTTGAGCTTCCTGGTGCCGCTGGCGGCGCTACTCTACATCACCTGGACTGCGGTCGCGGCTCGCAAGCCGGCCGGAGCGTGAATCTATGCCGGATTACGCAAGCGATGAGCGGATCGTGATGACGCTGGACGCCGGCGGAACGAACTTCGTGTTCTCGGCCATGCAGGCCAACCGTCCGGTGGTGGAGAGCTTCGCCCTGCCGTCGAATGCGGATCGCCTCGATCGCTCGCTCGATACGGTCATCGAGGGATTCCGGAGGGTGCGGGAACAACTGGTGGCGCCGCCGGTGGCGATCAGTTTCGCGTTTCCCGGCCCGGCGGACTACTTCAACGGGATCATTGTGCGGCCGCCGAATCTGGTGGCCTACCGCGACGTGGCGCTGGGGCCGATGCTCGAAGACCGCTTCGGTCTGCCCACCTTCATCAACAACGATGGGGACCTGTTTGCCTGCGGCGAAGCGGCGGCCGGATTCCTGCCGTACGTAAATGGCGTTCTGGAGAAGGCCGGAAGCCCCAAGCGATTCCGCAACCTTTTGGGCGTGACGCTCGGCACCGGGTTCGGAGGCGGCATCGTGCGCGACGGCGAACTGTTCGTGGGCGACAATTCCTCCTCCGGCGAGATCTGGCTGTCGCGGCACAAGGGAAAGCTGGACACCAACGTCGAAGAGGGCGCCTCCATCCGCGCCGTGCGGCGGGTTTATGCCCAAAACGCCGGTCTGCGGTTCGAGGACGCGCCCGAGCCCCGGGTGATCGCCGAGATCGCCGGCGGGCTGGCGCCTGGGGACCGCGCGGCGGCGCGGGAGGCCTTCCGGCGAATGGGCGAGGTGGCGGGCGATGCCATCGCACTGGCCATCACGCTGCTGGACGGCCTGGTGGTCATTGGAGGCGGAATCGCCGCGGCGCACCGCCACTTCTTGCCGGCGCTGATTGCCGAGATGAACGGGACCTACACCGCTCCCGATGGTCAGCGCTTCCGGCGTTTGATTCCGCGGGCCTTCAACCTCGAGGATCCGGCCGAACTCGCGGAATTCGTCAGGGGCGAGACCAAGGAACTGGCGGTTCCCGGGAGCTCGCGGACGTTGAGGTTCGACGGCATGCAGCGTGTCGGGGTCGGGATTTCACGTCTGGGGACGAGCGAGGCGACGGCGATTGGCGCCTATGCCTTCGCGCTGAACCAGTTGGAGAGGCGAGCCTAATGGCGAAATGGATTGTGGCGTTGAGTCTGATGTCAATCGCGATGCTGGATGCACAGGAATACACCCGCGGCGTGGGCGTATATCCGGGAGACCCGAAGCAGGACTTCTCGCCGGCGATGGTTGTGGACGGGACGAACTACCGCAACCTGGCCCTCCGCCGGCCGGCCTACCACTCGAGCAGTTACGACTACAATCTGACGGCACAACTGGTGACCGACGGGATCAAGGAGACCAAGCCGCCGCAGTGGGTGGCGGTCTCGACCAGCCAGCAAGGCACGCTCAAGAAGAACGAGCGCGAGTACCTGCTGGACCGCAACCCGATGACACTCGTGAGCTTGAACGGGCCCGGCGGCTGGGTGCAAATCGAACTGGGAGGCGGGAACACCGCCCCCGAGATCGATCGAGTGGACCTCGAGGCGCGCGTGGATTCGCGCAGCGACCGGCCGGAAGGGTGGACCTGTGGGGTCTCCGGCTCCGACGATGGCCAGACCTGGGAGGAAGTGGGCCGTGCCACGGGCACGGACCGCCCGCCCAGGGAGTTCAAGGCGTCCATCGCCCTGTCTTTGCCGTCTCACAGCAGTTTCTACCGTGTCGAGTTCCAGGCGGCCAGCGCGGCAATATGGCGCGTCAGTGAGGTGACGTTGTTCGGTCAGGGCCGCCGGCTGGAACTGGGCGGGCCGTACAACTTCAGCAGCGCCTGGATGAGTGCGGGGAGCGGCGAAGAGTGGGTTTACGTGGACCTGGGCGCGGTCTGCACCTTCGACCGCGTGAAGCTGTATTGGATCCGAAGGGCCGCGGAAGCCTCCCTCGAAGTATCGGACGATGCCGCGGCCTGGAGGATCGTACTACCGCTGCCCGCATCGACGGCGATGACCGACGACCTCAAGCTTGCAGCGCCGGCTCAGGGCCGGTACGTGCGCCTGCTGATGAAGCGGCCGGCCTCGCCCGGCGGCTATATCCTGAGCGAGATGGAGGTGTACGGGCGCGGCGGTCCGGCGCCCCGGCCCAAGCCCGCTCCGGCCGTGCGGGCCGACGGACGCCTGGACCTCGCGGGCGGCGCCTGGCGCATCCAGCGGGACTCGCAGGTCGAGGCCAGCGGCGAAACGCTGTCCAAGCCGGGTTTCCAGGACGGCGACTGGCTGGTGGCCACCGTGCCAGGCACCGTGCTGACCAGTTACTACAATGCCGGCGCGGTGCCAGACCCGAACTACGGCGACAACCAGCTCATGATTTCGGATACCTTCTTCTACGCCGACTTCTGGTACCGGAACGAGTTCGTGGCGCCGCCCGCGCGCCCGGGGCAGCGGTTCTGGCTGAACTTCGACGGCATCAACTGGAAGGCGGACGTCTTCCTCAACGGCGAGAAGCTCGGCCGCATCGAGGGCGGATTCATGCGCGGGCGGTTCGACGTCACCAGCCGCTTGCGTCCCGGAGAGAACAACGCGCTGGCCGTGCGCCTCGAGAAGAACGCGACGCCCGGCAGCATCAAGGAGAAGACGCTCGACAGTCCGGATAAGAACGGCGGCGCGCTGGGCGCCGATAACCCGACCTACCACGCCTCGGTCGGCTGGGACTGGATTCCCTCCATCCGCGGGCGGAACACCGGCATCTGGAACGACGTCTATCTCAGCCGTAGCGGACCGGTCACCATCGAGAATCCGTTCGTCACCACCGCCCTGCCCCTGCCGGACACCTCGCGCGCGGACGTGAGCGTGGAAGTTACCCTGCGCAACCACGGATCCCGGGCGGTCAAGGGGACCCTGCGCGGGCGCTTCGGCGAGGTGACGTTCCACGCGCCCGTGACGGTGGACGCAGGGGCCGCGAAAACGGTGAAGCTGGACCCGTCCACGCATCCGGCATTGCGTCTTCGGAATCCGAAGCTGTGGTGGCCCGTGGGATACGGCGAACCGAACCTGTACCCGGTGGAGCTGAAGTTCGAAACCGCGGGCCGCAAGCTGTCGGACGCGACGTCGTTCCAGGCCGGCGTGCGGCAGTTCGCTTACAGCGAAGACGGAGGCGCGCTGAAGATCTGGATCAATGGCCGGCGGCTCGTTCCTCGCGGCGGGAACTGGGGCTTTGGCGAGTCCATGCTGCGCTACCGCGCCCGCGAGTACGACGTGGCCGTGCGCTACCACCGCGACATGTACTTCACCATGATCCGCAACTGGGTGGGGCAGGTCGGCGACGACGAATTCTACGAGGCCTGCGACCGGCATGGAGTGGTGGTGTGGCAGGACTTCTGGCTGGCGAATCCGTTTGACGGCCCGGACCCGGACGACAACGAGATGTTCTTGCGGAACGTCAGGGATACGGTTCTGCGGCTTCGCAACCATCCTTCCGTCGGGCTTTACTGCGGGCGCAACGAAGGCTACCCCCCGAAAGCGCTTGATGACGGGATGAAGAAGACGGTGGCGGAATTGCATCCGGGGCTGCACTACATCCCGCACTCCGCGGCGGTGGTCGTGAGCGGGGGCGGACCGTACCGGGCCATGCCGCCCAAGTTCTACTTCCAGTACCGGGCGACGCCGAAACTGCACAGCGAGCTGGGCATGCCCAACATCGTCACGCTGGACAGCCTGCGGGCCATGATGCCGGAGAAAGCCATGTGGCCGCAAGGAGCCGTGTGGGGTCTGCACGATTTCTGTCTCCGGGGCCTTCAGGGCGGCGCCTCCTTCCGCGAAATGATCGACAAGGGCTACGGCGGAGCGGACAACGCGGCGGACTGGGTGACGCTGGCTCAATTCGTGAATTACGACGGCTACCGCGCCATGTTCGAAGCGCAGAGCCGCAACCGGATGGGCATGCTGCTGTGGATGAGCCACCCCGCGTGGCCGTCGTTCGTCTGGCAGACCTACGACTACTACTTCGAGCCCACAGCCGGGTACTTTGGCAGTAAGAAGGGGTCGGAGCCGCTCCATATTCAGTGGAACCAGGCCACCGGCGGCATCGAGGTGGTGAACTACAGCGGCGGCGATGCGCGCGGCCTCACCGCCCGGGCCGAACTTCTGAACATGGATGGCACGGTGAAATGGGAGAAGACGGTGTCTCTGGATAGCGCCGAGGACAGCGTGGCATCCTGCATCCCGATGGAATACCCACCTACCCTGACGCCCGTGCATTTCCTCCGCCTGAAGCTGACGCGCGGCGGCCAGATCGTGTCGGAGAACTTCTACCTGCGTGGGCTGGAGGAGGGCAACCACCGCGCCATTCGCGAGCTGCCCAAGGTGAAGCTCGAAGCCTCGACCACTGTCCAACGGCAAGGCCAGCGCTGGCTCTTGACCTCCGAGCTGCGCAACGTTTCCACCGCCCCGGCCCTCATGGTGAAGTTGAAGGCGGTGCGCGAGAAGAGCGGGGACCGCATCCTCCCCGCGCTTTACAGCGACAACTACGTGGCACTGATGCCCGGCGAGCGCCGCACGATCAGGACCGAGCTTGAAGACGCGGACACGCGGGCCGAAAAGCCCCGGATCGTGGTCGAAGGGTTCAACACCGGCGAGGTGGCGTACCGATAGCGCCGTGTGCGGGCGCGCTCTGGCTGTCAGTCCTCCGCCGCACCCGTCGATACGGGCTCAATCGGCACGGAAATCGCGAAGGTGGTCCCCTGAGTTCCGTTCGGCTCGAACGTCAGGCTCCCGCCATGCTTCTCGACCATGATCGGTCGTGCGACGACGAGCCCCGGCCCAGCGCCACGGCCTGCCTGATCGCTCACCTGTCTGGTCCGGACCGTGATCTTGCCTTTCGCTTGCGTTCCCTTCGTCGCCTCTCCGATCCCATGCTCGGCGTTGACCAGCAGGTTGAGGATGACCTGGTTCATCTCGGCGATGCGGCAGACAGCATTGATTGTGGATTGTCTATGTTAAGCTAAGGACGCCGGAGATGGCCTCTCCGGGCTGATTTTCAACTTCATGAGGTTCTCCCTGGAGAAATCGCGCGGGTTCCAGGTGAGATTTGGAGGGCAATCATGACCGATAGAGTCGCGCGATTGCGCCGCCGCAGCCTCGAGACCAAACCGTGGTTGTCGATCGAGCGCGCCCGGCTCATGACCGAGTTCTACCGGCAGGCGGAGCCAATGTCGGAGCCGATGCTCAGGGCGCGGGCGCTCTCCTACCTGATGGATCGGAAAACCGTCTCCATCGGCCCCGACGAGCTGATCGTCGGAGAGCGCGGACCGGAACCCAGGGGCACGCCCACCTTTCCCGAGTTGTGCTGCCACTCCCTCGAGGACTTCGAAGTTCTGAACTCGCGCCAGAAGGTCTCTTATCGCGTCGATGAGGAGGCGCTCCGGATTCAGGCTGACGAGATCATCCCCTTCTGGCGGGGGCGCTCTATCCGCGACCGCATCTTCAGGGAAATGACGCCCGCCTGGAAGGACTGCTACGAGGCCGGCCTGTACACGGAATTCATGGAGCAGCGCGCACCTGGCCACACCGTGTTGGGAGACGTCATTTACCGCAAGGGCCTTCTGGATCTCAGGGAGGACGTCGAGTCCAGCCTGGCGCGGCTGGATTGGTGCGACGACCCCGACGCCTACCACAAGGAACAGGAACTCAAGGCCATGGCCGTCGCGGCGGACGCGGTGATGCGATTCGCCGAGCGCCACGCCGAAGCGGCCCGCGCGATGGCCGCCGCCGAGCCGGATCCCCGGCGCAAGGCCGAGCTGGAGCGCGTGGCGGAGGTGTGCAGCCGCGTTCCCGCGCACGCCCCGCGCGACTTCTGGGAGGCGCTGCAATCGTACTGGTTCGTCCACCTGGGCGTCGTCACCGAGCTGAACACGTGGGATTCCTTCTGCCCGGGCCGGCTCGATCAGCACCTGAATCCCTTCTACCAGAAGGGTCTCGCCGGGAACACCCTCACCCGCGAACAGGCTCAGGAACTGTTGGAGTGTTTCTGGGTGAAGTTTAACAACCAGCCCGCGCCCCCGAAGGTGGGCGTCACGGCGGCCGAGAGCGGCACTTACACGGATTTCGCCAACATTAACAACGGCGGGCTGGCTCGAGACGGCTCCTGTGGCGTCAACGACGTTACGTATCTCATCCTCGACGTGATCGACGAGATGCGGCTGCTGCAACCCTCCTCGAACCTCCAGCTCAGCAAGAAGAACCCCGATCGGTTTCTGAAGCGCGGCCTGGAGATCGTGCGCCAGGGCTGGGGCCAGCCGTCGATCTTCAACGCCGATCTGGTGGTGGAGGAGCTGCTGCGCCAGGGGAAGTCCATCGAGGACGCGCGTTGCGGCGGCACATCGGGCTGCGTCGAGACCGGCGCATTCGGCAAGGAAGCGTACATTCTCACGGGCTACTTCAACCTGCCCAAGGTCCTCGAGATCGCGCTGAACAACGGCGTGGACCCGCGCACCGGCAAGCGCCTCGGCCTCGAAACCGGCGAGCCGGAGGCCTTCGCGTCCTACGACGACGTGTTCGCCGCGTTCCGCAGGCAGTTACACCACTTCATCGACATCAAGGTGCGGGGCAACCAGGTGATCGAGCGCCTGTATGCGCGGCACATGCCGGCGCCGTTCCTGTCGATCTTGATCGACGGCTGCATCGAGAAGGGCAAGGACTATAACGACGGCGGCCCGCGCTACAACACCACTTACATCATGGGCGTGGCGCCCGGAACCTGCACCGACTGCCTGTCCGCCCTGAAGTATCACGTCTTCGAACGGAAGACGCTTTCCATGCACGAGCTTCGGCAGGCACTGGCCGCCAACTTCGAGGGCCACGAGAAGACGCGCCTGCTGCTCTGGAATCGAACGCCCAAGTACGGCAACGACGACGACTATGCCGACGGCATTCTCGCCGACGTGTTTGATGCATTCTATTCCGAAGTCAACGGCCGGAAGAATACCAAAGGCGGCTTCTATCGCGTGAACTACCTCTCGACCACCTGTCACGTGTACTTCGGCTCGGTCACCGGGGCAACGCCCGACGGGCGCAAAGCCTGGGAGCCCCTTTCCGACGGTATTTCGCCGGCGCAGGGAGCGGACCGCAAGGGGCCCACGGCGGTCATCCGGTCGGCCGCGAGGATGGATCACGCCCGCACGGGCGGCACGCTGCTCAACCAGAAGTTCACGCCACGGGTCCTGGAAGGTGAAGACGGCCTCGACCATTTGGCCCAGTTGGTGCGGTCTTACTTCAAGATGGACGGACACCACATTCAGTTCAACGTCGTCACCGGCGAGACGCTGAAGGCCGCGCAGCAGGAGCCGGATAAGTACCGCGACCTGATCGTTCGCGTGGCCGGTTACAGCGACTACTTCTGCGACCTGACCACGGCGTTGCAGGACGAGATCATAGCCCGCACCGAGCAGACCGGCTTCTAGGCCTCGGCGGGCGGACGGGTCCCCTTTCTATAACTGCGGATCACCAAACCGAGTCCGAGAAGGGCCGGCAAACTCACCAGTGCGCCCACACGTACGCCCGAGGAGCGATAGTCAAACTCGACCCGATGCTCGCCGGGCGGCACCCAAACTGCCTGGAACGCGCCGCTCCAAGGCTCTATGTGCACCGGCGCTCCATCGACCGTAGCCCGCCATCCGGGGAAGAGCTGCTCCGCCAAGGCGAACTGCCCGCCCGTGTCCGAGCGCACCACGAAGGCGCGGACCTCGGGCGTCCACGCCGTGGTCTGCACCGAGCGGACCCCGCCCTCCTCAACCCAGCCATAGGACGGCCGCGCGTCCTGGAATTCAAACACCTTGTGGTAGGACCGCGAGGGTTCGAGCAGGTGGAAACTCGAGTCGTTCAGCAGGCGCGAGTACTGAGGACCGCGCTCGGTGGAGATGAAGTAGCGAACTCCGAGCAGACGTAGCGCCGGCTGGTTGGCCGAGTCGATGTCGATGTCCCGGTCCGACCGGAAGCGCCCCAGTCCCTCCATCAGTTTCCTGTACGATGTGGTCACAAGCGGATCGAATCCCTGCGGCGTCCGGAGATCGTAGAGGCGGATCTCGTACGGAGAGGGACCCGTCTGGTCCAGGGCAACCCGGTATCCCGGGTGGGAGCGGAGCTGGCGGTAGACGGCATCGTCCATGCCGGTGAACGAGCCGGCTGTGAACTCAATCCTCTCCTGGTTTGCGTTGAAGCGCTTGCTGGTGCCGAACACCTTATAATCGACTCCCACCGTCAGCAGCAGGACGGCGACCAGGCATGCTCGAAGCGCACCGTGTTGCGTCGGCAGAACGTAAACGGCGAGAGCGAACAGCCCAAGAGTGATCGCCGCTTCGACTGCCGATCCCCAGCCTGGCGGGAAACCCGACCCGCCCGGCAGCCCCACAATCAGTTCGCGCACCGACCAGCCCCCCAGGAGCGCGATGGTCAGGTACCCGAGCCAGCCGCCGCGCGGCTGGCGGATCTGCCCGAGGCAATGGTCCAGTCCGAAGGCCGCCAGCGGCGCTGCTGCCAGAGTCAGCCCCGCAAGGAAGTACCAATCCCGGCAAACCTGAAGCAGCAGAGTGGAATGCCGAACAATCTGCCAGACCAAGCCAAACGGGTTCGTTACGACCACCGCAACCACGCCCCCCATGGCCAGCAAGGGCATCACCTCGCGCCAACCCCTCCGGCGCACAAGACAAAGCAGGCCAAAGAAGGCGGGCGCTCCCAAGTACAGATACTCGCGGCCCCGGTTCGTATCTGGGGGCACGTGCAATCCGAAGTTGAAGTAGTTCGGCACCAGGTACGAAACATAGAACTCCAGCTCTCTGATGCCGCTCCCATACTTTACCTCGGGCGCTTTCAGTGACATCGCCTCCAGGGCGGGCAGGATCTGGACCATCGCGATCGCCAGCGATGCACCTAGAGCCAGGATTGTGCCCGCGGCCACCTTCCATCGCCACGCGGCATAGCCGACCATGCAGACGGCAAAAACGAGCCAGGTGGGCGGATAGCCCCCGAGAAAGCACAGTGCCGAGGCGACCGTCACCTTCCACAAGGGCTGCCAGCGCCGCTCCTCCACCGCCTGGTCGATTCCCCACAGACCCAGGGGCATCCATGCGTAGCCTGCCACCAGTCCGAAGTGCTGCAACTGGAGCAGCATGTAGCCGCTATAGGCGAACACCCCGGCGCCCAGAACGCTCGCCAACTCCCCCAGCCGCTTGGATCGTAGCCAGACGTAGCAAAGCAGGAAGGCGAGCCACACGTGTGCCAACACCAGCGCCTGGAGGCTTTCATACGAGAGTGCCGGCCGGCCGATGTTCGCCGCGAAGACCAGCCACATGGGCGGGTAGAACAGCGCCGCCTGAGTGTTCCCGACGAAGCTGAGGCCACAGTACTGCGCAGGGTCCCACTCCGGCAGGCGCCCCTCGCGCAGCGATTGAAATGCGAAGTCGGCCAGAGAAAAATGATATCCCTCGAGATCGAAAGGCACGTGCACTCGCGAGAAGGGCGGCAGGTACTCCAGAAAGAACAAGTACGTGAACACAAGCGAGAGAACCGCCACCGTCCGCAATCGAATTGGTCTCCTCATGCGAGGTGACCATTATATCCCCCCGGTTCGTCATCGGTGACCGGGATCCGCTGGCGCCGAGACTCCTCGATCGCCTCGCGCCTTACATGTCTGCCGCGGGTGGGTTCACCAGTTGCGGCTTCGTCAGCGCCCAGTGCGTGTGCACGATCTTCCACTGGCCGTTCTTGCGCCTGTAGACTTCGGTCGTGTTCCAGCGCACTGTCCGGCCCTTGCTGTAGCTGACGAAATTGAAAGTCAGCACGCCCATGTCTCCCGAGACAACCACTCTTGGGTTGATCATCTCCCACCGGTCGACGTGCACTGTTCCCTGCACCTTACCATAGAGCGCACGGAGCGCCGGCAGGCCCTCCAACCGGGCGTCGAGAAACGGATCGAAGTAGTCCACCTCGGGATCCGAGGCGTCCAGGAAACCGTTCAGGTCGCCCTTCGCCCAGCGCTCGAACGCGCCGCGCTCGATGGCCAGGATGGCCTGTGCGTCCTTGTCCGCTTGCGCCCTCGAGGCGTCCGAACCGCCGCTCAGGACCGCGGCGGCGCATAATGCGGGTACAACCGCGAATTCGATCATTGAGAACCCTCCCTACCCATCGAGACAACCGGCCAGGCGGCAGTGTGACAACCCGGCCGGCTATTTCGGCGAATCCAGCGTGACGCCGGCCAGCGCCTTCCGCACCAGCTCCAACGGCGCGGGCGGCTCGGCGAAGGGGTGCTCCCGGTACAAGGCAGCACAGAGTCGGTGCGAGGCCTCGAGCAATTCGTCGCCGCGGCTGGGCGCGACCTCCCGGACCCTGCGGCAGTAGCTCGCTGCGAACTGCAGCCTGTCCGGCTTCAGATAGCCGCGCTCCATGAAGCCGCGGATCTTTTTCGGACAGCGGCAGGGATTCGACTCGTTCACCAGGCCGCATTTCCCGTTGAGGAACGAATACAGATCCCGCCGCGCGCGCGAGAGGATCTGGCGGAAATTGGCCGGCGTGATCCCGGCCACCTCGGCGCCCACCGAATCGCTCACACCGAAGATCTCGCCCAGCGTGTACACCAGCCGCTGCCGCCCATCCAGGCACAGCAGCATCGCCGCGGTGCACGACATCTTGGCTTCCTCGATCAGCACTTCAACGGGGACTGGCACGGTCCGCGGGTCGGGAATCTCAGAAAGGCCTGTTGCGTCCAGATCGCCGGCGAACCACTCGAACGTGTAGGTCGGCTCGGCCGCGGCCCACTTCTTCTTGAAGTTCAGGATGTGGTTGGTCGCCAGCCGGTAGAGCCACGTGCGGAACTTGCTTTCCCCACGGAACGTCCGCAGGCTCGTCATCAGGCGGATGAGAATGTCCTGCGTGGCGTCCTCGGCATTCTCGGCGGTGTAGAGCATCCGGATCGCAATGTTGTAGATCCAGGGCTGGTGGCGCGTGACCAGCTCCTCCATCGCCTGCCGGTCGCCGGTCTGAGCTCGCCTCACCAGCTCGCGGTCCGCATCTTCCGCGGTGTCGTCTGCGAGGGGACTGTACATTGCGCCATACAATGTAACACGGCGGGCTCAGCCTGCTCACCCGATTGTGCGATGCGACCACCGCCCAAGACAGCCGTGGCCCGGCAACACCAACATGGCCACTGCGGGAGGGCAACAGATCGAGACCGCTTGATTTCATTGCTCGGGGCGGTCGGATTTGAACCAACGACCCCCTGCGCCCAAGGCGCGGGTACGCTGATTCCCGCGATTCCCGTAACGTCCACTGAATCAATATATTACGGCCGAGCTATCCACACCCACAAAGGTGGCCTGTAGACGATTTTGTGGCTGTCGAAAACCTCCAGATTCAACAACTGCGCCGTCGCACACGGCCTCCGCACCGTGGTCTCGGCCGCCTTGGATCTGGTTCGTTTCGGGCAAGCCGCAGCGCACTGGCGCGCTGCCATGGCTGCCGAGGACCTGGTTCTCCGTGAACGGCTGGGACTGCTCCAGGCGGGCAAGGTCAGACCACGACGGCCCCACGACTCCACCCAATGGGTCCGGATGACGTTGAGCCGACGGTCCCCGTGGAGCAGTGCGCTGGTAATGTGAAGCCCGATACACTGATCCGTTGGCGCTGCCGAGGATTCCGCCTCTTCTGGCGCGGGCAGGCCCGAGGCGGGCACCAGGTCCGAAGCCGCGCTGGCTGACTTTCATCCACAACCACACCAAGGTGATCATGGAGGTGGCGACGAATCCTCCATCACAACGTGACCGCGTATCCTGCGGCGGAGCGCGCGCTGCCGCAGTTCCGGGAGGCACTGCCAGGCAATCATTCCTACCGATTCCAGGAGAGGGTTCCGGCCAGCGGCGACAGACATAAACTGGCAGCCGGCTTCCGTGTTGTGAAGACGTCCGTGCCTGGCGGCCTGCATCATGCATGTCTCCTGGCGAAGGAGGCCGCCTGACGACGGCTTTCGTTCTTGCGGACGACAGTGAAAGAAACACCCACTGCGGACGCGGTTGCACGTACAATCGAGGGTAGCCAGGAAGCCGAAATGGAAAGCCTAGTTGAGCGGTGTCAGCCGCGCCCGCTGGCAGGAGCGAGCGCGCTCAAACCATGACTCCCGTCACCGCTCCCAGCAGGATTCCTGACGCCACCGACGCGGGTGACATCCGCCAACGCTCCTACCAAGCTTTCCTTCAGCGCCCGCCAGAATCGTCCCCGCCGCTTCGCCAATGGTCCGCGGTCCTCATCACCGCCGGCTCGCAAGCCCAAGCCGAACTCTATCGCCAGCAGATCCGCCAGCGCTCCGAACGCGGATATCTGCCCCACAACGTCTCCTGGCACGTGGTGCCCGATCCGGAAGGCCGTCGCATCGGTAGCGGCGGCGCCACGCTGCGCGCACTCCAGGTCCTGGGCAAGCACGATCCCGCGTGGTGGAGCCGCAACCGGGTTCTGGTCATCCACGGCGGCGGTGAGTCCCGGCGTTTGCCTGAGTATAGCCTGACCGGCAAGCTTTTCGGCATCCTGCCTGCGCGCACGCCCTGGGGTGAGAACAGCACCGTCTTCGACGAAACCCTGGCGCTCTCTACGCTGTGGGTGGAGCGGTTCTCTTCCGGCCTGACGGTCTCTTCCGGCGATGTCGTTCTGACCTTCGACGCGGCAAATCTCGACTGGGACCGTCCGGGAGTGGCCGGCGCCGCGATCCGCCAGCCCATCGAGGTAGGCACGCGCCATGGGGTCTACGTGCTCGACGAGCGCGGCCGCGTGTATTCCTTCCTGCAAAAGCCCACTCCTGAGCAGGTGCGTGCCGCTGGTGGGATCTTACCCGGCGGCCAGGTAGCGCTCGATACCGGGCTTCTTCACTTTGACGCAGACCTAGCTGCCAGCCTGTCTCATCTCGCTTCTGCCCTGCCTGAGATTCCGTTTCTCGACCTCTATCAACACTTCACGCTCTCGCTCACCGGGGAAGCGCCGTGCGCGCTGGCCGAGCTGGCGTCCCTGCTGCACGGAGTCCCCTTCCACTGCTCGCTCGTGGAGGGCGATTTTACGCACGTCGGCACCACCTCTCACTTGCGCAGCCTCTTCACCGGCGGGGTGGTAGACTGCATCCTCGCGCCGGGAAGCGAACTCGGCTCCGGTGCGCTTGCCATCGAGTGTCACTGTACGAAGCCGATACGGGTGGGATCGGGCGCCATCGCGCATGGCCTGACGGACTTGGCCGGTGCCATGACGATTGCTGAGGACACCGTCTGCCACCAAGTACCGGTCCTTCTGCCGGATGGCCGGAGGGGTTTCGTTGTCCGTACCTACGGCGTTGAGGACGATCCGAAGACCGCCACGTGGTTCGGCCGCCCGATTCTGGAGGTCCTCATGACTCTCGACCTCGACCCGGAAGAGGTCTGGCCCGGCCTCCCACAGCACGAGCGTTGTCTCTGGAACGCCCAACTGTTCCCATTCAATAACGAGTTCCTGCCGCGGCTATCCCTGGCCTCCAGCACCGAATATGCGGATGGGGAGGCTCTCGCCGAAGCGCGTGAACGCCGGAGGCAGGCGAACTGGCAGGCTTCCGCAGTCGCGCTTGCACAGTCGGGAGTGGACGTGCGGCCGCTGTTGATTCACGCGCCTGGCATCAACGCTTCTGCGGAGACGGGGCGCGCTCTGAGTGCGGATGCAGCGGCGCTGGAAGCGAGTGCTCCATCGGAGGCGGCCAGTCGCCATTTTCAAGCGAGCCTGTTCTATCACCAGGCGGGCCTTGAGGAGGAATCCGTCCGTTCCCGGTCGGCGGCATTTTCGGCCGTGCAAAAGGCTGTCGCCGCGCGCACGCTTCCGTCCTTCGGCACGGACAGTCACCAGGACCGGGCACGCGCCTCTCTCGTGACCGTGTCAGCTCCGGCGCGGATCGACTTTGGCGGCGGCTGGTCGGACACGCCGCCCTTCTGCCTGGATTGGGGCGGCACGGTCTTCAATTTGGCCATCACGCTGAACGGCGCTTACCCCATTCACGCCACCGCCCGGCCGCTCGATGAGCCCGTGGTGCGCTTGATTTCCTCGGAAGCAACGAAGGTGCTCGCGCTCGAGTCCGTTGCGCCGGCTGGAGACGTCGGTTCGCCATTCGCCATCCATCGCGCGGCCCTCGAGATGCTCGGTTTCCTGAAACCCGGCGAACCGATTGCCGGCCTCGAGATTCGCACCGAAGTGAACCTCCCGATGGGCTCCGGATTGGGCACCAGCAGCATCCTCGCTGCGACGGTGTTGAAAGCTCTCATGTCGATGCGCGGCGAGGATGTGAGTGTCCAGGAACTCTCGGATCTGGTCCTGGCCCTAGAGCAGTTCATGACCACCGGGGGAGGGTGGCAGGATCAGGTGGGCGGCATCTACCCGGGGGCCAAACTGACGATGACCGGCCCCGGTCCGCGGCAGCGTCTACGGGTGGAACCGGTGGGGTGCCCACAGGGCTTTGCCGAGCGGTTCGTGCTTTACTACACTGGCCTCCGGCGCATCGCGAAGGATCTGCTGGGCCAGGTGGTCGGCCGCTATCTGGCGCGTGAGGTTCAGGCGGTGCAAGTGCTGCACAGCATCAAGACCTTGGCCGTCGAAATGGCATACGCGATGAAGGAATCCGATTGGGATTACTTCGGCAGCCTGCTCGATCGCCACTGGCAACTCAACCAGATCTTGGACCCGCACACGACGAACGCCCCGATCAATGCGCTGCGGGAACAGGTGCGGCCATATATTTCGGGAGCCAAGTTGGCCGGAGTGGGCGGGGGCGGTTTCCTGATGCTTCTGGCCAAGACGCCGGACCATGCGCGGGATTTGCGGCGGTTCCTTGCCTCACTACGCGGTCCAGGCGCTTTGTACGACTGGGCAGTCGCTCCAATGGGCCTTCATCAGACCGAATCGGGGGCTCCCTAAAGCTGTCCGCCCCGGCTTATCCTCGAGGAAGACTAGGCGCTGTCTGCGTGGTCTGCTGTCCGACTTGTGTCTCGATCCAGGGATAGGTCAGCTCGATCCCTTCTTTCAGAAGGATCTTAGGCTGCCAGCCGATGGAACAGACCCTGGCATTGCTGAAGTTCCGCGATTGGACGCCCACAGGGCCGTGGACGTATTTGACCTGGAGCTTCTTCCCCGCGACCTCCATGACCGTGGCCACCAGCTCGGCGACACTGACGTACTGCGGGCAGCCGATATTCACGGGTCCGTGGAGGTCGGACTGCATGAGGCGATAGATGCCATCCACCATGTCGTTCACGTGGGTGTACGAACGAATCGCCGTCCCGTCTCCCCAAACCTCGATTGTTCCGCCGTCCGGGGCCTCCGCGACTTTCCGGCAGATGGCAGCGGGCGCCTTTTCGCGCCCTCCCCGCCAGGTACCTTCGGCGCCGTAGCAATTTTGAAACCGGGCGATACGGACCTGCATGCCAAGGCGCCGCTCGTAAGCCATCGCGGTGCGTTCCGCGTAGAGCTTTTCCCAGCCGTATTCGTTGTCCGGATGGGCCGGGATGGCTTCCTCCTCGGTCATCTCCGGTTCACCGGGTTTCATGTCGCGGTAAACGCAAACCGACGACGAGAAGAAATACCGAGGCACGCCCATCTCGGCAGCCGTGTGAGTCATGTGTACGTTGATGAGAACGTTGTTGTGCATGATCTCGCATTCGGCGGAGTGGATGAAGCCCATTCCGCCCATGTCGGCAGCGAGCTGATAGACTTCGTCAAAAGCCCTTCCGTCAAGGGTGAGGGCGGTCTTGCAGTTCTGTTCGTCGCGCAGATCCAGCACAAGGAATTCGTCCGCGGCGCTCGCCGAAAACTCGTGTCGCTTGATGTCCGCTCCGCGGACCCAGTAGTTTTCGCGCCTGAGCTTCTTCACCAAGTGACCCCCGATGAATCCGCCTGCACCACAAACGAGAGCTGTCTTCATTGGGTTGTTCCTTGTAGCACGAGTTTCCTCTTGAGATTCCGGACAGCGCATATTCTACACCAAGACACCTCCCGCCGGGCAAATCCAGCGTCCTGTTCTTGATCGTTCTACTCCAGCCGCCAGGAGACCGCCGCCATGCGGCGCTTCACCCGCAACCATGGGATCACCGAGGGATCCCACGACAAAATGGAGCTCATCAACCGGCAAGCCTACGGCTTCCGCAACTTCCAGAACTACAGAATTCGGGTCAAGGTGCTATGTTCTTGACTGGCTTGGGATCCGGCCTCCGCCCCCGTTTTTGGCGTAGAGCCCATTGCAGCCAAAAGAACTGACTTCGGATGGTCGGGGCGGCCAGATTTGAACTGGCGACCCCCTGCGCCCAAGGCAGTTATCGGCCTGCTCAAGAGTGGCCTATTTTCAACTGCTTACGTTTCAAGCAGATACGAGCATCCCGTTGAAGCCTGTGGAACCTTGTTGAGCCCGGGTGCTCCCGACAGCTACATTTCTATCTACAACCCCTTTTTGGAAGGAGTCGACCTCGCGGGTACTCGACGTTGGATACCGGCCGCGGAATTGCGCACCAGCATGGGCCGAAGAAAGTGGCCGGCCCCGTTCCAGCCCCAGCCGTATCAATCTTTCCGTCGCGCACCTAGGGTGATTGATACTCCGGTGTTCTTGGATCCTCGAGTATGTCTAGAGCGATCTGGGACCAAGTCTCGAGTTCCTCCTTGGCCGCTCGAAGCTCTCCAGGTTCGGAAAACCGGCACTGAGTGATAACCGCTTCGCGTTTCTTGACAGCCGGCTCTCTCAGATCCCAGACATGTACAATGGCGAGGTGGACTCGGCCTACGTCGCTGGAATCATCATTGATTAAGCCGACGATTCGGCTTCGAAACGGAGTTGATAGTTGGACTTCTTCATTGACCTCGCGCTCCGCGCAAGCAAGATACAACTCCTCCTCGGAAGAGAACAGAGTCGAGTCTGCCGGCTCAATATGGCCGCCAAGGCCGGTTGATCGTCGTGCAACCAGGCGGCTCTCCCCCGATTGTTTTCCTCGGACGTAGTTGAAGATCGAGCCATGGTGGCGAAGTATGACGTACGGGATAAGCTGCTTTAGCCCCGGGCTGTGCTCGGCGGCGTAGCGGTCAACGAAGCGGGCGTTGTTGGACTGAAAAATCGCAGGAATGTACCTGGCGACATCTAACGTATACCCTTGAAAGATTCCAAGTCCTTCAATGAGGGAAGTATCCGCCACCAAGACCAGCTGAGCCATCAGGTCCCCGCTTCCTCTATTATAAGCAGGATTTGAAGAGTCGTGCCAGATCCAGCCGACGCGGCGACGTCGAGCGGTAAGACACGAACGAAGAACGCTCTAACCAATACTTCCGTTTTCGGATCCTGGCCGACCTCCATTGTACATGGAAGGGTCTCTGTGGAATCCGTTCTCTTCATCCTTCGATCGCCACCGGCTCGGGCGACCCACGCAAGGGCACCTGGATTGGAGCGCGCTACGAACCGTCTGGTTGCGATAGACGGATGCGCTCATCTTGGTCGAGCCCGAGACTGTCGTTGACACCGGCTCCACTCGCGCCTGCCTTCGCGTGGCAACGGGCAAAAGATCTGCGCTGACCAGCTCGAAATTGTCGGGTGCATGCCGTCCTACCGGCGAGCGACAATGACCAGGTATTCAGTGACTCTCTTCGGTTTGCGGCCACCCTGAGACTGGTGCTCGTAAGGCGTGGCGTAGCTTCTACAAGAGATCGGCAGCCGCGAGCCAAGATCACTCAACACGCCCGAGACGCTCGCATCGCTGTTGTCGGCATAGCTCCAGGCACACAGCCACCCAGCCTGAAGAACCGTCTCAATGAGATTAGCAAGTGCTCCGGTCATCCTGTTCAAGGAACGCGTGAAGAACTCCGACGCGAACCTGCCACCGGCACTCTTAACTGGTGCTCGACCGCGCCCGGCGACGGTAGGGTAGTCATAGGTCACGAGCGTCTCCAAGACGTGGTAGTACCGGCTATACTCCTCACGGCGATACGGTGGATCAACGTATACAAGGACCTCTGAAGGCAATGGCGACGCCGAAAGGTGTTCGACCGCTGTCTGCCACGGACCCGGGACCACCTGAACGCGGTGCAGTACGCTCTCGCTCTCCTGCGCTAGATTCATCATCCGGACTGAGAACTCGTGGAACACCGAAAGCGCTCGCTTCTCAATGATCCGCGACAACTCATTCAGACCAACCTCCTCCCAGCGCCGAACAAGCGGCTGTGCAAAATGACCTGCGTACGTTGTGGCCACGCGACTGGCCGACGCTACAAGCGCGCCGAGGGCCCATTCGCGCGCCACTGGGTCGGCCAGATTGTCAATTCCATACCGCAGACTGTCGATCTCGACGCACTGGCGAAGGCCGAAGTAGATATTGGCGAAGTAAGATGTAAATAGCAGGTAAGGCGTAAGTCGATTGGTGCATCGCCTCCGGCCAACCTCATGGCTAGGAGACCACCGATGCGAGCCGGATGCCGGATAGAGAGGAAACTCTTCAATGAAGCTCGCGTATCGATCTCGGAGGCGCTCTGTCAAGTCAGAGTGAAACAGTTCATCTTCAAGGGACAGATCGGCATCGAGCGGCAAACAGAGAACCTCGCTGTGGTCCCTGGCCTTGCTGAGTACGGTTCCCAGTACGCTCTCTGCCCTCGTCCTGGAGAAACCGCCCCCTTGTACCAATGCAAGCTTCTTGCAGAATTCCTGACTATCAGAGGCGTAGGTCTCCCAGAACCTGGCGGCAGAGCCGGCAATGACGCCGGACCCACACATCAGGTCCACCAGCACCCCATTGGGCCCGATCGCACTAGAGAAGCCCTCCAAAAGAAACGTACTAAGTTCCCGCTTGGCCCCCATGTAGTGTGCCGAGTTGGCGAACTCGCCAGATCGCGAAGACCGTACGAGACTCGCCCGATCAAGCTGCTTCGTCGCCAACTCCGCGACCGCACTTGAAGCGGCGATAATCCGAGTCGGGGGAAAGTAACCAATATTGGACCTTTTACTCAGTCGTTCGCCCATGCAGCGTCCCACAAGATTCCGAATGGCCGCATAGAATGCTGGGTCAACCTCTCTGTCGCTCGTCGGAAGATCCACGATGCTCTGATCCGGCAAAACCAGGCGTGAGGGGCGTCCGGCCTCGAACAGAGTCCTGCCCGCTCGATCCACATTTCCCCCCCATTCCGATATCCGCTTTATCAGAGGCACCAACTCAACAACGTCTTGACGAAGCACCGTCTGGTTCGTCGTGGAGTCAAAGACCGGCAGTAGATGAACGGCCCAAAGGAGATGGAGGTCTTCAGGGCTCACATCGAACCCAACCATACTGCCGCATAAAGCCGCGGCCTCCCGAACGTCAAGAAGAACAGGGTCAGGGTTTCTCAATTTGGAGGTAGATGCCATGACGCTCCATCCCAGCGCGTGATCCGACCGAGAGCACTCGGCCGTTCAACTGCGCAAACTGAGCCAAAGCCCGATCAAGTCCTTGTGCCTTGTGGATATTCGCAGCAAAACGGCCACCGCGCCGCAACCGGCTCCAGCAGAGAGACAACGACAACCTCTCTGGGCGGAAATGCAGCACGTAGGACGAGATCATCCCGTCGACCGGGAGGTCAGTCGCTGCAAACTCGCTAGGCGAAAACGTGCGCATTCCGCGTGTGCGTGCCAATTCGCGCATGACAGGGCAGGTGTCAACGCCGATCACGGCGTACCCAACTGCCGAAACCGTCGCGTGCGCCAAGCCTGAGCCGCATCCGAAATCTCCGATAACAGCGGGTGGGACAAGGCCTAGCAGCCCAACCAGGACGGCGATGTTCTCTAAATTCCGGGGAACGTCGATGAACCGTTCATAGTCGCGCCCTAGCCAGCGGAAGAAACCGTCGAGTGTCTCCTGCCGCAGATTGTCGTTATCCCGAGGGAGAGCCAAACAGAACCTATCCATCACTCGATAAGCTTCACAACTGGCAGGAACCAGCGCCTCAACTGTAGTAAACTGCTCTTGCGAAAGGGGAAGGACCTGAACATCCCCGATCCCGCCATCGGCAACGCAGCCCCTTCCTCGGTCGCCAAAGAAAGTGTGGACTACTAGCCAAAATGCGTCACACCTATTCACTCGCATCCTCAACAATCCGCCGGGCGATGTTCTGGGCATAGCGGTCGAGGAAGAAATGTACGCTGTGCGCGATGTAGCTTACGTACCCAAACTCAACGATCCTACTCTCTTCAGATGGCAGCGCGGACTTTATCTGGTCTGTCAAATACTGTGCGTACCTCACCGAACCGTAGATGCTATACGGAAAGCCAACTAGAGCCTCGACCGTTCTCCAGGTGAAGCTGTAATTCATGACGCGGCGGGAGGCCGAGGATCGTGGCACAAGTCGGACTGAAATAAGCCCGAGAGGCGCCAATTCTTGTCCCGCCTGGATGTTGTGAGGAATTATCAATACACCTCTCCTAGTATGAAACGGCCTTGCGGACCCCGAGAGTGCTGATGCAACGTGCTGGACGATAGTTGCTTCCTGCCCATTCGAGTGGAAGAACTGGCCGAATAGCCCATCAGCCCTCAGAAACTGGGCTCGGAAATAGTTCTCGAGAGAACTCTTCTCCTCGGCATAGAAAGTCGGCACCATATCCGTTGCAGGATCAGCCAAGTGGACTTTGAAGTCGACGAGTTCGTACAGCTGCTGCCCCGCCTGATCCATTATTGCCAGGCCGCTATCTGCCTTCCTGGAGATCTCAAGGACCAGCGGAAAAGCCTCGGCGATAGACCGGGCGCGAACGCCATCTTCTTTCCCAAGGGAAAAACGCGAGGCATCCAGGTGCCGACTCAGAAACCGCCCGGAGGGCGGATCTATCGAGCTTTTGATTGCTTCGAGAGTGTGGTGACGCCGATAGAGTTGCGCAAGATGTGGCAGGAGCCCAGCTGCGGAATCTGCTTGAACGACGGAATGACCTATTCGCCTGGAAACGTTAATGATGCTCTGGCGAGCGATTCCGGTGCGAAAGTTAAGCCGATCAGCATCATCCTGCCAGCCGCTGCAGTTCTTCAGCTTCTCCGCAGTCAGGGACGCGTACCTCGCATCGCCGATCAAAAACGCCGCAGAGACGTTCTGATTCGATTCTACGTGCGCCACCAACCGGGCAACTGTCGATTCCCAGAAGTCCGGCAGCCCTCCGCCCCTGGTTGGCCGATCGTCAACCACGATGATGTCTGAGAACACACGGGCTGGGATACTAAGCCTATCGTGGCCAATCTTGACGAGGACTCCTCTGCGCCCACACTCTTCCGATAGTTCCTTAGATGGGGAAGCGTGCCAGACCCTTCCAAGCTCAAATGATTCGGAGCACTCCACCTGGGGTCCCCATCTGTAAAGCACTCGCTTTGCCGGATTATCCAGCAGTTCGCCGGCGGCGGAATCCACGGTGTACCGGATCGCAAGGGAAGAGTCATCTGAGTTCGTGCCGTCACCGAAGATGTGGGAGCGGAGGTAGGCATGTGCAACGGCGAACGCTACGTCCATATGCGAGAAGACGGCCGGCAGGTGGACGGGATGGTCGTTTACGAGGGCAGCCGATAGAATCTGATCGTCGAAAACAGGTTGCACCCACCTAAGAAGCTCATCAGTCCGTTGCGCGCTGAACTGCGCGTCCGGTGTTGTCTGGAGGGCTTCTTGAAACAGTACAGAAGATATCAGGTTCAGCCAAGGGCTGGTGAAGGGTTGCTCTGCGAGAATGCCGCTCTTTAGCAGAATCAAGGCCAGCTCAAGTGATGAGGTGCCGACAGCCGGCATCGAAGGGGCTTCCCCCAGGACGCTGAGTCGCGCGCGTCCTCTTTGCCTTTCGCCGTTATAGGTGGTGGCGGCCTCGGCGTGCTTCTCGATGCCCTCATACGGGCTGTCGGCAGTTATGTGGTCGGCAACGGCAATGCCAATCTTGGCGTCAATTCGGATGCCGCCAGTTCGAAAATCGTGGCTGCGAACGAGAGCGTGCAGTCGCTGCGCAATCAAGAGCGGGTCGTGCAACGTTACACAGGGTGCCAGGACGAGCAACTCGTCGCCGCTGCGATGAATCGGTATTCCCTCTCTTCCGGCTGCTTGGACCACGAGCGCGGCAAACTCACGAATGGCACGATCACCTTCCACGTGCCCCAAACTGTCATTGGCGGCCTTGAAGTTGTCTAGATCACAATACAATAGAGCATAGCGGGCATCGTCCAGGCGCGCCTCGCTTAGGGTGTTCTCGATGAGTTGCTGACGTTCTGAATTCTGTTTTGATACAAGCCACGAGACGGCGTCGCGAAGATCACCCTTCCAAAAGGATCCGGCCAGCCGAACGCAGGCGTCCCCGATCCTACTCATCTCCGCCGGTGATGTGCTTGCGTTGCCGGGGCTCGTCCAGAGTGATATTCGCGCCTCGGTGCCGAAACTGTCGAGGCCCGCTGATCGAACCTCGGTCGGCGCACCACTCACCTCAACTCCAGCTTCGAGGCTGACAAACGGAGCGCGAGGCTGGATGCGGATCCCTATTCCGCCAAATGGACACCCTGGTTGTTTCAGAATATCCGTGATCGCTGCATCCAACCGATGAACGGACCAGAGGACACGGTCTGCTTCCTGGATGTGCCGATCAAGTGCTTCCAGCCAGGTATTCAGGTCGGGCACTACAAACCCCCAACGCGAATCGCATCGTCGCCCAGCAGAAAACCATGAAAGCGCTTCGCTTGCCGAACCGTTCGCAAGACCTCGACAACGCCCAACTCGACACCGTGACGGCAATAGTACGTGCTGCTCTGTAGGGCAGCCGCTGAAGCGCCCGCAACGGCAACCCCTATGCCAGCCCATTGGAGCATCTCGGTGTCGTTATCGTTGTCTCCAATCGTGAGGACGTCCTCTCTGGCTATGCCGAGCGAAGCCGCAATCCTCGAAATCGCCACTGCCTTATTAGCGCCAGTCGGCCTCACCTCGACATAGCTGCTGGAACTCTGTGTAACACTGAGCCCTGGGACGTTCCCTAGCTGAGTTCGAAGTCGCCCTGCGACGAAACCGCTTCGCCCGCGGACATCGAGAAGTACCGCAATCGGCTCCACGCCCGCCGGTAACTCTGCCAAAGACAATCGAGTGATTGGCAGACCATTCAACTCCAGATGTCGATCATCTTCGACGTACCATCCGTACACTGTTTCGCCGAGAGACCCGAAGAGCTCGTCTGTTTGTGGCGAGAAGGCACAGACATATGCCAACGTCGGCAGGTTGAGTTGCGCCACCAGCTGGAGGAGCTCCCGAAATGACTCCTGAGGGATTGTCGCTTCGTACAGCGGAAGCGGCCTCTGCGGTAGCAAGACAAGACTGCCGTTGTATGCAGCGATTGGGACGTTCGGTCTGAGGTGAAGTTGATTCAATAATGGCGCAATGCCAGCCAGCGCTCGACCGGTGGCAATCGTGAAGATCACGTGCTGATGCGGCGACGACAGCTTTCGGTTCAAAGCCTGAATCATGCGCGATAATTCGTCGCTAGTGGAACGTACGAGAGTGCCGTCAAGGTCCGCGACGATTAGACGCACCTTGGCAAAGCCCCTCAAAGTGCTAACTTCGTCATGCTGCCATGAAGGAAGAGGTTCAGGCATGACTCACCAAGTAGAGCGCGTGTCCAGTGCCCCTCTTTCCAGGAGTTGTGCGATAGCCGAGAGCATCGAGGTTGTGCTTCTGAACTCGACCGAGGGGACTGAGCAACCCAAGCAAGTCACGCGGACTCAGGAGGCCATCATCGGAGTAATGAAAAACCAACAGCCGAAAGCGAGAGGCGCGGAGGAGTTCAGCTATCGCGCGTTGAACTTCACCCGGCCTTGTGAAGCGAGATTTGACCCGCGAGGCGCTTGGTATGCCGGAACGGCCCGTCAGTTTGACGACCTTACCCGAGGCAATCGTCTCAGGTAAGTGATAATAGGCAGAATAGTCCCGGTAATTGTAGGGTGGATCGAGATACAGAATGTCATACTGTGCGCGCTGCACAAGGTCCAGAGCATCGGATTGAATCGCGATGCCGATCGGACCTTTGGTCGGCGGCAGTAATCTGTAGATAAATGGCTTAAGGGACTTGCGACTGAACGCCTTCAGGTATGCATAGTAGGTGCCAGCCGTGTTGGCAACCTTGTCCATGCTGTCGATCAAGGAAGCCATCAAGACCGCGTGTTCTTTGTCGTTTGTTAGGCCCTCCTTATGCCATCTGGTGATTTGCTTCCAACAGCGTTGAATACGACGGGCGTTGTCGGCGGTGAAGAACTTCCTGTTGAGCGCATACTCTTCGACGAACCAGCCGCGCCGCGCGCGACCATCGTTCAGGAAACTCCCTATTTGGCTCCCAGAGCGAAAGCCAAGCGCAGCGGCCACATTGCTGAAAGGGAGGGACCCCGAACGGTTGATGCTCGCTACCTGGAACATGTGAGCGAATAGCAGAACATCCCCCGAGGTGACGCGGTAACCGAGGGCCTTGAAGTGGCGTCCCACAACACCGATGCCGCCGAACGGGTCACAGAAGGAACCGCTGGGCAGGGCCGAGGCGACCATTCGCTGAATGGCGTCAACGACCGATCCTTTGGAACCGAAATAGCGCATGGATCACTAGACGGCGCCTGTAGGGCCGGCGCGGAACACCATGCGGCACTCCCTACATCGGCCTCGTTCCTTGGCTGTTGTACGACCTCCAAGTATACCCCCATAAGAATGTTCTGGGTGTCAACAGAGAGGAGACTCCGGGCGTCTTCAATACGGACCCAACTGGTCACCGAATGATCTCCACCCAGTTCGTTCTTGGCGCGCGAACAGCTCCACCCTGCTGCCTGGGCATACTCTCTCAACCAGGGCGTAGAACTCCTCGGGCTTGCGCGAATGTTCCCGGCGCGGGGCTTCCAGGGCGGTGCCGTCGCTGCCATGCAGGAAGACCGGCTTGCCCCGCGCGGCCAGGAGGCAGTGCTCCGTCTGCCCCCTGAGCCATTCGCCAGTGCCCATGCGGTCCTTCACCCAGGTGAGCAGCGTCTTGTACTCAAAGCCCCAGGCCGTGACCACATCGAAGGCAACCGGCAGGTGGGCGTTGGTGGTCCACAGCCAGAGGGTGGCATTCTCGTCGGCAATCTCCCGCACGGGCATGGCCTTTATGTCCTCAAGTGGCATGGTGGGATAGGTGCCACGCCTCTTGCGGGCTAGCGGCCCGATTTCGACCACTGCAATTGAAGTGTGTTGAAACGTGAGGCGGCCCGCAGCTACAAGATCGTCTACAGCGGGTTTGGGGAGGTATCCGAAATTTCCGTATCTGATTGATTCTATTGGTCGGGGCGGTCGGATTTGAACCAACGACCCCCTGCGCCCAAGGCAGGTGCGCTACCAGGCTGCGCTACGCCCCGACAACTACCGCTCTCTATATTTTAAACCACTTCCGTGGCTTCCGGCAACCAGGTCGAACATGTCGGCGTGCCTCCGGGTGCGATCGAGGACCCTATTCCTGCCTTAGCGCCGCCATGGGGTCCACCCAGGCCGCTCGCCGCGCCGGAACCCAGCAGGCCGCGAGCGCCGAGCCGAGCAGCACCGCGCCCACGGCACTGAACGCGCCGTAGTCGATCGCCGTCACGCCGTAGAGCATGCTTTGCATGGTGCGCCCGACCAGCCACGCCCCCACCAGTCCCAGCACCAGGCCGGCCACGGCCAGCGCCATCCCCTCTCCCACCACCAGTCGTAGAACGTGCCCACGCCCCGCCCCCAGCGCCATCCGCAATCCGATCTCGTGCGTGCGCTGTTCCACCAGGAACGTCATCACCCCGTAGATTCCCAGCACCGCCAGCAACAACGCCACCCCCGCGAAACTCCCGTACAGCACCGTGCCGAAACGGTCCCCGGCCCGCGACTCGTCCAGAACCTGCTCCATCGTTTCCGGGTTCGCCATCGGCAATTCGGGATCGATCGAGTGGATGGCGGCGGCAATGCTCTTCGTCATCGAGGCGGGATCGCCGTGGGTGCGGACCGCGATCACCGCCTGCGGCCACAGGCTCTGCCAGAACGGCACGTAGATGACCGGAAAATCCGAGCTGGGCCGCCCGCCGTACAGAACCGTGTGGAACACGCCCACAATCTGCCACTCCACTGGCGCACCCAGTTTCGTCACCCCCGGAATGAGTTCCTCCACCATGAGCCGCTGCTGCAACGGGTCGACGCCCTTCAGATACCGCCGTGCGAAGTCCTCGTCCACCATCGCCACTCGTACGCCGCCCGCCACGTCGTGCTCGTCGATCGGGCGCCCTTGGACCACCCGCACGCCGAAGGTCTCGAAGTATCCGGGCGTCACCATCTGCCAACCCGCCCCGGGGCGCGCCGAAGGATCTGCCACCGGCTTGCCCGCCAGACTGAACGGCATGCCGAAACCGGTCCCCTGAAGCGGCACCCCCGTCGCAGCCGAGGCGCTGGCGACTCCTGGAACGGCCTGGATTCGGGCCAGCAACTGTCCATAGAAGTTGCGGATCTCCTCCGGCTTGGTCAGTCGCCCCTGCGGCACCGGCAGATAAAAGGTGAGGATGTGATCCGTGCGCACGCCCAGATCCAGCCGGGTCAGCTTCCAGAAGCTGTGAATCGCGAGGCCGGCGCCCGCCAGCAGCGTCAGCGCCACCGCAAACTCCCCCACCACCAGCGCACGCCTGAGCCACTGGCGGCCGGAGCTGAGGGAGCGGCCGGACTGTTTCAAGATCTCGTTCAGGTCCAGCCGCGCCGCCTGCCACGCCGGCGCGCAGCCCGCCAGAATCCCCACCAACACCGTTGCCGCCAGGGTGAACAGCAGCACTGGCAGGTTGAGCGTCACATCGGCCTCCGAAGGAAGCGTGTTCGGCGGCATGTACGCCATCACGGCCTTCAGAATGCCCCAGCCCAGGCCAACCCCCGCAACGCCGCCCATCAGCGCCAGACCCAGGCTCTCGGTCACCAACTGCCCGAATAACTGCCGTCGCGAGGCGCCCAGCGAAGCCCGCACCGCGATCTCCCTCTGCCGGACCGTGCCCCGCGCCAGCAGCAGGTTCGCCACGTTGGCGCAGGCAATCAGCAGCACGAAGCCGACTCCTCCCATCAGCAGCCACAAACTCGTCTGCGTCTCTCGTGGCATGAAGTCGTTCTTCAGCGGCTCCACGCTCGAGCTCCATCCCTTGTTCGGCGGGTAGATCTCGGCAATATGCTTGGTCACGGAGTCCATGTCGGCCTGCGCCTGCTGAATGGCGACTCCGTGCTTCATCCGACCCATAACCAGCAGCCAGCGGAAATCGTGATTGATCTGGTCGGGCTTGAGCGTCAGCGGCACCGTCAACTGGTTGGGCATCCGATCCTGCTGGCCCGGCGGCAGCACCCCCACCACCGTGTACGGTTCCCCATTCATGCGGATCTGGAGGCCGATGATGTCGCGCCGCCCCCCGAACCGTCGCTGCCAAAGCCGGTGCGTCAGAATGACCACGTGGTTCTGGCCCGCCTCCGCCTCTTCCAGCCGGAAATCGCGGCCCAGCAGCGGCTTCACGCCGATTCCGCTGAAAAAGCCGGGGGTGCTCTGCGTGCCGGGGACCTGCTCCGGCCCTTCCGGCCCGCCCAGGTTCGAACTGAAACCCGACCAGGCCCACAGGCCTTGGAACGACCTGCTCTCGCGCTGCCAGTCCAGAAAATCGCCCGCCGACACGCCGTTGCGAGAGCCCTGAATCTTCGACCACACCATCACCAGCTCGTCCGGGTTGGGGTACGGCATGGGAGCCAGCAGCGTAGCGTAGATCACGCTGAAGATCGCCGTGTTCGGCCCGATTCCCAGCGCCAGCGCCAGCACCGCCACCAGAGCAAAACCCTTGTTCTTGACCAACAGCCTGAAACCGAAGCGGAAGTCGCGCCACCAGTTAGCCATTCATCCTCCCTTGCCCGCCCCTTCCATCGCTACTCGTGTACTAGGTCCGATAGCGAGCGCCGCGGCGTAGGCTCCGGCTCCTCGGCCGCATACCCGATCGGCAGGATGGCGACCGGAAGCAGATCGCGCGTGCCGAGCACCTTCTGCACCGCCGCGTCGTCGAACGCTCCCACCCACACTGTGCCCAGGCCCAGCGCCGTGGCCGCCAGCATGGCGAACGCGCACGCGATCGTGGCGTCCTGGATCGCGTACAGCCGTGCGCCCCGCTCCCGGTACTTCGCCGCCGAGCGTGCCGGGTTGGCGCAGAACACCAGCACCACCGGCGCCTGCGCGATGAAGAGCTGGTTCAGCGCCGCCCGCGCCAGCGCCGCACGCTCCTTCCCCGGCGTGATGCGGTAAATCTCGTACCCCTGCAGGTTCCCCGCCGACGGCGCCGCGTTCGCCGCCTTCAGTATCCGGGTCACCTTCTCCGCCTCGACCGCCTGCGGCGCAAACGCCCGCACCGACCGCCGCCTCTGGATCGCCTCGAAGAGTTCCACGCCGCAAAGTATACCGCTTTCGAGATTGTGCCTGTCGCCGGTTCCGTGCCATACTGTCTGCGAACCGGGGGATTCCCCCTTCAGACTGGAGATGGCAGCATGCCGGGTTCTGGCAACAGCGCATCCGGCACGCTCCAAGTCGGAGCGGAGCGCATCGCGCTGAAACATGTCTTCGCCGTCCTGGAAGCGGACATGCTCGCCGGCGGCGACAAGGAGAAGCTCACGGTTCTCTTGTCCGACCTCCCGGTGCCGGATGAGCTGCGCAAGGCTACCGACGACTGGCGCTACTGGGCCGAAGGGCAAGCTCGAGCTGGCGCGCTCCGCGGCGTGATCGTGACCATCGATCCTGCCACCGGAACCTGGAACCGCGGCGACGTGCTCACGCGCCAGGGGTTGATGTTCTACACGCAGACAGTCTCATCCCGGGGAACGAGCAGTTTTTGCTTCGAACCGGCTGCGCCGCTTGGGGAACAGGTCGCCGGCAAGGTATGGATGACCGAGCCGATGTCGGGCGTCTTTGAGGAGGAAGGTCCTTGGCGCGTGGAAGCCGAATTCCGCGCCGCGGTGCTCCGCCGTGCCGCCGTGACCGGGGTGCTCACCGGCGCGGAGGCCCAAAGCAGCCCCCAATACAAGGCGGTCACGGCGTTTCTGGCGGCCTGCCAGAAGAAGGACCTCGACGCCATCCGCAACAGCGTGGACCCCAATTCCAGCGAGGCGTTGGAGCAGATGATCGCCGGCGGCGAGGAGGAAGCCCTCGAAATACTCGCCGCAATGGCCGCCGAATCGCTCACCCTCGCACTAACCCAAGTGACCATTCGCGGCGACTCAGCCGAGGTCGAGCTTGCAGATACCAAGCCGGACTCTGAGACCCGTCAAGTCCTCCGCGTGGTGCCTTCCGGCGGCGAGTGGAAGCTCGCCCAGTAACTGTCCGTGTCGAGACTCGTCTCGGCGCCAAGCCGCGGTGCTATCATCGGTTGCCAATGGACTTAACGCGTGACCAACGGCAAGCCCTCAAGCACTTCCGAACCCTCCTCGTAGACGCCGACATGGACAAGCTTCTGGCGGTTGATGGCTGCGACGAAGCCCGCACAGAACCGCGCGAAAGCCTCGCACGTCTCTTCGGCGCTGGACAACCAGCCGACACCGCCCAAGTTGAGCGCTGCCTGCCGCCAGAGATCATTTCGACGCTGGAATCGCTCGGCTTGGTTAACAGGAGCGGAGACACCCTCACGGCCGGAGAATATCGCCTGGTGTACCATCTGGGCCTGTTTCTCTTCTGTCAGACGCTTACCGCCTCCGCGAAGCTCTACTACGGCAACGACTCCCTGGCGCTCAGCCGTCTGCTGCTCCCGGTCGAGGGGCGCGCGCTTGACCTCTGTACGGGCGTTGGAACTCAGGCGCTGGTGTGCGCGCAGACTGCCGCCTCCGTAACAGCGGTTGACGTCGAGCCGCTCGCCGAGAGAATCTTCTGGATCAATGCCGAGCTCAATGGGCTAAGCGAGAAAGTAGAGTTCCTGGTCGGCGATCTGTTGGAACCCGTAGCAGGCCGGCAGTTCGACCGCATTTGCTGCAATCCCCCCTTCATGCCCGTCCCGCCGGGCGTTCGTTACCCTCGCTTCGCCGATGGCGGGCCCGACGGGCTGGCGATCGTGCGACGCTTGCTGGCAGGGCTGCCGGAAGTTCTCGCGCCGGATGGCCTATGCCAGCTCGTCGGTGCGGTTCTCGGAAACAGTGACGGGCCGGATCTGTCCTCCCTCGAGAACATGGCGGCTGGCGCTCGGCTCAAACTGGCGCTCTCCAGTCCCACCTGCGAGGAGCTGGACGATGCCATGCTGGCCTCCTGCGCCGCCACCGCGCTGGCCTGCGAAGGAGGAGGCGATGTAAAGCAAGCCTTCCGGGACCATTGGGCCCGCCTCGGCGCGACCCGCATCTACTATTTCCTCCTGAGCGCCAGCCACGCCTCCCACCCAACCGTCTATTTCGAGCACGACGACGTCCACCGTGCCACCATCGGGCTGTGAGCGGCCCCTGCTGGTTATTCGTAGTGCAGCGCGACCAGCGGATCGACGCGCGAAGCCCGGCGAGCGGGGCCCCAACAAGCCAGGGCCGCTACACCCAGCAGTAGAACCACCACCACGGAGATAGTGGCTGGATCGCGCGCACTCACTCCAAACAGCAGGCTACCGAGCAACTGCCCGGCCCACAGTGCGCCGAGCACACCCACGCCCAGCCCCGCCACTACAGGCTTCATTCCCTGGCGTAGTACCATCAGCGCCAGCCCGGCCGCCGGCGCGCCCAAAGCCATGCGGACACCCATTTCATTGGTGCGGCGGGTCACGCTGTAGGAGATCACCCCGTAGATCCCCAAACACGCCAGCAACATCGCCGAGACCGCGAAGACTCCGGCCAGCGACGTCTGGAACCGCCGCCGCGCGACCGATTCACCTAGCACCTCTCCCATCGTGCGTACACGGGCTAGCGGCAGTTCCGGATCCAGGCTTCGCACCGCGCCCCGGAACGCATTGGCCGTGCCGGAAGGGTCCTGTGAAGTCCGCAGTACATAGCTGGCGTTGCCCCACACCCCGCCTTGCCAGTACGCCCCGTCCCAGTAAGGAACGTAGACCATCAACGGCGGCTGCTTCTCCAGGCTGACGGTGCGAACGTCCGCAACCACCCCGATGACTTCACACGACGCAGCCGCGGCATCGTCTGTCCGCTTGATGCGCTTTCCTAGAGCGTCTTCATTGGGCCATACCTTGCGAGCCACGCTCTCCGAGATCACCGCCACCTTGTGAGGCTGTGAAAGAAACCGGGGACACTCCGGGCCCGACTTGGAGAATCCTCGCCCTCCGGAGGCGCGCAGGGGTGTCCCCAGGTTTTGTTCACAGCCTTTGGGGGAGCGATCCGCCTCCGTGGGAACTCGCCCCGCCCGCAGAGTTACTCCCATCGCCTCGAAATAGTGGCTGCTGATGAAGCGGAAGTTCGCCGTGGGGCGTTGCATGACTGGCCGGGTTTCACCTTCCTTGTTCATGAGCTCCCCCCAACTTTCGCCCGCCAGCGGCAGTGCGCTCACTAGCCCCGCCCACTTCACGCCGGGGAGGCTTTCCAGTTTCTCGATCATGCGCTGGTGAAACAGCTTCTTCGCCTCGTCCCCTGGGTAGCGGCTGGCCGGCAGGTTCACATTGGCTGTGAGGACGCGATCCACCTCGAACCCGCGCTCGACGCCGGTGAGTCGCAAGAAGCTGAGCCCCAGCAGCGCGGCCACAACCAATAGCACGGTGCTGAGTGCGACTTCAAAACCTACCAGCCATTCGCGGGCGCGCAGTCTGCCCCCGCTCTCCGTGGCGGCGCGTCCCCCTGCTTTAAGCGCGTCCACGGGCTGCGAACGGCTCATACGCCATGCCGGCCACAGGCCGCAGAGGATTCCGCAACCCGCCGAGACCAGGAATGCAAGCAGCCAGGTCGCGGCGTCAACGTGCACCTCATCCAATCGAGGAGTGTCGGCGGGCGCGGTGTTCACAATGGCCTGTACGCCGGCATACGCCAGCAACACGCCCAGCAGGCCGCCGGCGAATGCGAGCACCAGGCTCTCTGTCATTATGGGCCGGAAGAGTTGGCCGCGGCTGGCGCCCAGAGCCTGCCGTAGCGCGGCATCCCGCAGCCGTCCCCCGGCGCGCACCAACATGAGGTTGCCAAGGTTGACGCACACGATCGCGAGAACCGCCCCCACCGCCGCCATCAGCACCCATAACGCGGTGCGCGAATTGCTCATCATCTGCTCCTGTAGCGGCGTCAAGGACGTCTTGAGATCGGTGCCCATCAGGTGCGCGGCGTCGGCGACTAGCGCCGTCATTTCCGCTTGCGCCCGTTCCGGGCTCGCGCCCGGCCGTAGGCGCATCAGCGCCAGGTAGTTGTGACTGCCCACCCGGCGCTGCCTCGCCCAGTCCAGGCCCAAGGGCTTGAAGATCTCCGCGTGCTCCGGCAACGACATCAACCCAAGCTGATCTCCCTTCGGGAACCGGAACCCAGCCGGCAGTATGCCGATCACGACGTGCGGTTCCCCATCCAGGCGGATCGGCTTGCCGACAATGTCCCGGCTGGCCTGGAAACGCCGTCTCCAAAGCCTATCCGTGAGCACCACGTAGCGGTTGTTCCCAGGCTGATCGTCAGCCGCGTCGAACGTGCGCCCAAGCTGCGCCGGGACACCGAGCACCCGGAACAAATCCCAGGTGGTCGAGACACCGTCAATGCGTTCCGGCTCCCCCTCTCCGGTCAGGCTGAAGGAGGCGGGCCTGAGCAGCGCCCCCTGCGAACACGAGCCGCATTGTGTCTTCCACGAGTGGAAGTGCCCGGCGTTCACCGGAAGCCTCGGAGGCAACGACGGCAGCTTTGGCAACGATTCGGCGACCGCGTACAGCCGGCCGGGCTCGGAATACTCGAGCGGCTTCAGCAGCACGCAATGGACGACCGAAAAGATGGCACTGACCGCCGCGATACCCAGCGCCAAAGTCAGCACCGCGACGCAAGTGAATCCTTTCTCCCGGGCCAGGATGCGGAAAGCGTACCTCATACAATCCATTACGATTCGCAAGGCCGCCCGGCCGCAGTTTCTTGCAGCCAAAGCCCGGCCGCAGGCCGAAACCTCAAAGAAAGTCCTTGACCTGTCTGCACCTTCAGGGTTCACACTGGCGACATGTCCGGAAATCAACCCAACACCCCCGAAGCCGCGCACGTACGGACGGAGTTCCGCTTCACCCTGGATCTCCCCTACGAGTCGGCCTTTCCCCTTTTCGGAGCCTGGGAGGAGCAGAAGTGGTTCCCTGGTTGGAGGCCGCGATTCGTGTACCCCATTCCTCCCGCCGATCGACAAGGAGCGGTCTTCCTGGTGGACCACGGGCCGTCGGATTCCAGCATCTGGACGATGACCAGGTTCGACCCTGCCACGGGCCAGGTTCAGTACATATACCTTCTGAACCGTGCCGTCGTAACCCGCATCGACATCGCCGTGGCCAGGAACGGCAACCAGAACACCGCCGTCACGGTCGTCTACGAGCGGACCGCCGTTGACCCCGCCGCCAATGACCAAGTCAGGTCGCTAGCCAACCACGATGCGCGCGCCGCCGACGAATGGAAAGCCCTGATCGACTCCTATACCGCCAGGCTGAAATCCGGACCGGCGCGCCCCTAAACGTCGTCACCGCGCGGCCATCGGGCTGTGGGCGCCCCGAAACTGACTCCCACTCGACCAGGTGTCGTCCGGAGGTTCGGCTCGCCGGCTATACGCTCGTCGAGAGGGATCGGCAATCGAAACGGCGCTACTCAGGAGGAATCGGCTGAATCGAGGCTTCCTCGATGGCTTCGAGGACCTGTTTGATGATCTTCGGGTGCAGCGTCGCGCTGCTGTGGAACGGAACCACGACCCTTCGACCGCCCTTTGCGTAGATCCGATGACTGCCTCTGGACCGCAGCCAAACGAAGCCAACTTCCAACGGCATCGCTTCGGCGTCCGCCGCGGCGAGACGCGGCGCCTTAGGCATGGACTTCGACCGCGGTGGTAAGAATCTCCTGGCTCAGCGCCGCCGACCGCTCCTCATCGGTCAGAGTCTCCAGGAACAGTTCGATGGCCTCGCGGATATTGGCAAGAGTCTCTTCGACCGTCTTTCCTTGCGATTGGCACCCCTTCAGTTCTGGGCACCACGCGTAACATCCGTGCTCGTCCTGTTCAATTACGACACTGACCTTGCGCGTCATCCACCATCATTCTACCGCCAGGCGCACCACCGAGTGATGTTCGGGGCCGTGGTGGCGAATGGCGGCTCGAACCGAGGACCAGAGGTCGGTACTGGGGGAGCCGGTCGACTCGCGCGCGCTCGTCGGATTTCACTGTGGGATGGAACAGGGGACCCACCCCCGGATTCCCCCCTCCCGCAAGCCCACTCGTGGACACAGACGCCTCTACCCCCCGAACAAATCGGCTTGGCTGCCGGTTCGAACCAGAATCAGCGCCTCATCGGTCAATCCGTAAAGCAGGATCCAATCGGGCTCCACATGGCAGTCCCAGCATCCAACCCAGTTCCCGCCCAGCGGATGCGGGCGGCACCGGCCAGGCAACGGCTCCTGCGCCTGAAGAAGGTCGATGATCGTCTCCAGCTTGTCGAGGTCTTTGCCCTGTCTCGCGACGCGCCGCAGATCCCGCTCAAAAGCGGTGGTCGTGCGGAGCTCCAGCGCCATCAGATCTGCTCGCGCAGCTCGCGGAACGACCGATAGCGCTTCAGCGCCGCAGCGTCGTTGCTCTCCAGCATGGCCGCCACCGTTTCCTCATTCGGAATCGAAACCGGAAACGGAAGGCCTCTGTGCAACTCCACCTGCTTCAGAAACAGCCGGATCGCTTCGGTGGTCGTGATCCCAAGTTCCGTAAACACCCGCTCGGCCGACCTCTTGAGCTTCGGGTCAACCCGAGCATGCACCATCCGGGTCTTCTCACCGCGCCGTCGCATGTCAACCACTCCTCACCCAGTGTATCTCATTTGAGATCCACTTGAGACATCCGTTTGCACCTCCGCGGGCCGAAATTCCGCGAACCCATTCGCCGCCCACTCCACTTCTTTTCTCCCATCCCCGCAATGCCTTAGCCCCAAACTCCCTCCAAGAGCCAGCCCGCTCATGCTTTTCTGGAGTCGGCAAGGCACTCCATGGCCGCCGAACGCGAGATCGACGCCAAGCACCTCAGGGTACAAGACGAACCCAATGTCCCCGTAGGCCATTGCTCTTCCAGCCAATTCGTGCAGCGCTCAGCTCAATCTGACGATCTCCCGTCCCACCTGCGAGAACGAAGTGAAGCAGGTCGTCCAGGATCATTGGGCCCGCCCCGGCGCGACCCGCATCTGTTATTTCCTTCCGAGTGCCGGCCATGTGTCGTCCAGAAGTCCGGCTAGCGACAAACCACCCAAGTGGCCGCGCCCAATTCCCCGTTTTCGTCAACTTCCCTGAAGCGGACTTCTGGCGCGCTCGGGGATAGCCCCCGGATGGGCGGATAGCTTCCCGGACGCGCTGCGTTCCCTGTTCGGCGACCGCGGCAACCCGCCCGCCTGACCGTTTACTTTCCCTCTGCCAGTACCCGCACCCGTTCCCGTGCGTAGTCCCGGGCGGAAAACTTGCAGTTCGGGTCATCGGTGCGAATGAACGGGTCTTCGCCGAACATCAGGTAAGTTACGTACAAGTCCTCCCCCTTGCCGCAATTGTGCAGGAGACACTCGTCCACGATCTGCTTGCAGGCCGCAATCGCCGCGGCGCAATCGTCGAACTCCCCGAGTTTGTACCGCTCGCTCTCGTCCATGTAGTGGAAGTTGTCGTCCACGTAGACGGTGTACTTGTATTGCCCCATGCGTCACCGCGCCAGACCCGCCGTCCAGTTCAGCACCACGTGGATGGCCGGCTGCGGCAACAGCGCGCAGATGTTCGGGTGGTTCAAAGACGAGATGGCGCGCGCCTCGCGCTCGAACCGCTCGCCGAATCCGCCCTTGATGAACTTAACGGCCACCGTGCGGTCGAGCCGCGTGTCGCCGGCCTCGTAGACGTCCCCCATCCCGCCCTCGCCGAGCTTGTCGAGGATGCGGTAATGGGAGGTGGTTTGGCCGGTCATGCTCGCCTCAATTGCCTGAAGAAATTGTACCGCTCAGTCGCTAGCTGGCTAGGGACCTGCCTAGCGCCTGCAGGACGCGCGTGCCGCAGAAGTTCGATCCGGCGTCCCATTCCTCTGATTCCTCTGATGCGAGACGATCGTGAGTGAGTCGTCGGCCATCCGCAAGTTGGCCCCAAACGTTAGATCCCTATCGGAGGTGCTCCGGCGCGACAGCGTTCGGGCGCGACAGACACGCCAGGCCGGGGCACTTTCGATAGGGCCGTTTGAAGGAAGCCGCTGGCGTTTGCGGCGAACGCGGCAGGCTATGGGTATTGAATCGAATTCCGTTTGTAACACACAGAATGCAAGGGACTTCG
>JBEKWU010000010.1:0-102292 GCA_049512775.1 Bryobacteraceae bacterium
CCGTCGAATTTCCTGCTGCTGGACGAGCCGACCAATCACCTGGACTTGCGGGCGAAAGACATTCTGCTCGAGGCCTTGCAGGGTTACTCGGGCACGCTGGTGTTCGTCTCGCACGACCGGTACTTCATCGACAAGCTCGCCACCCGCGTCTTTGAAATCGCCGACCAGAGAGTGAACGTCTACCCGGGCAACTACGAAGACTACCTGTGGCGCAAGAACGCCATCGCGGCCCCGGAGGTCGAGCCCGAGCCGGAGGCGGCCCAGGCGCCGCCGGCTCCGGTCGAGACCGACGAGGCGCGCCCCAAACGCCTCAACCCGATTCGTCTGCGGCAACTGAAGGAACGCCGGGAAAGCCTCGAGGAGGAGATCGCGCGGCTGGAGGCCGAGATCGCCGGATACGAATCGGCGCTGGCGGATTTCAGGAGCGCCGAGGAGACCATCCGGCTCGCCGACCTGCTCGCGCGCCGCCGCGCCGGCCTCGAAGGGCTGCTGGCGGAGTGGGAAGAGGTCTCGACGCAGATTGAAGGGCAGTAGGCTTGAACCGGCCGTCACGGCGGGTTATCATTGGCAAAGAAAAGGCGAAGTTCGTGGGCGATCTCCAGGAACAACTGGCCATCCTCCGGCGCAAGGTGGCGCGCATCGACAAGAAGTATGCGGAGGGGAGCCAGACGGCGGCGGCCCCGGCCGACAATCGGCCTTCACGCTACTTCATCGAGCAGTGGATGAGCGGGGAGGTGGTCGAGACTCCGTTCGGCCACCACTTTGAAACCGAGAAGCTGTACGAGCGGCATCGGCGGCACGGGAGCATGGATCTCTCGAACCTGCTCGAGCTTCCCGAAGACCTGCTGGGGGCGCTGTCGGGGGAGGAAGCCAGGCCGTCGCCGGTCGGGCGCTGGGCTTTCCTGGATACGGAGACGACGGGACTGGCGGGCGGTTCGGGGACCTATGCGTTCCTGGTCGGCGTGGGGCGCATCTGCCCGGACGGGTTTCGGGTGCGCCAGTTCTTCATGCGGGATTACGGCGAGGAGCCGAGCCTGCTGTGGGCGCTGGCCCGTCACCTCGAGGAATTCGACGTCCTGATCACCTACAACGGCAAGACCTACGACCAGCCGCTGCTGGAGACGCGGTATCGGATGGCTCGGGCGCGCCCGCCGTTCGACCGCCTGGCGCACCTGGACCTGCTGCACGGCGCGCGCCGGCTGTGGAAGCTGCGCCTGGAAAGCTGCCGGCTGGTGGATCTCGAGAACCAGATCCTGGGCGTGGAGCGCGAGGGCGATCTGCCGGGGGAAATGATCCCCTACGTCTACTTCGAGTATCTGCGCACGCAGCAGGCTTTCCGGGTGGTCCCGATTTTCCATCACAACGCCACCGACATCCTGACGACTGCGTGCCTGACGGGCATCGTGCCGTTTGCCTTTCGCGAGCCTGGAACCGCGCGGTTCGCCCACGGCAGCGAGTTGGTCGGCCTGGCGCGGTGGTTCCTCAAAGCCGAGCGGAAGGAGCAGGCGCTGGAATTGATGCGGCGCGCGGTGGCGATGGGGCTGCCCGACGATCTGCTGTTCCGGACTCTGTGGGACACCGCGATGATCGAGAGGAAGCTGGGAAACGAGCCGGCGGCGCTGGCCGTCCTGACGGACCTAGCCTCGGGCCGCAACCCCTACCGGGTGACGGCGCTCGAGGCGCTGGCCAAGTATTACGAGCACCACGAGCGCAATTACGCGATGGCGCTCGAGATGATCCGGAGCGCGCGGGCGCTGGCCGATTCCGAAGAGTTCAAGCGCCGCCAAGCCCGCCTGGAGCGCCGCCTGGCGAAGCCGAGGGCGGGAAGGTTGCTGTGACTACAGCAGTGCGGTGATCTCCTTCCAGGGGCGGCCCTGGGATTCGGCGACGGCGGGGTAGGTGACGTGGCCCTGGAAGGTGTTGACGCCCTCGCGGATGGCGCGGTGTGACTGGCAGGCAGCTTCGAAACCCTGGTTGGCGAGCGCGAGCAGATAGGGGAAGGTGGCGTTGGTCAGCGCCAGGGTCGAGGAGTGCGGCACGGCGGCCGGCATGTTCGACACGCAATAGTGCAGCACGCCATCGACGAAGTAAATCGGGTCGGTGTGCGTGGTGGGGTGCGAGGTTTCGAAGCAGCCGCCTTGATCGATCGAGACGTCCACCATCACCGCGCCCTTCTTCATCAGCCGCAGCATGTCGCGGCGGACGATTTTGGGCGTCGAGGCCCCGGGGACCAGCACGCCGCCGATGACCAGGTCGGCCTGCCGCAAGGCCTCGCGAACGGTCCAGACGTTGGAGGCCAGGGTCACCACGTGTCCGAGGAAGACGTCGTCGATCTGGCGCAGCCGGTCGAGGTTCTTGTCGATGAGGGTGACGTGCGCGCCCATGCCGACGGCTACCTTGGCGGCATTGGTGCCCACGACCCCGCCGCCCAGGATGACCACGTTGCCCGGCGCCACGCCCGGCACCCCCCCGAGCAGAATACCGCGTCCGCCGTTGGGAGCCTCCAGATAGACGGCGCCGATCTGAACGGCCAGCCTGCCCGCGACCTCGCTCATGGGGGTGAGCAGCGGCAGGGATCCGTCCTTCTCGCGAATGGTCTCGTAAGCGATGGCGGTCACGCCGGATTCCAGGAGGCGGTCGGTGAGCGCGGGCAGGGGAGCGAGGTGCAGATAGGTGAACAGCACCAGCCCGGGGCGGAGACAGCCGTACTCGCGCGGCTGCGGCTCTTTGACTTTGATGACCAGGTCAGCCTGTCCCCAGACCTCCGTGGCCGAGGGGAGCAGCGTCGCGCCGGCCTCCTCGTATTCCTGATCGGTGATGGAGCTGCCTTTGCCCGCGCCGGCCTCGACCAAGACACGGTGGCCGGCCTCGACCAGCGCGATCACGCCGCTCGGAACCAGTCCCACGCGCGTTTCGTGGTCTTTGACTTCGCGGGGAACACCGATGATCATGGCGGATCTTACCGCGCCCCCGACCCCGGAGGCGGATTGCGGACCACGGCGGTGGAGCCCAGGGGCTCCCGCTTGGGTCCAAGTCCCAAGGTGATGAGCGAGAGCGAATCCAGCTTCCCGCTCGGTTCGAGATTCTGGTCCTGCTGGAACTTCTTGAGCGACTGGGCGCAGTCCGGTCCCCAGACGCCGCTGGCCGGGCCTTGCAAATAGCCCCGGTCGATCAATGCCTGCTGAATCTCTTTGTATCGCTCCGGCGTGGGCGTCATTTGGCCGGTGCGCCAGCTTTGGCGCCTCTTCCGGGAGCGGGCGGCCTTGCGGGTCCTGCCGGTGGGGGAGCGCTTCACGGCGCTTGCGGAAGTCTTTGAGGCGGTGGTGGAAGAGGACTTCCGGGCGGACTTTGGGGCCTCCGAGAAGCCCGGGACGGCCAAACAGAGCACTCCGATCAGCGCAGCAAATCTTCGCAAGCGCAGCTCCCTGAACCCAACAAACAGCGAGGGGCAGCCGCGGGAGGCGCCCCCCAATGCGCTATCCTATCACGGATTGGCCGGCAAGGTGCCCGCCGGGAAAACCGCCTGCCACTGGACGTCGCCCGAGCGCATCCCCTGCCGGATGGCCCGCATCACCCGGAAGGCCACCGCATCGCCGGGCTTCAGCTTGGACTGGATGCGCTGGACATCATCCACCGAGTTGGCCGGCTGCCTGTTGATGGCCATGATGACGTCCCCCCGCAGAAGGCCGATATCCTCGGCAAACGAGCCTGCAAGAACGCCGGTGATCAGCACGCCGCCCTTCTCGTCGAAGCCGAGGCGGTCGCGAAGGCCCTGGGTCAGGTTCTGGACGTTCAGGCCGAACTTCACCTCGGTGGAACTCCCCGCCTGGCCCGGCTCCTCGCGGCGGAAGCGGCGGAATTGCGGTGCGTTGGCCCAGACCTCGGAACGCTCGCCGACCGTCAGCTTGAGGTCCATCTGCTTGCCCTGGCGCAGGACCGTCACGCTGGCCACGGAGCCGACCGGGGTGCTGGAAACCCGGCTGACCAGGTCGTCGCCGTCCTTCACCGGCTGGCCGTTGAAGGCGATGATGACGTCCTCTTCCTTGATGCCGGCCTTGTCGCCCGGCCCGCCCGGTGTCACCTGGGTGACAAACACACCGTGTGTGGCGCCGTAGACCTTGAGGGTCTCAGGCTTCTCGTTGGCGTTGAACCCGACCCCGATGCTGCCGCGCGATACCCGGCCGGTCTTGATGATCTGGTTGTAGACGTTCACCGCCAGGTTGATCGGCAGAGCGAAGCCGATGCCCTGGTAGCCGCCGTTTTCGGTGGCGATGGCGGTGTTGATGCCGATCACTTCGCCTTTGATGTCGAGCAGCGGCCCGCCGCTGTTGCCCGGGTTGATCGCCGCGTCGGTCTGAATGAACTTCTGCAACTGGTGCTCGACGCCGCCGATGTCGCGTCCCTTGGCGCTGATGATGCCCGCTGTTACGGTTGCCTCGAAGCCGAACGGCGAGCCGATGGCGACCGCCCAATCGCCTACCTGTACCCCATCGGAATTGCCGATCCTGGCGGGGACGAGTTTCTTGCCGTCCTCGAGCTTGATGACGGCCAGATCGGTCTCGGGGTCCGAACCGACCAGCTTGGCGGTGTACTCAGTGGGGTCGCCGTTGAACTTCACCTGGATGCGGGTGGCGTCCTCCACCACGTGCAAGTTGGTCAGAATATAGCCGTTGCGGTCCACCACGACGCCCGAGCCGGTACCCTGGCGGCGGAACGGCTGCTGGGGGAGATCATTGCCGAAGGGGTCCTGCCCGAAGAACCGCCGGAACAGATCGATCCCGCCCTGATCGTCGTCTTCCTGGTCCGGCTGGGGCTGCGCCTGCCGGCGCCGGCTCCGTGTCTGCTGCGAGGGCGGCGGCCCGAACTTGGAGGTGATGTTCACCACCGAGGGTTCGAGCTGCTTGGCGAGGGCGCTGAACGCGGTGGAAAGCTGGACCGGGCTGGGGATGGTCAGCGGGGTCGCATCCGGCGCTCCCCCTTGCGCTTTGTCGGCGCGTACTGCGGTCATGACCAGCGTCCCGATCAGGATTCCGATCGAGAGTGTGAAAAGCAGCAGGGTGACCGAGAGCAGCTTCTGCTGTCGCAATTGGCGAAAAAGACTCATGGGTAAATTCTCCGAGGGCAGGCTTCTCTTTATTATATTCCGTCAGAGTTCCGCACGTTGCCTTGGGGCGGCCGGTTTCAATTCCACCAGCAGAATGCCCGAGAGGATCAAGGCGGCGCCGAGGGTCGCCTGGCGCGACAACAGTTCCCCGGTCAGGAGGAACGAGGTGAGCCAGGCGAAAACCGGCTCCAGTGCGAAGATGAGCGCCGTGCGGGTGGGCGTGGTGTATTGCTGTGCCCAGGCCTGGATTCCGAAGGCCAGCGCGGTGGCAAACAACCCCGTCACCAGCAGGGCGGCCGCCACCCCGGGCCGCCACCGGATCAGCGGCGTCTCCGCCCACCAGAAACTCGCCAGCGCCAGGGCGGCCGTGGTGACAATCTGCACCAGGGTCAGCGCCTCGAAACCCAGCCTGGGGGCGTAGTGCCCCACTACCAGGATGTGCACGGCAAACGCGACCGCGCATCCCAGCGTCAGCAGGTCCCCTTTTCCAATGCGCAAGGACTGGCCCGGCAGCGTCAGCAAGGCCATGCCGCCGGTGGCGACCACCACCCCCAACACCTCCCGGGGGAGCGGAATCTTCCGTTGCGCCAGCGCCGCCAGCACCGGCACCATCACGATCGATAGCCCGGTAATGAAGGCGGATTTCGAAGGGGTCGTGTAACGCAGGCCGACGGTTTGCAGCAGGTAGCCGCCGAACAGGCACACTCCCGCCGCGACCCCGCCGGCCAAAAAAGGTTTGGAGCGCGAGAACTTGCTCGGCAGGGGGCGGAAAGCCAGCCCGAGCGCTACCGTTGCCAGGCTGAAGCGCAATGCCAGAAACAGCAGAGTGGAGCAGTCCTCCAGCGCCTGCTTCACCACGACGAAGGTGGAGCCCCAGATCAGCGTGATGAACACCAGCGCCAGGTCGGCGCGCCAGGTTGGCGGATGGACGGGGCGGCTCACCTTGCCATTATCTCAGCCGTGCGCCGTCAGCCCTCGCTCATCAGCATCGCCAGGGTGAGCAGGATGCGTTTCAGGCCCAGGTCGCGGCCTTCGGGATGGTACCATTCGGCGGGGGTGTGGTTGCCGCCGCCCTGGCCGCCCGTGCCAATGGAAAGGGAGGGGATGCCCAGCGACAGCGGGATGTTGGCGTCGGTGGAGGCCAGATGCGGCCGCGCGCGGATGCCGAGGTACGTGTCGACGGCCCGCAGAAAGAGCAGTATGGATGCATCTTCCGGAAGCTGGCCGCCCGGCCGCGAGCCGATCTCCTTGATTTTTGCGGCCAGCCTGGCGCCGCTGGCACGCCGATTCTCGAGCTCCAGCGCCCGCTCGGCGGCCTGGGCCAGCGTAGCGGCCAGCTCGTCGAACACCTGGCTGTCGTCGGAGCGCAGGTCCAGCTTGGCGCGCGCCATCGCAGGAATCGAGTTGACGCTGTAGCCTCCCTCGAAGGTGCCGAAATTGAAGGAAGCACGCGGCGCGACGCCGTTGGTGGCCATGCCGGAGCACTGGTCCGTGAACCAAGCGATGGTATGGCTCAGCGCATGCACGGGGTTGGGGTTGCCGTAGTCGTTCCAACTGTGGCCGCCCGGTCCGGTGAAGACGACCTCGAAGCGGCGGCTGGCCAGGGCCCGCGAGGTGATGTGGTCGAGCGCGGGCCCGTCGAGCACGAGATACGACTTGATCCGGGGCGCGAGCGGAGACTGCCTGGCGAGATAGCGCATCCCGCTCAGGTTGCCCTCTCCCTCCTCGCCCACGTTGGCCACCAGCAGCAGCGCGGCGCCGGCGCCTTGGAGGGGTGGAGAAGATCGCATGGCGCGGGCGATGGCGAGCAGCGCGGCGAGGCCTGCGCCGTTGTCGGAGACCCCGGGGCCGCGGAATGTGCCGTCCGGATCGACCCCGATTTCGTCCCGGGTTCGCGGGGCCAGCACGGTGTCCAGGTGAGCCGTCAGGGCGATGAGCGGGGAGCCGTCGTCCGGGCCCAGGCGCGCGAGGAGGTTGCCGGCGCGGTCGATTTCGGCCTGGCAGCCCAGCGCCGAGAACTGCTGGGCCATCCACTCGGCCCGCTTCTGCTCGAGGAACGTGGGAGCGGGGATGCGGCAGAGCTGTACGTGTTGCTCGTCGATCCACTGTTTTTCCCGGGTGAACCATTGCAGGCAGTCGCGCACGCCGCGGGTTTCCGCCAGCTCCCGCACGGGCATCGGCATCTCGGGTTTTGTCCCAGCGGCCATGTACTATCGAGTGTAACGAATCGGGGAGCGCCCTGAGCGCTGCGGCAGCCGGTCAGCGTCACTCGCCGGGGACGCGGGAAAGGTAGTTTCGCCAGCGGCGCTCCTGGCCGGGGACATCGACCACCACCCGCCAGTAGCGCCGGAATTGGGCTGCTTTCCGCCGCGCCCTTGCGCGCAGGAAGCGGTCTGCCTGCTGCCGCTCGGCGGAGCGCGGCGCGAGCGTCCGGGCGGCCAGTTCTCGCGCGACGGCGCAGTCGCTGATCTCTCCCAGGCAGTCTTGAATCTCCCGAAGAACCTCCAGGCGGCGTTCCAGTCCCGGCCCGTAGCAGAAGCGGAAGAACTCCAGTGTGTAGCGCAGCCGTTTGGTCCTCAGGCGGAACCGGTGCAGCGCTGCATCGGAGGCGTTCAGGTTGGCCAGCCTCCGGCCCGCCTCGAAAAAGGACTGCGCCAGGGCGGGCAGCTTGAGGCGCGCGTTTTGCCCGGCGGTTGCCGAATCGTCCCAATCGATGCGATTGCTTTTGGGCATGTTCACAGATCCAGTTGCGAACGCCATTTCTTGAAGGAGCCGCGGCGGCTCCAGAGCTGGAGGCCTTCCACCAGCAGGCGATGCTCCCGTTCCCGCTCCTGCGCGAGCCTGGCGAGAACCGGCGCGGGGGGCCGAATCCCCGCCCTGCGGAGCAGCTCCAGCGCGATGTCCCGGTTACGGACCTGGGCGGCCTGGGTCATCAGCGCCTTAAGCTCCCGCCGGATTCTCTTCGCCTCGCCGCGGGGGAAGAACCGCGCGAACAGGCGAAGGCACTGGGTGAGGCGGCGGATCGAGACGCGCAGATCGTGAATGGCCTCGGGATTGCCGGGCTTGGAGGCGCGGTTCACCTCGAAAGCGAATCTCCGAAGCAACGCGGAGGCGAGCTGGAGGGCAAACTTGCGGATCGCAATCCCCGGTTCGACGTCGCGCGCGTCAGGTTTCACAGGTTCACCTTGGCAGCCCGGATAGCCACGGGCACTTCGTACACCTGACGGAAGGCCTCACCGGCGCGCTCCGCGGCCCAGCCTTCCAGGTCGATATCGGACCGAGAGGCAAGTTCGAGAACCACCTGGCCATCCCGGACCTGGCACTCCAGGCTCTCGACGCGCTGGTCGTGGCTGCGATCCAGGCTGTCGGCGACACGCAACAGAGGGATGAGCCGCAGCAGGGCGCGCCGCTCCTCCGCGTTCAGCGACCGGATGTTGAGGTGGGTGGAGGCCGGCAGCGCCTTGCGGTGATAGCGGCAGAGGTTGGCGATCAACTCCCGCTCGCGGTTGGTAAAGCCGGGCATATCGGAGTTCGCCACCAGGTAGTAAGAGTGCTTGTGATGGCTCAAGTCACTGACGTAGTGGCCGATGTCGTGCAGGTACGCGGCCGCCTCCAGGAGCTTTCCGAAAGCGGGCGGCAGTTGGTGCAAAGGCAGCAGGGAGTTGAAGAGCACGTGTGCGAGGGCGGCGACTTTGCGCGCGTGCTTCAGCGAGCCGCCGTAGCGCAGGCTCATCCCTTCGACCTCCCGGCGCTGGTCGCGGCTGAGGCGGGCCAGTTCGACGCCCACGCCGCGCGCGGCGAGGTCGGCAACGATGCCGTCGCGCACGCCGGCCGCGGAATAGTAGACCGAGGGCAGCCGCAAGCGCTCGAGGATCTCCAGCAGCACGCCGACGCCGGGGACGATGATCTCGGCGCGCCTGGGGCCGATGCCGGTGACCCCGCGCCGCCCCGCCAGGTCCAGGACGCTGAGTTTCTTGTAGAGCCTGCGGACCTGCGCCGTGGCGACACGCAGCCTGTCTATATGGTCCCTTTTCGAACGCGGCACGCCGCCGATGGCGCAGGCAACCGCCGAGGCGGTGGCCGAGGTGGCGATCGCCCGATCCCAGCGCCCACTGCCGAAGCGGCGGAAGGTATCGGCGAGCTTCTCCTGGATGAACTCGCGCATCTGGTGGAGCTGGCGCGGAGTGGGCGGATCGCCGGCCAGAAGGATCTCGCGCAGACGCACGGCTCCGAGCGGCTTGGAGACGGCCTCCAACATGCGGCCGTCCTCCGCGGCGATGATCTCGACGCTGCCCCCGCCAATGTCGACGATCAGCACGCGCTTGCCGGGCTGCGGCCAGCGGCTCAGCACACCCAGGTGAATGAGCCGGGCTTCCTCGCGGCCGGAGACGACTTCCGCCGGCCTGCCAATCGCCTGGGAGGCCCGGTCGAGGAACTCCGCCTGGTTTCGCGCGTCGCGAACGCTCGAGGTGGCCACCGCCCGGACGCCGGCGACCTCCAGCGCCTTGTACTGCGCCGCCATTTTGGCGAGCACCGCGCAGGTCAGGCTCATGGCTTCTTCGCTAATGCTGCCGCTGCGGAAGACGCTCTCCCCCAGGCGCGTCACCTCCCGCTCGGAGGCCAGAATCCGCACCGCGCTCCCCGGGGCGACCTCGGCGGCCAGCATGCGGATGGAGTTGCTGCCGATGTCGATCGCCGCGTACCGGGGCATCTATCTTATAATAAGTGGGATTCGTTCACGATATGAGCCTGTTCGTACCCAACCGCTACCACGGAAAGCTGATCATCGTCGAAGGCATAGACGGCTCGGGGAAATCCACGCAGATCTCGCTGCTCAGCCGGTGGCTGCGCGCGCAAGGCTACGCGGTGACGTTCAGCGAGTGGAATTCCTCGCCGCTGGTTCGCCAGACCACCCGCCGCGGCAAGAAGAAGGAGATGTTCACGCCGACGACGTTCAGCTTGATCCACGCCACCGATTTCGCCGACCGCATGGAGAGCTACATCCTGCCGCTGGTCAAAGCCGGGGCCATCGTCTGCGCCGACCGCTACGCCTTCACCGCGTTCGCGCGCGACGTGGCCCGGGGCGTCAGCCGCCGCTGGGTGCGCAACCTGTACCGCTTCGCGCTCCGGCCGGACCTGGCGTTCTATTTCCGCGTGCCGCTGGATGTGGCCATACAGCGGATCCTGGGCGGGCGCGACGCCATCAAGTACTACGAGGCCGGCATGGACCTGGGATTGAGCCGCGACGTGGAGGAGAGCTTCCGCATCTTCCAGGGCCGCATTCTGGACGAATACGAGGCCATGGCGGAGGAGATGGGCTTTCGGGTGATCGACGCGACCCTCTCCATCGAGGAACAACAACAGCAGATGCGCCAGATCGTGGAAGAAGTTCTGGGCGAGCATCTGAAATCCGGAGTGCTGCGATTCGCGATTGGAGAGCGCAATGGTGTCCCCACCGCCGCTGCAATTCTACAGTGAGCCGCTTCCGGGCGTGGATTGCTCGGAGCTGCATGGGCAGTTGATCGTGGTGGAAGGCCCGGATGCAGTGGGCCGGACCACCCAAGTCGCGCAACTTCGGCAGTGGCTGGAACAGGAAGGGCACGCGGTACTGGACACCGGGATGGCGCGCTCGGCGCTGGCGGGCAAGGGGATCAAAGAGGCCAAGAACGGCAATACGCTGGGGCCGGTGACCATGACCCTGTTCTATACCACCGACTTCGCGGACCAGCTCCAGAACCAGATCATTCCGGCCCTGAGAGCCGGCTTCGTGGTGCTCACCGACCGGTACATCTTCTCGATCATGGCGCGGGCGATCGCGCGCGGAGAAGACCGGCGCTGGATCGAGCAGGTCGCCGGGTTCGGGCTGGTTCCCCATGCCGTCTATTACCTGCGCGCGGAAGTGAAGGACCTGGTCTCGCGCGTGGTTCTGGGCCGCGGCGCCTTCGATTTCTGGGAAAGCGGGATGGACATGCGCTTCGGCGCGGACATGCATCAGAGCTTCGTGCGCTACCAGGCCCGCCTGATCCGTGCGCTGGATGGGATGGCCAAACGATACCGCTTCACGGTGGTGGATGCCAGCCAGCCCGCCGACGCGATTTTCCTGGAGCTGCAACGCCATATCAAGACCTTGGACCTGAAGAGCGGGGCGGCCGCGCCGGCGCCGCGTAAGGCGAGAACGCGGGCGCGGCGGAACGGGAGACGCTGATGGAGTTGTACCTCCTGCGCCACGGGATCGCGGAGGCGAGACGGCCGGGCCGCGCCGACGAGAAGCGCCAGTTGACGGAAAAGGGCAGGCAGCGGCTTCGCCTGATCCTGGGCGTGGCGCGCAACGCCGGCGTCCGTCCCTCTTTGATCCTCACCAGTCCTTATCCCCGGGCGGCGCAGACCGCGGAGATGGCGGCGGAGATTCTGGGCTGCAAGCAGGCCATCGTGCGCACCGAGGCGCTGCTGCCCGGCTCTTCGCGCGAATCGGTGTGGGAAGAAATCCGATCTCACCGCGACGAGAGGGCGATCCTGCTGGCCGGCCACGAGCCATTGCTGGGAGAAGCGGCGAGCTTTCTGCTGGGCGCCGGGTGGGCGCTGGTGGAACTGAAGAAGGGCGCCCTGGCGGCGATTGACATCGAGCGGTTCGACGGGCAACCCCGCGGCCTGCTGCGGTGGCTGCTTACCGCCAGGCTTGCGGCCGCGTGCGCCCACTGAGAGGAGCTGGCTGGTGGGAATCCGAAGAGCCACGGCGAAGTACGAGGCCTGGCTTGGCCGCCACATCTCACTGGTCAAAGCCGATCTCGATCTGAAGCACGAGCGGATGCGGGATGGCCCGTTTCCTTTCTTGCGCGCGACGTTCTACCGCTGGGCCCAGATCTGGCCGGAGGTCTGCAAAGAACTGGCCTCGGCCCCGGCGATCCTGGCGGTGGGCGACCTCCACGTGGAGAATTTCGGAACCTGGCGCGATGCCGAGGGACGGCTGATCTGGGGCATCAACGACTTTGACGAGGCCTGGCGACTGCCGTACACCAACGACCTGGTCCGGCTGGCGGCGAGCGCCAACCTGGCGACTCGCGGGGGACATCTGGCGATCGATGCGAAGCGGGCCGCGGAAGCGATACTGAAGGGCTACCGCGACGGGATCGAGGCCGGCGGGCGGGCCTTTGTCATGGCCGAGCAGCACCATGCGCTGCGGGCCATGGCCGAGCACCGGCTCAAGGATCCGGGAGTGTTTTGGAAGAAGCTGGACAGGCTTCCGTCGATCCGAGGGAGTCCTCCGGCGAGCGCGGTGAAAGCGCTGCGCCGCATGCTTCCGGAAGCGGAACTGCCGATGCGGATCGTGCATCGTGTCGCGGGGCTGGGCAGCCTGGGACGCCAACGCTTCGTCGTGATCGCCGACTGGCGGGGCGGCAGGATCGCTCGCGAGGCCAAGGCCATGGCGCCGTCGGCGTGCCTGTTCGACGCCGGGAAGAAAGCATCGGGGCGGATCCTGTACCAGGAGATCCTGGACCGTTCGGTGCGGTGCCCGGATCCCTACGTGAGGTTGAAAGGGCGCTGGATCGTGCGGCGCCTGTCGCCGGACTGCGGCCGCATCGAGCTGTCCGAGCTGCCGGCCGAGCGGGATGAAACGCGCCTGTTGCACGCGATGGGCTGGGAGACCGCCAATGTCCATCTGGGCAGCGGAAAGGGCCGTGAGATTGGCCGCCACCTGGCGAAGCTGTACCCGGGCTGGCTGCACCACGCAGCCGGGCGGATGACCGAGGCGGTGATCGAGGAATGGAAGAGCTGGAAGAGCAACACGAGCACCCACTAAGGAATGGGGATGACCGACTATGTCGAAGAACAGGACAAAACACAAGAAGGAATCGGAAGGTAACGGAAAGAACAAGAAGGCTGCCGATGCCGTGGTCCTCAAAGACGGGATGTACGCGAAGGAACTGGGGCGGCTCCAGATCGAGCTGGTGAAGTTGCAGGAATGGGTGCGGCACAAGGGCCTGAAGGTGGTGGCCATCTTCGAAGGCCGCGACGCGGCGGGCAAGGGCGGCGTCATCAAGCGCATCACGGAATGCCTGAATCCCAGGATCTGCAAAGTGGTGGCCCTGGGGACTCCCACCGAACGGGACAAGACGCAATGGTACTTTCAACGCTACGTCCCGCATCTGCCGGCCGCCGGGGAAATGGTGCTGTTCGACCGGAGCTGGTACAACCGCGCCGGCGTCGAGCGCGTGATGGGTTTCTGCACCGAGGCGGAGTATATGGAGTTCATGCACTCCTGCCCGGAGTTCGAACGGATGCTGGTGCGCTCCGACATCATCCTGCTCAAGTACTGGTTCTCGGTGAGCGACGAAGAACAGGAGAAACGGTTCCAGGCGCGGATCAAGGACCCGACCAAACGCTGGAAGTTGAGCCCCATGGACCTGGAATCGCGGAGACGCTGGGTGGATTACTCCCGCGCCAAGGACGAGATGTTCTCGTACACGGACATCAAGCAGGCGCCCTGGTACGTGGTGAACGCCGACGACAAGAAATGCGCGCGGCTGAACTGCATTCGTCACCTGCTGTCGATGATCCCGTACAAGGACCTGACGCCGGACCAGATCAAACTGCCGGGGCGGGAGAAGAGCAACTACGTCCGTCCGCCGATCAGCGACCAGACGTTCGTTCCCCAGGTGTACCGGTCGGCGTGAGCGTGGACGGCGTTCGGGCCGGTCAGGCGCCCTTGCCACGCCGGAGCTGGTCACTGTATTCTGCGGGCCTCAGTAGTGAGCCCTTGTAGAAACCAGCAGAACGATTGTCATGAATATGAGGATGTTCAGGAGGATGGGGATTACCCAGGTGAGAACCGCACGCCACGTGGAATACCCATGCGCGGCCTTGAGCGAGGTGGTCGTCAAAAGCAACGAATAAACGGCAAGCAGCGCAAACAGCAGGCGGCCAGCTACTGGGATCACGGCCAACACCTGCTGCACCATGGAGAGGGGAGCATAGAAGAGAGATTGGACATAGCTTTGCGCGCCGAATGAGCCTTTCCCGCCTAACAAGCGTGCGACGATGAAGAGCACAATCTGGAAGGTGTAGAAGCCGTAGAGAACTCCACAGGGCACAATCACGGCCCACGTGCCGATGGGCGGCGGAGTGCCGCTCTTGACCCAGATCGAAGCCAATCCCATGAATTGCTGGTGCGGTGGGCCGACCAGTAAGTACGTGAGCCATGAGAGCAGCAAGCCAATGAGAGCCCCAATGGCCACACCCACAAAGGTCCTGAGGTGGCTCTTGCCGCTAATCGCGGTCTTGAAGGTCGTCGTCCAAGGTTGAGTAGAGACCCTCCACCAGTGCGTGGCTAAGGTAACAATCATACGGATGCCCTCCTTTGACTCGATGGGACGTCGTGGAGCGAGCCGCGCAACGCAAACGCAGCCAGGCGAGGCGAGCGCCCTGTTTGTAGAGACGCAGCAACTCACATCGTAGTTCGCACTTACGAATGCGCCACCGCTCCCTCGCGGTCGCGGCTCGGCCAAGGTACCGAGCCACGCGCGTGAGCAAGCGGCTGATCTGATGCGTAGAATCTATGGCGGCGTGTATAACGTCATCGCCCTGGCGGCTGGCTGACGAGGGCCGCCACGGTTTCGACAATCCGCGCGCGTTGCTCGGGGCTCGCGCTCAGAAGCCGGTGGCGGCCGCCGCCTGGGGAGAAGGTAGTGACGCCTGTGTCGCTGACGGTGACGCGGCCCTCGGGAGATAGATCGAAGTAAGCCGCGCCCGGGCGGACTGCGTAGAGCGCGGCGGTGGGGTCCCAGAGTGGCTCGTCATATGGCATGCGCTGGTAGGCGCGATAGGCGTCGGCCAGGGGATGGTTCGGGGTGTAGCGGAAATCGGTTCCGATGCGGGCGGCGGGATAGGTGGTGGACGCGCCGAGCTCGAAGGGGCTCACGACGATGGGGGTGGGCCACTCGGCAAACAGCTTCTGGGCCGCGGGGATGTCGTTCACGATGTTGTACTCGGTTTCCGAATCGACGAACCGGCCCGCCATGGCCACCAGCAAGCGCACCTTGCGTTTGACCAGGGCGACGCCCGCCGAATCCAGCAGCCGCGCGAGATTGGTGCTGAAGCCCGTCTGGACGATGACGACGCTGGAGTCCGGTTGCGCGGCCAGCGTCTTGCGCAGGATCATCTGCGCGTCGGGGGCCTGGCTCGCGGGGGTCAGCTTGCGCGGGTAAAGCGGCGCGCCTCCCGGTCGCTGCTTGCCGGCGACCACCGCGGTGTAGTTGCCGTCCTCGGGCGTCTTGCCGTTGCGGACGATGCCGATGGGAATGTCCGGTCGGCCGTAGAAGGTGTCGAGCAGGTCGACAAACGGGGCCGCCCAGCGGTTGTCCTTGGTGATGGTTACCGCCAGGATCCGGGCTTCGCCGCGGCTCTCGCAGGCGTGCAAGAGCGCCAGCGCGAGAGCGTCGTCGACGTCGTTGCCCATATCGGTGTCGAAGATGATGCGGACGGGTTCGCCGGCGGCCAGAACAGCACAGCCCAGCGTGAGCAGCAACAGGATGCGAGTCATCGCTCTCGATTATCGCGCGGCGTGCGCGCGAGGTGTGGTGGGCGTTCACACTCGTTACAATGCGGGAGTGGGCTATAGCGAAAGTCAACCCTGGCGCGTAGCGTATACTCTAAAGTAAAGGGCTGGTATGAGAAGCTACTGGAAGTTCGCTGCGCTGGTGGCGGTGATCGTGGGCACGCTGATCTGGCTCGCCATCGGCGGGACCACCGGGAGCATGACCTACTACAAGACGGTCGCCGAGCTGGATCGAATGGGCAGCCAGGCGCTGGGTAAGCGGCTGCGCGTGGGCGGCGACGTCGAGCCCGGCTCGATCAACCGGACCGGCCGCGAGGTCTCCTTCGTGCTGGTCCAGGATCAGCGAAAGCTCAAGGTGGTCTACCGCGGCAGCGATCCGCTTCCGGACACCTTCCGCGAAGGCGCGCAGGCGCTGGCGGACGGCAAGATGGGTCCGGACCGGGTCTTCCGCGCCAGCCAGATCCAGGCCAAGTGCGCCTCCAAGTACGAAGCCAAGCCGGGCGGGGGCAAGCATCCAGCCTATATCAATAAGGCCGGCGTTTAGAGAAACGCGTCTATGGAAAACCTGGGAGCCCTGGCGATCCTGCTTGCTTTCTGCCTGGCGGTGTTCGCGGTCATCGCCTCGGTCGCCGGCGGCTGGAAGCGCAATGCGTTCCTGATTGTCAGCGCGCGGCGCGCGGTGTACTCGATCTGGCTGCTGGTGACGGTGGCCTCCGGGGTGTTGGTGTCGAGCCTGCTGGCGAGCGATTTCCGCTTCGCCTACGTGGCCGCGCACAGCAACCGGGCCATGCCCGCGCTGTATAAGTTCGCGGCGTGGTGGGGCGGGCAGGAAGGCTCGCTGCTGCTGTGGAGCTGGCTGCTGGCCTGCTACGCGGCGGTGGTGGTGTTCACCAATCGCCGCAAGCACGGGGGCATGATGCCGTACGTCACGGCGACGCTCATGCTCACGCAGTGCTTCTTCCTGATCCTGAATGCGTTCGTGGCCAGTCCGTTCCGGATGCTGGCGCTGAGCCGCAGCATTACCGCGGTATCCGACGGCCAGGGGTTGAACCCGCTGCTGCAATACCCGGCCATGGCCATCCATCCGCCGATGCTGTATCTGGGCTACGTCGGCTTCGCCGTTCCGTTCGCCTTCGCCATCGGCTCGCTCATCACGCGCCAGCCGGGCGACGACTGGATCCACACGACGCGGCGCTGGAGCCTGGTCACGTGGCTGTTTCAGAGCGCCGGGATCGTCCTGGGCGCGGCCTGGGCCTACGCCGTGCTGGGCTGGGGCGGCTACTGGAACTGGGACCCGGTGGAGAACGCTTCCTTCCTGCCCTGGATCACCGCCACGGCCTTCCTGCACTCGGTGATGATGCAGGAAAAGAAGGGGATGATGAAGGTGTGGAACATGGTGCTGGTTTCGGGCACCTTCTTCCTGTGCATCTTCGGGACGTTCCTGACGCGCTCGGGGATCGTCAGCTCGGTGCACGCCTTCGCGCAGTCCTCCATCGGCCAGTGGTTCGTCGGGTTCCTGGCGATCACGATCGCGGGGACGGTGTACCTGATCCTGAGCCGCCTGGACTACCTGAAGACCGAAGCGCGCCTGGAAAGCGTCCTGTCGCGCGAGTCGAGCTTCATGTTCAACAACCTGATCCTGCTGGCGGCAGCGTTCGCGATTCTGTGGGGCACGCTGTTTCCGGTGATCTCGGAGGCGGTCACCGGGGAGAAAATCACCGTTGGGGCTCCGTTTTTCAACCGCGTCAACGTCCCGATCGGGCTGTTCCTGCTGTTCCTGACCGGAGTGGGACCGCTGTTCGCCTGGCGGCGGACGTCGCTGGAGAGCCTGCGCCGGAATTTCCTGTGGCCGGCGCTGGCCGCGGTGGCGCTGACGATCGGGTTGTTCGCGGCGGGCATGCGGCACCCGTACGCGCTGATGTCGTTCGGCCTGTGCCTGTTCGTGACCTGGACGGTCCTGGCGGAGTTCTACAAAGGCGCCCGCGCGATTGGCGCCAAGAGCGGCCGGAACCTGGCGCTGGCGGCGGTGGAGCTCACGCGCCGCAACACGCGGCGCTACGGCGGATACATCGTGCACCTGGCCATCGTGCTCATGTTCGTCGGCTTCACCGGGTCGGCGTTCAACAAGGACACCACCATCGAGGTCAAAGTCGGCGACCGCTTCGCTCTCGGGCATTACGAAATGAAGGTGGCCGACCTGCGGGAGGGCGACAACGACAACTACACCTGGGACCGCGCTCGGATCGAGGTTTGGAAGGACGGCTCCGCGCTGGGCGCGATGGCGCCGGAGCGGCGCTTCTTCAAGGCCAGCCGGCAGGGCACCTCGGAAGTGGCCATCCGACGCCGGCTCAACGAGGACCTGTACCTGAACTTCGCCGGGATGAGCGATGACAACCAGCGGGCGGTCATCCAGGCGTTCGTGTTCCCGCTGGTCTCCTGGATTTGGACCGGCTTCTGGATGCTAGTGTTGGGGACGCTGATCTGCCTGGTTCCCAGCAAGGCGAGATTCCAGTACGCGCGCCTGCCGGCGGTCCGCGTGGTGCAGAAAAATGCGGCAACGATTCAGAAGTAGTCTGCTGGCGCTGGCGGCAGCCGCGCTGCTGCTGGGCCAGGGCGGCAATCCGCTGGAGAACGCCCGGGTGCGCCTGCTGGGCGAGCAGCTCGCCTGCCTGTGCGGGTGCGGCAGTTCCATCACTTCGTGCAACATGCTGCACTGCCATTTCGCGGAACCCGCCAGGCAGAAACTGCTGGGCATGGTCAACGCCGGGATGTCGGACTCGGACATCCTCGCCGCCTTCGTGAAGGAATACGGGCAGCGCGTGTTGCTGAAGCCTCCCTCGGAAGGTTTCAACCTGCTCGGCTGGCTGATGCCGTTTATCGCGATTGCCGCCGGGCTGGCCCTGGTGTGGTGGCTCATCCAGCGTTTCCGCAGGCCGCTGGCTCCCGCCGCCGGGGCGCCCGCTGGCGGGCCCGAGCCGGACCCCGCCCTGCTGGCGCAGATGGACAAGGACCTGGAAGACCTGGATTCATGATCGCCTTTACCGCTGCCGTCCTGCTTGTCGGGGTGATCGTCTATACGCTCGGTGTCCGCGCGCGGGACCTGCCTGAACCCGAACCGGTTTCCCCAACCCGGCGGCTGGACGACCGCAAGGCGGCGATTTACGAGAACCTGCGCGACTTGCAGTTCGAATACCGGCTGGGCAAGTTGTCCGACCAGGATTACCGGCAGACCAAGCAGGACCTCCAGAGAGAGCTGGCTCGCGCGCTCGGCGAAATCGAGGGCGCCGGGTCGGGTTTGAAACCCGCGCCCGCAGCCCTTGCTCCCAATACCTGCCCGCACTGCGGCGCGAAATTCCCCACGCCCATGAAGTTTTGCGGAGAGTGCGGCAAGCCGATGCTGGTGGAGGCGAAATGAGGGCCTTCGCGCTCTGGCTTTCCCTCGCCACCGCGTTTGCGGCGGTGGACGGAACCGTGCAGAACCGCACCACCGGCAAGCCGCAGGCTGGGGCCACGGTCCTGCTGTTCAAGCTCGGGCAGGCGGGTCCGGAGATGCTCGCCAGCACCAAATCGGACGCGGAGGGCAGATTCTCCTTTGCGCAGGCGGTGGAGGGCGAGGCGCATCTGATCGAGGCGGCCCACGAGGGGGTGACCTACAATCTGATGCTGCCGCCGGGCACGCCGGCCGCCAACCTCGAGGTCGAGGTGTTCGATTCGTCCAAGCAGCCGGGCCACGCCCGTCTGGTCCAGCACATGGTGCTGCTGGAGCCTACGGGACAACAACTGAGCGTCAGTGAGACTTTTTTGTTCAATAACGACGGCAATCTCACTTACCACGACCCGGCCCACGGGACGTTGCGCTTCTTCGTGCCGGAGGCGGCGAAGGACAGCCTGAAGGTGATGGCGCAGGCGCCACAGGGCATGCCGGTGGAGCGCGCGGCCGAACCCGCGGGCCAGCCCGGCGTCTACAAGCTGAACTTCGCCATCAAGCCCGGCGAGACGCAGGTCAATCTCATCTACTCCGTGCCGCTTTCGGATCCCGCCAGATTCACCGGCAAGGTGCTCTACGAGGGGCTGGCGACGGATCTCGTGGTCCCAAACGGCCTGGGTCTCGACGGAGAGGGACTCGACCTCCGGGGAACCGTGCCTGGCTCCCGCGCTAAGGTCTATCGCGTTCAAAACGCCAGCTACGGGATCGAGATTGGGGAGGCAAGCGACGACGCCTCGAATGAACCGACGCCGATCTGGCCCTACAAGGTCTATGATCGCCTGCCCTGGATACTGATCCCCACTTTCCTGGCGTTGGCGCTGGGATTCATTCTGCTGTACCGGAGAGGCGAGCAGCGCGGATGAACCCGGTCCAGGTGGCGGGCGTCTGGAAGTACTACGGGGACTATCCCGCTTTGCGCGACATCAGCTTCGAGGTCCAGCCCGGCGCGTGCATGGCGCTGCTGGGCCGCAACGGAGCGGGGAAGACCACTCTGCTGCGTATCGTGGCCGGTCTCGCGCGCCCCACGCGCGGCGGCGTCTCGGTCTGCGGCGCCGAGTGCCGCAACCGCGCCACGCGCCACTCCATCGGCATTCTGGGCCACGGCATCTCGCTGTACGACGAGCTTTCCGCCTTCGAGAACCTGCACCTGTTCGCGCGCGTGTACGGCCTGGCCGAGCCCAGGCGGGCGGCGATGGAATGGCTGGAGCGCACCGGCCTGGATCGCGTGCGCGACGGCCTGGTGCGCGAGTTCTCGCGGGGCATGCGGCAGCGCCTGGCGGTGGCCCGCGCGTTCCTGCACGAGCCTTCGGTCCTGCTGCTCGACGAGCCGTTCACGGCGCTGGACGACCGCGCCATCGCGCTGCTCCAGACGCTGCTGCGAGACGCACTCGCCGGCGGCCGCAGCATCGTGGTTTCCACCCACCAGTTGCGCGAGGCGCTGGAGCTGGCGACCCACGTGGCGCTGCTGGTTCGAGGCCGCCTGGCCCATACCGGCGAACGGACCGCGGAGATGTTGGAGGATGCGGGATGGCTGTACCGGCATTACGGGGAAGCGTGAGTTTCCTGCGCCAGAGCTTCACCATCGCCTCCAAGGATCTGCGCGCGGAGTTGCGCACCAAGGAAGCGCTGAACGCATCCGTGGCCTTCGCGCTGGTCATCCTGCTGCTGTTCAGTTTCGCGTTCGAGCCCACCGAGGTCGAAACGCGGCAGATCTCCGGCGGCCTGCTGTGGCTGGTGTTCGCCTTTGCCGGCGCGCTGATCCTCAACCGCAGCTTTGCACGCGAGCTGGCCAACGACTGCCTGGACGCGCTGGTCGCCGCGCCCATCTCCGGCGCCGCGCTGTTCCTGGGGAAGGCCGTGGCCAACCTGGCGCTGCTGGTGGCCGTCGAGCTGGTATGCCTGCCCGTGTTCGGAGTCTTCTACAATGTGCCCTGGACGCTCCAGTTTTGGCCCCTGATGCTGGTGGTGCTGCTGGGCACCTGGGGGCTCACCGTGGTCGGAACCATGTTCAGCGCGCTGACGGTCAACCTCCGGCTGCGCGAGTTGATGCTGCCGATGCTGGTGTATCCGATCATGGTTCCGGGGCTGCTCGCGGCGGTGCAGTTGACGACGCCGCTGGTGATGGGCCAGCCGCTGGCGGCCGACCTGATGCCGTGGCTGCGGCTGCTGGTCGCTTTCGACGTGATCTTCACGGCGCTGGCGCTGGCTCTGGTGGAAACGGTATTGGTGAGGTGATATGCGACCGAAGATCATGCTCGCGATGACCGGGATTGCCGCCCTGCTGCTGGCGCGCAATCTCTACGTCATTCTCCAGGTCTTGCCCGATGAGGAGCACCAGAACGCGGCCTACCGCATTATGTTCTTCCACGTTCCCGACGCCTGGACCGCGTTCCTGTGCTTCCTGGCCGGGATGATCGCCAGCGTGCTCTACCTGGCGAAGAACGACCTGCGGTACGACGGGTTCGCCGCTTCGATCACCGAGGTGGGTTTGGCCTTCGGCGCGGCCAACCTGGTGACCGGGATGATCTGGGGGCGGGTGATTTGGGGCGTCTGGTGGGCCTGGGACGTGCGTTTGACCACGATGCTGGTGGGCTGCCTGATTTACGCGGGCTACCTGATGCTGCGCCGCGCCGTCGAAGAGCCCGGCGAGCGCGCCAAGATGTCCGCCGTGGTCTCGATTTTCGCCTTCGCCGACGTGCCGATCATCTTCTTCTCTATTCGTTGGTGGCAGCACCAGCAGCATCCGGAGCCGGCCAAGCTGCCCCCGGAATGGTGGGCCGCTCTGTTCATGAACTGGATCCCGCTGCTGCTGCTGGCCGGGGTCTTGCTCATGCTGCGGATGGAGCAGGAGCGAATCCAGCGGCAAGTGGACGGGTTGCGGAGAACCATCCACGCGTTTTGAGGAGACAGCATGGATACGCGAAACTTCACCTTCCTGTGTTACGGCCTGGTGGCGGCGTGGTTGATCCTGTGCGCCTACGTGGTAACTCTGGCCGCCCGGGAGCGCAAGCTCCAGCGCGAACTGGAGCGGCTGCGGCTGCTGGTGGAAGAGAAGGAGCACACCGGCTGAAGGTCTGTGCCTACCGTGGGGCAGACGATCGCGTTGTGTCGTCTGCCTCCACGATGCCGGGGGCGCCGGCCATGCCAGACCACAGAAGACGATGGTCTGCCCCACCGGCTGGCCCAGAGTCGCTCTCCCAAATGTAGAGGCAGTAACGTACTTGACACATCAGCTTCTTCTTCGGGCCGCGTCGCGCGGGCTTCAGTTCGGCTTGGCGCTGGTACTCCCGTTCTTGCTCTGCAATTTCGGAACGCGGAACTGCCGGCACTCGGCCCACAAGACTTGGTCAAGGCTCTGTCTTTGGATGAGGTCGAGGCCATTTCCTTTCTCCATGATACATCTTCCAAAACAGTTCACCGGATGGAAGCGGGCGTCAGCCAACATGCCTGGACAATCAGTGAGATCATGGGCATAGTCGGGCATCTGAACGAGAGTGCCGGCATAGCGAGGCTCTATGACAGCGCCATCAGACGTGTTCCGCGACTCGAAGCTAAAGATTGAACGGGCCAATCAGCACATCCTCGAATTGAACACCGCCTTGAACGAGTTCATCGGCACTGATTTTTATAGTCTTGGCGTTGCGAAAGATCCTCAGACCGGCAATCATGTGCTGAAGTTCGGAATCACAAAATCGCTCCCTGAGCGGCTTCCCCTGATTATCGGCGATGCTCTGCATAATCTGCGGTCTGCCCTTGATTTCATCGCAAGCGAACTTGTCAGAAGAGCGAACGGTTCCATGAAGTACATCAAGTTCCCGATTCGTGATACTCGAAAGGAAGTGGAAGCTGCCCTTCTTCGTGGAGAAATAAGGGTCGCCCATCCCGATGTCATTACCTGCATCCTCGATGAGATCAAACCGTACAAGGGAGGGAATGACGCCCTCTGCGCTCTCCACGATCTGGACATCGCAGACAAACATCTCTTGTTGATTCCGGTGGTGTCGGTGGCTGCTCTGACGCACGTTCACGCCAGGGCCGGGAACTCCGTCTTTGAGGATTGCACCTTCACCGTCATAGGCGGGCGAGACTCTAACATATTGGCGATGCCAAAGGAATTTCAGATGCAAGGCCAAGGACAGCCTGTGTTTACGGTAGTCTTCGGCTAGGGCCAAGCGTTCCAAGGACAGCCTGTTATTCCAACCTTGCATCAATTCGCACAACTGGTGTCGGGCATTGTGCAGACAATTGAGAAGGCATACACGGCCAGCCTCTAGCTTCTCTTGGTCCTCTTCGTTGTAGTGTTCCGACTGATCCAGCAGGGGAAGCCTTGCTGAGTCAACTATATTATTGCCAATGTAGAGACTCCACTAGCGCCTGAGTTGCTCCGTCACCTCGCGGTGGCCGTGCTCGGCTGCCAGATCGGCCGCCGTTTTCCCCTCGGCGGTCTTTCGAGCCGGATCGGCGCCGTGCGCCAGCAGCATCTCAACGATCTCGCGACTCCCGTGGAACGCCGCGGCGTCCAGCGGCGTGAACCCGCCGGGCTGGACGGCATTCACGTTGGCGCCTTTGGAGAGCAGCATGCGGATCATGGGGACGTTGGATCGCGCCGCGGCAGCGTGAATCGCCGCCACCTTTTGCGGGTTGGCCGACGCAGTGTTGACGTGGGCCCGGCGCGCCAATAGATGCTCCGCCAAGTCCTGGTGGCCGAAGAACACCGCGAGGCCCAGCCCGTGGTAGCCATCTGGAGAGAACTGGCGGATCAGCGCGGGATCGGCCTCGACGAGCGCCAGGGCGCGGTCCTGGTCGCGCGCCGCACAAGCTTCGAAGAAATCCAGTCGGGCTCCGTGCTCCACAAACAGCGGGACCATCTCCGGATGGCCGCAGTAAACCGCCAGCAGCACCGCGGAAGCGCCGTCAGGCGCCTTCGCGCGCACTGGGCTGGGGTTCGCTTTCAGCAAATCCCTGGTTCCGCGGCAATCGCCGCGCCCGATGGAATTCAAAAGAAGACCGACGGAGATCTCTCCCGCCGGCATCGGACCCAGTGCAGCCATTTTCCCTCCGACTGCCCACAGCACAGCACGGCGCGTGGCGCGTGGAGTTCCGTAGTGTCTGAAAAGTGCGCTGAGGGCCGCCTAGGGAATCCGGCAGCGGGTCAGAGCACAAACCGAGCTGACGAGTGCTTCGAGAATCTGCGCGTCTCGGAGTTGATCTGAAAAGATCGGTAGCGTTGGCGGGTACACTTCGGCCTCGGAGATGAGGTTCCCGAGCGCGCGGAGCCACGAGCGCTGGATTTGCTTCGTGCGGCCGGCGCACTCACCGACGATCTGCTCGTGCAGGACCGCGTGACGCCGGCCGCCACAACGGGCACAAGGGCGGCAGCACGACGGCAAAACGCGGATCAGGGTGCTTCCGGCAATTGGCGGCGCGGCGGAAGACGCGCGCCGGAGGAAGACCACGTAAGGAGGACAAAATCTGAGGCGTGCTGTTACTCGGTTGGCACGTCAGGTAGATTGTCGAAAAGAGGCAAGGGTCTGCTTTCTGAGCGCCGAGTGGTCGTTGGCGTTAGGGGGGCTTGCTGAAACACTGGAGCCTCTACGCGAACGGGATGCGGCGCGGGTGCCTTCGTATGCTTGATCCCGATCAGAGCGTCTTCCACGGGGCGGACGATCTCCGCGGCTTCTTCTTTCGCAATGCCATTGGACCACTCGGCGCACATCGCCTGCCAAAGGATGTCGCCCCTCAAAACTAACTTGTTGGCCGCATCGTTGACCCATTCATGGTGGTCGGTCAGGATCATAGCCCGCTCACAGGCGTCGGCTACACTGGAGAATGGTCTTCCCACCCGCGCCGTTAGTCCGTGCCAGTTCGTTGCCTTTAGACACTCAAAAACAACACGTTCGGGAGGATCCTCGCCCGGCAGATTGATGCAACCCGGGGAAACCGCCTGATCGCCGTCCAAGAACACCCTGGACGGACGCGGGAATCGGTCGTTTTCTATCATTTGCCCGAGAGCCTTCCCAACAGAGGCCGCGCCATATGGAATGATCTGGCATCGAGGGACAACCTCGATCGCGTGCGCAACAAGGATCTCAATCAGCAGAGTCTTGGCGCGCACATCCTCTACATAGAGATCGCACTCCGGCTGCGGAACGTCGTCCATCCTGGTCATCGCAAACTCTGGACTGACACCATAGATGATTTCGCGTGAGTGCCCTACCTGCATGATGTAGGCACGGGCCTCGGGGGGAAGCTCAGAGAGCACATAGGGGGAATGAGTTGTCAGTACAACCTGCAACTCTCTTTCGCGGCACTTCTCGGCTAAGTCCCGGATAAGTCGGCGCTGGGCTCTGGGGTGCAGCGATGATTCGACCTCGTCGATCAACGCGATGCTGTACTGTGGCAGATCTGTCTCTAGCAGTTCTGCCATCGTTGTCTCGCCGGCGCCCTGGTGGAAACCCGAATACATCATCCCCTGCTGAACTAGCACTGGTACGGTGCGGGTGGCGTGGGCGCTAGTGAGCGCCATTTTCGCCAGATCGTAGGCGCGCCCCATGATTTGACTGAACCTCTGAAGACGATACTGGTCAAACAGCGTTGCGGAAATCTCTTTGGGATGAGACTTGACGAGTTTCGTGTACCCCACCCGAGCCGGGACCGGCTGAATGCGGCTCAGGTCGATGTATGCAACATGTCTTTCGGGTCGCCCTGGATTGCCGCGCCAGCGTTCTCCTGGCTTACGGATGCTGGCTTCAGTCTGTCTCTCGCCCTCCCGGACGGAATATCGGATAGATGCATCCTTGATAGTTTCCCAAGCGGTGTCCGGGTAGAAGTCCGAAGCGAAGCGGGTCTTCCTGGGGCTCTTATATACCGATGCTGCGGCTTGAAGGACGCTGCTCTTTCCGACTCCGTTCTCTCCGACGACCGCCATGATCGGATAGCGCAGTTCGAACCGTTGCCCAGTCCAACCGCGTAGCCCCTTTATCTCGAACCACTCCAGTCGCTTCGGCCACCCTGTGCCAGTGGCCCACTTCGCACTGAGTCTGCGAATTTCGTTGCTGTTCTGCATACGTGCCTCCAGACGACTTCCAGCGCGACCTCGGGGAGGCATCTAGCGGACGCGGAGCCGCGCCAGGACTATAATAACACGGTCTGTTGACGTGCTATTATTCTATTTGTCTGGCGCTGGCCACGGCTGAAACCGCGCTGTGATGTGGCATGATGCGGCACACTGCCGGCCATAGGGACGTCGAAGGGTGCACCATGGGCAAGCGGAAAGACCGCCTCAACCAGTTTGCTGTCACAGGCAACTACTCCTACTGCTCGCTCTACCCACACGTACTATGTTCTGGCGTGGCGCTGCTACAGCTCGCGCTTCAAGACAGGAAGAGATCTGTTCTGAACGGGCGCAACCACCTTTCGATTCACGCCCCTGGGGCCATCGTTCTGGGCGTGACGGCGCTTGACCTATGGCTCTCTGAAGCCATTGTGTCGTTGGCTCTCCCTGACGAACAGACCCGGGAGCTCCTTGACGGCACCCTCACTGGGAAATATGCGCAAGTCTACGCTGCCGCTCATAATCGACCACCGCGCAACGGCTCAGACCTCGAAATCTTGGTCGACGTTAGACACGAGATCGTTCACCATTTCCCGCGACCAACGAGGACGCCTCAGCACGTGCCCAAGTGGCTCCCGGAGTTTGAGCGCCAGGGCATAGTTCTTGTCGCAGAGCACGCGGCAAGGACAAAGGTGGATTTCGACCCGACTCAGAAACTCGGCTCTTACGGGCTGGCATACTGGGTGTTCAGGGTCATTGAGCGGAGTGTGGTGGACGTGATACAAGACGCATCAGAACCGCGGATTCAGATGCAGGACTGTGACGTGCAGAACTTCGCGCTATATCGGTCCGTCTGCCCTCCCGAAGAGCTAGGCACATTCGACAAAACAGTTGGCCACAACGTCTGACTGGAGCAGTTCCGGGCGTGTGGCCGTATGTTCCAGCAGCCCCTCAGGCCGTCTGCTCTTCGAGCCTTGGAACGAATCCTCGGAGTCCACCGAGGTGGCGCTTGAGCGCAATCGCCCTTCCACAAGGCGGCCCAGCTGGCGCTCCTTGCAATGGGGGAGTCGAGGGTTCGAGTCCCGCCGGGGTCGCCACTCCCTTGCTTGAGCGGAAAGCAATGGTGCGATCAGGGCACGTGTGGCGAAACGGAAACTTGGGTTCACGACCGAATGGTGGCCGTGAGTGAGCCCAACGCTGGTGGTCGGGGTTGTGGTGGTCGCGGTGGCCACCTGGAATTCGCACTTCCGAGTCGCCGGGGAAGGCAGCTACCACCAGAGAATCGACAGCGGCATCTCGGCCCTGGTGATCGGCGTGGCGGTTGTGCGCGGCCTGCAATTGCTTTGCGGCGACAATGGCCAGCCTCCGAGGAACACTTAGGTTTCCACTGGCGGCCCTGGCCGCGCCGCCGGATCATCAACGCACCCTTCAGGCACTCCCCGGCCTTTTTCCCCGGTTGTGCTACGCTCAGGTTGCCATGATCGAGTTCGACGTGGTCGGCGTGGGGCTGAACGCTACCGACACGCTGTTGCTGCTGCCGCAGTTTCCCGCTTACGGCGGCAAGGTTCCGTTCGAGGAGGAGATCCTCAGTCCGGGCGGGCAGGTGGCCAGCGCCCTGGCGGCTTGCGCCCGGCTGGGCCTGCGCGCGAAGTACATCGGCGTCGTGGGAGACGACGAGCGCGGCCGGGTGCAGATGGAGAGCCTGCGCGGAACCGGCATCAATCTCGATCACGTGCAGGTGCGCCCAGGCTGCGCCAACCAGTCGGCCTACATCCTCATCGACCGCGCCACGGGTGAGCGAACCGTACTCTGGCGCCGGCCGGAGTCGCTGCGCCTGGGGCCCGAGGAGATCGCTCCCGAGCAGATCACCTGCGCGCGGCTGCTGCACATCGACGGGCACGATACCCCGGCGGTGGCGCGGGCGGCCGAGATCGCCCGCGGCGCGGCGATTCCGGTGACGGTGGACGTGGACACGATCTACCCGGGCTTTGAGCAGGTGCTGCCCAACGTCGATTACCTGCTGGCCAGCGCGGAGTTTCCCGGGCGCTGGACCGGCGAGCGCGATCCGTTCCAGGCGCTCGAGAGGATCCAGAGGGAATACGGCATGCGCTGCGCGGGCATGACGCTGGGAGCGTTCGGGGCCCTGGCGCGCATGGAGGGCCGGTTCTTCTACTCGCCGGGCTTCGTGGTGAACTGCGTGGATACCACCGGCGCGGGAGACGTGTTCCACGGGGCTTTCTGCTATGCTGTCATCGAGCGTCTCGGTATGGAAGAGGCGCTGGATTTTTCGAACGCGATGGCCGCGCTGAATTGCACCGCCCTGGGAGCACGCGGGGGCATTCGCACGGCGGCCGAGGCCAGGGCGCTGATGAGCCGCGGGGAGCGGCGCTCGCATCCCGATTTCAGGCGATGATTCCACTCCGGGACACCCAGCGAAGCTACTCGACGCCGGTGGTCACCGGGCTGCTGATCCTGGTGAACTGCGTCGCGTTCCTCTACGAGCTGTCGCTCGGCCCGCACGCCCGCAATCAACTGATCCAGGCCTACGGGATGGTGCCGGACCGGCTGGTCCCGATCTCGCTGCTGACCTCCATGTTCCTGCACGGCGGCTGGCTGCACATCCTCGGCAACATGTGGTTCCTGTGGATCTTCGGCGACAACGTCGAGGACGTTCTGGGCCACGGCAAGTACCTGCTGTTCTACCTGCTGTGCGGCGTGGCGGCGGGGCTGGCGCACGTAGTGACGAACCTGGGCTCGCCGGTGCCGACGGTTGGGGCGAGCGGGGCGATCGCCGGCGTGATGGGCGCCTACCTGGTGAAGTTCCCGCGCGCGCGGGTCACGACCCTGGTGCCGGTCTTCATTTTTCTGACCACCTTCGACCTGCCCGCCGCTTTCGTCCTGGGTTACTGGTTCCTGATCCAGTTCTTCAGCGGCGTGGGCACGGTCACCTCTTCGCATCTCACCGAACGCGGGGTGGCCTGGTTCGCGCACGTGGGCGGGTTCCTGACAGGCATCCTGCTGATCTGGGTTCTTCCCACCAGCAGGGCCTACGAGCGGCGCAAACTGCGCTGGTGAGCCGATTCCAATGACCGATGTTCCTCCTCTCGACGTACTGGCCATCGCGGCGCATCCCGACGACGTGGAGCAGACCTGCGGCGGCACTCTCATCAAAATGGCGGAGATGGGTTACCGCACCGGCGTGCTCGATCTCACCGCCGGGGACATGGGCACGCGCGGAACGCCGGAGGTTCGCCTCCAGGAGGCCGAGGCGGCGGCGCGCCACCTGCTGCTGGCCTTCCGCGGCAACCTGCGCTTTCCCGACGCGCGCCTGGAGAACGCGATGGCCGCGCGCATGTCGCTGGCCGCCGAGATCCGCCGGCTGCGCCCGCGGGTGGCGATTGTCCCCTACTGGGAAGCGCGCCATCCCGACCATTACCACGCAGGAGAAATGGCCTACGAGGCCTGCTTCCTGGCGGGGCTGAAGAAGCTCGACGAATCCTCCGAGCCGCACCGGCCGTTCAAGGTGGTCTATTCGTCGCTTTACGCCAACGTGACGCCGTCGTTCGTCGTGGATATCTCGGCCCAGTTCGAGCGGCGCATGGCGGCGCTGCTCAGCTACCAATCCCAATATGGGGGAGGCGAAGGCTCGGACCTGTTTCCCGACGAGCAGGAGATCCGGGAACGCCTGGGCGCGATCGCCCGCTTCTACGGCAACCTGATCGGCGTGAAGTACGGCGAGCCGTTCGTGGTGAAAGAAACCATGCGGGTCGACGACCTGGTGGCGCTGGGCGTGCGGAGTTTCTAACCCTTGTCGCGGGCGATCGCGCCCACCGTGGCCTTCGCCGAACGCAGGTAATCCGCGGGCGCGAGCAGGATCTGCGCGCCGCGAAGGCCGGCCGAGACCGAGATGACGTCGAACAGCTCGATGGTCTCGTCGGCGAACACCGGGTAGTCGCGCTTCAGGCCGAGTGCGGTGACGCCGCCGCGGACATATCCGGTGAGCGGCTGCACTTCCTTGAGTGGCACGAGTTCGATGCGGCGGTCGCCCGTGAGCCGCGCCAGTGCCTTGAGGTCCAGCTCGGCGTTGCCGGGCACGACGGCGAGGCAGACGCCGTTGCGGTCGCCGCGAGCCACCAGCGTCTTGAACACCTGCTCAGGCGGCAGGCCGATCATTTGGGCCACCGACTCGGCGTCCATGTGCTCTTCGTCCACCTCGTATTCGCGCAACTTGTACCGGATGCCGAGGTTGTCGAGCTGGCGGACGGCGTTGGTTTTCATGCTCCCATACGAGCTTACTCCGTCTGTCGAGGCGCCTTCACTTGATAGTATTGACACAGAGGTTCCATGAGATCCACGCCCTTCGTTGCTCGGATCTCCGTAGGCCGGTGGTGGGCAGCCACCATCTGGGCGTCGCTGTGCTGGCCCGCGGTGGCTCAAACCGCCGAGGCCCGAATGACGGATGGGGTCCTGCAGGGGCTGGAAAGGCTAGTGGGCTTTAAGCAAGACTGCGTGGCCGCTCCCCTGCCCTCCGTGCTGAAGCCGGAGGATTTTCTTCAGGAGGTCCAAGTGTCGGAGGAGACTCAGACCCGGGACTTTGAGATACCGAGCATGGGGCGCCGTGCCGGCCGGCTATCGCTGCGACAGGTGATGAACACCGAACACCCCCGCATCGCCAAGCAGTGGTGGGGCGTTTACGAAAACGGCCTGCGCGTGGAGTGCTGGTTCTTTTCGACGGACGGAAGCGAGGAGGGCAAGCTCCTGGCCCCTTACCAGGTCGATGAAATCATCGCCGCCAAAGATGGCAGCACCGTGTTCCGTACCCACGGGGGTATGCATCGGCCGGGCGGATCCGGGTGGATGCAGGGTAAAGACTTCGTTTTCGCCCCAGCGGGCCAGCACCTCAGGCTCGAATACGTGCTCGGCCGCTTCTTCTTCAGCTACAGGGACGCGCGCCGAGGAAGCGGGGTTGATCTAGCGACAGAGCAATTGGTCGAAAGAGGCGGAGCCCGATGGATCGAGATTCGCGCCCGCGACCAGATACCAGCCGGGCTACTGAGGAAGTGCGGCTTCCAGCACCCGTTGCAGTCGGAGTTGGGTGGTCGGGAGTATTACACTCTGCTGGCGAGCGCGGCCGCTTGTCTGGGTAAGCAGCCTGGCATGAGGACCTGCTACCGGCCGCTGGGCGAACCCTCCTTCATCGAGCGGGGCGGTGCGCCGTCTGCCTGTGCAACAGCAAGATGAAAGAGCGCAAGTCAGGCCCAGCGAAGTCGCGCACGGGGCAAATCCACGACCAGCCGGATCGACACGCCCAGGTCTTCCAGTTGGAACTGCGGCCTCAGGAATGCGATGGCCCGGAAAGCGCCGGGCTTGCCGGGGTCTTCAGCAACCTCGATGCGAGCCTCTCGCAGGGGGTGCGACGCTCGAATGGCCTGGTCGGCCGAATCGTCCGATGAAACGTACTCGTCGATCCAGTCGTTCAGCAACTCTTCGCATTGCGCCGGGGAGTCAAACCCGCCGGGCGTGTCGCGAGTGATGACCTTGAGATAGTGGGCAAACCGCGAGACCGCCAACACGTAGGGGAGTCGTGCCGACAGGAAGGCAGCTTTGGCGGCCGCTTCGTTGACGTACTGCCGCGGCTTGAGACAGGTCGCCGCAGAGAAGAAGACCGCCTTGTCGGTCCCTTTCCAATGGGCCAGGCAATTGAACCCAAGGTGGAAGAGCTTCCATTGGTGGATCTCACTCAGGGCGACTTCCAGCGGACACTGGGTGACCACGTCGCCATGCTCATCCACGTAGCTTGGGGCCGGCAGGCCCGTCACCAGGCCCCCTTTCTCCACTCCCTGAATCTCCGCGCACCAGCCATGCAGGGCGAAAGCCCGGGTCAGCCGGGTGGCGAAGACGTAGGCGGAGTTCCCCCATAGGTAGTTGCCGGGAACGCCCGACGCGGTTTCGGTGCTGTACGGCATGCGGAGCAACACTCGCGGCAGCGCGAGCGCCATGTAGGCGGCCTCCGGGCTGTCGCGAAAGGAGCGCCAGCGGGCGTATCGCTGGTCCTCGAAGCTTCTCTCGAAATCGCTCCTTGCCGCCAGGTCGCTGAACTGCGGGCACTGGAACATGTCCGGACCGGCGGCGGCAATCAACGGGGCGTGGGCTACCGCGGCAACCTGCGAGAGTCCCTCCAGCAATTCCATATCCTCGGAACCGGAGCTCAAGAAAAAATCGCCGACCAGCAGGCTGAACGGTTCGGCTCCCAGGCACCCGTAGACCTCGGTTTGCACTCTCCGGAATAGAACGCTGCGTTCGAGCTGGGAAGCCTGCCGGAAATCCTGCAACAACTCCTGCTTGCTGGCGTTAAGGACGTAGATCTTGATTCCCGAGTCCTCCGGCGTCTCCGAGACGAGGTAATGAAGACCGCGCCAGGCAGCCTCGAGTTTCTGAAACTCCGGTGCGTGCAGAATCTCGTCGAGCTGCCTGGAGATCGGCTCATCCTGGCCGCCACGCTGGCGCAAGCGCCGCAGCGGTTCGACCTGCTGAACGACGCCATCCGGATCGAAGTCGGCCAGGCTGTGGAAGCAGAGCTCCACCTCCAGCCACGCATCGCCCCCGCCCAGGCGGCTGGCAACGGAGAACGCCAGGCGCGGCTTGAGGTAGGCCAGATAAGCGTCAAACACATCGCAGTTGACTGGCATGAACTTGCGTTCCGGCAGCGCGGGCAGAGGCGTTTCCGGCTGGCCCGAAAGCTCCGCCAGCACGCCCACAACGAACGAGAGCTCCCGTTGTTGCACTTCCTCCAGAGTCTCGACCGGGTACGTGATTCGCACACGAGGAGGTCGTATCGACTCGGTTTGAGACATGTCCGCACCCTCCGCCGACGACTCTACCACAGCCCGAGCACTTTCCACCAAAGGAAGCCGGCCGAAGACCAGATCGCGATGTTGACCACGGACACGACCGCGCCCACCTTCCACCATCGGCCGAGGCTGACGTAGTCTTGCGCGAAGTACATCGGCGACGGCGTGGTGCCGTAGTTGGTCAGCCCCGCCGACAGGTTGGCGAAGCAGGCGAAGGCGAACACCATCCAGCCTTTGGGCGCGCCCATGGCCACCAGCACCGCCACGAAGGGCATGAACATCGCCAGGATATGCGTCGTGATGCTGGCGAACCCGTAGTGGGAATAGAAGTAGACCAGGAGCGCAATCGCAAACAGCGCCGGCCAGCCGAGGTAGCCGAACTGCGCGGCGACGGCCCGGGCGAAGGCGTCCGCCAGGCCGGCGTCGTTGAGTGCCTGGCCCAGCATCAGCAAGCCGCCGTACCAGACGAAGATGTCCCAGGCGGCTCTCTCGTTCTTGACGTCCTCCCAGCTCAGCACGCCGGTGACGAGCAGCGCAGCGGCCCCCGCGAGCGCGGTGACGGCGATCTCCAGCCCGTGCAGCGGAGAAGTCACCCAGCCCGCGCAGACGGCCACGAAGACGGCCAGCGCGACGATCTCCTGCCGCTTCATCGGCCCCATCGCTTCGAGCTCCCGCGCCGCAAACTCGGAGGCTTCCGGCGTACGCCGGATTTGCGGCGGGTTCACGCGGAATACGACCAGCGGAACGATCGCCAGCGAGCACAGTCCGGGCACGATGGCCGCCAGAGCCCAACCCACCCAGGTGACCGGGTAGTGCAAGTGGTCCAGGGCGGCCTTGGCGGCTTGCGGGTTGCTCGCCTGCCCGGTCAAGAACATGGCGGCCGTGACGCAGACGCTCTGGTAAACCGCGGTCATCAGGAACGAGCCGAGCAGCGCGGCGGTCCGCCCCGGCAGCGAGCCATAGAGCTCGCAGATGGAGCGGACGACGGGCAGAATCACTCCGCCCGAGCGGGCCGCGTTCGAGGGGATCATGGTGGCCAGGAGCATGTCGGAGAACGACAGCGCGTAGCACACGCCGAGCGAGGTCCGGCCGGCGATGCGCACGAAGAACAGCGCGATCCGCCGCGCCAGGCCGGTCTTGATCAGCGCGCGGGAGATGAAGAAGGCCGCCATCACCAGCCAGCAGATGGGGTCGCCGTAGCCGCTCAGCGCCTGCTTGACGGTCAGCCCGCCAAAGATGGGCGCGAGCGTCACGGCGATGAGCACCACCGCGCCGCCCGCGATCGGCTGCGTGATGAGGCCGGCGACGGCGCCGGCGAAAATGCCTAGCAGCCGCCAGGCCTCGGGCTTGATCGAGGCCGGACGCGGTACAAGAAAGATGATTGCGAGGGCCAGCAGGACCGGAAGTGCCGCGCTCCACGGAGGGCGTCGTTTCATGCAGCGCATCGATTCTATCAGGACCGGCACGGCCTTGCAGAAAGTCCGCGCCCCCCGGGTCAGGCCTCGGCGACGACGGGATTGTGCAACTGGCCCAGGCCCTGGACTTCGACCACGACCTCGTCGCCGGGCCGCAGATAGCGCGGCGGCTTGCGCGCGAAACCGACGCCGGCGGGCGTGCCCGTGGACACCACGTCGCCGGGCTCGAGCGTGAATACGCCCGAGAGGAACTCGAGCAGCTCGGGAATGCCGAAGATCAGGTGGCGCGTGTTCGAGGACTGCATCACTTCGCCGTTGAGGGTCAGCTTGATGTCGAGCGCGTGCGGATCGGCGATTTCGTCCGCGCTCACGATCCAGGGCCCCATCGGCGCGAACGTGTCGAAGGTCTTTCCCATCATCCATTGGGTGGTGGCCATCTGGTAGTCGCGCGCGCTCACGTCGTTGAAGTTGGTGTAGCCGAAGACGTGCTCCCGCCAGCGCCCGCCGGGGATGTGCCGCCCGCCGCGCCCGACGACAAAGGCGAACTCGGCCTCGTAGTCCGGCCTGGCCGATGCCTTGGGCAGCACGATGTGCGCTTCCGGCCCGATCACCGCGGTGGGGAACTTCGCGAAGATGGTCGGGACCTTTGGCATCTCCAGGTTGGCTTCGCGCGCGTGGTCGGCGTAGTTCAGGCCCACGCAGACGATTTTGGGGGGCCGCGGGATGGGGGCCAGCAGCTTCACCGAGCCAAGGTCGAAACGCGCGCTTGCGGGGGCTTCAGCCGCCCAGGTCTCGACGCGGGTGCGCGCCTCGTCGCCGCCTGCAATGACGCCGAGCAGATCGCAGAAGCCGGCAGGACCAAGCCCGATCACCTCGCCGCCTGCCACCACTCCGGGCTCCGGAGCGCGGCCAACCCGCTGGAAAGTGACGAATCTCATCTCTCTGTAGGATAAGCCACCAGGCCTGTCCCGTGCCCCTCAATCGGTCGTCATTTCTCCGACCTTGCCGAAAAACGCCTTCTTGCGCTCCGTATTCAAGCCCCAATTCACCGGCGGCGATTGGTAGCCGTCCACGTAGTTGTTCTGGCCGGGATCGAAGTAGCCCCAGGAGCAATACTCGCGGACCGCGGCCAGCATGTTGTTCCGCGGCTGGTCGAAATCGAAGTGGTCGTCCTCGTTGAACAGGATGGGTATGGGGCGGTAGCCCGGCGCCTGGCGCGCCTGGCGCACCATTTCGGAAATGCGCTCGGGGTTGCCGACGCCGTTGCCGTGCATGAGCAGGAAATCGGCCGCGCGCACCACGTTCTCACGGGGAACCGCGCCGCCGCCGTAGCTCGTGCTCGCCAGCAGCCGCCGGCCCCGCCGCGTCCGCTGTTTCACCCGCTCGATTAGCTCGTGGACGCGCTCGGGCTGGAGAATCGCGTGCTCGTAACGTTTCACGTCGCACTCGTTGTCCACCTCGATCATGACGTTGCGGTAGCCCCGGTCGAACACCCAATCCACGGTGTTGTCCACCGCCCGGAGGATCGCCGCTTCGTCCCTAAGCCGCTCGTCCTGGCCGAAATAGAAGATGCCCAGGATCACTGCCATGCCCCACTCGTCGGCTGCGTCCAGGATGCGCGCCAGGCGCCGCATGTACTCCGGCCGGAAATCGCCGCTTTCCGCGATCGCCGAGTTGTGCCACGGCTGGGCCTTGGAGTAGCCCTCCGGGCTGCCGCCTTGCAGGTTGATGGTGAACGCCAGCAGCCCGTGCCTGCGCCACTCCGGCATGGCCGCCACGAACTCGCGCGTGTTCCGTTCCGCATCCCAGCGCCCGGTGTCCGGGTAGCGCCAGCGGCTCCGCGTCTTGGGGTTGAGGTCGTCGAAGATGCCCTGCACCATGCGCGAGTTCAAGAGCAGCCCCTCGATGCGGTGGCCCTGCCAGGTCCGGCCCTTGTAGGTAGGCTGGCCGTCGATCAGGAACTGGTCGCCGCGGATCTCGACTCCCGTCCGGCGCTTCTGGCCCGCGCCGGCCGCCGCGCTGGCGGCCACCGTCAGAAACGCCTCGCGCCGGGTGATCAAGTGTTGGTTCATGCCGCCCCGAATTCTAGCACGGGAGGGGCCGCTCCCTCGCGGTCGCGGCTCGGTTCCGAGGTCCTGAAGACTCGCCGGAGCCCTGCGAGCGGCAACGGTTCGGCGTTATCCGAGCAAAACAACCGCGAGCGTCAACGAGTTGTGAGAGAATGAAACTGATCGGCTGTAGCGTCAGAGTTGCCCCGAGAAGCTCAGAGATTAGTGCTTGCCCGCGGCCGTGAACCTGTCTCTTCAGCTTTGACAATTGCCCGACTGGGTTAGAGGAGTGTGATCGAACGATGAAGCTGTATGTGGGGAATCTCCCGTATCAGGTGACCGAGTCCGACTTGGAGAACTGGTTCAACCAAGCCGGCATCACCATCGACAGCGTGACTGTCATGCGCGACCGCTTTTCGGGCGAGGCGCGCGGGTTTGGCTTTGTGGAAATCGGCAACGACGAGGTCGGAGCGCAGGCCATTTCTTCGTGCAATGGCAAAGAGCTGATGGGCCGGGCGCTGGTGGTCAACGAAGCACGTCCGCTGAACGCCGACGGCGGTGGCCGGGGACCGCGCAGCGGCGGTGGCGGCGGTGGCGGCGGCCGGGGCGGCCGGCGTGATCGCCCGCGCTACTAGTCCATCGTCAGGCTCGCGCCAGCATCGATGCCAGAAAGGGAGGCATGGATCCATCCGCTTCGTCCGAACAGGCCCCGGAGGTCTACCGGGTTCGACTTGAAACCAGCAAGGGCAGTTTCACCATCGAGGTGAACCGGAAGTGGGCGCCGCGTGGCGCGGACCGTTTCTACAGCCTGGTCAAGAGCGGCTTCTATGATGGGGCGCGCTTCTTCCGCGTGCTGCCCGGCTTCGTGGTTCAGTTCGGAATCCCGGCTGATCCGGCGACGGGGCGCCTGTGGCGCAGCGCACAGATCCCCGACGATCCGGTCGCGGAGAGCAACGCGCGCGGGACGATCACCTTCGCCACCGCCGGCCCCAATACCCGCACCACCCAGGTGTTCATCAACCTCGCCGACAACGCCAGTCTCGACGGGATGGGTTTCGCGCCTTTTGGCCGGGTCAGCGAGGGGATGGACGTGGTGGGCCAGCTCCACAGCGGTTACGGGGAGGGCGCCCCGCGCGGGCGGGGGCCGGAGCAGGGCCGGATTCAGGCGGAAGGCAACGCCTATCTGGAGCGGGAGTTCCCGAAACTCGACTGCATCCAGCGGGCGGCCATCCTGGACTAACCGCTATCATGTCTGACGTGGATTCTTGGTTGGATTCCGCCGAAGCGCGGGTCCTCGGCGCCCTGGTTGAGAAAGAGATCGCGACGCCGGAATACTACCCGCTGACCCTCAACGCCCTGGTGAACGCCTGCAACCAAAAATCGAATCGCGATCCGGTCGTCGATTTCGACGAACCGGCCGTGGAGCAGGCGCTGGACGGACTCAGGAAGAAGAAGCTGGCCGCCACGCTGACCGGCGCGGGCCTCCGCGTCCCCAAGCATCGCCAGCTCCTCTCGGAAAGCCTGAATCTGGGGCGCAGGGAACTGGCGCTGGTATGCGAGCTCCTGTTGCGCGGCCCGCAGACCGTGGGGGAGCTGCACAGCCGCGCGGAGCGCCTGCACCGGTTCGACGGCCTGGAGGAAGTCGAGTCCTGCCTCCAGCACCTGATCGAACGCCAGTCCGGCCCGCTGGTGGCCAGGCTGCCGCGCCAGCCGGGGACCAAGGAACCTCGCTACACCCACTTACTTTCCGGGCCGGTGTCGATCGAAGCCGCGCCGGAGCCGCCGCGGCCCCGCCCGGACCGCTTCGCCGCGCTGGAAGCCGAGATCTCCTTGCTGCGCCGCGAAGTCGAGGAGCTCAAGCAGCACTTCGCCGACTTCCGCAGGCAGTTCGAGTAGGCGCTACCGTTCCGCGGCCATTTCGCATTCTGCGTTGAACTCGCAGCCGGTCAAGGCGACGACCGCCAGCACGTACATCCAGACGAGCAGCAGGATGACCCTGGCCGCGCTGCCATAGACCACGTTGTAGTTGGCGATGTGGCGCGCGTACCAGGCGAACAGCGAGGTCGCTCCGAGCCATAGGACGGTGGCCAGCACCGCGCCCGGCCACACGCACTTCCAGCGCTGTGGCCGGTTCGGGCCGTAGCGGTACAGGATCGCGGCGCCCAAGACGATCGCGCCCAGGGCGATGGCGTACCGCAGCATCGCGCCCAGCACCAATACCCCGCCGCGCAGTTCGGCCCCGGCAGGCAGCAGCCCGAGCGCCTGGAGCAGCCAGTGCTGGCCCCGCTCGCCGAACAGAATCAGGATGGAGGCGGCCAGCGTGGGAATGGCCGCCGAAAGAACCAGCAGCAGCGCGACTACCCTCTGGCGAAGGAAGGAGCGCCCGGCCGGGATGCGGTAGGCCGCTTGGAAACCCTCCATCAGGCTGACCATCACTCCGGAGGCGGCCCAGATCGACACCAGCATTCCGGTGAGCGGGATAAAAAACGGCTGGGTTCCGCGCACCGCGAAGTATTGGAATACCAGGCGGTGGGTGCCGGGCGGCAGGATCTCGTCGAGGAACCCGGAAATCTGCCGGGAGACGAAGTCCGCCCGGACGTGCACCAGGACGGTGGCGATGGTGGCCAGCAGCGGGAAGAAAGCAAGCAGCGCGGAGTAGGCGGCGCCTTTGGCCGTCCCCAGGCAGCCGTCCTGGTAGGCTTTGACGAGTGCGCCACGCAGCAGGCGGAAAAACGTGCGGAGCTTGGAGGGCATGTCCGTCCCGATTCCATTGTTGCGCAGAACCCGGCCTGAATCGGGAGGCGCTCCGGCATCATCTCTTAAGGTAGATGAAGCAGCTCCTGGGCATCCATCACATTACCGCCCTTGCGGGCGACCCGCAGCAGAACCTGGATTTCTACAGCGGTCTGTTGGGGTTGCGCCTGGTGAAACGGACCGTTAACTTCGACGATCCGGCGACCTACCACTTCTACTTCGGAGATTGGGAGGCTCACCCGGGGACTCTACTGACGTTCTTTCCCTGGCCCAGGGCGCCGCGAGGGCGGCCCGGGGCCGGGCAGGCCACGGCGGTCTCCTTCTCGAGTGGGTGTCCGGGCTGCCCCGGGGAGAGCTGGCAGCCGGCACCATGCACCATGTCGCCTGGCGGACGCCAGACCAGAGCGAGCAGCGGGAATGGCGGCGCGAGATCGCCGCTCGGGGGCTGCGTGTCACCCCGGCCGCCGACCGCAACTATTTCAATTCGATCTACTTCCGCGAGCCGGGGGGCATACTGTTCGAGATCGCAACTGACGGGCCGGGCTTCGCCGTGGATGAGCCTGTCGAGGAACTCGGGACGCGGCTGGCGCTGCCGAAATGGCTCGAACCGCGGCGGCGCGACCTCGAGATGCGGTTGCCCCCGTTGGACGAGCCGCAGCTTGTGCGGCAAGCTTAAGATGCCAGAGTTCAATTCCGCCGGCCGCCAAGACCCGGCGGCAGCGCGCCAGAGGCTGCTCACCCTCCCTTTCGCAAACGCCACATCCTGGCCAGGGTCTTGAGGTAGGCCCAGCCGAAACGGATGAGCTTGGCGTGCGAAGAGCCGGATTGACGCGGCATATATTGGAAAGGCACTTCGAGGACTCGCCAGCCCTGGCGGTAGACCAGCACAAGGATCTCCTCCAGCACATCGAAATCCCGGGAGTGCAGGTGGAGCTGCTTCAGGGTCTCCTGCCGGTAGAGCCGGAAGCCGCTGGAGAGGTCCCGCACCGGAAGCCGCAACGCCATCCGGAACACCGAGTTGAGGATGCCGCTCAAAACCCGCCGGGAACGGCTCATGACGGCCTTGCCGCCGGGCACGTAGCGGGAGGCGATGATCAGCTCGGCCTGCTCCCTGCGGGCCCAGAGGTCCGCGATGAACGTGGGAGGATGGGACAGATCGGCGTCCATGGTGACGACATAAGGCGCCGCGACGCTTTCGAATCCCGCCAGGAGCGCTCCGCCATATCCCCTTTCCCGCTGAGACAGGGCGCGCGCGCCGAGGCGCTCGGCCGCTTCCGCGGTTCCGTCGTGCGATCCGCCGTCCACCACAATGATCTGGGCCCGGATGCCCAGCCCGTCCGTGACCTTCTGGACCGCGGGAACCAGGTCCTCGATGTTCTCCCGTTCGTTCCAGGCGGGGATGATCACCGCGAGATCGAAGAGGCTCAAGCCGTTCTCCTGCGCCAGAGAGCCCAGGCGAGACCGGCGAGCAGCCCGGACCAGCAGACGATGCGGGCCAGAAGCATTTCCGTTCCGCCGTCGAAAGCGATCTCCACGCTGCACGGCCCCTCGCACTCCGGCACGACGGCCAGTTGCCCCAGGTTGTCCCGGAAGACACGGCGCGGCTGGCCGTTGACGGTGGCGCTCCATCCGGGGTGGTAGCTGACCTGCACGGACAGAATCTGGTTCCGCTCGAGCTCCGCCGAGATGGTTGCCGCATGCTGATTTCGCCAGGTCATGCGGGCCAGCGGCAGCGAGGGATCGTCCAGGGCGCGGACGTACGGCCGGATCGGATCCAGATCCAGCCCGTTCTCGGGCTGCCGCGGTGGCAGATCCGCCGGAAGCACGACGTGCGCCAGAGAGCGCGAGCGCCGCGGAACCTGGTAGATGACGTCGTCGCCGTCGCGCCAGAGCTCGGGAAGGATGCCTTCGAACTTCCTGGGGTTGTTGAACGGCTTGTACACCTCCCGCCCGTGCGGCCCGCTGACGCCGACGGCATCCACTCCCATCGCCTTCAGCAGCAGGACTGCGATGGGACCCTCCTCGGGGCCGGCGTTTTGGCCGGAGAAGATCTGGAAGTCGAGGTGCGGGTAAACGGAGTTCACCAGGGACTGGTAGTAGCCGCCGCCGAATTGCGGGGTATCCGAAAACACGTTCAGAAAGAATCCGACCGAGCCGGGCGCCAGGACCCGGTGGCCGTCCAGGTTCGCGGAAATCCATTGGGCTTCGCGATATTCGATGGTTTGACGGATATCGATGGGGCGGTCGAGACCGAGAGCATAGTCGCGGTAACGCACGGCCGCATAGCAGGCCAGGATCAGGAGGGCGCAGGCAACCGCTGTGCGCACACGCACCGAGGCCGCGTCCAGGACCAGTTTCGCGCCGAAGCTTGCCGCCAGCGCGATGCCCATCTCCATCTCCAGGTGGCAGCGCCCCGCCTGGTGCAGGATCAAGACTCGGGCCCACTCCGCGGACAGCGTCAGCCATGCCAGCGGGAACAGGAAGAGGACGGAGAACGCGAGAGCCGGCGGCGCTTTGAATCGGCGGAGCAGCCAGACCAGGACCCCCACGAGGAGCAAGCCGGCCACGGTGAACGCCCACGGCGCCAGGGCTGGGGAACCGCCCGCCCGCATCTCGTTCGCAAAGGTGGCCTGAATCGTGGAGGGAGGGAGCCAGGAGCACGAAATCACGTAGGCGTATAACCCGAGCCCGATCGCGATGAGCCATTTCCTGGGCCCCACGCCGCCCCCACCGGACAGCAGCCACGCGGCCGCCGCCAGGGCCAGCGCGAACCCGCCGAGCCAGTTGGTCAGGACGACGGAAGCCAGTCCCGCCGCCGCCAGAATCCACCACGCGGGCCGGCGCTTCTGAAAGGCAACCACGAGCAACAGCAGCGCCACGGGGAGCAGAGTCATTGCGGCGATATGCGGCCCTTCGCCGTATTGGACTAGATCCTGTAAGCGGCGCCCGTGCCAAACGCCACCCACATCGCGCGAGACGGCGGGGATCAGCAAGGCCGCCGGGGAACTGAAGGAATAAATCAGCGAGGCGGCCAGGCTGTAGGCGCGGGAGCCGGACAGCTTGAGCGCCAGCAGGAACAGGGTCACCGGCCCAAGGGCATAAAAGACCGCCGTCAGAGCGTGGTAGGCATGGGCGGGCGAGAGGCCGAACAGGCCCGCGGTTGCGGCCACTGCGAACGGGTGAAGCGGAGGATAAGTGTTCTGGAAAGGCACTCCGCAGTACCACAGCGGGAACCAGAACAGATCCGGCCAGTGCTTGAGGACGAACCGACCGAGGGCGATGTGGGTGCCCTCAATCGAGCCCATATGACCGATGAACTCGGAAGTAAGCAGTTCCTTCGCTACCCAGAGGTTCGCCGCGAACAGGGCGGCGGCAAGCGAGATGGTTTTCAGGCGCTGGGACAAGGCTGGAGCCTTATCCTACCAGATCCGAGTCACTCCACGCAGGGCGGGCGTGTTATCCTGAAGGTTATTTCGATAGAGGCGCGGAGGCCATCAGTAGCCGGGTCTGGTGTTCCGAGTAGCTTCGGAGGCCCGTTGAACGGGGCGCTAACCGCGCGGCAGTCCGCCTCACGGCGGAAGGGCCGTACGGGAAACTCCGCCGAAGTCGTCCGGGAAGCGCACTCCCGGGCGGTTGGGGGGTAAGGACAAGACCTGCCCACTGTCATCCGGCGTCTGAGAGGACCCGGATGGAGCGCTATCGGAGGTGGAGGGGCTCGCCCCCTTCTTATTCCCTCCCGAGGCGCCCCGATTCACAGGGAAGAAGATGAACGTCGTCGAGCTCACACGGGCGCTGGTGGATATCGAGTCGATCACGGACCACGAGGGCGAGGTGGGTTCGTATCTGCTGGACTACCTCTCGGCCCTGGCCGCGCGCACCGGCGGCCGCGCCGAGGCCATGCCGGTCAAGCCTGGGCGGTTCAACGTGTTCGCCTGCTGGGGCGCGCCGGTGGCGACGCTTTCGACGCACATGGACGTCGTGCCGCCGTTCTTTCCCTCGCGCGAGGATGACGAGAGCATTTACGGGCGCGGCGCGTGCGACGCCAAAGGAATCATCGCTTCGATGATTGGCGCCGCGGAGCGGCTGCTCGGGGAAGGAAAACGGGATTTCGGGCTGCTGTTCGTGGCCGGCGAGGAGCGGAACAGCGCCGGGGCGTACGCGGCGGCTCGGGAATCGCGGGGCTCGCGCTACCTGATCAACGGAGAGCCGACGGAAAACAAGCTGGCGCTGGGGTCGAAAGGGACGCTCCGGTACGAGATTGCGGCGCACGGGCGGATGGCGCACTCGGCCTATCCGGAGCTGGGCGAATCGGCGATCGACAAGCTGCTGGACGCGCTCGAAGCGATCCGGCGGATTCCGCTGCCCGAGGACCCGGTGTTGGGCCGCGGCACGCTGAACATCGGAACGATTTCGGGCGGTCGGGCGCCGAACGTGGTCGCCGACGAGGCGCGGGCGGGGATCATGTTCCGGCTGGTCTCGGAGGCCGATCCAATCCGGGCGGCGGTCCGCGGGGCGACGGCGGGACGCGCCGAGGCGATCGAGGTGCTGTCCGTGCCTGCCGTGCGCCTGAACGCGCTCGATGACCTGCCGACGACGGTGGTCGCGTTCACAACGGACATTCCGGCGTTCGGCGGCGCCTGGGGCGAGGCCTTCCTGATCGGCCCGGGCGATATCCACGTAGCGCACACGCTCGAAGAAAAGGTTCCCAAGCGGCAGCTCTTCGAGGCTGTCGACATTTACGCGAGGATGGTGAAAAGGCTGACCGCCGTCAGCGGATAGTTCCTATGCAGAAAATCGAAGTCGGCGTCCTGGGCGCCACCGGCATGGTGGGCCAGCATTTCGTGAAGTTCTTGCAGAATCATCCCTGGTTCGAATTGACCTGGGTCGGGGCCAGCGACCGCTCGGCGGGAAAGAAGTACCGCGATGCGACAAGCTGGCGGCTGGACGGCGTGATGCCGCCGCCGGTGGCGGACCTGCGTGTGGAGGAGTGCAAGCCGGGCAACGCGCCGCGGCTGGTCTTCTCGGCGACGGACGCCTCGGTGGCCACCGAAATCGAGCAGGCCTTTGCCCAGGCCGGGCACTTCGTGGTGTCGAACTCGCGGAACCACCGTATGGAAACGGACGTTCCGCTGCTGGTGCCGGAGGTGAATCCCGGCCACCTGCAACTGATCCCGCTCCAGCGGCGGCGGCGCGGCTGGAACGGGCAGATCGTGACCAACCCGAACTGCTCGGCGGTGGCGCTGACGCTGGCGCTGGGGCCGCTGAAGCCTTTCGGCATCACGCGGGTGGTGGCGACCACGATGCAGGCCATCTCGGGCGCGGGGTACCCGGGCGTCGCCAGTATGGACATCAACGCCAACGTCATTCCCTTCATCGGAGGGGAAGAGGAGAAGGTGCAGCAGGAGACGCAGAAGATCCTGGGCGATTTCCGGGGCGACCACATCGAGCCGCTGGCCGCGCGCGTGAGCGCGCACTGCAACCGCGTGCCGGTGGTGGACGGGCACACGATCACGGTTTCCGTCGAGCTCTCGGCCAAGCCTTCCGAGCAGGAGCTGATCGCCGCTTTCCGCGGCTTCACCGGCGTGCCGCAGGAGCGCCAGTTGCCGAGCGCCCCGGCGCAGCCGGTGATCTACATGGAAGAGCGCGACCGGCCGCAGCCACGGCGCGACGCCGGGCGGGAGCGGGGGATGGCCGCGTTTGTGGGCCGCCTGCGGCCGTGCCCGGCGCTGGGCTACAAGTTTGTCGCGCTGGGACACAACGCCATCCGGGGCGCGGCGGGCGCCGCCGTTCTCAACGCCGAGCTGATGCGCTCGGAAGGACTCCTGGACTAATGATCGTAATGAAATTCGGCGGCACGTCGATCGAATCGGCGGCCGCCATCCGGCGAGTGGCGGGGATTGTCCAGGCGCGGCTGGAGCGGCAGCCCGTGGTGGTGGTCTCGGCGATGGGAAAGACCACCAACACGCTGCTGGCGATGGCCTCGGAGGCGGCCGCGGGGAAGCGCGAGCGGGCGCTGGAGCAGTGGCGGGCGCTGCGCGAGTATCACGTGGCCGAGGCGGGGCCGCTGCTCGTCCCCGAGCAGGCTCCCGAGTTCGAGGCCCTGATTCACGAGCACTTCGAGGAACTGGGCCAATTGATCAGCGGCCTGGCGGTGATGGGGGAGCTGACGCCGCGCTCGATCGACACCATCTCAAGTTACGGGGAGCGGTTGTCGAGCCGCATCGTGGCGCTGGCATTTCGCGCCGCGGGCATGGATGCGGTGCACGTCGATTCGCGCCGCCTGATCGTGACCGACAGGCGGCATACGCAGGCCGTGCCGCTCTACGCGGAAACCTGCGCCCGGCTGGACGGGGAGGTCGCGCCAGCGGCGCGCGGCGGCCAGGTGGTGGTGATGGGCGGCTTCATTGGCGCGACCGAGGACGGCGTCACGACCACGCTCGGGCGCGGCGGCTCGGACTTCACCGCGGCCATCGTGGGAGCCGGCATCGGGGCTGAGGAAATCCAGATCTGGACCGACGTCGACGGCATGATGACCGCCGACCCGGACAGCGTGCCGGAAGCGCGCCGGCTCAAGGTGATATCGTTCTCCGAGGCCGCCGAGCTGGCCTACTTCGGCGCCAAGGTCCTGCATCCGGCCACGGTGCTGCCGGCGGTCGAGAAGAACATCCCGGTGATGATTCTGAACTCCCGCCGGCCGGAAGCGCCGGGCACGCGGATCGTTCGCCAGGCGGTGCCCAGCGCCAACCCGGTCAAGTCGATCGCCTGCAAGAAGCGCATCACGGTGGTCAACATCCACTCGACGCGCATGCTGATGGCCTACGGCTTCCTGCGCCGCATCTTCGAGGTGTTCGATCGCTACGAGACTCCGGTGGACGTGGTCTCGACATCGGAGGTCAGCGTTTCCGCCACCATCGACAGCACCCGGCGCCTGGCCGAGATCCGCGCGGAACTCGGACAGTTCGCCGAGGTCTCCGTCGAGCACAACCGGGCAATCGTGTGCGTGGTGGGAGATAATATCCGCTACACGCCGGGCATCGGCGCGCGGGTGTTCACGGCGCTCAGCCCGGTCAACGTGCTCATGGTTTCCCAGGGCGGCTCGCAGTGGAACCTGAGCGTGGTGGTGGCCGAAACGGACGTGCTCCAGGCGGTGCGCCTGTTGCACAATGAGTTCTTCCGCGAACTCGACCCGGCGGTGTTTGAATGAACCTGGCGATTGTGGGCTACGGCAAGATGGGGCGGCTGATCGAACAGCTCGCGCCCGAGTTTGGGTTCAGCGTCGTGCTGAAACTCGACGAGTTCAACAACGCCGATTTCTCCGGCATCACCGCGGAGAACTTCGCCGGCGTGGACGTGGCCATCGAGTTCTCCGTTCCCTCGGCGACGGTGGAGAACGTCAAGCGCATTGCGGCGCTGGGCGTGAACATGGTGATCGGGACGACCGGCTGGCTGGGCGAAATCGGACGGGTGAAGGCGGCCGTCGAGCGGAGCGGCGTCGGACTGGTGTGGAGCCCGAACTATTCGATCGGGGTGAACGTGTTCTCCCGGCTGGTGGCGGAGGCGGCGCGGCTGCTGGCGGCCGAGGAGGACTACGGGGCCTGGGCCTGGGAAATCCACCACGCCGCCAAGAAGGACGCGCCCTCTGGTACACTGCTCAAGCTGGTCGAAGAAATGAAGAAGGCGGGCTATGCGCGTCCGATCTCTACGGCGTCCAACCGCGCGGGCCGGCACCCCGGCACGCACGAGATCGGGTTCGACTCCGCAGCCGATAGCATCACTCTGCGGCACACGGCGCGCAGCCGCGAAGGGTTCGCCCGCGGCGCGCTGAAGGCGGCGCGATGGGTGGCCGGGAAAAGCGGGTTCTTCGAGTTCAGCGACGTGCTGTTCAAGGAGGTCTGACGATGTTCACAGGATGCGGAACGGCCCTGGTGACGCCGTTTCGGAGAGATTTCTCGCTGGACGAAGAGGCGCTGCGCCGGCTGGTGCGGCGGCAGATCGAAGCGGGGATGGATTTCCTGGTCCCCTGCGGCACCACGGGCGAGAATCCCACGCTGACCCGCGCCGAGCACCTGCGGGTGGTCGAGATCACGCTCGAGGAGGCGCAGGGGAAGGTTCCGGTGGTGGCGGGCGCGGGCGGGTACAACACCGCCGAGGTGATCGAGCTGGCGCGCGAGGTGGAAGCGCTGGGCGTGAGCGGCATCCTCTCGGTGACGCCCTACTACAACAAGCCCACGCAGGAGGGCCTGTACCAGCACTACAAGGCGATCGCCTCCGCCGTAGGGCTGCCCATCATCGTTTACAGCGTGCAAGGGCGCACCGGGATCAACGTCGAGCCGGCTACCTTCAAGCGGCTGGCCGAGATCGACAACATCGTGGCCGTGAAAGAGGCCTCGGGCAACATCGCCCAGATCTCCTCGATCGTCGCGCAGACGCCCGAGCGGTTCCACGTGCTTTCGGGCGACGATGCCCTGGCGCTGCCGGTGATCGCGGTGGGCGGGCGCGGGCTGATTTCGACCGCCGGCAACGAGATTCCCTCCGAGATGGCGCGCCTGGTCCGCCTGTGTTTGGCGAACGATTTCCCCGCCGCGCGGGAGTTGCAGAAGAAGTACCTGCCGCTCATGGAAATCAACTTCGTCGAGTCGAACCCCATCCCGGTGAAGGCCGCCATGGGACTCATGGGACTGCTCGATCCGGTGTGGCGGTTGCCCATGGTTCCTCCCAAGCCCGAGAACCTGGTCCGGATCCAGAAGGTGCTCGAGAGCCTCGGCCTCGTTCACGCCCATGCTGCAAGCTGACATCGAGAGGCTGTTCGACGAGAAACCGGAAAGCTACACGGAAGAGCATTTCCGCCTGTTCGAGGCGTTCAAAGCCGCGCTGAACCGCGGGGAGGCGCGCGCCGCCGAGCCCGACCCGTCCGCCAAGAGCGGCTGGCGCGTGAACGCGTGGGTCAAGAAGGGCGTGCTGGTCGGGTTCCGCATGGGAACGCTCACCGACATGTCGGTGGACGCCCGGCGGCAGCCGTTCTTCGACAAGTCCACCTACCCGGTGAAACGGCTGGCGCTGGAGAGCGGGGTGCGCATCGTGCCCGGCGGCTCGAGCATTCGCGACGGCTGCTACGTCGGCCGGGGCGTCACCTGCATGCCGCCGATGTACATCAACGTGGGCTCGTACGTCGGCGAGGGCACGCTAGTGGATTCGCACGCGCTGGTGGGCAGTTGCGCGCAGGTCGGGAGGAATTGCCACATTTCGGCGGCGGCGCAGATCGGCGGCGTGCTCGAGCCGGTGGGCGCGCTGCCGGTGATCGTCGAGGACGAAGTGCTGGTGGGCGGCAACTGCGGCGTCTACGAAGGAACGGTGGTCAAGCGCCGCGCGGTGCTGGGCACGGGCACGATTCTGAACCGCTCGACGCCGGTGTACGACCTGGTGCGCGGCGAAGTCTACGCCGCGAGCGCCGACGAGCCCCTGATCGTTCCCGAGGAAGCCGTGGTGGTGGCCGGCGCGCGCGCCATCCCCCGCGGCCCGGGCAAAGATTGGGGAATCTCTCTCTACACCCCGGTTATCGTGAAGTACCGCGACGCCAAGACCGACGCCAAGCTCCAACTCGAAGATCTGCTGCGGTGATGCTGAGGGCCTGTCACCAAACAACATGTCCACTTCGCTCGACCGCTGCCGTCGTGAACCTGTATGAGAATGCCTATGCTCATGTCGGCGGCACACCGGCGCCGCGACGACCTCTCAGATCATATCGGAAGGCACTCCGGAAGTCCGTTCGGTTCGCGCGACAGATCGGCCGCGCCCTTTTCCCGGAACAGAGTCGGCTCCCCGGTGCACCCCGGAGGCTGCGAGGCCAGCTTAGCGCGAGGCCCCCAACGTCGAGAAACCAGGAGTGAATCCCAAGACATATCCCTGGTTGCCCGCAACGACGACGTGCTGCAAGTGTGAGCGCGGAGCGTCGAAGTCTCGACTACTCCGTGTCAATGGAAACAATCCGAACCAGATTGCTGCGATGAATTGCCTCGGTGGGCTTCTCCGTCGTGATCAGCTCCTCACCGCCGCTCTGGGTGGCGACTACGATGTGCACCGCATCAATCGCCGACAGGCCTCCTCGAAGCCACGCTCCAGGTGGTCAACGGCGTAGCTGAGCCACATGTGAACTCTCGCAAAACAGGCTTCGTAAAACTCGATTTCTGCCCGGTACTTGAAGAAAGTCGGTTTTGGGATGATCTCCAGACGCACGTACTCACTACAGACGAACTCGCGCGACTCGTCGGTGAGAACGGCGAGAGCACGTTGGCTGAGCTGGCCCTTCCCTCGTGCTGCCGCGATCAGAACTCCGGAGTCGAGGTAGGTTCGCACAATCCCGAGGTCAGACCCTGGTACCCTTGCGCTCGCTGATTTCCTGCCGAAGCTCTTCGTCATCCAGGAGCGGGATGCCAGACTGGACTATTCGCCGGCGCAACTCCAGAAAACGCTCGGCTGTCTCGGATCGTCGGACGGTGGATACGTCGAGCGGCGTTAAGACTTCAAAGAGGATGTTCGGCGGGCCCGGTTCCCGCGTGGGAACTGACGCGCCGCCAAGCATCATGGTCCCAAGGAACGCGGCCAACAAGGAGTGCGTGAACAAGCCAGCGGACGAGATGCCGTCCACCGCCGCAGAGCTGACTGGTGGGGGAGGGGACTGACTGCTGGACACCAACATTGCATGTGTGCCGGAGACAAGTTCTCGCTCCAGTCTCTCGATGTCGATTTCAATCATGCGCCGACTCCCTGTTTAATTGTACGTCATAGTAGTGCTTCCGCTTGATCCACTTGAACCCCTCGTGCTTCGTCATGACCGCGATTTCGATCGGCCCGCCCACGGTCGGCGCACCCGGGGTAAAACGGGAGAACACGATATTCACGTGGACCAGAAACTCCGCAAGATCAATCGCATCCTGAATTGGCATGGGCGGAAAGACAATCGGAGCCTGGAGCTTCTGGCGGAGCGTGCTTTCGATCTGAGAGATCACTTCCGGCTGATTTGTCTTGATCACGGTGCCCAACAATAAGGGCAAGCGAGGGCTGAATCCCAGTACGAGCCGAGCCACCGCCTCCGCCTCACCACCCCAGTTGATTCCGACTTCACCCTCTGCCCGTAAGCGACTGGGTTTGTCGGCCTTCCCTCCACGGATGGTCACGTTCCAGCCTTCGGCCAGGCTCTGGCCGCTGGAGTAGCCTCCGATGAGAATGCCCAGCGTGGGCTTTGGATTTGGGGGCTGTACTTGGTCACACTCGGACTCAAGGAAAGCAGAGAGAGCAGCAGCAGCAGCTTCCATGCTGAAGTTGTCCACATCGAAGGGGGGCGGGGCGGCGCCGCCAACCTTCTTCAGCCGTGCCCGGAAGTCCTTCAGCAGCGTGGCCACGGAGGCGTTACCGATGCTGCCTGCGCCAAAAGCGACACACCCAATCGGCCTGCCCTTATGCAAGTTGAAGATCTTGTTGGCGTTGTTATAGACAGTGAGGACGCCCTGTCCGCCCTACGGCGTCATAACCATGAGGGTAGACGCGCTGTCGGAGGCCAGCACGATGCCGTCGTGAACCTGAATGAGAATGCCAATGCTCATATCAGCGGCACACCGGCGCCGCGACGACCTCTCAAATCATATCGGAAGGCACTCCGGAAGTGCATTCGGTTCGCGCGCCAAACCGGCCGCGCCCTCTTCAGTGTGAGGGAGCGGGATCATCCTTTCCAGGATGCGATCAGGCGCTTCAGACGCTCGTAAGCCTCCTTCGGCAGGAACTTCTCATCCACCAATCCGCCATCGCGGGTGAAAGCCGGGTCCGAGAAATCCCACCACGTGACCGCCTGCACTTGCGGCTTGCTGTAGCAGATGGTGTAGAACTGCTCCACCCAATCCGCTTGCGCCTTCCCGGTCCACTCCGCGCCATGCCACAGTTTCTCGGTAGCCCTGTCCTTCGCGTGGGCGCTGGTGGACGGCACACCGAGCTCGGTGATGTGGACGGGCTTTCCGAACACGAAGAACCGCTCCATCAGGCGCTCGATTTCCAGCATGTCCCGCACCGGGTTGTAGAGCTGAAGTCCGATGGCCTCATACGAGATTCGCGCTGCCTCCAGCGCGTGGTAGTACTCGAGCGGTGTTCGAATGGGCTCGTGCAGCGGGCCGAAGTAACTCTTGCCCTCGGCCACGTACTCGCCCCAGGTGCAGCAGGCGTTGATCACGCGGAAAGCCGTGGGGTCGGCCACGCGTGTGACCTCCGCGGCCAGCCGCGAGAGTTCCAGGAGCTGTTGCTGATCGAAGCCCAGCTCGTTGGCCCAATCGTGCGCCTCGTTGATGACATCCCAGGCATGGATGCGCGAGCGATAGCGGCCCACGCTGCGCAGAATGTAATCGCGGCAGCTCTGTTTGATCTCCGCCCAGGATTTCTTCTTGAGAAACTCCGGAATGCCCGCACGGTGGAACCAGACGAGCGGATGTCCCTTGGTGAGAATCCCGGTTCCGGCCATCCTTTCGAGGATGGCGTCCACGGCGCTGTAGTCCACGTTGCCTTCCACCTTCTCGGTGGTGGCGCGGTAGAACGGGAGGGTGGCGAAATTGAAGAGGTCGCGGTACAGGCGCGCGTACTCATCCGATCTGGCATAGCGGAAGGCGTTGCAGCCAAACAGGAAGCCGGGCCGCGGCTCGTTGCGCCCGATACGATGCCGCGCCCGTTCGACCGCCGCCATCTCGCCCGCCCACAGGGTGTCGGCCAGCGAATCGTTCGAGTGCCCGGCGCGCGCCGCAGGCTCGGCAGCGTCCGAAGCGCGCGCCAGGGCCGCTTCGCCGCGGTTCAGCCGCTCGGTGAGCTGGGAACTGGATGCCACGCCCTCAACCTGCGCCGCCTTCACGTATCGCCGGACGAAGGCCGCCCGGCTGCGGGCGAATTCGTAGTTGAGCAGCAGCTCACCCGCGCTGGATGGCGGGTACAGTGCGCCGCCGTTATCGGCATACAGGTAGACCCGCCCGAAATCCCGCACTGGCAGGATCATCGTCATTTCGAACTTGCCGTTGGGGAGTTCGATGGTGGCTGTGCCGTCCGCCTGCACTTTGGGTTGCACGTGGTAGGGCTGGCCGCTAGGGTCGGTCAGAAGAAGCGTTTTGAGGTGCTCCGCGCTCGCCGGTTTGCCGTCGGGCTCGAAGGCGCGAACCGCAAGAGGCCGCGCGGCCCCGCTCAGTGTGCCTGCAACGGCAACGGCCGCGCCGGCTTGCCGGAGCCATTGCCGCCGGCTCGAAACAGGAGTGCTCATATTCACCTCGCATCTGCCAGTGTAATCCTGGCGTTATCCTGGACGCATGATCGATACACAGTATCCGAGGGAATCCGGCCAGGGTTTCGATGCCGAGGCCCGCCAGATTCTCGCCGAGCTCACGCTCGAGGAGAAGATCGGGATGCTCTCGGGGAGCACGCCGTTCTGGTCCGGACTGGTTGACATCGTGGGCGGCGGCTATGGCACGCACACCTGGAACGCCGCCGAGCTTCCGCGCCTCGGGCTGCCGGGCATTCGCTTCTGCGACGGCCCGCGCGGCATCGTTCTGAGCGGCGCGACCACGTTTCCGGTCGCCATGGCCCGCGGGGCCGCCTGGGATACCGGCTTGGAGGAACGCATCGGCGAGGCCATCGGCCGCGAGCTGCGCGCGCTCGGCGGAAACCTCTTCGGCGGAGTCTGCATCAACCTGCTGCGGCATCCCGCCTGGGGCCGCGCGCAGGAAACCTATGGCGAGGACCCGGTTCACGTCGGCGAGCTCGGCGCTGCCGTCACCCGCGGCGTCCAGCGGCACGCCATGGCCTGCGTCAAACACTTCGCGCTCAATTCCATCGAAAACGCCCGGTTCAAGGTCGACGTGAAGGTCCACCCCCGCGCCCTGCGCGAGATCTATACCTGGCACTTCCGCCGGGTGGTCGAGGAGGGTGTTGCCGCCGTGATGAGCGCCTACAACAGCGCCAACGGCGAGTGGTGCGGGCAGAATCGGGAATTGCTGGCGGACCTTCTGAAAAACGAGTGGGGCTTTCGCGGCTTCATCCTGACCGACTTCATCTTCGGCCTGCGCGACTCCAAAACCGCCATTCTCGCGGGACAGGACCTCGAGATGCCCTTCCGGCTGCACTTCGATCGCGATCTTCGGGGGCTGGTGGAGCGCGGCGAAGTTCCCCTCGAGCGGATCGACGACGCCGTGTTGCGGCTGGTTCGCCAGCAGCTTCGATTTCGCGGCACGCCGGCGGCGGACCGCTCGGTCGTCGGCTGCGCGGAACATCGCGCCCTGGCGCGCGAAGCTGCTGCCAAGAGCATCGTCGTGCTCAAGAACGACGGCGTTCTCCCGTTGCAGGGGATCAAGAAGCTGGCCATTCTCGGGCGCCTCGCGGACGCGCCCAACACCGGCGATGGCGGCTCCAGCAATACCCGCCCCGCCTATGTGGTCACGCCGCTCGCTGGCGTTCGAGAAGCGCTGAGTCCGGACGTGGAGGTAGTCCACGACGACGGATCCGATCTTCGCAGGGCCGCGGAAATCGCACGCGGCGCCGATGCCGTGCTGCTGGTCGCCGGCTACACTCACGAGGACGAGGGCGAATTCATCGACACCGATCTCGCTCCGATGTTCTCGATCCTCAGACCGCCGCCCCCTCCGCCCGGGCTCGAGGGAGCGATCGCCCGCGTGCAGACATCGACCGGCTTTTCTCGCGGCGGGGACCGGAGGTCGCTGGCGTTGCGTCCGGAGGACGAGGACCTGATCCTCGCCGCCGCCTCCGTCAATTCGCGCTGCATCGTCGCCATCATGGCGGGGAGTGCGGTGATCGTGGAGAACTGGAAGAACGCCGTGGCCGCCATTCTGATGCTCTGGTATCCGGGCATGGAGGGCGGCCGCGCGCTGGCCGACGTTCTCCTCGGAACGGTGAACCCCGGCGGCAAGCTGCCGTTCGTGGCGCCGCGCTCGGCCGGCGATCTTCCCCACTTCGACCCGGAGGCGGAACAGATTGAATACGACCTGTGGCACGGCTATCGCAAGCTCGAGCGCGACCGGGTTGCGCCCGCCTTTCCTTTCGGCTTCGGCCTGAGCTACACGACGTTCCAATACCGCCGCCTCACTTTGGATCGCAGCGAAGTTTCTCCCGGCGACACGCTCCATGTTTCCGTGGAGGTCGCGAACACCGGCGCCCGCGACGGTGAAGAAGTGGTTCAGATCTACGTTCGCGCTCCCGGCTCCACCGTCGAGCGCGCCGCCAGGGAACTGAAGGCGTTTGGCCGCATTGCCGTTCCCGCGGGCCAGGTCCGCACTTGCACTTGCGAGCTGCCCGTTCTGCGCCTCGCTTATTACGACGCTCAGATGTCGCGGATGACGGTCGAACCGCTGGAGTACGAACTCCTCGCGGCGAGCCACTCGCTCGACCCGCAAGCGCTCCGAGCCCGCTTCGTCGTGACTTCCCCGCGATGAGTTGTTCCCGACTTTCACCACAGGCTGCTAAGCTGGAGTTTCACCGCGGAAACATTTCCCCCGCGTCGCGTTTGTTGCGGCGCGGCACGCGGGGAGGGAGTGTGTCATGTCCGAGAAAGTATACGTGTTTGACACGACATTGAGAGATGGCGAGCAGGCCGCCGGAACCCGGCTGGGGAGCAGAGAGAAGCTGACCATCGCCCGGCAGTTAGCCCGGCTCAACGTCGATATCATCGAGGCCGGGTATCCCGCGTCATCGCCGGAGGATCTCGAGGCGGTGCAACTGATCTCGCGGGAGATCGAGGGTCCCGTGATTTGCGCCCTGTCGCGCGCCGTGCCCAGCGACATCGAGGCCTGCGGAAGGGCGCTGGCCAAGGCCAGGCGGCCCCGCATCCACACCGGGATTGGCGTCTCCGACATCCATATCACGGGGAAGTTCCGGGACGACAAGTACGGGACAACCCTCGCTGAGAAGAAGGTTAAGATCCTGGAAATGGCGGCCAACGCGGTCAGGCTTGCCAAGACGTATACCGACGATGTCGAGTTCTACGCGGAGGACTCCGGCCGCGCCGATCCCGCGTACCTGTTCGAGATGCTGGAGGCGGCCATCGAGGCCGGCGCCACCGTGGTCAACATTCCCGACACCACCGGCTACGCCGTGCCGGAGCAGTTCGGCGCTCTGATTCGCGCCATCCGGGAGAAGGTGCCGGGCATCGATCGGGCCACCATCAGCGTCCACTGCCATAACGATCTGGGACTGGCGGTGGCCAATGCGCTGGCTGGCGTGCGGAACGGCGCCCGCCAGGTGGAGGGCACCGTCAACGGGATCGGCGAGCGGGCCGGCAACGCCGCGCTGGAGGAAGTCGTGATGGCCATTCGCACCCGCGGCGACTATTTCGGAGTCCACACCGGCATCGAATCCCGCGAGTTTTGCCGGACCAGCCGCCTGGTTTCCGACATGCTTGGAATGGCGGTCCCTCCCAACAAGGCGGTCGTGGGAGGCAACGCCTTCTCTCACAGTTCGGGCATCCACGTGGATGGGTTTCTGAAGGACCGCGAGACTTACGAGATCATGCGCCCCGAGGACGTAGGCTTCTCGGAAAGCCGCGTGGTCCTGACGGCGCGCACCGGGCGCCACGGTCTTCGCGACCGCCTCGAAAAACTCGGATACGCGCTCTCGCAGGAGGAGCTGGACCTGACCTACCAGCGATTCCTGGTGGTGGCGGACAAGAAGCAGGAGGTCTTCGACGAGGACCTGGTCGCCATCCTCCACGACGAGATCCACCCGGTCCCGGAAATCTACCACCTCGACTATCTGCAAATCTACAGCGGCACCTCCGCCATCCCGACCGCGACGGTGAGGCTTCGCGTCGGCGAGGAAGTCAAGCAAGGCGCCGCCATCGGAGACGGCCCGGTGGACGCCGTGTGCCGGGCCATTGCCGAAGTGACGAACAGCTCGGCCAAACTGGCGCAATATGAGATTCGCGCCGTCACCAGCGGCACCGAAGCGATCGGCGAGGTCACGGTGCACCTCGAGCAAGAGGGCCGCAGAGTCATGGGGCGCGGCGCCTCGACCGACGTGATCGAAGCCAGCGCCAAAGCCTACATCGACGGCCTCAACAAGCTCCTCAGCGTGGCCCGGCGGCCTCCCGGCACGTCACCCGAACCTTCGTGACGCCGCTGCGGTTGCCGCGCGGACAGCCTGCGTGGTGTACTTTGAAGGTATGGATACTGTGCGGGTGGATCTCCCTGCGGAGCTCGCCAGGGTGGCAGGGCTGAGCCCCGAAAACGTATCGGCGGAGGCAGCCAGACTGCTCGCACTGGAACTATACCGGGAGGACAGGGTCTCCCTGGGACGTGGCGCCGAATTGTGTCACATGCCAGTCGAGCAATTCATGGAGTTCGCGGCCCGGCACAATGTCCCGCTCCATTATGGCGCGGCTGACCTGGAGGCGGACCGACGAACGCTGGGACGACTCGGTTTGTGATCGTCGTTTCAGACTCCTCCCCGCTCATATCCCTCGCCCGAGTTGGCCGGTTGAATCTTCTTGCCTTGCTTTACGGGCGGATTCTGATCCCAGCCGAAGTGCGTCATGAGGTGACGATCGTGGGCCGGGGACTGCCCGGCGCCGAGGAGGTTCGAAGGGCGCCAGGAAGGGTCTCCTTTCCGACCTGCGCCAGACTTACATAGACCTGCTCCGGCAGGGGATACGGTTCGATCTGAGACTCCTCCAAGACAGTCTGGCCCGATTGGGTTTGCCAAGCCTGTAAGTAGAGCGCGCCCTGCTCTACCTTCGGCTCGGTCGCCAGCATCCACAAGGTCAGGGAAGGTAGGTCCGCAATAACCGGGCCTTCGATTCAGGTTGGACCGGGAAGTCGTCCGCTTCGGGGGGAACCAGCCAGGCTTGTCCTGGCCCGAAGGGGCTGCTGCCCAGATTGCCGCTGCCTTCGAGCACGGTGAGAATCTGGGAGCGGCGTCCCGCCGGAGAGAATCGCCTGGGCGAAGCGAGTTCGATCAGGTCGGTGACGAAATAGGGGCAAGCCGCCAGCCTCCACTCGCCCTGGGCCAATGGGGATGGGACGCTCTTGCCGGGATGCGTGGAGAGGCTGGCGACCTCGATGCCCCTATCGAGGTGAAGCTCGCGCGCGCGCCCGTAATCGTAGATCCGGTAGGTGACATCCGACTGCTGCTGGATCTCGCACAGCGCGATGCCGGCGCCAATGGCGTGGATCGTGCGCGCCGGCACGAAGATGGTGTCCCCCGGCTGGACCCGAATCCAGTTGAGAAGACTCTCGATCTCGCCCGAGACCGCCGCCTCGCGCAAGGCCTCCCGCGAGATCTCCCGCTGCAATCCTACCGCGATCGCCGCGCCCGGCTCGGCGCGGAGGACGTGCCACATCTCGGTCTTCCCCGGAGAGTTCTCGTGAGCCTGGCCATAGGCGTCGTCGGGATGCACCTGGACGGAGAGCTTGTCCGAGGTGAAAATGAACTTCACCAGGATCGGCAGCGGCTCTCGCTCGGACAGAAACCACACCTCGCCGATCCGTAGCCCGGAGCGTGGAAACCAGGGGCTGGTTTCGGTGGCGCCCCAGATCTTCTCCCGCAGCGACGGCGTCAGCGGCAAAGGTTCGTTCATCTCAGACGTACTCTCCGCCGAAGCGCTCGGCGACCAGGCGCTGAAGCTCCTTGACGGCTTCGGTCGAGTCGGCGCGGCAGACCAGCGTCGCGTCGGGCGTATGGATGACGACCAGGTCCTGGCAGCCGATGGTCGCGATGAGGTGCTTCGGGTCGATCGAGGCCACCAGCGTGTTCGAGGTCCCGACCATGACGCGAGCCTCCGCCGCCAGCGCGTTTCCGTTCTCGTCCGTGGCGCAGGTCTTGGCGAACATCGGCCAGGAGCCGACATCGAGCCAGCGCAGCGGCATGGGGATGGCCGCGACCCGCAGCGAAGAATCGCGGGAAGCCGGCTCCATCACGGCATAGTCCACGCTGACTTTCTCCAGGGCCGGGTAGGTTTCCGCGAGCACGGCGGAGCGTTGCGGCGTGTCCCACATCTCGGCGATGCGCGAGAGGCCGTCGTGGACCCGCGGCCGGTAACGGCGGATCGAATCGAGCAGCCTCGAGGCGCGCCATACGAACATCCCGCTGTTCCAGAGGTAGCGCTCGGGGCCGGCGCTGAAGTACGCCGCGGCCGTAACCGCGTCGGGCTTTTCGCGAAACTGCCGGACCACCCGGGCGCCGCCCTCAATCGCATCGCCGAGTTCCAGGTAACCGTAAGCGGTCGCGCCGCCCGTCGGAGCGATGCCGAAGGTCACCAGCGTCTCCGGCGAGCGCTCGACCAGCGAGTAGCCACGGGCCACGATCTCCTGGAACTGCGCCACCGGCTCGATCACATGGTCCGCCGTGAACACGGCGATGACGGCCTCGGGATCGCGCCGGGCCAGGACGGCCGCGGTGAACCCGGCCGCGCTCAGAGTGTCGCGGCCAACGGGCTCCCCGAGGAACTGCTCTTCGGGCCACCCGTCGAGGCTCGAGAGAATCGCCCTCCGGTGCTCTTCGGCGGCGCACACGTAACGGCTGCCGCGGGGAACCAGTCCCTCCAGCCGCTCGGCGGCGATCTCCAGCAGGCTCTTGCCCCCGATGAACCGGATCAGTTGTTTGGGGGTGGCGCGGCGGCTCATGGGCCAGAGCCGCGTGCCCGAGCCGCCCGCCAGGATCAGTGCATAGCGCATGTTCGCCTCAGCAGGTGGTGACTTCCAGACCCGCGTGATTGATCTCGTAATCGAAGAAGCGGGCCCGTTCGTTGAGCGGCTCGCGCTCCAGTTCCTCGCGCGCCTCGGCCGCGTGCCGGGGCGACTTGCAGATCATCAGCAGGAACCCGCCGCTTCCGGCGCCCGAGATGCGCATGCCGTGGACGAACGGCCGCATGCGGGCCAGCAGCGACTCGATGGCCTCGTTGGTGACGTCGGCGCAGAGCCGCTTTTGCAGTTCCCAGGCGGCGTCCACGTAGTGGCCGAAGACGGCCGCATCCTTGCGGGCCATGGCGTCCGCGACCGAGTGGGCTACCAGGTGCTCCTCGGCCAGCGCCCGCATGACCCTGCGGTCGCGGTTGAGAAAGCTGGCCACCACCTGCGCCAGAATGTCCTTCGCCAGCCGGGTCATTCCGGTGTAATAGAGCAGCGTCGAGCCGCCGTTGGACTTGGGGTCCAGCAGATCGGCCGGAATGTAGTGGACCAGCGGATCGGGGAATATGCCTGGCCGCGTGCTGGTGATCTTGGCCCCCGGATAGATCCCGCCCGCCTGGTCCTGCCAGCCGCCGCCGGTGGTGAGCGCCTGCTCCAGGCGCAGCACCTCGTGGAAGATCTCCCGCTGGTTCTGTTCGCGCCCCAGCAGCCGCCGGATGACGGCCATGATGACCGCGCCCAGAATGCTCGAGGTGCCCAAGCCGCTGCCCTTCGGAATCCCGACCAGACAGGTCAGTTCGATGCCGCCGCCGAACTCCTCAAGCATCCCGCGCAAGGGAATGCCGGCGGGCCAATCGGCCACTTGGGGCGAGAACCCGGAAATGGCCAGGGCGGCCTTGGAAAGTGCGAACCGGTCGCCCGGGCACCGGAAATCCAGCAGCTCGTCGAGTTCCCGGATCTCGATTCGCGTTCCGCCGTCGATCGAGCTGAGGCGGATCACCGGCTCGTCGATGACGCGGCAGTAACAGTGGATGGGCGGCTGGCCGTTGAGGTTGATGGCCACGTTGGTGACGTCCCCGCCGTATTCGAGCGAATAGGGGGGCGTGTCCGTCCACCCGCCGCCCAGCTCGATGCGCGCCGGACCGCGGCCCCAGATGGTCTCGTCGGGCCGCAGCGCATTCCGGGGACGCTCGCCCACCTCGGCGCGGCTGGCCAGGACGATTTCACTCAACTGGTGAAACGCGGCGTCTTCCAGCCCGCGGCGCCACTGGCCCGCGCTCCCGGCTGGCGGGTTCAGGCCAGGCAGAACCGAAGAAAGCGGCTCGTCGTCGCCGGCGAGGCGGGACACCGCCGTGGCCAGTGAATGCATGATCCGGCAGAAGGTGAAGCCCTCCAACCCGCTGTCGTTCCGGCTCTCCTCGAGGTGGGCCTGAGCCAGCGCCAAAACGTCGGCAGCCCAGCCGCCCCGGTCCTGGCTTTCCCGCATGACAAATGCCAGGTCGGCGGCGGAAAACGGGCTCTCCCGGCTGAACATCCCTCGGAGCGCGCCCCGGACCTCGGCGGCGCGGATTCGCGCGCGCCGCGCGTGAAACGCGTCCTGATCGGCCAGCAGCGCGATCTCGGCGCAACTGTAACGATCGGCGGCCAGGAACGCGGCTCGCTGTTCGGCGGTAGCCTCCCGGGGCGCGAACATCCACAGCCAGCGGTGGTAAGCTGCGTGTTCTCGCTCCGCCGGGAACAGCCGGGCGTTCCACAGATTCCGATCCTCCCGGCCCCAAACCGCCTCCGGGGCCACCCCCAGCAACGAGAGCCACTCGAGCAACGGCCGCCCGCAGAATTCCCCGTTCTTGAACGTGTCCTCGATGCCGTAGCAGCGGACGAACCAGGCGGCCGCGCCGCCGCGGCCCCGGCCGGCCACCACCTCGAGGCACGCGCCTTCGGGCAGTGAAACCGGTTCCGCCACATCCACCCCGATCACGACGTTTCGCCCGGCCAGGCTCAGCGGCGCGCCCAGGCGGCACCCCTCGACCCAGGAATCGCGCCCGCGAATCGCGCCCGCCGCCCAGATCTCGTTGTTGACCGAGAGCGAAGCGGCTTCCGGCAAAACCCCGCGGTCGTGGACCGTCAAGGCCAGGCCGCTCGAAATCAACTGCCGGGTCGAGCCGAAGTGCAGGAAGCTCGACTGCGGCAGCACCTGGACGTGGAACGGGATCTTCCGGAGCGAAGGCAGCAGAGCCTCGAGCGTCCCGTCTTCCCATCGCGAACCACTGCCGCGCGCCGTGCCCAGATAGTGCTCGAGGGTGGCTTCCGTGCCCATCGCGCAGCAGATCTCGCGATACAGATCCAGCCCGTGCGCCAGGATCGCGTCCCTCATCCCGGCGCTGAGGGCCAGCGCTCCCGACTCGTCCGGGGCGACCTCGAAAGTCCGGAGCAAGCCGGTCGCCGCGGCGGCGTCGAGGCTGGTGATGGCGACGTCCAGAACCGTTCTGCCGTGCCGGTCGATGGCGCCGGCGGCCTTCTGCTCCTCGATGCCCGGCTTTTGCAGGTACAGCCGGACCACGCCCCCGGCGCCGATCGAGAACACCCCGTGACGCGCCGCCTCCTCGGGGCTGGCGTAGCAGCCCAGCATGGTCATGCCCGGATGGGCGAATTCCACCCAGGACGGGTCGAAGCGAATCAATGCGTCACCGGCGGCGACCACGACCTGTCCGCGGCCCGGCGCGCCCGCTGGCAGGTCCAGCAGCGACGGCGCCAGCCGGTCGAACATGGTGGGCGCCAGCGCGCTGTGGCTCTCGCCGGGAACCGGGACGAAGACCTTCCCGCAGGGCGCGTAGGCCGGCAGCCGCCTCGAATCCCCGCCCGCGTGCAGGATGAGAATCCGCAGGCCGCGGAGGATCTCCTCGAGTGCATCCCAGCCGGCCGCGGCGATCCCGCGGAGTTGACGCTCCCGGTTGAGCACCACCGCCAGGCAGTATAGAGTGCTGCCCCCGCTGCCGATGCGCCGGCCCTCGAGATCGGCCACCACCATCGCGTCGCGCACCTGGGGCAGCAGGCCCAACTCGCGGCGCAGCCCGAGCTGGCGCTCGTAAGCCTCGGCCTGCACCGCATTCGATGCGGTCAGAATCAGGTAGTCCCACTGCTCCGGCAGCCTGGGTATGACGGCCATCGTTTTCCGCTCCTAGCGGCGCGCTGGACGGCGTTTCTCTCGCTCCACGTACTGATCGTAGATCCAGGCGTAGGTCTTCTCCAAGCCCACACGCAGCGGGATGCCCGGCTCCCAGTTCAGGTACCTCTTGATGAGCGTGTTGTCGCTGTTGCGGCCGGTGACTCCCTTTGGCGCGTCCAAGTTGTACCGCCGGTTCAGCTCGAGGCCGGCGATCTCCTCGACCAGGTCGACGAGCTGGTCGATGGACACCAGCTCGCTCGAGCCCAGGTTGATCGGCTCCAGAATGTCGGAATCCGCGATCAACTGGATTCCCTTCACGCAGTCGTCGACGTACATGAAGCTGCGGGTCTGCTTGCCGCTGCCCCAGATCTCGATCTCCTGCTTGCCGGCCAGCTTGGCCGCGATCACCTTGCGGCAAATCGCGGCCGGCGCCTTTTCGCGGCCGCCGTCCCAGGTTCCGTGCGGGCCGTAGACGTTATGGAATCGCGCCACGCGGGTGCAAAGCCCGAAATCCTCGCGGAAGTGGCGGCACATCCGCTCGCTGAACAGCTTCTCCCAGCCGTAGCCATCCTCGGAGAGCGCCGGGTAGGCATCCTCCTCCTTCAAAGCCGGGGAGTTGGGGTCGGTCTGCTTTTCTCCGTTGTATACGCAGGCCGAAGAGGAGTAGAAATACCTCTGTACCCGGAGCTTGAGCGCCGCCTGGAGCATGTGCGTGTTGATCAGCACCGAGAGCATGCACAGCGCCTTGTTGTGCTCGATGAAGCCCATGCCCCCCATGTTGGCGGCCAGATTGAAAACCTGGCAGGCGCCGCGGGCCGCCGTCTCGCAGTTCTCCTTGACGTTGAGATCGAGCGACAGGTTTTCGACATCGTCGAAACACTGATACCATTCCTCAAACGGTTTGATGTCCACCGCACGGATCTTCTTGCAGCCTTGCCGCCGGAGCTCCGCCACCAGGCTTCCGCCGATGAAGCCGCCCCCGCCCGTCACCAGGATCAATTCGTCCTTCATGCTGTGCTTCTCCCCTTCCGGATTTTCGATCAAGTAAGCGATATTCTAGCGGGCCCGCGCAGGCTGCGTCAATGCCTCTGCCAATGGGCCAAGTATGCGCTTGCGGCCTGCGGCACTTCATCGATAAAGGTCACGCCTCCACGCTCCGGCGCCAGCCGCGGGCGTCCGGAGCGACCCGTTGCCGCCGAATTGGTATCATATCACCGATGCTCATCACAGGAATCCTCAATCCAGCCATCAACTCGCTGCTCAGCCGCGTGCGCCATACCAACACGCTGGTCATCGCCGATCGCGGCTTCCCCTTCTGGCCCCAGATCGAAACCGTCGATATTTCGCTGGTGGACGACATTCCCAGGGTGCTGGACGTGCTTGCCGCCATCCGCCGCAACTTCTCCGCCGGCAAGGCGTTCATGGCGGAGGAATTCCGGCTGTCGAACGACGCGGCGACGCAGGCACGGTTTGCGCGGGCCCTCGAGGGGATCCCGCTGATCGTCGAGCCGCATGTCGAATTCAAGAAGCGGGTGCCGCAGGCCATCGGACTCATCCGGACCGGGGACACTACGCCATACGCCAACCTGATCCTGGAATCGGCCTAAGCGCTAACCGCGCGGCCTGCCGCCTCCGGCGGACGGGCGTGCGCGTGCGGGCAGCCGTGGGGCAGGCGGTTTCGCCTGCCTCGCACTTTACTTTACCGCTGCTACCGCCCGAATCTGATGTGATCAAAGGACATCCTCCGGCTCCAAGAAGAAGCTGCACCCGATCAAGTTAACGGCATGGCATACTACGGACATGGCCGTCCGAATGAAGGATATCGCGCGGGACCTCGGCGTTTCGGTAGTGACGGTTTCCAAGGTCCTCAGGAATCACAGCGACATCAGCCCGGCAACCCGCGAGCGGGTGCTCAAGCGCATGAAGGAGCTCAACTACCGCCCCAATCTCGCGGCGCGCGCGCTGGTCACGGGCCGGACCTCCATGATCGGCCTGATCGTCCCGGACCTGGTTCATCCCTTCTTCGCGGAGGTCGCCAAGGGCCTCTCCAAGGTGCTGCGAAAAAAGGGCTACGGCCTGGTGATTTCTTCTTCCGAGGAAGACCCCGGGCTGGAGCAGCAGGAGATCGACCAATTGCTCGCCCGCCGCGTGGACGGCTTGATCGTGGCCTCCGCGCAGTGGACCGTGGAGAGCTTCCGCCGGATCGAAGAGATGAAGACCCCCTACGTGCTGATCGACCGGCGCTTTGTGGGCCTGGCGGCGAATTTCGTCGGGGTGGACGACGAGCAGGTGGGCACGGTCGCGACCGAGCATCTCATCGAAATCGGCTGCCAGCGTATCGCGCACATTCGCGGTCCCGAGCTGAGCACTGCGCTGGGCCGCCTGGAGGGGTATCGGCGGACTCTCACACGGCACGGACTGGTGATGCCTCCCGGATACGTGGTCCTGGGGAAGTCCGCCGACGACGCCGCCGACACCAGCGGGTATAACGCCATGCGGCAACTGCTTCGACTCAATCCCCGCCCGGATGGGGTCTTCTGCTACAACGATCCCATCGGCATGGGTGCGTTGAAGGCCATCCTGGAGGCCGGCCTGCGGGTGCCCGAAGACATCGCCGTGATCGGGTGCGGCAACGTGCGCTACGCCGAACTGCTGCGCGTGCCGCTCTCCAGCATCGACCAGGACAGCGCCACCATCGGGGAGCGTGCGGCCAAACTGGCGCTGAGCCTGATCGAGTCGAAAAACATGGTGCGACCCAAGACCATCCTCCTGCCCCCCAAGCTGGCGGTGAGAGACTCCACCAGGAAGGCGGCTTCCGCCGCAAGGTAGCCCGGAAGCGGGGGCCCCCGCAACATCGGCGGGATGGAGAAGCATTTCACCCCAGGTGGTAGTAAGGCCGACGCATGCCGTTCGTAGGGGCGAAAACAGATGAACGGCCCGGCCGAACCCGCCGATAGTATTTCGGAGCGATACAACCGAAAGTACTCTTGTGTTCCGAGTTGCCTGCAATTTGCCGGAGCCATGATGAGACTCCTGTGGGTGACCGCCGAAGGCAGCACGCCTCCGGAGGCAGAGCGGAGAGCGCTGGAGCAGGTTGGCGGGTGCTCCGCCGAGGTGGCGAGCGGGCCCCTTCTGGCGCTCGACAGCCTGAAAAACTCCGCCTACGACGTGGTCCTGGCGGAATTCCCCATCCCGGGCTGGACCCCGGAGGAGTGGTTGGAGGAAGCACAGCGCGTCAACTCGCTGGTTCCCATCCTGATCCGACACCGCGAGGCCTCCTTCCACGACGCCGTGCGGCTGACCAAGCTGGGGGCCTACTACTTCTTTGGAGCCGACGCGCCGGTTGCGGATCTGGCCCGCGTCCTGGAAGAAGCCGTCGAACACCGGCGCAGCCGCGAGCTGGCCCTGTTCGGCGCGGCGCTGGCGCAGGAGCCCTGGAAGAGGTTCCTGGTGGGGGAAAGCCGGCCCATGCGGAACATCGCGCAGATCATCCGCCTGGTGGGGCCGCGGCGCAGTACGATACTGATCACCGGCGAAACCGGCACCGGCAAAGAGATGGTCGCGCGGGCCATCCACCTGGTCAGCGGCCGCTCCCATCTCCCCATGGTGGCGGTGAACTGCAATGCCCTGCCCGAGACGCTGCTCGAGGCCGAGCTGTTCGGCCACGTCAAGGGGGCCTTTACCGGCGCCACCAACCAGCGCATCGGGCGATTCGAGCAGGCCCACCGCAGCACCCTGTTCCTGGACGAAATCGGCGACATGCCCCCGGACCTGCAAGCCAAGCTGCTGCGGGTGCTTCAGGAGCGCGAGGTGCAGCGCGTCGGCAGTTCCGAAACCATCCGGCTGGACGTGCGGGTAGTGGCGGCCTCCAACATGGACCTGCCCGAGCGGATCAAGCAAGGCAAGTTCCGCGAGGACCTGTTCTACCGGCTGAACGTGGTGCCCATCCGCGTGCCGCCGCTGCGCGAACACCCCGGCGACATCCCGCTGCTGGTGCACCACTTCCTCGACAAGGTCTGCCGCCAAGAGGACGTCCCCGACAAGCGCATCTCCCGGGAAGCGCTCGACCGGCTCTCCTGCCACCCCTGGCCGGGCAACGTCCGCCAACTCGAAAACGCCGTCGAGATGGCCATCGCGCTGAGCGGAGACAAGCGGGAATTGAATCCCAGCGATTTCGCGCTCCCCTCCCTCGGCCCATGCCGGCCGGTTTCCCCGGCCGCGGCGCCCGTGGTCCGCGTTCCGGAAGACGGCCTGGACTTCGAGCGAACCGTCAGCCGCATCGAGCGCAGCATCCTGGACCAGGCCCTCGAACGCACCGGCGGCAACAAGAAACTCGCCGCCGAAATGCTCCGCCTGAAGCGCACCACCCTCTCGGCGAAACTCAAGAGCCTGGAGGAGACTCCGGTATAAGCTCACAGCCCTCAACACGAGCGCGGCCGGGCTGTGCGCCGTTCCCGCTCCGAATCCATAGCTCCTGCGAAGCCAAATGGGTTTCAAGCAAGCCGGCGAGCCGTCCATGTGGAACGGAGTAGACGGCCCCAAGGGCGTTTGAACTAAGCCGCTGGCGCGGCGGACGCTACGCGTGCGATACTGCAATCGGCGTGCGTCTCGTTGTCAGGGATTTCGAACGATCCGTGGGTCCTGGCGGAAGCCCCTTGCATTCTGTGTGTTACGAACAGAGTTCGATTCAATACCCATAGCCCGGCGCGTTCGCCGCAAACGCCAGCGGCTTCCTCCAAACGGCCCTATCGAAAGTGCCCCGGCCTGGAGTGTCTGTCGCGTCCGAAGGCTGTCGCGCCGGAGCACCTCCGATAGGGATCTAACGTTTGTGGGGAGCAATCGCCACCCGGCAGGACACGGAGCGAGCACGGGCCCTCTTTCTCGAAGACCGGTTGACCAAGAACAATCAAGGTGAGAGCATAAGAGCCAGAGGCGCGCGAAGATGGAATTAACGACTGCGGAAATTCAGGTACTGCTAGAGAGCCTGAAGTACAGCATTCAGCGTGTCAGTGATGCTCCCGGCACCCCATACGTGGTCCGCAGAGAGAACCTCGATCGGCTGGAAGCGGTGCAAGAGAAACTCCGGAAACTTAGAGAAGGGCAGCAATAGCCTCGACGCGTAGGGGACGACATCCCTTGCGCGCCCTCAAATCGGTCTACGGATCGGGAAGCCTCGGACGTTGCCTCCGGGAAGCCTGTTCGTTGCGAACCGCGACAATCCCAATCAGGCTCTCCAGAAGTCCTTGCCCCTGCACCGAGGCGCGGTCAATCTCGCCGATCACGCTCCGTCTGTTCTTATCGAGGGCCAAGAGTGCGGTCCGGACCTCCCCTGCATCTCCACGCGCCAACGTGAGTTTTGAGACCAAGCAGGCGATTACGAACGGCCCTCTGTCGCCGACTCTGCGGTAGTAGACGTAGTCAAGGATCTCCATCGACCAACCATTCTGTATGGCGGATGCGGCGATGTCCTTCGGCCAGCCGGCAAAGAACAGGTCTTCCCGGTCCTCCCGCGCCCACTCCTCGGGCCGCGCTGTCCCGCGCGTCCGTTGGAGTTCGTTCTGATACTCCCGCGAGCGTCTGCAATTACTTCGAACGAGCTGCACCAGACGCGCCTCAGCCGGCGGAGGAAAGGCCGCATCGTACCTGCAGGTCACTGTGAGGATGAACTCTTTGATTTCAACCTGTTCGGCGTCCTCGCTCGGCCTCCGCTGCCACTCGAAGAGGCGCTCCACAGTGCGATTCACCCGAAGCATGTCAGGTGGTTCCGGATAATAGTACCCACAAAAATCCAGGTTGATACAGTCGTACGGAAAGGAAGAACGCACGTGGAAGAACGTCCTCTTCAACTGCAGCCTGTCGATCACGTCTTTTTTGAGGCGCTCGTCCTCCAAACCAGTCCCTATGCTTTCGGGCGTCCGAAACCGGCGCGTGATGTCGTCGTCTTGGAACAAAACCACTTCCTCGAGTCGCCCCAAAAAACCCGCATCCTCCCGGCCGATCAATTCTTTTATCTCGCTAAACTGGTCCTGATCGCACTCGCAGAACTGCACTTGGCCGACGGAGTTGTCCGCCGGTTGTACGCGGACTATCCCTTCCTTGACGAGCATGAAAACATCAATCATTGACCGGGCGCACAGGGTGAAGTACCTGAAGCGGCGGCCATCCTTGATTCGCCCAGCTAAGTCTCTCCAATGCGGCAGCCAATACCCTACGCGCTTCTGATGCTTCTGCAAGTCGTTCCAATACTTGTCGAAACTGGGCATGACGCGTATCAGAGCTCCGAGAAAATGTCGCTAAGGAGCCTGTAGAACAGCTCGCGGCGTCGGGCCGCGCCGGATTCCTGATTGGCGCGCTCAAACGCAACCGCGATCTTGTCGACCAGGGAAGCGTACTTTCGACGCCGAAGAGCGGGTCCTAAGAGGGGGTGGCCTCGATCCACCTCTATCTCTCCCCGCTGGGGCTCGAAGCGCACGGGCGACGCCGTAGAACTGGACCTGACCTCCTTTGAAGGCGTTTCAACCGGCCGGATCGTTCGGACTTTTTCGCCGGTTGCTGCCCGGTACTGTTTAACAAAGCTGGAATTGCGTGCTTCGGCTGCTCGGCCGCGGCGCGCTTTGTTCCGTTGCTTCTCTTCAGTCCAGGTCTCGTGAAACACCCGCCCGAGCAGACCGTGTAGATAGGACTGAACGCGCATATAGTGCGGGTGCAGTTCGTTAAAGCTGTCCCTATCGATATTGAGCGCGTCTTCAAATCCTTTCCTGACGAAGAGCTCGCTCGAAACCATGCTATAGCGCGGCCCTTCGGCGAGCGGGTAGGTCAGCATACTGTTGTCGTACTTACCGATGGCGACATCGTTGATACGAATCAGAACACCCTGTATCTCACGGGGGTACAAGCGACCAGTCTGTTGGAAGAGATACCCATCAAACTCCAGAGGGCTGCCCGCCACCTGTTGGTTAGAGTAAGATAGTTCGTAGAGGTTAAAGCGCAGGTCCGACTGCGCCACTTCCAAGCTGTGCTGCACGACCCTGCATCGCTCCGTGGTCGCCCCGTCGTGAAGCTCGAAGGACCATTTCTCCGCGCCTGTGGGCACAGACTCCTTCGCGGTGTGACGCTCTCGATCCCATGGCAGTGACACTGGGTTTGCGAGTCTGAGGTTATCCACCTGCACCTCAAAGTGAAACCCGTGCAAACGCGCTTGACGGCTCGAGACCGACGGCAAAATGACGGCGATATTTCGGTCCTCTAGGAATGGAAGCGGCGGAGCAAGCGCCAGCCCGAACAAGAGCTGGTCGTAGTCCGACAAGAGATTTGTGGAAGCCGTCGGCTTTTCGTGGTTGTAGAGCGCATCGAGATAGGCATCGAAGCTCTTGTACGGTCCGGCGTCGCTAAATCGCTGCCTGTTCGCCAAGCGCTGGAGGGACCGCATCCTCTTACGGAAGGGCTCACGGAGGTAGCTGGTAAACACACGAAGGCCCCGTCTCTCGGGATCATATGGCTCGGAGGAAACCTGGTACGTGCCGCCTTGGATGTCCTCATCGTCAGGGGTGGTTGGAAGCTTCTTCGCTATCTTGTCCATTTCCTGCTTGGTGTACGGAGGAAACTGGATCGTCGCACGAAATGCTGTGGCCGTCTTCTCGTGGTGTGATACTATGTCGAACCGCGTGCAGATCTGGGCGAGTGAAAGAATTCCCAATCCGAGCCGGCCGATCATGGGGCGATGGTTGAGTTCCGTGAGGCTGGCACTGCTCACACGCTTGTAGCTAGTTCCGATTCCTTTGTGCACTAGTCGTTCGAATTCGGCTGGCTCCATGCCGCAGCCGTTGTCTTCGCAGGAGAACGTCTCGAACCGCGGAAATCCTGTATGTATCCGCACGAGTGTGGCGTCGGCGTCAAACGAGTTCGAGATTAGTTCTTTAATCGCACCAGCGGGTGTCCGATATAGCCCTTGGGAGAGATGGCCGAACACCTTGGCAGAGAGAACGATCGGCTTCCATGTCTCAGCCACCTGTACCTCCTAGTCTCTTGTACATTGGCTATGGCTTCCTTAGAAAGAGGACATTCTCGTGGACCTCTCGCGAGGTCGTCGTCGACCACCGGTTCCGCCAGTGTCTGATCTCAGTGGTCTCAAGACCGACGTCAGCAGCGATCTGTGAGAGAATCGTCGCCGTCGGAATGTGAACGCGTAGATATGAGGACTGATCGCCGACTACGTAGGCGCAGCGCGCACCTTTCGCGAGGAATGGCTTAACGCTCATGAAGTGCCGTTTCATGCCGCCGAAGTACTCTCGAACAACCTTCGTGTAGAAGCGAGCGAAACCGTGTGACTTGGCTGCCGCTCTTGGTTGGAGGGTCGATACCAGGGCATTGATGGCTTCATTGTCCGCGACAAACGACGCGTCGCTATCCCCCACGTAGATTCCTTTCGTATGGGAGCGGATCATGGTCCTTTTGATTGAGCGAAGACTGTCGATATCCCGGACCTCCTCCAAGAACGCTAGTTCTAGGCGTGAGTTCCGCGTGTAGTCGTGCTCGGTAGGGTACGGTGGCGAACAAATCACGGCAGAGACGCTGTCTGGATTGCAGACCCGCGAAAAGGTGTTGCGCTGCCTTGAGTCACCTTGGACGACAGTTGCCCTCGCGGTCGCCAGCTGCGAAACGACCCTGAGATCCTCAGCCATCACCGCGATGTTCGATTTAAAACCCGCCAGGACTTTCGCATCTCGTTTGGTGGGGCCGCAGTACAGTTCGGGACCGAATTTCACGTTGGACGCGCCATGGAGTACTTCTGCAATTAGGCCCAACATCAAAGCGCTTCGATACGCGCGGCTGGTCCGGAGGCCCACTATAGAGTGCTTCAGCGCAATTGCCTTCCGGAGGGGCCGTCGGCTTATCCACTTTCGGGCGATCATTCCGCTGTCCTCCAGGTACTTGTAGGTCGTGTCCGGTATGTGAACGGGAGGCTCGCTCATGTATTCTCGGAATGCGGCCTCGACCTTATCGCCCAGGAGGAGGAGGTGATCAGGATCTAGGCTCCAATGTGTCTTAACGCGCGCAGAGAAGCAACTGGAGGGATTGGCGTCAATTCCGATAGATTCGATGCCGAGTTTCATGCACTCGACCAGAGTTGTTCCGGCTCCGCAGAAGGGATCGAGCACTAGTTTTCCGGGGCCGATGTCGAATTCTCTGAGGATTTCCGCAACTAGGCGGTCGGGGTACCCGAGGATGATGCGGTACCACTCGTGAACCTCTCCGTTCAGGTTCTTTTGCAGCGACGGGAATATGGCCATCGGTTCAATCTACGGGATCCACAACGTCATGGATCGCAACACCATATTGTATGCCGTAAATTATTGAATGTAAAGGAAAGGATGGGGTCGCAGGGTTGACAGCTCGGGCTGGCGGCACGGCGGTGTGCCCGGCGAGCCTCCGCCGCACGGGGGAACGCGGTGACCGAGCCACTAGGACCGGCAAGTCGGCTTGGGTCCGGCGGCGCGCATCCCCACGGCCGCTCGGACCTGTAATGTGTCTTACCGCTTCAGCGGGTCCTCCACCCAGGGTGGCGTCGCCTCGATGAGCCGGCCCAGCTCCGGCTCGAGCTGCTCCATTTTCTGCTTCATTTCCCAAGCGATGCGGCGGTAGCTGAAGTGCCCTTTGACTCCGCTGCGCAGCTTAGCGATGTACTCGGCCTCGGCGAAATCCATCTTGAACAGGAAGCGGGAGCGTGCACCGAAGGGGATGAGGTAATGGGCCCCAGGCTCGGGTAATGAGTGCAAGACTCCCAGAGCCTCCTCAATGGCGGCAGTATAATCCCCGCTCAGCCCGGCGTCTTCGAGCGGCTGCGGCGTCTCGAAGCCGAGCCGGGCGGAGTAGGCCTGCCGGAACTGGTGGCAGCGGCGGTGGCGGTGCAGGTCGCGCCATGCGCCGATGTCCAGAATCATGTCGTAGGCATACGGGCCGCCGCGGAACTCGCGCAGCAGCTCGTCCCGCGGGGTGCGGGAGCCCAGCGCCAGGTCGATCACCTCGTTCCGCATCGCCGCGCTCCAGCCGGCGGCCAGCGCGTACAGTTCGCGGAAGGGACGGTCTGTCACCCCGTAGAGCAGCGTCGCAACGATGTCGGAGGGGACGTCGGTGGGCCGCAGGAGATCGACGGATTCCGGCTCGAGCCCGGCGGCCGGAGGCAGGTTCTGCTCCGCCCAGCGCTTCAGGTCCCGGCGGGCTTCGATGCGGTGCGAGTCGGCCTCGACGTGGCGCGCCAGCGTGGGCGACATCGGCTCCCCAACCGCATCGCTGCCCCAAGGACAGTCCGGCCTAGCGGCGCAAGCCTCGGCCATTTCACCGGCCAGAGACCGCAGCTCCTCGTACTCGGAGGCCCGCAGCCGGCGGATCTGCTTCTCGAGGGTGCGGATGCTCGCCACCTGGCCCACGTTGGTCGGAACGCCCAGAAACAGGAGGTAGCGGGCGACATCGAACGCGCGCGCGGCGAGGTTGCGCTCGTAGGTCGCCGGCTTCATGTCCGCGGGACGGGGCAGGCGCGAGCGCAGGTGCTCGGCCATCCCGGCATGGATCTTCCGATACGCCGCCAGCAGCATCTCGCCGGCGGCGCGGTAGGCCTCGGCGGCGGTGGGCGCGAACTCCTCGGGAGTGATGAAACCGCAGCGCGAAAAATCCTGGTAGCGGGAGGACTTGGCCTGGCCGTCCCAGAGCGGCTCGTCCTCGATCTCGATCGCGGCCAGCTCCGAGATTCCTTCGAAGCACAGCACGGTGTGGCCCAGGTCGGCGATCGAGGCGTGGCCGTACTGGAAGTAGAAGTGCTCGAGGAACTTCTCGGAATCGTGGCGGCGGACCCAATCGAGGGACTCCCGGATCGAGTCCGGCGAGCGGCTGTAGCGCGCCAGCGCGTAGGCGCACTTTTCGGGCGGCATCGGCGCCAGGGTGAGCACCCGCTTCGGTTTCTCCTGCATGAACCGCTATGATAGCTGAATCGATGCGAGTGAAGATCAAGCGGTTGCGGCCCGAGGCGTTCCTGCCGGCATACGCGCACGGTCCGGGGGAAGATGCCGGCATGGATCTGCGGGCGGCCGAGGTGGCCCTGCTTCAGCCAGGCGTGCCGGGGCTGATCTCGACCGGGATCGCCATCGAGCTGCCGCCCGGCTACGAGGCGCAGGTGCGTCCCCGCAGCGGGCTAGCGCTCAGGCACGCCATCACCCTGCCCAACAGCCCGGCGACCATCGACCCGGGCTATCGCGGCGAGATCCGGGTGATTCTGCTCAACCTCGGGCCCCAGGAATATCGCATCCAGCGCGGCGACCGCATCGCGCAGCTCGTCATCGCCCGCTACGAGCCCGTGGAATGGGAGGAGTCGGAACTGGGCGACACCAACCGCGGACACGGCGGCTTCGGCTCCTCGGGGCGCTGAGGGAACTTCAATTCCAGTGCTTCAGCCGGGGCCAGATCGCGCCCAGCGGCAGCTTCAGTCCACGGGCGATCAGGATGGTGTAGCGCTCCTCAGCCATGGCGTACGGATTGCTCAGGGTCGGCCCGTCTTCGATGCTCGCGAAGTATCGCTCCGCGTCCCGGCGGCGCGATTGCAGCAGGATCATGACTTCGCCGGTGTAATTCCGCGGTCCCCAGAAGAAATAGGTTTGATGCGCGCAGATGGCCTTGGGCAGGCCGTAACGCGGCCCGAAGAAATCGATGGCGCCGGCCTCGCCGAAGTTGCCGGCATAGATGGCGGCCTTGGCGCGCTCCGCTGGCGGCAGAGCGTGGTAGACCCTCGCCACCGCGGCGACCATCTCCTCCCATCCGAACCGGTCGCCGAAGTGCTGCGGCAGCTTCCCGATGTGGCCCACCTCGGTCTTTGGTGGAGTGAATCCCAGCGCGCTCTCGTAGCGCAGGAAGTTCTCCGGCGAAAGAACCGGCAACGCCATCGGCGCGGCCACGACCCCGGTCAGAGCCAGAACCGCCGGCAGCGGCACTCTTAGCCAGCGGCGCTCGGTCAGCTTCTCCCAGAAGACGCCGCCGGCGGCGAACAGCATGGGGTAGGCGGGCGCCAGGTAGTAATCCTTGCCCTTGAGCGCCATCATCACCGCCAGCACCACCAGATAGGCCCAGCCCAGCGCCCGGCAACGCTTCCCGGCCTGGTCGCGCATCAGGAACCACAGCCCCGCGGCCCAGACCAGGACGCTGGGCGGCAGCATCATGAAGACCTGTTGCCCCAGGAACGCCAGGGGCGCCAGTTCGACGTTCTTGTGCATCCGCTTGACGTTGCCCAGGTCCTCGATCGTCGGCCAGTGATGTTGCACCTGCCAAATCAGGTTGGGCAGGAACAGGGCCAGGGCGATGGCCCCGGCGATCCACATCCAGCGGTTGGCCAGGAAACGCCGCTCCCGGGTGAGCAGAAGCCCCGCCACCAGCGCGAACCCGAAGAACAGCATCGAGTGCTTGTTCTCGAGCCCCAGGCCGGCCAGGACCCCGAACCAAACCAGGAGCTTCGGATTGTCGCGTTGAATGGCCAGCAGCAGGACGTAGGCACAGCCCATCCAGAACAGCGGCTCGAACGCGTTCATGGTCAGTAACGAGTCCATGATGAGGTAGACGGGCGCGACCAGCACGCATAGGCACGCCAGCGCCACGGCGAACCGGCCGCCGCCGAGTTCGCGGGCGATCAGGCCGGTGAGCAGGATCATTGCCGCGCCCGCCAGCGCGGGCAGAAAATGGATGCCGTAAAGCGAATCGCCGAACAGGGTGCGGCTCAGCCTGGCGATCAAGGCGATCAGCGGCGCGTGGTCGACGTATCCCCAGTCCAGGTGCTCGCCGCAGTCCAGCATGTACAACTCGTCGCGGAAGTAGCCGTACCCTGCGCTGGTGAGCACGTGGATCAGCAGCCCAGCGGCGGCGAAGTACCCGGCAATGGCCAGGCTGCTCCCGAATCGGCGGCTCGACATTACCACCAGAGTACAGGCTTTCCCGGGGGTGGGGATTCGGCGAACGGCTTGGTCTGGTCCTAGAAGACGTGGCCGTGCATGACGTGGAAGTTGCCCTGGAACATGCCCGCCAATTCCGCCTGGCTGAAGGTCGCCGAGTTCGAACGGGAGCTGACGGGCTGCCGGAAAGGGAGCGGATGGATGCCGGTGGACTGACCCCCACCCGGCTGGTAAACTGAGTCCAGCAAATCATCATGAGGGCGCCCCTGGCCAGCGTAGCCTTGCTGTGCGCCGCGTTGGCGGCGCCGATTGCGAGTACCATCCGGTTCGAGGAGATCGCGCAGAAATCCGGGCTGGTGTTCACCTGCGACAGCTCCCCCACGCCCAACAAGAATCAGCCCGAAACGATGGTGGCGGGCGTGGCGCTGTTCGATTACGACAACGATGGCTACCTGGACGTCTACTTCGTGAACGGCGCGGCCATCCCGTCGCTCAAGAAGGAATCGCCGCGGTACTGGAACCGGCTGTTTCACAACAACCACGACGGGACGTTTACGGATGTCACCGCGACGGCCGGCGTAAAGGGAGAAGGCTACGGGATGGGGGTGGCCATCGGGGACTACGACAACGACGGCTGGCCGGACATCTTCCTGGCGAACGTCACCAAGAACCAGCTCTACCACAACAATCACGACGGTACGTTCACGGACGTCACCGACAGGGCGCACCTGGGCGGCGCCATGCTGGACGGCAAGAAGATGTGGGCGGTCGCAGCCGGGTGGTTCGACTTCGACAACGACGGCTACCTGGACCTGTTCGTATCGAACTACTGCAAGTGGGAGGTCGATAAGGACCCGTTCTGCGGCCCCAACCCCGGCATGCGCGCCTACTGCCATCCGAAGAACTACGCGGCGCTCCCCAACACGTTCTATCGCAACAACGGCAACGGCACTTTCACGGATCTCTCGGCCGAGACCGGCGTCAGCGAGTACTACGGGAAGGGCATGGGGGTCGCCTTCGCCGACTACGATCACGACGGCTTCATGGATGTGTTCGTGGCCAACGACAACTCCCCCAATCAGCTCTTCCACAACCTCGGCGGGAAGAAGTTCGAGGAGGTTGCGCTCCAGGCCGGAGTGGCCTACCCCGAGTCCGGGTCGTTCATTTCGGGGATGGGCGCCGATTTCAAAGACGTGGACAACGACGGCTGGGACGACCTGTGGCACACCGCGATCGAGGGGGAGCTCTTTCCGCTGTTCAGGAACCGCGGGAGCGAGGGCGGCTTCCAGGAGATTACCAGTGTGGCCGGCCTGGGCCGGATGACGCGCGAGATGTCGGGCTGGTCCAACGGCGTTGCCGACCTGGACAACGACGGATGGAAGGACCTGATGGCCGCACGCGGCAACGTGATCGACAACATCGCCCAGATGTCGCTGCGGACGTACGAAGAGCCCAATACGGTCTTCCGCAATCTGGGCAACGGGAAGTTCCAGGACGTGAGCGCCGAGGCGGGGCCGGATTTCCAGAAAGCTGCTCCGCACCGCGGCTTGGCCTTCGGCGACATAGATAATGACGGGCGCCTCGATGTCGTGGTCACGGTCCTCAACGGCAAGGCGAAGTACTTCCACAACATTTCGCAGAACGGCAATCACTGGATCCTGCTGAAGCTGGTGGGCGTCAAGAGCAACCGCATGGGCCTCGGCGCGCGGGTCCGGGTCGCCTCCGGGGACGGCTTCACGCAGTACAACCACGCCACGACAAGCACGGGCTACGCCGCGTCGAGCGATCCGCGAGTGCACTTCGGCCTGGGCGGCGCCAAGGTCGTGAAGGAGATCGACATCGTCTGGCCCAGCGGCATCCATCAGACCCTGCACGAGGTTCCGGCGGACCAGATCCTGACGATTACGGAAAAGGCCGGGGAAACCGCTGTGCGCGGCGGGACGGCCCCGCGGCGGTGACGCGCGAGCGGCGGCGATTGGGTTTGTGGCCCGCCAAGTAGTATCCTGCGAGTGTCCCGACGAGGAGGAAGCGTGAACATACGATGGCATCTGACAGCGGCCGTTCCGCTCATTGTGGTTTGCGGGATCGCTTCGCTGCGCGCCCAGACTCAATATCCGTTTCAGAACCCGAAACTGCCGTTGGAGCAGCGGGTGGACAACATCCTTTCTCTTATGACGCTGGATGAGAAGACCGCATGCCTGCTGACGGACACCGCTGTCCCCAGGCTGCACATTCCCAACGCGGGATGGTCGGAAGGGCTGCACGGCCTGGTTCGGAAGGGAGACTTCGGCACCAAGGCCGTTCCTACGACGACTTTCGCCGAGGTGATCGGGATGGCGGCAACCTGGGATCCGGAGCTGATCCGCCGGGCAGGCGCGGTGCAGGGCTACGAAGCCCGGTACATTCACCAAACCGCGAAGTACGCCAGCAACGTGCTGGTGGTCTGGGGACCGAACGCAGACCTGGCCCGCGATCCCCGCTGGGGCAGAAACGACGAGAGCTACGGCGAGGACCCGTTCCTCACCGGAACCATGTCGGTGGCCTTCATCAAGGGAATGCAGGGGGACAACCCGAACTACTGGCAGGCGGCCGCCCTGCTGAAGCACTTCCTGGCGAACAGCAACGAAACCACCCGCGGGACGTCTTCCTCGGATTTCGACGAACGGCTGTTCCGGGAGTACTACTCAGTGCCGTTCCGCATGGGATTCGTCGAAGGCGGCGCCAAGTCGTTCATGGCCTCGTACAACGCCTGGAACCACGTCCCGATGACGGTGCATCCGGTTCTGAAGAACGTGGCGGTGAAGGAGTGGGGAACCGACGGGATCATCTCTTCCGATGCGTTGGCGGTGGAATTGCTCGTCAGCTATCGCAAGTACTACAAGACTCCGCAGCAGGCGATCGCGGAGACGGTGAAAGCGGGCATTGGCCAACTGCTGGTATTCATCATCAACGTCCCGAAAGCGATCAAACAGGGGCTGGAGGAGAAGCTGCTCACGGAAGGGGACATTGACGCGGCGCTTCGAGGCAAGTTCCGGACGGTCATCCGCCTGGGCCTGCTGGATCCTCCCGAGATGGTGCCCTATTCCCGCATCGGCGGCGCCGGCGAGCCCGAGCCCTGGACCACCGAGAAACACAAAAGCGTCGCCAGGGAAGTGGCGCGCGAGTCGGTTGTGCTGCTGAAGAACGCGGGCGGGCTGCTGCCGCTGGACCGGGGAGCGATCAAGTCCATCGCGGTGATCGGCCCCCGTGCGGGCGAAGTCCTGATGGACTTGTACGGCGGGCGCTATCCCTACGCCATCACGCCGCTTCAAGGCATCCGGGAGAAGGTGGCGCGCGGAACCACCGTGAACTACGCCGCCAGTAACGAGAACGGCGCTGCCGCGAACGCCGCGAAGTCCTCCGACGTGGCCGTGGTCGTGGTCGGCAACCACCCGACCTGCGGCGCCACGAACATCGCGGCGATTTTCAACCTGGACGTATCGAGCAAGCCCTGCGCCGATCGCGGTGAGGGCCGGGAAGGGCGCGACCGGGAGTCGCTCGATCTCTCCCAGGAGGATCTCATCAAGCAGGTGTACGCGGCGAATCCCAAGACCATCGTAGTGCTCGTGTCGAGCTTCCCGTACGCCATCAACTGGTCGCAGCAGAACGTTCCAGCCATTCTTCACATGGCGCACGCGGCCCAGGAGCAGGGGACGGCTCTGGCGGAGGTTCTGTTCGGCGACTACAACCCGGGCGGCCGGCTGAACCAGACCTGGCCGAAGTCGCTCGAACAATTGCCGCCGATGATGGACTACGATATCCGCCACGGCCGTACCTATATGTACTTCCAGGGCGAGCCGCTCTATCCGTTCGGCTACGGCTTGAGCTACACCACGTTCGAATACTCCGGCCTGCGGTTCAGTTCCAAGCGACTGCCGGCCGGCGCCGCCGTGACGGTCGGCGTGGACGTGAAGAACACGGGCCGGCGTCGCGGAGACGAAGTGGTCCAACTCTACGTCGAGCACCCGCGATCGAAGGTGGCACGGCCGCGGAAGGAGCTGAAGGGATTCCAGCGCATCACGCTGGCGCCCGGCGAGAAACGGACGGCCCAGTTTCCGCTGAAGGCGGAGTGGCTGGGCTGGTGGAACGCCAAGCTAGGCCGATTCGAAGTGGAGCAAGAGCCGCTGCGCATCGTGGTGGGAGGTTCCTCGGCCGACGCGAGACTGCAAAAGACGCTCAACGTGGTGAAGTGACGCCGGGCCCAGGGTCAGCGGGGCGCCGGCGAGTTTCCATAGCCCGTGCACCGCGCGCCCGCCGCCCTTCACCCCAGTCGCGCGAATTTGGTACGCGCCGGCCTTCCGAACGTGGCGCCGAAGAGGACAAGCTAGAGCATGTCCCACGCGGAAGATGAACGACGTACAAGCTCACGTGGGACATGCTTCAGCCTGCCCAGCGGTTCTTTCACCGCTTCTCACGCTTGCGGCCGAGTTGGAGCCGGATCCGAGCCGCGGCCGCGAGGGAGCGGATCTAGGCGCAATGCACTTACGGACGGATTGCGCGCCTTCTGCACCACTTGGCCTCGGCCCGGAGCATAATGGAGTGAGCGGATATGGGCGCGCAGATGATTCAACTAGGGCTGGTGGCAATCGACGACCGGAAGCTCGCCGACCTTTGCCGGCGATATGGCGTACGCGAGCTATCCGTGTTCGGATCGGCTGCGCGGGGAGAGATGCGCCCGGACAGCGACATCGACCTTCTAGTCGAATTCCTCCCTGACGCCGAGATCGGCCTCCTCGAGCATGCCGGCCTGATGCTGGATCTCGCTGAACTGTTGGGCCGCAAAGTGGACCTGGTCTCGAAACGGGGTCTGAAGCCGTTAATTCGAGAATCGATCATTCAAGAGGCTCGGCCTGTGTATGCGGCGTGAAGAGCTGTACCTGCGCGATATCGTCGAGGCCGTAGACCACATTGGCGCCTTCATCGCCGGGATCGAGTTCTCGAGCTTCGAGGAATCGGAGCTCATCCGCAGCGCCGTTGTCCAGAAGCTTGCGGTAGTCGGAGAGGCAGCCAACCGGGTCTCCGATGAACTCAAAGCGCGCCATCCGGAAGTGCCCTGGCCGAAGATCGTGGCCTTCCGGAACATCCTCGTCCACGCGTATTTTGGGATCGATTGGTCCGAGGTGTGGCTCGCGGCGAGCAAGCAGGCCCCCCAGTTGCGGGATCAAGTGGCTTCCATTCTATGGACTGAATTCGACCGGCCTGATGACGGGACGTAGTCCTGGCTTCAGCCTGCGTTTCTCGAAGCCGGACCACAGTGCTGCGTGGAAAACCCGCGTCGAGGCGGACCCAGATGCCTTACGAACCTCACCCTGTTTTCAAGACCCCACCAGACCGCACCACGGTGTGGCGCTACATGGATTTCCTCAAGTTCGCAGACCTATTGGAGCGGCGGACGCTCTGGTTCTCGCGTCTCGACAAACTGGAGGACCCGCGCGAAGGGCGTCTGACGCCTCGAACGAAAGAGTATTTGCGACGCCGCCAGGAGGGAGATGGAGAGACGATCATTCACGGACATGAGCAGTTGCGCTCAAGCCAGTTTGTCAACTGCTGGCACGCCAGCAAAGGCCAATCCGCGGCGATGTGGAGACTCTACTCGCCCACAGGCTACGCGATTGCCATTGGCTCGTCAGTCGGGCGACTGAAGAAGGCCCTCGCTGGCACACCAGATCAGGTGATGATCGGCAGAGTCACCTACGTCGACTCGAACCGGTTTTCCGGCCGGGAGCCTCGGAACTTGTTCGACCCCAGCTTGATCAAAGACAGGAGCTTCTCTCACGAACACGAGGTGCGTTTGCTTCTCTGGGTCCTCCTTAGACCTGGAGCTGCTAATGGCGACTGGAACACTCTCACCAGTAGGCTGGCCGACCTCCCGCCCGGCATGCGAGTTCCAGTCGATATCTCCATGCTCATCAAGGACGTTCTAGTGGACCCGCATGCCGAAGCCTGGGTGACCGAGCTGATCGCGAAGTTGTTGGAGCGTGCTGGCATCCGCACGGCGGTTCGCCAGTCTGATCTTTATCGCCTCCCAACCTGAGATCGCCCGCAGAGGAGGCTGGCCGGATGGAATCAATCGCTCATGTGCGAATGAGCCACCGGGAGGAAGCCCGGTCGCGCCGCTCGGTGCCGCGGTAAACTAGTCAACTTGTCCGCCGTACTGTTTCTCTCCGTATTCCTGATTGCCGCTTGCGGGCTCATCTATGAGCTGATCGCCGGGACGCTGGCCTCCTATCTGCTGGGCGACAGCGTGCTCCAGTTCTCGACCATCATCGGCAGCTACCTGTTCGCCATGGGGGTCGGAAGCTGGCTCTCGCGGTTCCTGAACCGCGGGCTGGTGGCGCGGTTCGTGGCCATCGAGCTGATGGTCGGTTTGGTCGGCGGGTTCTCCTCGGCCCTGCTCTTCCTGGGTTTCGCGTACGGGCACGGCTTCCGCTTCGAGCTGTACGCGCTGGTAGTGGCGATTGGCATCCTGGTGGGCCTGGAGATCCCGCTGCTGATGCGCATCCTCAAGGACCGCTTCCAGTTCCGCGACCTGGTGGCGCACGTCCTGACGTTCGACTACCTGGGGGCGCTGGGCGCCTCGCTGCTGTTCCCCATCATCCTGGTTCCGAAGCTGGGCCTGGTGCGCTCGGCGATGCTGTTCGGCATCATCAACGCGGTGGTCGCATTGTGGTCCACGTACCTGTTCGCCGATCAGCTCGCGCGCACGGGCGCGCTTCGTGCCGCCAGCGTGGCGGTGCTCGCGGCGCTCGGCTGCGGCATGGTTTTCGCCAGCCAGATCACGGTCGCCGCCGAGAACAACATTTACGCCGACGAGGTGATCTTCGCCCGCGACACGCACTACCAGCGGATCGTCCTCACCAAGTGGAAGGATGATATCCGGCTGTTCCTGAGCTCGCACTTGCAGTTCTCCTCGCGGGACGAGTACCGCTACCACGAGGCGCTGGTCCATCCCGGCCTGGCCGCCGTCCCTGGCGCGCGCCGCGTGCTTGTTCTGGGCGGAGGCGACGGCCTGGCGGTGCGCGAAATCCTTAAATACCCCGCCGTTCAGAGCATCACGCTGGTGGACCTGGACCCGGAGATGACGCGGCTGTTCTCGACGCACCCGCTGCTCACCCCGCTCAACGGAGGCTCGCTCAAAAGCCCCAGGGTGAAGGTGATCAACGCCGACGCCTTCCCCTGGCTGGAACAGGACACGGGCGCATACGATTTCGCCGTGGCCGATTTCCCGGACCCCACCAACTACTCTCTGGGCAAGCTTTACACCACCACGTTCTACCGCCTGCTCGCGCGCCACCTCACGCCGCGCGGGTTTGCGGCGGTGCAGAGCACCTCGCCGCTGTTCGCCCGGCAGACCTACTGGTGCATCGTCGAAACCTTGAAACAGGCCGGGCTGGAGGTCCATCCCTATCACGCCTACGTGCCATCGTTCGGGGAATGGGGATTCGTGCTGGCGGGCCTGGCGCCCTACCATCCGCCGGTCGTGCTGCCGCAAGGCCTGAGGTTTCTCACCCCGCGCACGCTGCCACAACTGTTCGATTTCCCCAGCGACATGACCCCGGTGCCGGCGGAGCCGAACCGGCTGAACGACCAGGTGCTGGTCCGCTACTACGATCAGGAATGGAGCGCGATCACCCATTGAAACCCAGCCGCCGCGGCTTCTTCGGCGCCGCTCTGGTCGGCCTCTGGCCCAAGACCGACCGCCCCATCTCCGGCGGCTTCGTCGACGACGCCGGCCGCGCCGGCCACCGGCTGCGCAGCCGCGGCCCGTTCACCTCGCCCGCGCGCCGGGTTCGCGTCCCGCTGGTCATCGTCGGGGCCGGCATGGCGGGGCTGGCGGCCGCCTGGCGCCTGGACCAGCGCGGCTTCCGCGATTTCGTGCTGCTCGAGATGGAGGCGCAGGCCGGCGGGGTCTCGCGCTGGGGCGAAAACGAGATCACCGCCTACCCCTGGGGCGCGCACTACGTCCCGGTGCCCGGCCCGAAATCGCTGCTCATTCGCGAGCTGCTCGAAGACCTCGGGGTGCTGGTCAACGGCAGGTGGGACGACCACTACCTGTGCTTCTCCCCGCAAGAGCGCCTGTTCCTGCACGGCCGCTGGCAGGATGGCATCGAGCCCAACCTCGCCGCCACCGCGCGGGACCACGAGCAGTACCGCCGCTTCGAACAGCGTGTGCAGGAGTTCCGCGCCACCGGTGCATTCAGCATCCCCATGGAGCGGGCGGGGAAGGAGCCGGGGCTCCTGGATCGCATCTCGATGGCCGACTGGCTGCGCCGCGAGGGCTTCGATTCCCCCTACCTCGCGTGGTACATCGACTATGCCTGCCGCGACGACTACGGCGCCACATCGTCGGCGACCTCCGCCTGGGCCGGCATCCATTACTTCGCCGCGCGCGAGCCGGACGAAAAAGGGCCGCTCACCTGGCCCGAGGGGAACGGCTGGATCGCGCGCCGGCTCGCCAAGCGCCTGGGAAGCTACCTCCGCACCGGCACGACGGTGTTCCGCATCGCTCGCGAGGGCGCACGCCTGCGAGTGCTTACCGAAGCGATTGAATACGTGGCCGACTGCGTGATCTTCGCAGCGCCCACGTTCCTGGCGCCCTACCTGATGGAAGGCGCGCCGCCGGTTTCGCACTTCGAGTATTCGCCCTGGCTCACCGCCAACCTGGTCATCGAGCGGCCTCCGCGCGAATTCGGCATCGAGCAGGCCTGGGACAACGTGGTTTACGATTCCCCCACGCTGGGCTACGTCGTTGCCACGCACCAGTCGCTGGCCACCCACCAGGATCGGAGCGTCTGGACCTTTTACTGGGCGCTGACCGACGGCCCGGCCGCGCGCAACCGCAAGCTGCTGCTCGAAACCGACTGGCACTACTGGAAGGAGGCCATCCTGGACGACCTGACCCGCGCGCATCGCGACATCCGCCAGTGCGTTTCGCGCATCGACATCATGCGCATGGGCCACGCCATGGTGCGCCCCACCGTAGGCTTCCTTTCCTCGGAGGAACGGTTACGAGTGGCCCGGCTCGACGGCCCGGTGCTGTTCGCCCACTCGGACCTCAGCGGCTTCTCCATCATCGAGGAGGCGCAGTATCGCGGCGTGACCGCCGCCGACCGCGCGCTCAAACGCCTGGGTGGGCCGCGATGAAGTACCTGCTTATCGCGGTGGTTGCGGGTATCGTGGCATTCCTTCTGGCGCCACTGCTGCTCCACCAGCCACCGGTGCCGCCGGCGCGCGCCGGAGCACTCGAGGCCCGGTTCCCGGTTCAGTCGGAGGCGTTCAAGCAGCCCGCCGCCGAGGACCTCCGCTGGCATGAAAAGCGCGGGCACGCCTTCTCGCTCAAGGACCGCGACGAATCCGATCCCTCGGAGGATCCGCGCTGGCAGCGGATCCTGGCCGGCCGTCCCAAGCTGCGGCCATTTCCCGGCGGCTGCCTGGATTGCCACGCCTCGGACGGCACTGTACAGACACCGTACTGGGAAGCGCGCGTGCGCCTCGATCGCCCTATCGGTTGCCCCGATTGTCACGATCCGCAGACCGCCGTCCTGCGCCTCACCCGCCCCGGCCTGACCCCCGCGTCAACCCAGGAAATGCGCACGCTGGTCTGCGCCCAGTGCCACCGCGAATACTACCTCGCGCCGGGCACCCAATTCCCCAAAGGCCGGACGGTCGAGGAGATCGAGACCTATTACGCCGCCATCGGCTTCCGGGATTGGGCGCACGCGGAGACGGGCGCCGCGGTCCTCCTGCCGCAGCATCCGCAATTCGAGCTGCACAGCCAGGGCGTCCACGCGCGCAGCGGAGTGGCCTGCGCCGATTGCCACATGCCCTTCCAACGCCAAGGCGCGCTGCGCATTACCGCGCACAACGCGCGGAGCCCGTTGCTGGACATCGAGCGCGCGTGCCTGCCCTGCCATCGCTTCCCGCCCGAAGAAATGAAAGAGCGCGTCAAAACGATCCAGCAGCGCACCGACGCCCTGCTGGCCCGCGCGGAAGACGCACTCGTCGCGCTGATCGACGACATCCATTCCGCTCGAACCGTCCCGGCCTCGGTGCTGGCGCTCCAAACCAAGGCCCAATGGCGGGTGACCTTCGTGGCCGCGGACAAATCCAAGGGTTTCCACGCGCCTCAGGAAGCCGCCCGCATCCTGGCTGAGGCCATCGACTACGCCCGTCAGGGCCAGCTCCGACTGAAGCTACAATAGGTGTTTCCTCTATGCCCGTTCCCGAATCGGCGACGGCCTTCATGGCAACCCAGATCGAGCGGTTGCGCCAGCTCGCGCGCAAGCGCAGGATCGTTTTCCCGGAAGGCGACGACGCCCGGGTGCTCGAAGCCGCCGGGCGGCTGGCGCGCGAGAGCGTGCTCGAGCCGGTCCTGATCGGGAAGCCGCCCGCCGACGCCCCCGCCGGCGTCACCTTCATCGATCCCGCCGCAACGCCCGCGGCGAAGAAGTACGCCGCCATCTATTACGACCGCCGCCGGGCCAAAGGTCTTACTCAGATGGAGGCGGACGCGATTGCGCGCGGGCGCCTGCACTTCGCCGCCTTGATGGTGACGGCGGGGGACGCCGACGGGGTGGTGGGCAGCGCCGTGCATACCACCGCCGAATTCGTGCGCTCGGTGCTCCAGTCGATCGACCTGCGCCCCGGCTTCCGCCGCCTCTCCAGCGCGCACATCATGGCGGTCCAGGACCGCCAGTACGGCCACCGCGGGCTGCTGGCCTTTTCGGATGCCGCAATCATCGTCATTCCCTCGGCCGTGGAGCTGGCCGAGATCGCCATCGCGACCGCCGACACCGTCCGCGCGGTCCTGGACACCGAGCCGCTGGTGGCCCTGCTTTCCTTTTCCACCAAGGGCAGCGCGAAGCATCGGGAAGTGGATCGGGTGGTCGCGGCGCTCAAGTACATCCGGGAGCGCGCCCCGCGGCTCAACGTGGATGGCGAGCTTCAGGCCGACGCCGCCCTGGTCCCCGCCGTGGGCCGGTCCAAGTCGCCGGGCTCGACTGTTGCCGGCCACGCCAACACGCTCATCTTCCCCGATCTGAACTCCGCCAACATCGGCCACAAGCTGGTGGAGCGCCTAGGCGACGGGGCCTTGCTGGCGGTGCTGCTCCAGGGCATCGCGAAGCCCGCCAGCATCATCCCTCGCGGCTGCACCGCCGGGGATGCCTTCAACACCGCTGTAATCACCGCCCTCCAGGCCGGAGGTGCGTAGCCCTGCCGGCATGTTGCCCTTCAAGCTGGTCTATCATCCGGGCTACGACCTCAACCTCGGCGAGCACGTCTTCCCGTCCCAGAAATTCCGCCTGGTCCGCGAACGCCTGCTGGCCGAGCGCTTCGCCGCCCCCGAGGACTTCGTCGAGCCCGAGCCCGCCTCCGACGACGACCTGCTGCTGGTCCACCGCCAGGATTGGGTGGACCGGCTCCGCACGGGCACGCTGACCTTCTACGACATCCTCAAACTCGAAGTCCCCTATTCCCGCCAGTTGGTGCAAGCCTTCTGGCTCGCCGCCGGCGGCACCACGCTGGCCGCGCGCCTGGCCCTGGAGGACGGCGCCGGCTTCAACATCGGCGGCGGCTTCCACCACGCCTTCCCCGAGCACGGCGAGGGTTTCTGCGCCATCAACGATTGCGCCGTCGCCATCCGCCGCCTTCAGAAGGCGGGCCGCATCGAGCGCGCCATGATCGTCGATTGCGACGTCCATCAGGGCAACGGCACGGCCACCATTTTCGCCCGCGACAAGACCGTCTTCACCCTCTCCATCCACCAGCTCCACAACTACCCCGCGACGAAGCCCGCCTCGGACATCGACCTCAACCTCGCCGACGAGGTGGGCGACGACGAATACCTGGAGCGCCTGCGCAACGCGTACGTCCCCGCGCTCAGCGAGTTCCAGCCCCAGCTCGTCGTCTACCTGGCGGGCGCCGACCCCTACTACCGGGACCAACTCGGCGGGCTGGCCCTGTCGCTCGAAGGTCTCAAGGCCCGTGACCGCCTGGTGATGGCGGCCGCCCTCATGCAGAAGGTGCCGGTCGGCATCACGCTGGCCGGCGGCTACGCGGTCGATCTCGAGGACACCATCACCATCCACGTCAACACCGCGGGGTGGAGCGGCACCCGATAAGCGTTCACTTGAGCATTTTGCGTAGCGGCTGTTGTCCGAAACGATCAGTGCTGTCAAGCGCCCCTGTGGACAGGAACTGCGGATTCCGTTGGGATGCTTCTTCTCACGAGCGGACTTCCGGACCGCTTCGCGGGATTCTGGTCAAGCGTCCTGCCTACTGCGCCAGATCGGCGCACAGTTTCCGGATGCGCCGTCAATCCGGCTCAAGGGCCCATAAGGCATCCTTTCCAGTCCAGCGGCCCGCTCGGCGAGGTCTGAAAAGAATGGTCAAATCGATACTGCCCATTACGCTGCAAAAGCCACAAATCGTGGGAACCTGAGAAAACATGGCTATGCCCCTCTGAATGGGTAGAATGGGCGTCTTTAGAGTGTCCTGGGAGCAATGGGTTTCCAGGGAAGAAGAGAGGTTCCTCTCCCAAAGGTGTAATTGCGGATAAGCGGTTTTGCCTCAATGAGTTGTGAGTTCCCCAGAACACCGACGGCCTGCCGCGGTGGCGGCATGGATCGTTGTGCGGGGCGACCAAACCTCCGTCACGCACGATTTCCCTGGACTCCACAGAAGCAGGGACCGATCCGGCTTCCGGAGCGAGTTTCGGCCGCTCGTAGAGTCCTGCATTCCTTACGAGAGAATCGACGAAGCCAGCCCGTTCGACATTGCCGGGGATGCCGGGCGCGAACACGTGACGCTGAGCGCATCCACGAAAACCGCCCTGGCTCGCAAGTTCAAGCATTCAAAGGGCATGAAGTGCCATTACACTTGTCGGATAGGAGCCAGAAAAGAAAACTTGCATTCAACGGCTACAAAAGAGGCACGCTGGTGTATACTTCTGGGCACCGGAAGGTCGAAAGGGAAAACCCCGGTCAACACTAGAAAGGACTCTGATGAAGCGACTGATGGCAACGCTGTTGATGATGGCGCTCTCCGCTGGAATGGCGCTCGCACAGGCCCAAACCAAGGCCGCGGATGCGAAGAAGCCGGCAGCTTCGGGGAATGCCGCCGCGGACGAGCTCAAGCAGATCGAAAACGATTGGAATGACGCGGTGAAGACCAGGAACGCGGACAAACTGGGGGACATTCTCGCCGATGGCTGGGTGGGACTTGACTGGGACGGCAAGACGTTCGACAAAGCTAAGCGTCTGGCGGAGCTGAAATCGCCCGGCAATTCGTTGGACACCATTGAAATGGGCCCCATGAAGGTTCGTATCTTCGGTAACACCGCTGTCGTGACCGGAAGCGACACCGAAAAGAGCATGGAAAACGGCAAAGATACCAGTGGAAAATATGTTTGGACCGATGTGTTCGTAAAGCAGAACGGCAAGTGGAGAGTCGTAGCGTCGCAATCGACCAAGGTGCCCAAGTAGCCCGCTATAGACTCCCGCAGGTGGAGCCCGCTCCGGCATTGCGGACCGATTTTGCGCGGTCGTCGAGGCGCGAAACCGCTGGCCATAGTCGCTCGTCGGGTTCCGAAGATTTGAAAACGTGTTTCGGGTGGATGATCGGGCACTCGGAGACTGACGCGAACCTGCGGGCCTGCCGCGAGGTCCCCGTCCTGGGGTTGATACGGCGTTGTGAAACGCCCTCCAGGCGGTCCCCCGAGCCGCGCCGGCTCTCAAGCCAACGCCACTCCGCTGAGGCGACGCCGCCCGCTCAGCTCGCGGGTTTGAATGCGAACCAGTGCCGCGTGCGGTTGCAGGCGGCGCACACCGACAGCATCACCGGGACCTCGACCAGCACTCCCACCACCGTCGCCAGCGCCGCTCCCGAGCCCGGCCCGAACAGCGCGATCGCGGTCGCCACCGCCAGCTCGAAGAAGTTGCTTGCGCCGATCAGGGCGCCCGGCGCCGCCACCGCGTATTCCACACGGAACAGCCGCATCAGTCCGTAGGCCAGCGCAGAGTTGAAGTAGACCTGAAGCAGGATCGGAATCGCGATCAGGATCACGTGGAAGAACTTGCCCGTGATGTTGTCGGCCTGGAACGCGAAGATGAACACCAGGGTCGCGAGCAGCGCCGCGATCGTCAGCGGCGCGAAGCGCGGCAGGCAAGCGGTCTCGAACCACTCCTGGCCGTGCCGGCGGATCAGTGAAATTCGCAGCAGGACGCCGATCGCGAGCGGAATCACGATGAACGCGACGACCGAGTACAGCAGAACCAGGAAGGGTACGGACAGCGAAGACGCGCCGCTCACCAGGAACCGCACGATCGGCGCGAACAGCACCAGCATGATCAGGTCGTTCACCGACACCTGGACCAGCGTGTAGGCGGGATCGCCATCCGTGAGATAGCTCCACACGAACACCATGGCGGTGCAGGGCGCGGCCGCCAGGATGATGACTCCCGCGATGTATTGGTCCGCCTCGGCGGCCGGAATCCAGGCCCGGAACACCACCCGGAAGAACAGCCAGCCGATGAGCGCCATCGAGAAGGGCTTCACCAGCCAGTTCACGAACAGCGTCACCATCAGCCCGCGGGGGCGCTTGCCGACGTTGCGGATGGAGGTGAAGTCCACCTTCATCATCATCGGGACGATCATCAGCCAGATCAGCACCGCGATCGGCACATTGATCTGGCTTCCCGAACCGAACTCGATGCGCCGAAAGGCGTCCACCACGCCCGGGAGCAACTTGCCCACCAGGACGCCCGCCACCATGCAGAGACCCACCCACAGCGTCAGGTAGCGCTCGAAAAAACTCAGCCTCTTCGCCACGTGATCCATATCGGTCCACTCACGAACGCGCCAGCTCCCGCAGGCGTTGCGGTCCCACGGGCGCCTCCGCCCGCCAGGGAATCAAGGCGATTCGATCGCTCAGCCGATCACGTACCTCCGCGATGAACGGCAGTTCCCGCGCCCCGCGCTCCACCAGGACCGGGTCCCGGAAACTGTCGCCCGCGAAACTCTGGTTGATCACCCACGCGAAGGGCTGGATGCCGGCGCGCGCCAGGTCGTCCTGCAAGCGCGCGGCCTCGTGGACCGGCGTCGCTTCCGGGAGCGTCACCAGCAGCACGCGGGTGAATTGCGGATCGCGCAGCCGGGGCAGCAGCATCCTTACCGCTTCCGGCAGATCGCTCATAGTTCGCGAGACCTCGCGGTGGTACGCTTCGGCGGCATCCAGCAGCAGAAGCGTATGGCCGGTCGGCGCCGTGTCCAACACCACGAAACCGTGCTCGCCCCCCGCGACGATTTGCGCGAACGCGCTGAAGACCGCGATCTCCTCCGTGCACGGCGAGCGCAGATCCTCCGCCAGCAGCGCCTGGCCCTGCTCGTCGAGAGCGGGCGCGGCCTTCGCCTGCACTTGCTCGGAATACTTGCGCGTCTCGGCGACGGGATCGATGCGGCTGACCGTCAGCCCGGGCACCGCCGTCCCCAACGTGGCGGCCAGGTGCGCCGCGGGGTCCGTCGTGCTCAGATGCACCCGGTGCCCGCGACGCGCCAGTTCCACCGCGATGGCCGCCGCGACGGTCGTTTTCCCGACGCCGCCTTTGCCCATCGCCATCACCACGCCGCGTCCGCTTTTCTCGATCTCGTCGATCAGTTCCGATAGCGCCGGCGCACTGCGGCGATCCGCGGCGGGTCCCGTTCGCGGAGCGCCTTCGGGCGCCGGTCCCGCTGCAAAGACCGCCCGCAGTTTCCGGATGCCCATCGGAGCGTAGGAGAGCAGCAGGACCTCAATTCGCGGCAGACTCCGAAGTCCGTCCGGCATTTCCTCGATCGCGCTGCGTCCCCGCTCCTCGAGCGCCGCCGCCGCGGGATCGCTCCGGTCCCGCGCCACAAACACCCCGTTCAGCAACAGGAGCTGATTGGACATGCCCAGGTCCGCCAATTCGGCCCGGGTGCGGTCCGCCTCCGTGAGGGCCGAGGGTTCCGGCCGGCTCACCAGCACCAGCGTCGTCGCTCGCGAATCCGCCAGAGCGCGCAGGCTGGATTCGTAGAGCGACTTCTGCGCCTGAAGACCCGCCAGCGGCCCCAGGCAGGACGTGCCTGTCGTGTTCGTCTCGATGAATCCGGTCCAGGCACCGGGCAGCTTCAGCAGGCGCAACGTGTGGCCGGTCGGCGCGGTGTCGAAGATGACGTGGTCGAAGCCCGCGGTCGCGGCCGGGTCCCCCAGCAGCTTGGTGAACTCGTCGAACGCCGCGATTTCCACCGTGCATGCGCCGGAAAGCTGTTCCTCCATGCTCTCAATCGCGGCCTCGGGCAGAACCCCCCGGTACGGACCGACCACCCGCTCGCGGTACGCCTTCGCCGCCGCTTCCGGATCGACGTTCAGCGCGGACAGCCTCTCCACTCCGCCGACCGGCGTTGGCTCGCCCGAAAGCTGGACGCCCAAAACCTCGTCCAGGTTCGATGCCGGATCGGTGCTCACCAGCAGAACCCGTTTGCCGCCGTCGGCCAGGGCGATTGCCGTGGCGCAAGCCAGCGAGGTCTTGCCCACTCCACCCTTGCCCGTGAAGAACAGGATGCGCGTCGCGCGGTGCAGCAATTCGCGGGTCTCCATCGTCGCCGTTCCGCTCACCCGCAGCATCGTCCCCGCACGATCGGCAATTCAACCGCCTTGTTCAGCTCGACTCCCAACAACCCCGCCAGTTCCTCGCGCGTTGGGTACCGCCCCTGGCTCACGATCGCGCCGTTCAACAGGATCAGCGGAAGGCAGCCGTTGCCGTACTGGGCCAGCGCGGCTTTTACCACCTCGCTGGCCGCGTAGGCCTGCGGCTGCTGGGCCAGGTTGTACCTCTCGACCGCAACGCCCTGCCTCACCAGCCAGTGCACATCGGACGCGAAGCGGACCAGAGCCGGGTCGACGCTCGGACCGCACACCCCCGTCGAGCAGCACATCGGGGGATCGAAGACTTCCATTCTCTTCATGACTAGCTTCCTTCCTCAGCTACGTTTGTTCGCCAGGAGCGTCTTCAGCTCGCTCACCGTGGGCACTCTGCCCATCACCTCGATCTGCCCGTCGATCACCACCGCGGGGGTCCGCAGCACCCCCAGCTTGGCGATTTCGCCGTAATCCTGGACGTGCGAGATGTCCGCGTCCAGATCCAGCTCCGCGCAAGCGTTGAAGACCCGCTGCTCTGTGGTCTTGCAGTTCTGGCAGCCCGGTCCCGCGATTTGAATCCTCATATTTGCACCTCGAAAATGTAGTTCAGACAATAACGAACTCCGACCACGATGAAAACAGCGGCCGTGATCCTCCGCGCCCATTTCTCAAACTGCGCCACCCGCTTGAAGGCCTTGCTCACCCACTGCGCGCCCAGCGCGATCAGCACCGCAAACCCGAACACCGGCAGACCGGTTCCGACCCCGTAGATCGATGGGAGGCCGATCACGGAGCCCTGCTTGACCGCCAGCGGGATCAGACTCCCGAAGAACAGCGCCGCCGACACCGGGCAAAACGAAAGCGCGAACAGCATGCCCAGCGCTCCCGCGCCCCACAGGCCGGACCTCCGGAACCGGCGCTCGATGCTGTCGATCACGCAGGAACCCGGGAAACCGAGCGGGACCAGGTCCAGCAGCAGCAACCCGACCACGATCAGGAGCGGGCCGAGCAGCTTGTTCATGTGCATCTCAAGGAAAAAGGAGACGTCCGGAATCGCGAAAACGCTCGCGATCAGCAACGCCGCCAGTGCCGCATATGCGATGGTGCGCCCCAGCGTGTAAAGGAGCCCCGTCAGCAGCACTCGCCGCGGAGAGCTCAGGCTCTTCCCGATAAACGACATCGCGGCGACGTTGGTGGCCAGCGGACAAGGGCTGATCGAAGTCAGAATCCCGAGCCACATCGCCGAGGCCGCGCCGGCCAGTACGCCGTCCATCAGCGGTCCCCCAGGTACGATTTCACGTTGTCCTGCACGTACTTGAGGAACCTGCCCTTGTCGCGCACCAGATCCCAGACCTGCTCCAGGTTGCGCCACTCCTGTTCCTTGCCGTTACGGACTTTCACCAGCACCAGAGAGCGTGTGAACAGCCGGAAGTTGCGGATGAAGTGCCGGTTCTCGGGGAGCTGTACGTTGACGGGCCGCCATTCGATAGACCCGTTCTTCAACTGCTCGGGGAATCCCTGCCGGATGGCCTCTCCGGAATAGCTCTCGATGGTCCGGCAGGTGACGCACCGCACGGTCGCGTGGAAGTAGTAGGCGACCACTTTCAAGGGCGAAACGGAGTCTGCGGCTGCGCCGGTCGCCAGCGCCAGCGCCATCACGGAAATGACTACGAACTTGATTCTCACCTCACCTGTCCCTCGCCGCCTCGCGCTCCTCTTCCGCGAGGGAGTCCATTACGGCCTCGACGCAGTCGAAGAACCCCAGCACGCAAGGGCAGCGCAACTCGTACCAAACCTGGTTCCCACGCTTCTCGTCGCGGACGATGCCGGCGGACTTCAGCAGCGAGAGGTGCTTGGAGACGGTAGAGATGTCGGCCCCGACCATCTCGGTGAGCTCGCAGACGCAGCGTTTGCCGCGCGCAAGCTCCTCGACCATGAACAAGCGCGAGGGATGGGCCAGAGCTTTGATGATGCGGGCGCGGGCTTCCAGCCGGAATCGGGTCTTCTTGTCCATCCTTGGCTATTATGCCAATTAGCCAAGCACGCGTCAACCCGCCTGCCCGTTACCTTCGGTTTCTTAGTGCGCTGCTTGCGCTTGGGCCTGCACCGCTTGCGCCTGGGCCAGGCCCAGCAGCCGGTCTTCGTAAGTGTAATCGGTTTCGCGCTTGGTGTGGTGGCGCAGGTACCAGCGGTAGGTCTCCTTCAGCCCGGCGACGAAATCGGTGGCTTTGAAGGCCAGCACGCGCTGCGCCTTGGTCACGATCAGCGTGATCGGCGCCACATCGAAGTAAAACCCGAAGTAGAGTTGCGGCCCCATCGGGTGCCCGCCGAGTTGGTAGATCCGCTCGCGCGGCACGCGGATGACCGGCGGCTTTTTGCCGGCCGCCTCCGCGAAGGCCGCGATGGCCTCGGCCTGCGTGATGGCACGCGAATTGCCGACGTTGAAGGCGTGGCCGTTGGCGCTTGGCTCCTCGACCGCCCGCAGGCACGCCGTCACCAGGTCCTTGATGTAGAGGAACTGCATCAGGCGCCGCCCGTCGCCGGGCAGAACGATGGGCCGATTGTCGCGCATGCGGTCCCAGAAGAAGGCCTCGCGATAGAACGGATTCCGCGGCCCGTAGATGAACGGCGGGCGGATGGTGGCCACCGGGAACCCGATGCGCTGGTGCAGCCGGAACAGCGCCCGCTCGGTCATGGCCTTGTTGCGGACATAGGGGTCGGGATGATCGTCGGGGGCCAGTGCGTCGCCCTCGTGGTGGTTCAGCCCGTCGCCGTAAGCCGCCACGCTGGACATGAAGATGTACCGGTGCAGGTGGTTGCCACAGGCCCGGGCCGCCGCCTCGACCTGCGCGGCGGTGGTGCCCCGCTCCCAGTCGTAGACGTTGTCGAAGACCACCTCGAAGTGCGCCGTGCTGAGCACGCGCCGCATCGCCTCGGGATCGTTGCGATCGGCCACGATGCTGCCCACGCGCTTGCCCAGGTCGTGCTCCGGCTTGCGGTGCAACACCCAGACCTCATGGCCCGCCGCCAACAACTCGGAAACCAGAGACCGCCCGATGAACAGCGTTCCGCCGATGACCAGGACTTTTCTGCGGACGGCGGAGGCCCGCTCTCCGTTATTCATGTTCGAGTTTCAGTCGTAATACTCCAGACCCAGGTGCGTGATCAGGTCTTCGCCCCGCATCCAACGCAGCGTGTTCTTCAGCTTCATCAACTGGATGAAGATGTCATGTTCCGGATACAGCCCCGGCGCCGTCATCGGCGCTTTGAAGTAAAACGAAAGCCACTCCTGGATCCCCTTCATCCCGGCCCGTTGGGCCAGGTCCAGGAACAGTACCAGGTCCAGCACGATCGGCGCCGCCAGGATGGAATCCCGGCACAGGAAGTTGATCTTGATCTGCATGGGGTAGCCCAGCCACCCGAAAATGTCGATGTTGTCCCAGCCTTCCTTGGCATCGCCGCGCGGCGGATAGTAATTGATGCGCACCGCGTGGTACAGGTCCTTGTACAGCATCGGGTACAGCTCCGGCTGGAGGATGTGCTGCAACACCGAGAGCTTCGACTCCTCTTTGGACTTGAACGAGCCGGGGTCGTCGAGCACCTCGCCGTCGCGGTTGCCCAGGATGTTGGTCGAGAACCACCCGCTCACCCCCAGCATTCGGGCTTTGAACCCCGGCGCGATCAGCGTCTTCATGAACGTCTGGCCGGTCTTGAAATCCTTGCCCGCGACCGGGACCTGACGCTCCCGCGCCAGTTCCAGCAGCGCCGGCGTATCGGTGGTCAGGTGCGGCGCCCCATTGGCGTATGGCACGCCGGACTTCAGCGCGGCGTAGGCATAGATCTGGCTGGAGGAGATCTCCGGGTCGTTCCCGGCCAGCCCGCGCTCGAAATCCTTGAGCGTCTGGTGCACCGCGGCAGGCCGGTGGAACACCTCGGTGGAACCGCACCAGATCATCACCATGCGGGCCACGCCGGTCGAGCGGCGAAACTCCTCGATGTCCGCCACCAGCGCCTCGGCCTTGTCCATCTTGGTCCCGCCTTGCTTCACGTTCGGGCCATTCAGCCGGCGCACGTACTCGGGGTCGAAGACGGCCTTCATGGGGCGCACGGCCGCGAGCGGCTCCTGGATCTGGTCGAGCAGGGTCTTCTCGAGGACTCCGGCTTTCAGCGCCGCCTCGTAGGCGTTGTCCTCGAAAATGTCCCACCCGCCGAACACCAGGTCGTTGGGTTCGGCCAACGGCACGAATTCCTTGATTCTGGGTGTGCGCCCCTCAGTGCGCTTGCCCAGGCGAATGGTCGCCAGTTGGGTCAGTGAGCCGATGGGCAGGCCCAGGCCCCGGCGGATGGCTTCAACCCCCGCGATGAAGGTAGTCGTAACCGCCCCCACCCCGGGCGTCAGGACTCCGAGCTTGCCTTCCGGCGGCGCGATGCGGACGTTCTCTTTCTGGGGCAATTCCTAGTCTCCTTCGCCAGCGAACCGCTCCCGCCGGGCGCGGCTCGACTCAGCTAAAAACCCTGAAATGTTATACTAACACTCTCATGCCGGAGCGTGCGACTTCCGTCATTGCCGCGCTCATCGCGGAGGACGAACAGCTCGCCTGCGAGGAGTTGGCGTACCTGCTCAGGGAATTCCCGGACGTCGAGGTCATCGGTACCGCCAAGAACGGCCTGCAAGCCCTCAAGCTGATCCAGGACCTGGAGCCGGACGTGGTCTTCATGGACGTCCAAATGCCCGGGCTGGACGGCTTGGGTGTTATCCGTAAACTCCAGGAAAATAACGTTCCTCTCCCGTATTTTGTGCTGGCCACGGCTTACGAGCAGTACGCCGTCGAGGCCTTTCGCCTGGAGGCCCTGGACTACCTGCTGAAGCCCATCGAGAAGGAGCGGCTGGCGCTATCGATCGAGCGCGCCCGCCGCATTGTGGCCGAGAAGGCCAGGAGCCAGCCGCCCGAGGTGTCGCCCCTCCCCCGCCCCGCCTCGCACCGCAATAAGTTGCTGATTCGCCACGCCAACCGGAACCTCATCGTGGACGCGAGCGAGGTGATTTACGCCACCATCGACGACGGCCTGATCACGGTGGTGGCCACGGGACTGGAAGGACAGTCCAACTACCGCACCATCGAGGAGCTCCAGTCCAACCTGGACCCGGAGACCTTCTGGCGCGTGCATCGCTCCTATCTGGTCAATATCAACCGGATCAAGGAAGTCATTCCCTGGTTCAAGTCCAGCTACATGCTCCGGATGGATGACAAGAAGCAGACCGAAATCCCGGTCAGTCGCATGCAGACCAAGCGGTTGAGGATGCTGCTGAAGTTATAGGCGGCTTCTCGCCCCCGAACAGTCTCATCCCAAAAGCGGACACTCCAGTTGCTTCCCGCACCCTGCAAGTTGTTGACTCTGCACGCCGCGACCGCAACGGAATCCCGATTGCTCCGAAGCGGGTGGAGACCACGTGAACAATCTACTGCGCGACTTCCGGTACGGCCTGCGGATGCTGCTGAAGAGCCCCGGCGCCACCACGGTGGCGGTGCTCGCGCTGGCGCTCGGCATCGGCGTGAACACCTCCTGCTTCACCTGGGTAAACGCCCTCGTGCTCCACCCGCTCGCGTATCCGGACCAGGGAGGCATCATGACGGTTTGGGAAACCATCCCGAAGGTTCGCGCGGAACGGGATGCCGTGGCCCCGGCCAACTTCTTCGACTGGAGAGAACAGAGCCGCTCCTTCGAACACCTGGCCGCTTACCGGCCCTGGGACGCAAGCCTTACCGGGATCGGCGATCCCGAACGCATCCAGGCCTGCCGCGTCTCTCCCGATTTCTTTGCGCTGCTTGGACTGAAGCCGTTGGCTGGGCGGACCTTTGCCCGCGATGAAGCGGAACCCGCCCGCGACGGAGTGGTCGTGGTCAGCCAGAGTTTCTGGCGGAACCGCTTGGGCTCCGCGGCCGACGCGTTGGGCAAGACCGTCTCGCTGGACGATCGCCGCTACACCGTCGTCGGGGTGATGCCGGACGATTTCGATTACCCTTTGGCGACCGAGATCTGGGCGCCCCTGAGCCTCTCGGGTGAGGAGAAGAACCAGCGGGCGATTCATAACCTGGCGGTTCTGGGGCGGCTGAAGCCGCAGACATCGGTGGCCCAGGCCCGCGCGGAGATGGCGGCCATCGCGCGGCGCATCGAGCAGCAGTACCCGCAAACCAACGAAGCGCGCGGCGTCGCGGTTGTGCCTTTGCGCGAGCTTATCAACGACGTCACCGATCGCTTCGTCCTGTTCCTCCTGGGCGCCGCGGCGTTCGTCCTGCTGCTGGCCTGCGCCAATATCGCCAACTTGCAGCTCGCTCGCGCCACGGCGCGCCAGAAGGAAATGGCCATCCGGGCGGCGCTCGGCGCGGGCCGGGTTTCCATAGCGCGTCAACTGGTGGCCGAGAACATCCTGGTGGCCCTGCTCGGCGGGGGCCTGGGGCTGGTCCTGTCGAGCTGGAACCTCGACTGGACCATGTCCAGGATTCCGCCCGTGGTGCTGAGATTCGTCGCCGGCATGAAGACCATTCGGATCGACGCTGGCGTCGCGCTGTTCACCCTGACGGCGTCGCTCGCGGCCGGTGTCCTGGTTGCGCTTCCCGCGGTGTTTCAGTTGCTGCGTCCCAAGACGGCCGTGGACCTGAATCAGGCGCTCCAGGAGGGCGGCCGCTCCTCCAGCTCCGCGCCCGCCGGCAACCGGCTTCGGAACGCGCTCGTGGTTTTCGAGGTCTCCCTGGCGCTGGTGCTGCTGGTGGGAGCCGGCCTGATGGTCGGGACTTTCCGACGCCTGCTGACGTTCAATGCCGGGTACAATCCGAAGAATCTCCTCACCATGGGGATCGCTCTCCCGGCCTCAAAGTACCGCGAGAACCCGCAAGTCACGGCATTCTACGATCGGGTCCTGCAAGCTCTGGAAACGATTCCCGAGGTGAAAGCCGCCGGGGCCTCAGGCTGGGTGGGAACGACCGGCGGGCTCTCCATTGAAGGAAGGCCGGAGCCCCGGCCCGGCGAGCCGCAGCCCCAGGTCCAGGCCGTAAGCGAGCACTACTTCCAGGCGATGCAGCTCCCCGTATTGCGCGGACGTTCCATATCCCGTCAGGATGGCGCGGAGTCCCCGCGAGTAGTGGTTCTCAGCGAAACGGTTGCCCACCACTATTGGCCTGGCTCGAATCCCATCGGCCAGCGCATCAAGCTGGGCGACTCGCGCTCGCCCTGGTTGACGGTGATCGGTGTCTCCGGCGATCTCAAGAACTGGTTCAACTCCGAGCCCATGCCGGCCGCTTATGTCCCCTTCTTCCAGGCGCCCCAGGCATCCATGCGAGTGCTCATGCGCACCGCCGCGGATCCTATGCGGATGGCCAACGCCGCCCGGGCGCAGGTGCGCGCCGTGGACAAGAGCCAGCCCGTCTACGATGTCAAGAGCATGGAACAAAGCGTCGCCGAGCAGACCTCCGGCGTGGGCGCCGCGGCGACGTCGATGACCAACTACGCCGCCATCGCCCTGCTGCTGGCGATCACCGGCATCTACGCGGTCATCTCCTACTCCGTGGCGCGGCGCACCCACGAAATCGGCGTCCGGATCGCATTGGGGGCCGGGCAGGGCGACGTCCTGAAGATGGTGGTGGGGCAAGCCTCGCGCATGGCGGGCCTGGGCCTGGCGATCGGAATCCCGGTGGCCTACGTGCTGGCTCGCATCATGTCCAGCGTGCTCTATAACGTAGTTGCGCTGGACCTGGGCACGTTCGTCGGCTTCACCGCCCTGCTGGGGGCCTCCGCGCTGCTGGCCAGCTACCTGCCCGCACGCCGCGCGGCACGCGTCGACGCCATGGTCGCGTTGCGGCACGAGTGATCTTGGCGGGCTAACAAGCTGGCGGCGGAAGATCGAGGCGATGCAGCAGGCGTTCGTAGCGCGGGTCGCCGCGCAAGGCGTCGTACTGCGGGGAAACCCGCAACCAGAGAATGGGCGCGTAGTGCTCGGCGTACGCTTTCTCGAGGTAATCGAGCGCCTGGTCTTTGTCCTCCAGTCCCGAGTGGGCATAGGCTAAGAAAATCGACGGGACTTGCTGCGACCGGGCTGTCTCCTCCAACTGGCGAATCACCGCGCAGGCCTTCTCGCGCTCACCCGCCAGCCCGTACGCCAGCCCGAGGTCCCCGAGCGAGAACAGATCCCCAAACCTCGCTGCCGATTCTTCCAGGGCGGCGACGGCCTCATTCAACGAGCCGATGGCCAGCGCAGCCAAACCGAGCACGAGGTAGGCTTGGACGGAGTTCTCGTCCATCTCCAGCGTCTTGCGGCAATGCGCAATCGCCCGGTCGAACTGGCGTGACCAGTAGAACACCCATCCCGCGGTCGACCGGATGGACATCGAGAGCGGATCCAGCTCCTGCGCCAGGCTCACTCCGGCGACGGCCTTCCGATGGTCCTCCTTCATCGAGCCCAGGAACATGGCAAGCGCCCAGTGAGCGGTCGGATCGTTCGGGCTGAGATCGACGGCGCGCTCGAATTCGCGCTGGCAGGCCTCCAGCTTCCAATGGTAAAACCAGTGAACGATCCCCAGAGCGATGTGCGCGTCACTGATGGTGTCGTCAAGCGCCAAAGCTCTGCCAGCCGCCGCCTCTGCCTTGGGGAAAGTCTCCGAGGGCGGGCCGTACCCCCAAAAGCCGATGAAGGCGCGGGCAATCGCCAACTTGGCGTGAGCCAGAGCGTACTGCGGGTCTTTTTCGATAGCCAGCCCAAAATGCTCGACCGCCTGATCGAGACCGCTGGGATTGAACTTGTTGTACTCGAACAGACCCCTGATGTAGGCGTCATGGGCTTCGGGATCGACGGGGCGGGCACGCCTGAGACTGCGCTGGCCGGCGGGCGAAACCGTGACATCGATTTGCCGGACGATCGCCTCGGCCACCTCGCCCTGCAACTGGAGGATGTTGCGCAGCTCGCTGTCGTAGCTCTTCGCCCACAGGTGCGTCTGATCGCGGACCTGGATGAGCTGCGCGCTGATGCGAACCCGGTCGCCGGCGCGGCGCACGCTGCCCTCGACGGCATAGTCCAGGTCCAACTCGCAGCCGATCCCTGCAATGTCCTTGCGAGCACCCTTGTAGTGCATCGCCGACGTGCGAGCGATGACGCCCAACCGCTCCGGGGCCAGTGCCGCGAGCTGGGTAATCATCTCCTCGGTCATCCCGTCGCTGAAGTACTCCTGCGCGGGATCGCCACTCAGGTTCTCGAACGGCAGCACCGCCAGCCGGGCTTTCCGGGCCGAGGCCCGATCGGCGTCTCGCGCCGGCTGGGAAACATGGGCGATGAAGCGATAGCCGCGCCGAGGCAGGGTCTCGATGAACCTCGGCTTGTCCGCCGAATCGCCCAGCGCCTCGCGCAATCTCGTGACCGCGGTGTTCAGGTTATTGTCGAAGTCGACAAAAACATCCGCCGGCCAGAGTCTCGCCCGCAACTCCTCCCGCCTCACAACTTCCCCAGGACGCTCCAACAACAACGTCAGGACCTCGAACGATTTGTCCCGAAGCTTGATCTTCACCCCGTGCTTATGCAGCTCGCCGGATCGGAGGTCGAGTTCATAAGCGCCGAAACGGATGGTCTTCGCTGCTGGATCGGGATTCTGCATAAGGCGCCCTCGCGGGCTTCATCAGTGCAGTCTAGTACCGCCGGGGAGCGGCGTCAAACCGCGGTGAACCGACTTGAAATCACGCGATTAGGCGGTAGGGAGGATTTAAGACGGAATCCAGGAGCGGTCTATTTACCGAGCGGCCGTGTTGCGGCGACAATCGCGCAGGAGGTTTATAGAATATGCGCATCCGAAACGTGGTGCTTGCAGTTTTGTTGGCGTTCTGGCTCTGCTCCGCTCTGCCGGCGCAGGAGAACTATTGTGGCGTTCAGAGTGTCCGCGGCACCTGGGCCTTCAGTGGCCTGGGGTGGGCGATCCCGCTTGGCCCCCCCGCCGACGCGCCTCCCGTCGTCTTTATGGGCGTGTTGACCATCGACTCCGCCGGGAAAATGACCGGCCCGATGACTGTCATCTCGGGCGCAGGCATCCCCGGGACCCCCATCCCGGCGGGAACAGTCCTCGACTTCGACCTGGTCGGATCGGTCGAGGTGACTCCAGGCTGCACCGGCATCTGGCGATACAGCATCCAGTTGAAGGGGACCCCAGCGCCGATTCCCGGTCAGTACGTCGAGCGGATCATAGTCGTGCCCCAGAAAGACGAGATCATGTTCATGTCGATCCGGAGCCCACTGTCGAAACCGATGTGGGTGGGCACGGCGAAGCGGCTCCAGCATCTCCCCACGCCGGTCACCTGGCCCGCGGCCCCGGCGCAAGACTGAGAGAGCGCTTTACGGGGCGGCCAGCGAGCGCCCCTCGAGCCCGTTTTCATCCGCAGGGATGGCGCACCGCGCCATAGCGCCGACTGTCACCGCATCTTGCCAGGCTCATTAGACCGAAGTTCCTGAGCCTGCCGTAGCATTACTCCCGTCGTTGGAGCAAGTTGGCCTGCAATTCGAGTTCCATGTGTAGCCACTAAAATGGTCTCGCCAGACCTTGCAATCTGAATGCG
>JBEKWU010000011.1:0-77886 GCA_049512775.1 Bryobacteraceae bacterium
AGGTCCGCGCCGAGAGTGAGCCCGCCGAACGGCTTCGTCTGTAGGGCAGACCTTTTCAATGCCTCCGCTGAAAAATAAGGAGTTAACCTGCTCCCGACCCCCGAACTGCGAAAGTTGGGCTAGTATCGAACAGAGCATCAGTCAATGAGCCCGATTTACAACATCTACTGCGACGAAAGTTGCCACCTGGAACACGATCGGCAGAAAGCGATGGTGCTTGGCGCCGTGTGGTGCTCTTCTGCCAAAGCGCGGGAGTGCAATGTCGCGATCCGCGACATCAAGACCAGGTACGCGCTAAACAAGAAGCTTGAGATCAAATGGACGAAGGTCTCCCCTGCCAAGCTCGATTTCTACCGTGCCCTCATCGACTTCTTTTTCGATAACGAGAACCTGCACTTCCGGGCTCTGATCGTGCCGGACAAGGCGAAGCTGCGGCACGAGGCCTTCAATCAGAGCCACGACGACTGGTACTACAAGATGTACTTCGACCTTCTGAAGGCCATCCTGGACCCCTCCTCTAGCTACCGGATCTTCCTGGACATCAAGGACACCCGCTCCGCCTGCAAGGCGGCCAAGCTTCAAGAAGTGCTGACGAACAGCATGTACGATTTCTCACGCAGCATCGTGCACAACCTGCAAAACGTGCATTCGCACGAGGTCGAACTGCTGCAACTCTGCGATCTGCTGATCGGGGCCGTCTCCTACGTTAATCGTGGGCTTTCTGGCAGTTTGGCCAAACGGGAACTTGTGAGCCACATGCGGGAGCGCTCCGGGTACGAGCTCACCTGGACGACGCTCCTCAAAGAGGAGAAGGTCAATCTTCTCCGCTGGAAGGCTGGGGACGCCGAGGCATGACACCAGAGTGGCTTTCCGGGATTCTGCGCCACAGATGGTGAGTGGTCGGCGGTCGTTGCCGCGCTGTATGAGGTGTTCCAGCGGGACATCGTGGCCGACCCCCCGCGCCTGGACGGATGTCCGGTGTGGTGGCAGCGGCAAGTGCGCGACGGCTACGAGGAGGCTTTCTGGCACCTGATGGGATGACGCGACGGGCAGGAGGCTGTTTGACCCGCGACGGGCAGAACGGCTCGCTTGGTGCGCAGCCATCCTGCGTCATTCCGGCGACTCCGCGATCACGCGGTGGCGATATCGAGAACGGGGACAGATCCGCCTCTATCTCTGGCTGGGAGATTGCGACTACGTGGTGGTATTGGAAGAACGGAACACCCGCCGCGGACGGGTCTACATTCTGATCACCGCACATTACCTTGACGGCGAATCTCGGCGGCGGAACCTGTGGCGGAAGTACGAAAAAAGGGAGCCATGAAACTGCAATCGCCGCCCTAGGGCGGCGACCGATCTCCTTCTACACGTGGTAGATGAGGCTCAACTCTATTGTTGGCACATTACGGCATATATGTCAACAGCTTTCAGGGGACCGCCGTTCAGGTGCTCCCCGATGGCCTGCTCGACCACGCGGAGGGCGTTGATGGCCAAGTCGCGATCTTCGCTTGAGCGGGTAGGCATGATGCGATAATGACACCGGAGCGTCGGCGATGGAGAGAATCTTGCGATTGAAAGTCAATGGCAGCCGAGTGATTCACCTCGGCACCGCTGATTCCGAAGGGTACCGATCCTCCTGCGGAAAGTCGATCACCGGCAAAAGGGTGTCGACAGAGGTGGTGACAGAATCTCGGGGCGATGAATGTATTCGCTGCCAGGAGCGCGCGGAAGGAAAATGGGAGTCGGTAGGAGGTCGGTGGCTCGACGCTCCGGGTGGGACCAAGTTCCCGCGCCCGACAAAGAGGAAGACCCCGCTCCTGCCACGGAGAAAACCAGACTGACCCGCTGCCCGGCAGAGGTGTGATATGCCGGTAGTGTCCGATCAGCGGATATCCGTCCAGCCTGCGAAGGTCTTCAATCGCCTGCGTGGTGAGTTGAAACGGCGCACTCATCCTTGCGTCTTGAGCCGCTCGGCGCGGCGTTGCCGCATCATTTTGACTGCCTCTTCGCCGTCCATCAGCTCGCCGCGCTCCGCCTGCGAAAAGCCTGTGGCAATTTGGGCAGCCACCGCTTCGCGCTGCTCCACCAGCCAATCTTCGTGGTGGAGCTGCTCGCGGATGATCTCGAAAGCCTGATCCAGCATCTCCTCGGGGTCACGAAACGCGCCGGACTGGATCGGCAGGTCGATCATATGCTGATGTTCGGGCCTGAGTTCGATGGTCATGGGCCGTGCTTCCCTCAACTCCGACAGTACAACATAACGTCCTTTGTGTTGGAGCAAACGGCAAGGTACCCCGCACCGCACGCGCCTGGGGTGGCTGACCGTGCTGTGGGTCTCCTCCTTGGCCTCTCTGGCTCTGGGGATCTTTCCCTCGGTGATTCTGGGGTTTGCGGGTCTGACGGCGGCGAAGTAGAGGTCAGCCGATCAGATCCACTAGGCTCTTGCTGATTTCGTTGGCCGTGTGCAGGACTACCAGGTTGGCCTCGAAGGCCGTTCGGGCTTCCATGAGGGCGGCTGTTTCGGCGCTAAGATCCACATTATCTTGCGGATCCGAGACTTTGGCGATCCGGGCGGCGACACCTTCTAACTGCGTCGTCGCCCGGCCGATACTGTCCAAGGCCACCGATAGGACGTTCGTCACGAGTGTTCGCCTTAACTAACTCTTCGGCCAGCCCGAAGAGAGTTTGAGTCAAAAACACCCGCGAAGGTCGGCGAAGCAGGTGAGGATGAGGAGCCGGCCTCCATCGCCCGATATCTCCTCATGTTCCAGGCTCCAGGTGCGGGGGTGGGGGATATACACCGCTCCCAGGCCGAGTTCCAGGGCCGGGTTGATGTCCGAGCGGGGCGAATTGCCGATCATCCACGAGCGCGCGGGGGCCAGATCCCGGGCGTCCAGCAGTTCGCGGTAGGATTCTCGATCCTTCTCCTTGACGATGGCGGTGTGGGTGAAGTACCGGCCCAGGCCCGAGCGGTCGATTTTGAGCTTCTGCTCATCGGGGTGGCCCTTGGTGAACAATAGCAGTTCGTGGCGGCCCGCCAGGTATCCGAGGGTCTCCTCGACGCCATCCATGAGCTCCACCGGCTGGTCCAGGATGCGCTCGGCGAGGGACATGACGCGGTCGAGGTCGTCGCGCGAAATGGCGCGCTCCGAGAGGTGCTGGTAACACTGGCGAAGATTGCGCCCGAAATTCAGCGCGCCGTAGCCGTGGGTCTTCTGGTTGGCGAGTTCGGTTTCGTCCAGCACGGCGCGGATCTCCTCGGGGGTAAGGGTCGAGTGGCCGAGGAAATCGACGAACTCCTGGAAGGCCCTCTCGAAGTAGATGTTGTTCTCCCAGAGGGTGTCGTCGGCGTCGAAGATCAGGTGCAGGCGTTCGGTCGTGCGCCCCGGCTGCATGGTACCATTGTGGCTCAATATCGCCGGGAGACGGCGGACGCCCGCGGAAATCGGCGGCGCGGCGCGCGGCTGCTCCCGTCGCTCGCCGGCCGGCAAGCGGCGCGGATCGATCAAGACCTGGAGCGGAGCGGATGATTCTGAAGCTGGTTCGAACCCCGGGGATCTTCCTGGTGGGCTTCATGGGCTGCGGGAAGACCACCGTCGGCAAGCTGCTGGCCGACCGGCTGGGGTGGAGCTTCGTCGATCTCGACGAAGAAATCGAGGCGGAGCAGAAGATCTCGATTTCGCGGATCTTCGACCAGTTCGGTGAGGAGCATTTCCGGAAGCTCGAAACCGAGGCGATCCGGAAGCGCACGCGGATGGTGCGAAGCGGGCGGCCGATGGTGGTGGCGCTGGGCGGGGGCGCGTTCGCGCGGCCGGAGAATCTCCAACTGCTCGAGGACCACGGCGTTACGATGTGGCTGGACTGCCCGCTGGAGATGGCGCAGCGGCGGGTCGAGTCGAGCTCCGACCGGCCGCTCGCGCGCGACCCGCAGAAGTTCTGCGAGCTGTTCGAAGCGCGCCAGCCGAGCTATGCGCGGGCGGACTACCGCATCGCGGTCGCGAGCGACGATCCCGCGGTGGTGGTGAACGCAATCTGCGCGCTGCCAATCTTCCGATGACTCTCAGAAAGAAAGCGCTGGCGGTGTTTCGGGCGGCGCTCGAGGCGGCAGACCCGGGGGCGGCCGTGCGACGCAGCCTCCACCTCGGAGGGAACATCCTTCTGGCCAGGCGGCGTCGCTATCCCCTCAACCAGTTTGAAAACGTTTGGGTGGCGGGGGCGGGCAAGGCCAGCGCGGTTATGGCACAGGCGGTCGAGCGCGTCCTGGGCTCGCGCGTCCGGGGCGGCCTGGTCAACGTGAAGTACGGGCACCTGGCGCGGCTGCGGCGGATCGAGCTGAACCAGTGCGGGCACCCGGTGCCCGATGCCGCTGGCGTCCGCGGAGCCCTGCGCATTGCCGAAATCGCGCGCGGCGCGGGAGAGCGCGACCTGGTGATCTGCGTGATCTCGGGTGGGGCCTCGGCGCTGCTGCCCATGCCCGCGCCGCCGGTCACGCTCGAGGAGAAGCAGGCGGTCACGAAGCTGTTGCTGGCCTGCGGAGCGAGCATCCACGAGATCAACGCCGTGCGGAAGCACCTCTCCCTGATCAAGGGTGGGCAACTGGCGCGCCTGGCCTATCCAGCCCAGGTGCTGGCGCTGCTGCTTTCCGACGTGATTGGGGACGACCTGGACGTGATCGGATCGGGGCCGACGGCGCCCGACGCATCCACGTTCGCCGACGCCTGGGCGGTTCTCGGCAAGTACGGGCTGGGGGAGCGGATTCCCGCCGCCGTAAGCGAACGGATCGAGCGCGGCGTTCGTGGGGAGATTGCCGAGACCCCGAAACCCGGCGACCCGGTGTTCGGGCGCACCACCAACCTGATAGTCGGGAGCAACCGGCTGGCGGTGGACGCGGCGGTGCGGAAAGCCCGGGAATTGGGGCTGCGGCCGCTGGTGCTTTCGACCCTCATCGAGGGGGAGACGCGGGACGTGGCGCGGATGCACGCGGCCATCGTGCGGGAGATCCTGGCATCCGGGCGGCCGGCCAAGCCTCCGGTGTGCCTGATTTCAGGCGGCGAGACCACGGTCACGCTGCGTGGCAACGGGCTCGGCGGAAGGAACCAGGAATTCGTGCTCGCCGCGGCCATCGACCTCGCAGGCAGCGACGGCGTGGTGGTGCTCAGCGGCGGCACCGACGGCACCGACGGGCCGACGGACGCCGCCGGGGCCATCGCCGACGGGGCCACGCTTCGCCGCGCCGAGCGGCTGGGCCTGGACGCGCGGCGGTTCCTGGCCGAAAACGACTCCTATCGCTTCTTTGAGGCTCTGGGGGACCTGGTCAAGACCGGCCCCACCAACACCAACGTGATGGACGTCAGGCTGTTGCTGGTGGGGCGCGAAGGCTAATGCTGCTCGATTTCGATTGAGGTAACGCCCGGGGCCTTCGGCGGCTTGGGGGGACGGGGTGGCGCGGGCGGCGCGGCGCCGGTGTCCTTGCGAATGGTGATCGTGCCGCGATCGGTGGTCAGGGTCAGGGCGGGACCTTCCCCGACGCTGCCCGAAATGCTTCCCCCCGCCTCGTGACGCCGGTCGTTCTCATATTCGGTCTTGAGGACCGTGCCGTATTCGTTGTTCAGATCGCCGCGACTGGTCGTGGCCTTCAACTCGAATTTCGCCGATCCGGGCAGCGCCAGGTCGATCTGGCCGGAGCGGGTGCGCGCGTCGATCTTGGCCAGAGGCGTCTGGGCCGGGCGCAGGGTGATATCGCCGCGATCCAGGTACAGCTCGAGTCCCTGCGTGAACTGCTCGAGCTGGACGTCGCGGGCACGATTCGAAGTCAGGCGCACGGGGCCCACCAGGTTCGAGCCGCTAAGCGAGCCCAGGTCCATGTGAATCTGCCCCGGCAGCTTCTCCACCTTCAGATCGGTCTGCGGGCTCTGGAACTTCAACTGCTTCGCGCAGTCGCGGAACTGGAGGTCGCCGGAATAAGAACCGTCGACGGTGACCTCGCCGCCGATGGTGTCCAGCTCGACATCGCGGCCCCGGCCGCTCTGGAGCTCGAAGTTGCCCTTGACGCTGCCGGCGCGAACCAGTTCGCTCTTGCGCAGGTCGAGCCGCACGCTGGAGGCGATGTTCTGGAGGCGCACGCTGGCGCTGTCGCTGGAGACCTCGACCGGGCCGTTGAGATCGCTGATGTCCAGATCGCCGTTCCGCCCTCGGATTTCGACGCTGGCGGTGCGGGGAACGGTCAGCTCCAGGTCGGTCGAGATGCGTTCCTCGCCGGTGACGCGATCCTGGTTGGTGCGGACGACGGTCTGGTCCCCCTGGGTCGAGATTTCGACAGGGGTCTGCTTGTGGGCGTTGTTGGCGTCGGTCTCCTGGAGGGCGCGGATGGTCTTGCGGCCGCTCACCCTGATTTCCTGGGCGTCGGCGCCAACGATGCGGACGCCGCCCCGCAGGTTCTCCACCAGGATGCGGGCGGCCTTAGGCGCGGGCGCGGTCTGCTCCGGGATCGCGAAGTCGTAAGGGCGACCGAAGATCTCCACGCGGTTGCCGGTGATGAAGCCCCAATTCTGCCAGGGCCGGTGGCGGTTGACCACGTACAGCAAGGATCCCATCATGCAGATGAACACGATCAGGGTCCACTCGCCGGGGGAAACGCCGGCGCGGGGCAGCGGTCTTCCTTGCGCCGCCCAGAGGAGGATCTCGGCGAAGCGCAGCACTCCCCAGCCGATCAGCACGAAAGGCCAGAAGCGGGCCGCCAGGTCGAACAGCGGAAGATCGGGCCGCAAGCTGCTCACCAGGAACCACACGCCGATCAGGATGACCAGCAGTGGCCCGACCAAGGAACCTCGTCTCATACGGCGCCTCCCACGGGCGAGCCTGCTCCGGGTTCGCTCGCGGGCGCGATGCGCTCCAGCAGCCACAGCGCGCCGGCAACGATCAGCAGGATCGGCCAGGTCCGCGAAAACGGATACGGTCCGAAGTAGTCCACGGCAAAAAGCGATCCCAGGGTGATCAGCAGGATCGGCCCGCGGATCGCCCGAACCAGCGCCCTAACGCTGTTCATTGTGCGCCTCCCCCTCGGGGCTCCCATAGCTGGCCACGCGGCAATACAGCATGTAGGCGCCCAGCACGATCAGGACCACCGGCCAGTAGCGGATGACCTGCCGGAATTCCAGGTATCCCAGGTTGGTCAGCAGGAACAGCACGCCCAGCGCGATGAGCATCACCGGGCCGAGCGGCAGGCCGGATCGGCGCGGCTTCAGCGGGACGAGGCTCGAGAACTCGTCGACCGTCTGACCCAGTTGGCGCCTGCTGGCCGTATGGTAGGCCTCGAACGGCATATAGAAGTACCAGATCGCGATCAGCAGGCCGAACAGCGGCTCGTAGCCATCCGCGGCGCCGGAGCTGACCAGGCTGATCAGCAGGCCGAAGATGACCACGTGAACCACCCCTTTGGCGTATTGCCCGTTATAGATGGCGCCCACGCCCGGGATCAGTCCGAGGACGAAGGCGAGGCCGGGCGAGGTCCCCGACGCCACCGGCACTGGCGGGGGCGTCACGATCTGCTGGGGCGTGTGTTCGTCGCAAACGATCGTCCCCTGGACCGCATGCTGGCAGGCCTGGCAAAGAGGCCGCCCGCAGGTCCGGCAGAACGCCACCGCCGCAACTTCCGAATGTTTGAAGCAGTTCATGGCCTTCTTCTCCTGTTCCTTTACTTCGTGTTACGCACTTCCGGCCCCGCGGTTCCGCCGGGGTCCCTGGCCGCCGGGCGTGCGCCTTCCGGCGGCCTTTCGGGCGGGTTGGCCTGCTGGTCTTCCGCGCTGCCCGCGCGACCTTTCAATTCCTGTTCCTTCTGCGTCCATTCCCGGAGCTGGGTCTGGACCTCGTAAACCAGGCGCAGATTCTCGTAGAACTTCACGGCGCGTTGGTAACCGCGATAGACCTGCTCGTCGAGCCGGTGCCAGATGCGGGCGGGCTTGAGGTCCTCGGCCTTCAGTTGCCCGGGCGAAATGCCCGCAAAACGCGCCAACAGGGAGAACGAGAGGATGGTCATGGCGAATCCCATCGCAAAGCGCGGTTGCAGCACCGGCTGGATCCATCCGTGGAGCAGCTTGCGGATTCCGCCAGGCTGCCGCGGGCGGGCATGGCGCGCCGAGGGCAGCTCGAACAGGATGCGCGTGAGCAACTCCGGCGGGGGCTCGACCTCCGCCGCGCGTTCCATGAAGCCCACCGCCGCCCGGACGTCGCGCGCCATTTCCACGCAACTGGCGCACTGCGCCAAATGGCGCTCGAGGTCCGCCTTCACATCGGCGGCCAGCGTGCCGTCGACGTAGTCGCAGAGCAGGATTTCCAGATCGGCGCAGTTCATACCAGCACCTTCTGTCTTCGCAAGATGCGCGCCAGTTCGGCCCGGCCACGGTTCAGCCTCGACTTCACCGTTCCCTCAGGCACCTTGAGCACCTGGGCGATTTCCCTGTATTCCAAGTCCTCCAGGTCGCGGAGGATCACGGTCTCGCGGAGCTCGGGAGAGAGTTTTCCGAGCGCCCCTTGCAGCAGTTCGCTGGCTTCGCGGCCGGCGAGCATCCCGTCGGCGCGCGAGGCCGCAGTCCCACGCTCTTCCAGGAGCGGGAGCTGGTCTTCGATCGAATCCGTGGCCCGCTCCAGGCGGGTGCGGCGGTAGTGGTCGATCAGCAGGTTGCGCGTGAGCCGCGCCAGCCAGACCACGAAGCACCCCTCCCCGGAGCGAAAGCTCTTGAGCGAGCGGAACACGCGCAGGAAGACTTCCTGGGTCAGGTCTTGCGCCTCCGAATCCCTTCCCGTGAACCGGTAGCAGAGCGCGTAGACGCGGCGGGAGTGGGTCTTGACCATGTCCTCCCAGGCCGAGTCGTCTCCTTTGAGGCAGCGCTCAACCAGGCTGAAATCCGGATCCACGGTGCTTCCCCATCTCCTTACATATCCGGCCAGGGCAGGTCTAATCCCTGTGGCAACGGGCCGAGTGGTTCCCCAGATGCGGACCGGCGCCGTCCCCGGTTTCCCGGGGTAGAGGCGCGGAATTGTGAACGCAGCGGCCGCCATGGGTTTGCCTCGCACCTTCAGCCCTTCCCGGCGCCTGCCGCCTGGGATATCGGGCGGGACGCCTCATTTCAGGCTTCCAGTTAGAACAACGAGGCATTATGATAGGAAGTTCGCTCAAATCGAAGCCTACCGGCATGCAAGGTTCCATTCTAGCCCGTTTGGGGAAGGAGCGAGGCACAAATCCGCACTTGAACCGGACCGGACTCCGGCGCCTGGGAAAATGGAAGTGGCAGTGCGCGTTGCTGTTGCTGGCCTCCGCCGGGCTCCTGGCCTGGTGGCTGCTCCACCGCTGGCGCGCGATGCAGTTTGAATGGGGGACCTTCACCTCGAGCTTTCTGCAAATGGACTGGAGATGGATGTTGGCGGCGGCGGCGATCACCATCCTGTCCTATTACGGGCGGGCGCTGCGCTGGGGAGTGATGCTCCGGCCCCTGGGACCCGAACCCAGCCACTGGCGCCTGTTCAAGGCCACCGCCATCGGCTTTACGGCCGTGATGTTGCTGGGGCGTCCTGGTGAATTTGTCCGGCCGTACCTGATCTCGATCCAGGAGCGGGTACCGTTCTCCTCGCAACTGGCCGCCTGGTTCCTGGAACGAATCTGCGACCTGCTGGCGGTGCTGGTGATCTTCGGGTTTGCCTTGACCCAGTTCGATCCAGCCCGCACGCACCTGGGGCTAAAGCTCCAGTGGGTACTGGAGGTAGGCGGCTATGCTCTCGGGGTGATGGGGGTCATTTCCCTGGTCATCCTGGTGATGCTGAGCCGGTTCTCCGACGCCATGCGGCGCCGGCTAATGCAGGGGCTTGGTTTCCTGCCGCCGCACTACCACCACAGGGTCGAGCGCATCGTAACCGCCTTTCTCGACGGCACTTCGGCCACCAAAACGCACAGCTCCGTGTTCTGGCTGATGTTCTACACGGGACTGGAGTGGGCCTTGATCGTGCTGTCTTTTCTTTGCCTCTTCAGGGCCTTCCCGGCCACCGCCGCGTTCGCCCTTCGGGACATCCTGGTCTTCATGGGCTTTGTGGCGTTTGGAAGCATCCTTCAGATCCCTGGGGTAGGCGGAGGGGTGCAGATTGTCTCCATTATCGTGTTGACCGAGATGTATGGGGCGAAGCTCGAGTTGGCTACCAGCATCGCGATAATGATCTGGGCTATTACTTTTGTAGTAATTGTGCCCTTCGGCCTCGCCCTGGCCTTTCATGAGGGCTTGAACTGGAAGCGCCTGAGACAACTCGAGCAGGACGCTGTGGCCAGCGCCCAGGGCGACGCCGAGGTGCCGGAGCCTACAGGAGAATCTTCCGCATGACCTGCCCGTTTTGCGGCCACTTGCAGGACAAAGTGGTGGATTCGCGCGAAAGCAAGGAGGGCGACGTGATCCGGCGGCGCCGCGAGTGTCTGGCCTGTGAGCGCCGCTTCACCACCTACGAGCGGATCGATGAGATCCCCTACATGGTCATCAAGAAAGATGGCCGGCGGGAGAAGTTCGACCGTCAAAAGGTATTGACGGGGCTGCTGAAGGCCTGCGAGAAGCGGCCGGTGGCCATGGGGAAGCTGGCGGAGATTGTCGACGAGGTGGAAAGCCGGCTGGTGGAGAGCGCCGAGCGCGAGTTGTCTACTACAGTAATAGGCGAATTGCTCATGGAGCGGCTTCGCAACCTTGATAAGATCGCCTACGTCCGTTTTGCTTCGGTTTACAGGGACTTTCAGGACGAGGAAGCCTTCTTCAACGAGTTGAAGACGCTGATCCGCCAGAAGCGGGGTTGAGGGCAGCTCTCAGGTCCGCGTGGTACCCACGGGCTTCCCAGGCGGGGTGAGAAAAGAGTTGTGGGGGCACCACTTGTTAGTGAGGGCGACTAGCGTCCCGATTTTCATGTAACCAAAAGCGTTCATAGACATCTTCAACATTAGGGCTTAACTTCATAGAAGATCAATGATATGATCGAAGACGGCATCAAAGGCCGGAGGTGCGACCATATAGATCGGAAGTGGCCGCCAAGCGTCGGGTGGAGATCTGCCCCGAGACGAGCTCCGCAGTTGGCTTCGTTCACGCGGGGAGGTGAGTCAAGAAAGTGGACCAATTCGAAGATCAGTTTTTAACTGACAATCACGAGACCTTGGCTCTTCCCTTCGACGAGGAAGCGGCCAAGTTCTTCGATGCCGAAGCCGAGGATTTCCATTCGGTCCAGCAGGCCGAAGAGTCGATCTACACCGACGATCCGGTCCGCGTGTACCTTCGGGAGATGGGGGCGGTTCCCCTGTTGACGCGGGAGGGCGAAGTAGACCTGGCGCGGCGGATGGAGCGCGGCAAGCTTCGGATGCAGAAGGCCGTTAGCCGCTCGGCGCTGGTCCAACTGGCGGTCGTAGGTCTGGCGGAGCAGATCAAGAGGAACGAAGAAGAGCTGGAAAATGTAGTGGATCTGGGGGACGTTGAAGAGGGCAGCCCGGCGGACGAGACCCGTCAGATCGAGATGCGGCAGTTGTTTGCCGATGAGACCGCGCTCCACCGCAAGCAGCAGCAGTTGGCCGAGAGGCTGGAAACCATCCCGCTGACCAACAAGAAGGCCCGCAGGAAGTGTGCCGGGAAGCTGGCGCGTTCCAAAGTTGAGAGCTCGCTGGCCATCCGCAAGATTCCGTTCCTGCTGACGAAATGGAAGGAGTTCGGCAAGGAAATCGAGCGGGCGGTGGACGAACTCGGCCAGTTCGATGCGGAGCTGAAGCGCCTCCAGGAGCGCAACGGCCAGGCCAGCCAGTCCAGAATCAAGGAGTTGCGCCGCGAGATCCGGAAGCGCGAGGCCGTGGCGGGCGCCAGTCTCGACGATCTGAAGCATACCCTGGCGGTGATCCGCCACGGAGAGTCCGAGGCCGAGAGGGCCAAGAAGGACCTGGTCGAGGCCAACCTCCGGCTGGTGGTTTCGGTCGCCAAGAAGTACGTGAACCGCGGCCTGCACTTGCTGGATCTGATCCAGGAAGGCAATATCGGGCTCATGCGCGCGGCCGACAAGTTCGAGTACCGGCGCGGCTACAAGTTCTCTACGTATGCTACGTGGTGGATCCGGCAGGCGATCACCCGCGCCATCGCCGACCAGTCGCGCACCATCCGCATCCCGGTGCACATGAACGAGAGCATGAACAAGTTCCTGCGTGCCAACCGGGAGTTGGAGAAGGAGCTCGGGCGGGCCCCGACCAATGACGAAATCGGCCGGCGGATGGACATCTCGGTCGAGAAGGTGCAGAAGCTGAAGACCATCTCCCGCGACCCGGTTTCCCTGGAAACCCCGGTGGGCCGCGACGGCGAGTCGGCGCTGGGCGACCTGATCGAAGACCGTTGGGTAGGTTCGCCCGTGGACTCGGTGATCGAGTCCAACGTGCGCGATGAGACCGCCAACATCCTGAAGACTCTTTCGCCGAAGGAAGAGAAGGTCATCCGGCTGCGGTTCGGGATCGGGTGCGAACGCGAGCACACGCTCGAGGAAATCGGGCAGGAGTTCGACGTTACCCGCGAGCGAATCCGCCAGATCGAGGCGAAAGCTCTGCGGCAGTTGCGCTCGCCGGAGCGGGCCCGGCACCTGCGGGCCCTGCTGGCTGCGCGCTAGTTACCGAAAGTCCGCCAGTCCAAAGGCCGGGGGTCTTGGCGCCCCGGCCTTTTTTGCGCTGACCGCGCGGCAGGCCGCCTCCGGCCGATAGGCTACTTCGGCTCCGATTTCAGGGCCCCTTCAATGAAGGCTTGGCGGTCGCCCCTGGTCCACTCGGTCTGGATTGCGACCTCCGGGACGCCGGCCACGCGGCCCAGGACCAGGAAAGCGGGCAGGGCGTGATCCAGGGTTTTCCAGCGGGCCATTTCGGCCAGAGAGTGCAGGGCGGTTTCGCGAATCTGGTCCAGCACGTAAGGCCTGCGCTCCTCGGTGAGGGCGACCAGCGCGGCGGCGGCCCGGGTGCGGTCGCTCCAGGCTAGCGAGTTCAGCATCTGGATGAACCAGGTAGGCTCCACGCGGATGCCCAGGTCCTTGTCCCGCGCGCCCAGCGCGGCGATGGCGGCCAGCGAGCGGATAGCATGGTCCCGGACGCTTTCGTCTGGATCCTGCATGGCGTACTGGAGGTCGTCGACCACCAGGCGCTTGCTCGGGGCGTAGCCGATGACGTAGGCGGCGGCAGCGCGCTGGGCGGCGTCGCCGGACTCCCGCAGGACCCGGCGGATGCGGTCCAGGTGGTCGGCCGCCAGGTATTGGAGGCGCTCCTGGATGGCACGCACGGCCGGGTCGCTGGAAAGCGCGTGGCCCTGGACAAGGTTCTCGGAAACGGGCCCGGCGCGGGCGGCGCGCAGCAGGGCGGCCAGCAGGAAGCGATAGGAATCCGTGACCGCCTCGGGCAGCGTCGCCTCTCCGGAGGGCTCCGGCCGGAACTCGAAGTGGGGCGCCTCCCTCTCCTGGATTCCGACGTAGAGAATCGCGCGGTCGCCTTCGCAGCAGACCGCCTCGAGGCGCGCGCGCACCACCCCCGCGACGCGTCCGAGGCGTTCCTCGACATCGCCCTTCGAGGCAGGCAGGGGATCGCCTTCACGCACGGCCAGCGCTTCGCGCAGGCGCTTTTCGGACACGTGCCGCAGGCCGTAGAAGTCGATGACCCCGATCCGGGGCGCCTGGGCGGACAGAAGCCCAGGCGCTGCGAAACAGAACAGAACCAGAGCGCGCACCTTTCTTAGACGCGCTCCGCGCCCCACTCGGCTACGCCTGTTTCTCGGCCAGCGGCCCGATAATGGGCAGCACCCACTTCTGGTTCTGATAGGCCTTCACCATCAGCATGATCCAGAGAACGGCGATCGCAAGCCAGACCACCAGATTGATCAGGCTCATCAGGAACCACAGGCTGAACGGCAGTATCTGGAGCATGATCCTGATGAGGATGCTGAGGGCGATCCAGAGGGCAATCCAGACCACGTTGAGGAAGATGGACTGGAACGCATGGAACCGAACTGTCTTGTTCCGGTTGTAGGGCTCCAGCACCAGGAACAGAATGCCGCTGATCAATCCGAACAGGTAGCACAGGGCGCTAGCGGCGTTCTCCGTGAGCCCGGCGCCTGTCGCGGGCGGCGGGGGCGGCGGCTGGCTGGGCTGTTGGTAGTACGGGCCGGGTGGCGGCGGGCCGGGCTGCTGGTAGTAGGGGGGCGGGGGCGGGGGCGGCGGGGCTGCCCCGCCCGGGGCGGGAGCCCCGACCGGTGTTCCACACTTCTGGCAAAACTGGCCATCGACCTGGGAACCGCATTTGCTGCAAAAGGACATATTTCCTCCCGAAGGTCCAACTCTACTTCAAGGCCGGGGATTTCGCAAGGGGGCGGCTGCGCCAGTAGGACAAGGCTCCGCCTTCTCCTGGCACCGAACCACAAAACGCCGGGGAGGGTCCGATCAGCGAACCCGCCCCCCGCGGCTCACCGGCGACTGTTCTTGGCTATTTCTCCAGTGTTCTCCGCGATGCGGAAAAGCACCATCATGACCTCCAGCCATACCCGGCCAATCAGCAGGTACAGGAAAGCGGCGATCGGCGCGAGAATCACAAACACGATGCCCATTGTTCCCGCCTGCAGACCCATCACGATCATGCCCAGGGCCGCCAGGATCACCAGGATGATCAACAACACAAAGAGGAACTTGATGATCTTGGGCGCGACGAAGCTGGTGAACGAGAAATCGAACAGCGAGCCGAAGAATCCCTTGGATGGTGGGCTCGGCTGGGCGTAGCCCGGCGCAGGCTGTGGCGGGGCTTGGTACACTGGCGGCGGGGCCGCCGCGTAGCTCGGCGGGGCCGGAGGCTGAGGCGGCGGAGCTGCCGCGTAGCTCGGTGGGGCCGGCGGTGGGGGCGGTGGGGGCGGCGGAGCCGCCGCGTAGCCCGGCGCGTGGCTCACCGGAGTTCCGCATCTCCCGCAAAACTGGCCCTCAAATGGGGAACCGCAATTCTTGCAAAACTGCATAATATCCTCCCGTCTCCAGAACCTCGATCGAACCGGAGAACCGACTCTCGAAGAATTTACGTCCGGCCACTGACTGTAGCAGAATCCGCGCCCCGGTTCCAAGGGATTTCTGTGAATTGCCCGAATTCGGCTCCTTGAGCCAGCCATCCCTCCGGCTCGCCGGGTCGCACGCAGCACGCAACCCGGACAAGGCGGAGCCTGGCGGCGTTGCAGAATCAGATGGTATTCCCCGTGCCGGGTGTGGTATAGTGAAAGCGAGGTATACCCGGCGGGTCCGCGACCTGTCGGTCCCCAGCGCCTCGGCATTCCCGCAGAACCCCTTCGGTAATCCTAGGCTCGCTGTAATTGGGGTCAGATGCGCACAGGTGGAGAAGGTCTTCTGCCAGACTCCGGGTTACCTTGAAGCAGCCGCCCGGTGATCCGAGACAAGAGACTCTAAAGGAGTGGTGAGTCTTCCATGGACGATGATCGCAAGTACAGACAACGGGGCTACATGGACTCCGGCCGCGACAACCAGGGTCGGAGGATGGACGACAAACCGCGCTTGGGTCCTCGCCCACCCATCGACGTGACCGGCCCCAGGCTCCCGCGGCTGGTCCAGACGGTGGTGGCTTCGCGCTGCTACAACTGCTCCACCACGCTGCCCAACGGGACCGACTTCAAGGGCGTCTGCCCGAAGTGCAACGTGGCCCTGCACTGCTGCAAACAGTGCACCCACTTCGAGCCGTCCACCCGGTTCCAGTGTCTGAAGCCGGTACCCGCCCGCATCGCCGTCAAGGACCAGGCTAACGAGTGCACCTGGTTCGGGCCGCGGGTTACCGTCGCCCGGGACGCCACATCGTCCAATTCGACGACTGCCGCGAGCCCCGCGCCCCGCAACTCCTCCGACGCCCGGGCGGCATTCGATAACCTATTCAAGAAATAGGGCTTAGCAGGGGCCGCCATGCGCGTTGCCGAGCTTTACCAGCCCCATCAGTTCCGCTTGGTCGAAATGCCGCCGAGCGACCCCGCTCCAGGCGAGCTGCTGGTCCGGGTGGAGGCCTGCGGCATCTGCGGCTCCGACCTCCACTATTTCTCGGAAGGCGGGATCGGCGGCACGCCCTCCGTCTACCCCATGGTGATCGGCCACGAGCCCACGGGCATCGTTGTGAAGCCTGGCCCCGGCGTCACCGGATGGGCGCCGGGAGAGCGCGTCGCCCTCGAACCCGCCGTCTATTGCTACCACTGCGAGCAGTGCCTCACCGGGCATCACAATCTCTGCTCCCGCCTGCGCTTTCTCAGCACGCCCCCGGACCCCGGTTTCTTCCGCGAGTACGTCAGCCTGCCCGCCGCCAACGTCCTCCCGCTCCCCGCTGACATCAGCGCTCAGGAGGGCACGCTGTTCGAGCCGCTGGCCGTGGTGCTGCATTCCATCAGCCTGCTCCAGCTTCAGCCCGGAGAGAGGGTGGCCGTCTTCGGAGCTGGTCCCATTGGTCTGCTGACCGCCTTCGCCCTCAAGCTGTCGGGCGCCGCCCGGGTCTGGGTGATTGAGCCGGTGGCTGCCCGCCGCGACTTGGCCCGCCGCATGGGCGCGGATGTGGCCATCGATCCCAGGGAGGTCGACCCCGTTGGCCCAATACTCGACGACACCTCCGGCCGTGGCGTGGATGCGGCGGTCGACTGCGCCACCCGCGGCGCCTCCCTCGAGCACTCCATCGCGGTCGTCCGCCCTGGCGGCAGGCTGGTGGTGACTGGCATCCCGTCCGAAGCGCGCTCCGCCGTCGATTTCCACCTCATGCGCCGCAAGGAACTGGTTTTGTTCAATGTCCGCCGCTCGAATCACGAGTCCGGTGCCGCGCTCGAGCTCCTGCGAGAGCATCGGGCCCGCCTGGCCCCCATCCTCACCCACGAGATGCCCCTCGAAGACATCCAGCAGGCCTTCACCAAACTCGAACGCTACCAGGACGGCATGGCCAAGGTGGTCATCAAGCTGAGCTGAACGCTAACAAAGTCAGTCCGGCTCCGGGCGCCGCAGCACGATTGCCCTGGCGGCCAGGTCGCGCAGCTTGGCCAGCAGGTCCAGCGTTCGTGGGCCCGGCGCAGGCTTTGCCGACAGGCGGTCGAAGTACAGGCAGCCACCCAGAATGCCCTCTCGCAGGATCGGATAGACCCCCAGACTGACTGCCCCGACCGACTTGAGCGCCTCGGCCTCCGCAAAGGAGTTCTGGGCGGCCACGAACAGGTCCTGCCTCCGTACCAGCGCGGCTCCGATCAGCCCCCCACGCACCGATATCGGCACCCGGAACGTATCGCGCAGCTCCTCGATCTTTTCTCCCAGTCCCAGCCGGCCTTGCATCACCGTGTGGGCAGGGTCGGCCAGGCAGAAAAGAACCCGGTCGAAAGGCCCGCCCCGGTAAATCGCTTCCAGGACCATGAGGATCAGCCGATGCAGGTCGAAGTCCGCCGAAGCCTCGATGGTGGATTCCACGTCCCGCTTGAACTGGCGCAGAAGCTCCTCCCCCGTGGCGACCTCCGCCATCGCTCCGGTCTCCTCGCACGGGCCCCCCGCGGCAACGGTGGCCAGCGCTGTCTCTGCCTGCTTGCGCAGTCTCAGCTCGTCCAGCGGCACCGAGAGCGTCGAAAACGTGCTCTTGGTCTCGACGATCCCAGTCTCCAACACCCCGCTGACGTCCTCCTGGCGCAAGCCCAGCGCCGGGGAGTAGTCCTGAATCAGCAGGTTCACCCGCGCCGCCGCGCCCTCGGGCTCGCGCCGGTAGACCGCTGTGGTCAGGGCGTGACTGAACGCCGTCGCGGCCTTCAGCGCCGCCAGCTCCGCGTCGTCCGCCCCGATCCGCAGCGGGTCGGCGCTGCTGATGCACCGGCTGACCCGATCCGGCAGTTTCCACTGTTTCGACATCGCCTGTCCGAGTTCCTCGTAGGCAAAGTGCAGCACACGCGTGCACACCTCCCTCTCTCCCAGACTGCTCTCTTTCATTTCCGACAGGATCTCGGCGTACTGCCTCGGGAAGTAGCCGGCGATCAGCAGCTCCCCCAGATTCCGGAACATCCCGCAGAGGTAGGCTTCCTCCGGTCGCGGGTAGTTGATGCTGGCCGCCACCGCTCGCGTTTGGTTCGCGGTGAGCAGCGACAGCAGCATCAACTCCTTCAGCCCCGGCGAGATCCTGGTGTAGTACTCGAACAGCGCAACGCTGCCCGCCAGGCCCCGAATGGTCTCCATCCCCAGCAGCGCGATGGAGTGCGCAACGCTTACCACCGGCCGCCCCGACCGGTTGTAGCACACCGAGTTCGCCACCCGCAGTACCCGCAGCGTCAGGCCGTAGTCCCGCAGCACCACGTTGGTCAGCCGCTGGAGCGAAGCGCTCTCGTCCTCGATCACGCGCATCACTGCCTGGATGTGATGCGAAAAGGCTGGAAACTCCGGCTGCCTGGCGATCTCCGCGAGGCAAGACTCGATCCGTTGCTCTCTGGTCGGCTCCTCGCTCACCGGGGCGCTCCTCAGGCGGACGGGGCAGGTTGGGGGACCTCGACGCTCTAGACTACTCCAGCAGCATCGCGAGAGTGGACTGCAAACCCGTCGATCCTCACCTGTTAATCGCCCGGTTCGGTGGAATTCTTTAGCGGGTTGACCAACCCCGGCTGGCTCATTGCGAGAACAGTTCCGCCAGCAGCTCCTCGCGGCAAAGGTAATTGGGAATGATGAAGTCGGCGCCCACCCCGATCAGCCGCTTGCGCTTCCACTCATCCACGCTCCGGCACTCGGGCTCGGCGGTCGCCACCCCCACCGCGACTCCACCCACTTCCTTCACGTTCTCGATCTCGACGTACCCATCCCCAAAACCCAGGAACGCCGACCCCTCGCACTCCGCCGAGGAGATGAGCCGCTGAATCAGGATCTTCTTCGAGAAGCTCCTGTAATCGTCCAGCGCGCCATACACCCGGCCGTCGAAGTACCGGCTCACGTCCACCAGATCCGCCTCCTCGCGCATGTAGGGCTGATCCGTGCCGCTGGCCAGGTACATTTGTAGGCCACGCTCTTTCAGCGCCTCGAGCAACTCCCGCGAGCCCGGCACCAGGTACTTCTCCGGGGGCGCCAGGCCCTTGCGCAGCTCCTCCAGCCGGTAGGCGATCTTGGCGTGGAGCAGGTCCAGGTACATCCTTTTGTATTGCACCGGGTCGAGCGGCCTGCCCCCGCGCAGACCTACCTGGTTCGCCAGCTCGATCATCTGGTACATGGTCTGCTTGCCGGTCAGCCGCGCGACGAAGTCCTCCACCAGCGCGCGCAGGCTTTCCTCGCTTTCGCCGGTCTTCAGATCCAGCAGGATCTCCAGCATCATCGGGACCATCACATCCACCCAGCCCGCCCGAATCAGCGATACGGTGCCGTCAAAATCGAACAGGACCACCCGGGCCTGCCGAGCCGACACCCCCGGACGCACGCGTTCAACCATTGCTCCTATTCTAAAGGACCCGACAAAGGCTCTGACCGGGGCCTGCCCATCCTTTCTGTATGGCTTTCCTCGTGTTCGCCTTTTCTTTGCTATACAATTCCATTGGAGCGTGCAAGGCAGCGTCGCGTTGGGAAGCACTGCGGGAGACAGCGGTGAGCACAGAACGCTTTTTCGACGAGTCCAGCGAGCAGTCTGTGGTGAAGTCGGCTATCGTATCCAAGTACTTCTGGAGTTGGGCCAAAGTCATCATCCCACGAGTCGAAACCCGTGGTCGCAGGATCGCCTACCTCGATCTGTTCGCGGGACCCGGGCGCTACGGCGACGACACCAAGTCCACTCCGCTGCTCATTCTGGAGAAGGCGATCCAGGACGACAAGATGCGGGAAATGCTTGTCACCGTTTTCAACGACAAGGACCAGCGTAACGTCCAGGATCTCCAGAGCGCGATCAATCATCTCCCAGGGATTGAGCGGCTCATGCATAAGCCGCTGGTGCTCCACAAGCAGGTCGGGGATGAGATGGTGAAGATGTTCGACACGATGCACCTGGTGCCGACTCTGTTCTTTGTCGATCCCTGGGGCTACAAGGGGCTTTCCCTTCAACTGGTCAACTCCGTACTCAAGGATTGGGGCTGCGACTGCATCTTCTTTTTCAATTACAACCGCATCAACATGGGCCTCAGCAACAGGGCCGTTGAGGAGCATATGGCGGCGCTGTTTGGCACGGCGCGGGCCGAGATTCTCCGCGATATACTGGAACCTCTGTCTCCACAAGATCGGGAGGCCTGCATAGTCGAGGAACTGTGCGGCGCCCTCGGGGCCCAGGCTGGCAAGTACGTGTTGCCTTTCTGCTTTAAGAACGACGCTGGAACCCGGACCAGCCACCATCTGATATTCGTCAGCAAGAACGTCGTGGGCTACACCATCATGAAGGACATCATGGCCCGGGAGAGTTCGTCCCGAAATCAAGGTGTGGCGAGCTTCCAGTACAATCCCGCTGATCGGCGGTTCCCGCGTCTGTTCGAACTCTTGCAGCCGTTGGATGACCTGGAAGACATGCTCTTGGACGCCTTTCGCGGCCCGCCGCTGACGGTGCGCGAGGTCTTTGAGCGACACAACGTAGGCCGCCCATTCACAAAGAGCAACTACAAAGACGTGCTCAAACGTATGGAGGCGAAGGGATTGATCCGGTGTGATCCAGCGAGACGGAGGGCAGGTACACTAGGGGACGACGTCAGAGTAACGTTTCCCCGCAAAGGAGGGTCGGTTGGCAAAGTCGAGCATTGAGTGGACCGACGCCACCTGGAACCCTGTCACGGGTTGCACGAAAGTTAGTTCGGGGTGCAAGCGGTGCTATGCGGAGCGAATGGCGAAGCGGCTCCAGGCGATGGGCCAACGGAACTACCGCAATGCGTTCCAGTTGACCCTCCAACCCCACATGGTGGAGTCTCCCCTGAAGTGGAGACAACCGAGCCGCGTGTTCGTCAACTCGATGAGCGACCTCTTCCATGAGGACGTGCCGCTCGCTTACATCCACGACGTGTTCCGGGTGATGGCCCAGGCAGACTGGCACCAGTACCAGGTGCTGACCAAGCGGTCCGAGCGCTTGCTGGAGGTCAGCCCTCTTCTTGACTGGCGGCCGCACATCTGGATGGGCGTCAGCGTCGAGAATAACGCCTACAGATTCCGGATCGAACACCTCCGCCGAACCGGCGCTCATGTCAAGTTCCTTTCGTTGGAGCCTCTGCTCGGCCCATTGCCCAAGCTCAACCTTCGCGGAATCGACTGGGTGATTGTGGGTGGCGAATCGGGGCCGCGCGCCAGACCGATGCTTGCGGTGTGGGCGCGCGAGATCCGCGATCAGTGCGTCTCGGCCGGAGTGCCATTCTTCTTCAAGCAGTGGGGCGGCGTGATGAAATCCCGCAGTGGTCGTGTCCTCGATGGCCGCACCTGGGACGAGATGCCCGATGGCAGCCGAGCGGAAGTGCGACTGTTTCCAATCCTCGCCGCTGCGTGCGGATGAAGCCCTCCACGAGCCGCCACAGCCGAACCCCGCCCCCCTCTTTTTCGTATCCCCTTCTGTAAGAATTCCCAGAAAGTGGAGTCTCCATGGATGAGAACAGGAGGCGGGAGGACGATAATGAGCGCCGGCGCTCCAGCGGTTTCCGCTCCCAGCGGGGAGCTCGAGCGGGTCTTCCAGGCCTATCACGGCCGGGTGTTCCGCGCGGCCTACCGCATCGCCGGCAACGCCGGCGATGCCGAGGACATCCTGCAAACGGTCTTCCTGAGGCTGCTGCGCCAGGGCTGGGCGGCGGCCTCGGTGGGCCATATGGAGGGCTACCTCCACCGCGCCGCCGTCAACGCCGCCCTCGACCTGGTGCGCGCCCGCGGCGCCGCCTTGAGCGTCCCGCTCGATGAGGCCGCGTCGGCCCAGGACTCCCGCCTCCGGCCCAACCGGCGGCAGGACGCCGTCGAGTTGCGGGCCTGCCTGCGCCAGGCCATCGCCCGCCTGACGCCGAGGGCCGCCGAGATCTTCGCGCTGCGGTACTTCGAGGACTACGACAACCGGGAGATCGCCGGCCTGCTCGGCGTGTCGGCCTCCGAGGTCGCGGTCAGCCTGCATCGCAGCCGCAGCCGCCTTCAGAAAGAGATCCGTTCCTATCTAGGAGACCAGTATGAGCAACGATGAGAACGCTTCCGATCCCATCCTGGACCGGGCTATTTCCGAGATTCGCAACGAAGCCATCGACCCCGCCGCCGTGAGCGCGGCCGGGGAGCGGGTCTGGGCCCGCGTTTCCGAAGCTGCGCCCGCCCAGCCGTCCGGGGAAGTCGAGACGATTCGTACCTGCGCGGACTTCCAGGCCCTGATTCCCGCCTGGCGTGAGCACCGGCTCCCGAGCGCCCGCGCGCTGCTGCTCGAGGACCACTTCCACGAGTGCCCCGCCTGCCGCAAGGCGCTCACCCGGCGCGCACAGCCCGAACCCATTCCGATCCGGAAACCGATGAGCCCGGTCTGGAAGTGGGCCGTCGCCGCAGCCATGATCGTCGCCGCCGGCTGGAGCGGATATTTCGCCTACGACCGTTTCGCGCCGGCCCCCGCCGGGCCCCGCGCGACGGTCCGCACCCTGGACGGCGTCCTCTACGCGACCGCCGCCGGCGCCTCTACGCCACTAGCCGCCGGCGCCGCCATCGAGGAACGTCAAACCGTCCGGACCGCCAAAGGTTCCGGCGCGCTGCTCCGGCTTCGCGACGGCTCGGTGGTCGAGATGCGAGAGCGCACGGAGCTGGCGCTCTCCGAGGCCCGCAACGGTGCCACCATCCAACTCGCCGCCGGAAGCATCATTGTCCAGGCCGCCAAGCAGCGCAGGGGCCATCTTTACGTCTCCACGGCCGATTGCCTGGTTTCGGTCACCGGCACGGTATTCTCCGTGAACAGCGGCCTCAAAGGCTCGCGCGTGTCGGTCATCGAGGGCGAAGTCCAGGTCGCCCAGGACGGCCGCACCAGCGTGCTCCATCCTGGCGATCAGCTTGCTACCAGCGCCGCCCTGACGCCGGTGCCCGTCAAGGAGGAAATCGCCTGGAGCCGCGACTTCGGCCGATACGTCGCCCTCCTGAACGAGTTCTCGAAGCTGCGGAAGAAGCTTGAAGCCACGCCCGGCCCCGGCCTGCGCCGTTCCAGCAAGCTGCTCTCGCTGGTTCCGGACGGCGCCGTCTTTTACGCCTCGATTCCCAACCTCGGCCCCACCCTGAGCGAGACCAGCCGGCTGTTCCACGAACAGCTCCGGCAGAGCGAAGTGCTGCGCCGGTGGTGGGCGGAGAAGATGAAGACGCCCGAGAACCAGGCCAAGCTCGACGACGTGCTGAATCGCGTCCGCGCGTTCAGCGACTACCTGGGCCAGGAGATCGTCGTCGCACTCGTGCCCAGCGCCGGAGGGGAACCCGGAGCGCCGCTGGTGATGGCCGAAGCGTCCCGCCCCGGCTTGCGCGCCTTTTTGGAACAGGAAATCGCCAAACTGAAGGCGGAACCCCACGGCCAAGTCCCGGTCCGGATCGTCGATGACCCCGCCAGCGCTGTCTCGGCCGGCAAGGAAGCGCTGGTCTACGTCGGCGGCGATATCGTCGCCGTCTCGACCGACCTGGCCCAGCTCCGCCGGGTCGCCGCTCTCGCCGCTCAGCCTGGCGCCAGCGCCTTCGCCAAGTCCGATTTTTACGCGCGCATCGCGGCGGCTTACGGCCAGGGCGTCACCTGGCTGTTCTGCGCCGACCTGCGGACGTTGGTCGGCAAGAACGCCAAGGCCAACCAGGACTTGCAGCGCAGCGGGTTCGGCGACCTCCGCTATCTCATGCTCCAGCGCAAGGAGGTCGCCGGCCGCGCCGAGAACAGCGCGGACCTGACTTTCGCCCAGCCGCGCCGCAGCATCGCTTCCTGGCTCGCCGTCCCAGCCCCCATGCGCGGCCTGAACTACATCTCGCCCGACGCCACGCTCGCCGTGGCCGTCCTGGCCAAGAACCCCGCCCAGATGCTGGACGACGTGTCGGCCTTGAGCCACTCCGATCTCTCGACCGGCCTGGCCGAGTTCGAGGCCCAGACCGGCGTCAACCTCCGCACCGAACTCATCGAGCCGCTCGGCGGCGAGTTGGCGTTTGCCCTGGATGGCCCGGTCTTGCCGCAGCCGTCCTGGAAACTCGTGCTGGAGGTCAACGATCCCGAGCGGTTCACGCAGACACTCGACAAGCTCGTCGCCGCTGCCAAGGGCCTTGTCCGGCTGGAGAAACAGACCGCCGATGGCCGCACATTCTATACCCTGACTGGTCCCAAGCCCGGTCTCGAGGCGCACTTCGTGTTCGACAACGGGCTGGCCATCGCCGCGCCCACGCAGGATCTGCTGGTGCGCGCCCTCCAGTACCGCTCGACCGGCTATACCCTCGCGCGCTCCCCCAAGTTCACCGCGCTGTTGCCCCACGACGGCCAGGTCAACTTTTCGGCAATGGTTTACCACAGCCTGGGTTCGCTGGTTGCGCCGTTCGCCGGCAAGATGCAACTCACACCCGAGCAGCGCAAGTCGCTCGATACGCTCGCCCCGGCCGACGCGCCGGCCCTGGTCCTGATCTACGGCGAGCCGGACCGCATCCACCTGACCTCCAGTGGCAGCTTCCTGGGCCTGGGGCTGGAGCGAATGCTGGGCCTGGCGCCCGGACGCTTCCGGTGATAGCATCGCGTTGATGCGCCTTGTACCCAGTTGGGATGAATACTACTTGCAGATCTGCCGGGTGGTCGCCTGCCGCAGCAAGGATCCCCACACGCAGATCGGCTGCGTGATCGTCGGCCCGCACCACGAGATCCGGTCGACGGGCTACAATTCGTTTCCGAGGGGGATTCGCGACGACGTACCGGAGCGGCTCGAACGCCCGGCAAAGTACTTGTGGATCGAGCACGCCGAGCGCAATGCCATCTGTAACGCCGCGCGCGCCGGAACGGCCACTGAAGGCTGCACGCTGTACGTCGAAATCATGCCCTGCATGGACTGCGCCCGCGCCATCGTGCAGGCGGGCATCACCGAGGTGGTCATCTCGGCCGAGCGCATGGCCCAGTACTCCAGCGAATACTACAACCAGCACTTCGGGATGGTAGAGGTTCTGTTCGGGGAAGCCAAGGTGCGGGTCCGGTGCGTCGCCGCCGGCGGCTAGCGCCTCAGAAGCTCCGCACGATGGTGGCCCGGAAGGCGGCGTTGATCGGGTCCACCGCGGCGCCGGAGAGATTGCATACCCGCACCGCGATCGTGTCCGCCGCGCTCACGCGCATCAGGCCCAGCAGTCCCGGCTCGAACGCGCTGGGCCAGCCCGGTGCCACGCTGTCCCCGGCCGTTGCACCCACCAGCGTAAAGGTCTGGTCCGTCGCGCAGGCTCCGCTGGCGATGAGGGGAAAATTCAGGACCGCGGTGCTGGTCAAGTACGTCGGCACCACGGCGGAATCGACCGCCACCGTCGTGCGGCCGCCCGACTCCACGCTCGCGATTCCGGTTCCCGCCGAGACATTCTTCAAGCTGAGCCAGCCGCGGTAGTCCTTGCCGCCGGTTGCGTCCCACGCTCCGCTGCTCGCCGTCCAGTTGTAGAGCGGGATGGAATCCGCCGGAAACGCCGTCACGCTCGACTGCGCGAGGCACCCCGCAGATGCCGCCAGCGTGAGATTGTGCCCGATGGTCAGCGTGCCGCCGCCGGAAACGTAGACGAAGGCGGTCCCGGACCCCGCGCTGAGCGTCGCGGTGCAACTGCGCGTGAACGAGTACACCGTGTTGCCGAACCGCGCGTTGCAGGGAGTCGTGGTGGAGCAGTTGGCCCCGATGGTCAGCACGGTGGAACTGCTGCGTGTCACGCCGAAATCGCCGAGCTGCGATCCCATGCCGGCGCCGCCGCTGGCCACCGTGCCCGGCTGCCACGCGCTCGAGCCCGCGCTCCAGACCAGCGCCTGGCCGTCGGTGGGCGCGGTCGAGGAGACCGCGTGCGACTGGATCGCCGTCACGGTAGCGCTCGAGAGGTCTCCGCTGAGGTCTCCGCCGGTCGTGTGCGAGTGCACCGCCGAGGCTTTGCCACTGAGCTGAGCTTGCACATCCGAGCTCACATTCGCCAGGTATCCCCAGACCGTGTTAGTGACCGTGCCGGCGCCGATCCTGGTGGCGTTGATTCCCGTGGCCAGTTGCGCGTCCGTCACCGTTCCGGCGATCTGGGAGAACGCGTAGTCCCCGACCTGCGCGGCGACCGCGCCCGTCCGCCCGAACACGCTCCCCACCGCCGCGTTCCCGCTCATCTGGGTCCAGGTGTTGGTGGCCGTACAGAAGTACAGGTTCTGGCCCGCCGTAGCGTTGGTCTTGAAGAACTGGTCGCCGGGCGAGCAGGAGGCGGGCGGAGACGTGCCGGCCTTGGCCGGTGCGGTTCGATCCGAGCTGGTGGCCACCAGCGCGCCCTGAAACGTCTGTGTCGTCCCGGTGGCGAACGCGTTGCTTGTGTCGATCCTGGCCGCCATGGTCGACCCCGATCCGTTGACTACGCAACGCCCGCTCTGCGGGTTGGCGAAGCTGACGCTGACATCGAAGCTGGAGGGATCGACGGAGATCGAGTCGGCCTCGATCCTCCGGGCCGGCGTCGCGTTGTCATAGCAGTCCACGATCAGGTTCGCGGTTCCCAAGCCGTGTGCGCTCCCCAAGATGGAGACGCTGGTCTGCGAACTGAACGTCTGGGAGTAGTTGACTCCGCCCGCCGCCTGGGCCACCGCCGGTTCCCACTGGCTGTCCGCGCTGCTCCACTTCAGCACCTGGCCGTCGGCAGGCGCCAGCGAGCCGATCGGCCGCCCCTGGATTCCGGTCACGGTGACCGCTTGGGGCGCCCCGCTGAGGTCTCCCGCCAGGGCTCGCCAGTCCGCCGTTGTCCCATCGTTTGACAACACCCGGTTTGCGTTCCCGGGAACGGTTGGAAGCCCGCTGGACCCGCTTTCGAGAGTCCAGACATTGGCGGACGTGCAGGCGAACAGGTTCTGGCCCGCTGCCGCATCGGTCTTGAAGAACGTCTGCCCCACCGAGCAGGTCCCCGGCAACGCTGTCCCGGTCCGGAATGGCTTGGTTGACGTCGCCGCGGAGAAGTCCACGTTCTTGCCCTGGGTTCGCAAGTCGACCTGGGTCTGCGCGCCGGCCGGGGCCGCCAGTACAGCCGCGAGCAGGCATACCGCCAAAGAGGTGTCTTTCATGTCGGCCTTCTCGAATACCTCACGCCCCAGTGTAGGCAGCCGAAGCTGCGCTCTCTGCGCGCATCCGCCCAGATCTGGTTGAAAAGCACAGGGATATATTCCGGATCACGCGGTGATTGGGCCCGCAATCGAGCTGCAAACAGACGCGGCGCCCGCCCCCGCTCCGGACCCGGTCGCCGCCTCAGACGAACTTGATGCGCCGCGAGGCCAGCATCGCCATGCGCAGCAACAGCAATCCGTGCTTCCAGCGCCGGATATTGGTCTGGCCGTAGCTGCGCTCCTGGTACCGGATCGGCAGATCCACCATTTTGAGGCTGTACCTGGCCGCCCCGAAGATCCGGTCGAAGTCGCCAAACGGATCGAGTTTGCCGAAATACGACCGGTTGGCGGCGATCATCTCGTAGTGGCGGCGGCTGAGCGCATCGCGCCTCTTCCCATCGGGTACACCAGGCGCACCCCGTTGACCAACTCCCCCTTGCCCGAGCGCCACGCTTCGTAAAAGCGGGGCAGATCCTCGGGAGCCACCGTCAGATCCGCGTCCAGGATCATGAGTAGCTCCCCGGTGGAGTTGGCGAACCCGAGCCGGACGGCGTCCCCTTTGCCCTTGCCGGCTTGGCGAAGCAGTTTCACGCACCGCCCCGGCCAGTTGGCTATCTCCCTCTCGATCACCGCGCCGGTGTCGTCGCTGGAATGCCCTTCCACGAAGATCAGCTCGGTCCCGCCGCCCATGTTCGGCAACCGATTGAATATATGCGGGATGTTGCCCGCCTCATTCCGCGCGGGCACGACCACGCTGACCACCGGCTGCCCGCAGCCCAACTCCAGCGCCCGCATGCCGGGAGGAATCAGGAACTGGTAGATCTCGGCCAGCCGTCTCTGGTACTATCCGCGGGTCCGTTCCCAGCGATCCAGCGAGGCGGCAAACGCGTCCCAGTAACGTTGCCGCTGCTGGGCGTACCTGGCTTGGCGGGCCCGGAACGACTCTTCCGAGCCCGGCGCCTGCTCGGCATTGGCGGCGTGTGGGCTCTCGATCGCCTCGCTTACGGCAGCACGAGCAAGGGCCTGGAGCGGGCGCCGGCCGATCCTACGACCGTGCCGATCTGCTGGAGTAGAAAATCCAGAAAGGCGCGACCGCGCCGCCGGCCGTTATTCAACTGGAGCTCCAAATGCTGAAAGAACACCAGCACGCCAAGGATGTCGGCGTCCCGTATCGTAGCCACGCCGAGGCGCTCGGCGGAGCTCTTGCGAAACTCTTCCAGCCCCTTCTGCATGAGTTCGCAGATCCGCGCCGCCAGCGGGTTTGCGGGCTTGCTCTCGTAGTACAGCCCGCCCACAAGCGTGCGATACGTCCGCACCAGCGAGTCCAGCGCCTCGCGCACATCCAGGTCCACCACGCCGGGCGTGCCCAGCGCCATGGTGACCAGCCCGTGCATCATGGCGCCCGTCAGAACTGGGCGATCTTCGAGGAACTTCTCGCTGACCTGGATGTCCGAGTTGGGGACGCTCTCCGGATCGATCTCCCGCGGCTTCTCGCGCCTCCGCGCGTCCCGCAAGTACTCGCAATCCAACGGGCAGCTCACGCTGTTCTCGCGCTCCGTGCCGCAGCACACCGGGCAGATCTCGCCCCCCACTCCGGGGCACCGCCGGCGCGCGCGGCGCGTTTCGCAGATCTTACAGGCCATAATGGGTAATCATCTCATATGCCCCGCACCGACCTGTTTCTCAAGGTTCAAGTCGACCACGACCCGCACGAGCCTCCCGAGCGCCTCGCCCAAGAGATCTGCCGCGCCATCCTCAAGATCTACGGCGTTCGCTCGGCCGAGCTTTCCAGCTTCGTCTCCCACCAGGATCCGCCCGGCCGGTGACCGCTATGGCTGGCCCAGCGTCTGCTCGTAGGTGCGGCGGAAAAAGCCGTCCGTCATTCCCGCGATGTAGTCGCAGACCACCCGGTGAGGCGGTTGGCCCTCCGATGCCTCCCGATAGGAGTCCGGCAGGCGCCCGGGCTGGTCCAGGAAGAACTGGAACAGTTCGGCGATCACGGCGGCCGAGTGCCGGCGTTCCTCCGCCAGCGCCTTCGAGAAATACACGCGCGAGCCCAGAAACTGTTTGAGCGCTGCACTGGTTGCCGCCGCAGCGGGCGCCAATCGCGCCAGCCGCGCCGGGTGCCGCCGGACCGCCGCCACGTCTTTGGCGCCCGCCTCCGCGACCGCCTCATAAGTCCCCTCGATCAGTCCCGACACCAGCAGGTCGATCAGTCGCCGGAGGCCCTCGTTGAACCGTATCCGTTCGGGCGCTCCGGGAAACTGCGTCTCGACCCCCGACTGGATCTCGGAGTATTGTGGAATGTCCCGCGCCACGGCCTCCAGGTCGAAGAACCGGGCTGAGAACGCGTCGTCGAGGTCCGCGGTGTTGTAGGCCACCTCGTCGGCCAAGTCGATCAATTGCGCTTCCAGCGGCGGTCGCCGTCCCGGCAGGTACTCCTCCAGCTCGGGCCGTTCGCCGGGCTGGAAATCCTTCGAGTGCTTGATGATGCCCTCCCGCACCTCGAAGGTCAGATTGAGCCCCGGAAAGCGCGCGTAGCGCTGCTCGAAGCTCTCGACAATGCGCAACGCCTGGAGGTTGTGGTCGAAGCGGTCCCCGAACCGGCTCATCTGCCGGTCCAGTTCCTCCTCGCCGGCGTGGGCGAACGGGGGGTGCCCGATGTCGTGGGCCAGCGCCAGCGCCTCGGTCAGGTCCTCATCCAGCCCCAGGGCGCAGGCCGCCGTCCGCGCAATCTGCGCCACCTCGATGGTGTGGGTCAGCCGGTTGCGGAAATGATCCGAGAGGCCCGCCGTGAAAACCTGCGTCTTGTCTTCCAGCCGGCGGAACGCGCGGGCGTGGACGATGCGGTCGCGGTCCCGCTGGAACTCGTTGCGATAGGGATGCGGAGGCTCCGGGTAGCGGCGGCCCAGGCTCTCTCCCACCGGGAACCGCACGCCCAGCGGTTTCATCGGGCAGTCCGCTCTACCGGTCGCGTGGCAATTGGCTCAGCACGGCCATGGCCGCCCGGCCGACCGCGGCCCGGCCCGTGGTGCTGAGCGGATCCAGCAGCTTGCGCGCCTCCGCCGGGTTGGCCGGGGCCAGCAACTCCGCCAACGCGATGGTTGCCTGCTCCTTGGAAACGAACTCCGACGGCTTGGCGATCAGCGAACGCAACAACTTCTCCGCTTGCGGCGCTTTCCCTTGCCACCGATACAGGTCGGCCAGGGTCAGCTTGGCTAGCGAGGCATAATTGGCGTTGCTGGACTCCGCGGCGGCTTTCAGCCATTTCTCGGCCTCCTGGGTCTGGTCCTGCTCGGCCGCCATCGCGCCCAGGTAATACTCGGCGATGATCGCTTCGTCGCTCCCGGAGTATTTCGCCACCAGGTCCGAGAACGCCTTGGCGGCGGCGCTATTCCTTTCCTGCTCGGTGGGAAAAGACTTGACGAACTCGCTCGTTGGCGGCCCGACCGGGGCCTGCTGGATCTCGATCGCCGCCGTCAGCGCCGCCTGGCGCGCGTTGTGCTGTTGCCGGCGATAGCCGGTCACCACAAGCACCGCCACCAGGACCGCCGCCCCTACGATGCCGTAGCGGATGGCCTGCTTGCGGTGCTCGCTGACATATTCGACGGTGTGCCCAACTTCGCGGGCAAACTTGTCTCCCTTTAGTTCTTTTCGGGTAATTCTATCCACGGAATCCTCGGCAGCGACTTGATTCTATCACAACGGCCGCGGGGCAGGCGCACCAGCCTGCCTTCAGGCGAAGCTGCGAACGGCCGCCGCTTCCTCGTCGTGGACCTCGAATACCGTGTACAGTTTCGTGATCTGTAATAGATCCCGGACTCGCTTGGTCAGGTTCAGCAGCTTCAACTGCCCGCCCTGGTTGGCCACCGAAGTGAACCCCGACACCAGTTCGCCGATCCCCGAACTGTCGATGTAAGACACATCTCCGAGGTTCAGCAGAATCTTCTTGTTCCCCTGGGCCATCAGGCCGCGAATGCCCTCGCGAAGGTTGCTCGAACCTTCGCCCAGCGTGATCCGGCCGCTCACATCAATCACCATGACATCCCCCACTTGGCGGGGGCTAAGTTTCGCACTCACAGAATCCATCCTCCTCCGACGTATTGTCGGTCTATTGCTTGTTCTCCAAGTACTTGACCAGCCTGACCTCGGTCCCGCCCGCAACCCGGCGGCGAACCTCGAACTCATCCATGAAGGCGCGGATCAGGAAAATCCCCCGGCCCGACTGCTGCAACAGGTTGTGCTCGGCCAGCGGATCCGGCAGCGCCGCCAGGTCGAACCCTTCGCCCTCGTCGCCGACCGTAACCGTCAGGCGGTCCTGGCCGCCGGTCACCGCCAGGTGCACCTTCTTGTGCGCGTTGTACCGGTTTCCGTGCACCACCGCGTTCACGATCGCTTCGCGGACCGCCATCCCGATTCTGTGCTGGTCGTCCTCCGGAAACCCCAGCTCCCGGGCCGCCTCCAGCGCCACCCGCTCGGCTTCATCGGCGCTCTCCAGCGCCGAGTCAAGCAACCTCTCCACTCCCCCGATCTCGCTCCTCGTGTTCTCGCCCACGCGATTCCCTTAGCCGCCGCTGCATCCCGGTTCGCCGGCTCTGGGCGGAAACAGTGCAATCGCGACGCGGCCCAGTCGAACCGTTACCTTAGCAAAGTCGGCGCAAAAAGGCAAAGGGCCCGGCGTTAACAGTAGGATAACGCTCCGCCTTGTCCCGGTGGGGTGCCGGATGCGACCGGACAAGCCGGAGCCTGATCCGGTACAATCCGAGTCTTCGGACATCACTCGAATGAAGCGAATCCTGACTCACTTCTTCTGGGCCGCCGTGGCGGTCCTGGCGGCGTTTTGCCTGGGGGGCATCGCGCTCCACCGCGGCGAGCGGATCAACAGCACCTGGCTGGTGGCGGCCGCGGCTTTGACCTACCTCGTGGGCTTTCGTTTCTACGCCAGGTTCATTGCTGTCCGCGTGATGGCGCTCGACAACCGCCGCGCCACGCCCGCCGAGCGGTTGCGCAATGGGCACGATTTCGAGCCCACCAACAAGTGGATTCTGTTCGGCCACCACTTCGCCGCGATCGCCGGCCCGGGGCCGCTGGTGGGACCCGTGCTGGCCGCGCAATTCGGGTACCTGCCCGGCGCGCTGTGGATCATCGTCGGCGCCGTGCTGGGCGGCGCGGCGCAGGATTTCATCGTGCTGTTCGCCTCGATGCGGCGCGACGGCAAGTCGCTCGGCCAGATGGCGCGCGAAGAGATCGGCAAGGTCGGCGGGTTCACCGCGCTGCTGACGGTGCTGCTGATCATGGTGATCATGCTGGCGGTGATGGCGCTGGTGGTCGTGAACGCGCTCAAGGGCAGCCCCTGGGGCACTTTCACCATCGCCGCCACCATGCCCATCGCCATCTTCATGGGTCTCTACCTGCGTTACTGGCGGCCGGGCAAGGTGCTGGAGTGCTCCGTGCTCGGTTTCCTGCTGGTGCTGGCGTCGATTATCGGCGGCCAGGCGGTGGCGCAGTCTTCCACCCTCGCGCCCTGGTTCACGCTCTCCGGCGAAACACTGGCGCTGGCGGTGATGGTTTACGGGTTCTTCGCCAGCGCGCTCCCCGTCTGGCTGCTGCTGGCGCCGCGCGATTACCTGAGCACCTTCGTCAAGCTGGGCGTGGTGCTGATGCTCGGCGTGGGCGTCCTCTTGGTGCGTCCCGAGCTGCAACTGCCCGCCTTCACCCGCTTCACCGACGGCTCCGGCCCCGTCTTCGCGGGCAAGATCTTCCCCTTCTGCTTCATCACCATCGCCTGCGGCGCCATCTCCGGCTTCCACTCGCTGATCGCCTCGGGCACCACGCCCAAGATGATCGCCAAGGAGTGGCACGCCTGGCCCATCGGCTACGGCTCCATGCTGCTGGAGAGTTTCGTCGCCATCATGGCCCTGATCGCCGCCTGCGTGCTCCAGCCCGGCGTCTACTTCGCGGTGAATTCGCCGGCCGGAGTCTTCGGCGGCACTCCGCAGGCGGCGGTCGAGACCATCGCCTCCTGGGGATTCCCGGTGACCGTCGCGGACATGAACGCGCTCGCCCGGGATGTGGGAGAGGCGAACCTCTTCCACCGCACGGGCGGCGCGCCGTCGCTGGCCCTGGGTATGGCGCAGATCTTCGCCCAGAGCCGTGGCGGCCACGCCATCCTCGCCTTCTGGTATCACTTCGCCATTATGTTCGAGGCCCTGTTCATCCTCACCATCCTGGACGCCGGCACGCGCGTCGGCCGCTTCATGCTCCAGGATTTCGCCGGCCACTTCCACAAGCCCTGGGGCCGCACCAGTTGGATGCCGGGGGTGATCGCCGCCAGCGCCGCCATCGTCTGTGCCTGGGGCTACTTCCTCTACCAGGGCGTGCGCGATCCGCTCGGCGGTATCAACTCGCTCTGGCCCATGTTCGGCATCGCCAATCAACTGCTGGCCGCGGTGGCGTTGTGCGTGTCCACCACCATCCTCATCAAGATGCACGGCAGGCGCTACCTGTGGATCACCGCCGTCCCGCTGGGCTGGCTGGTCACGGTCACCTTCACCGCCGGGTTCCAGAAGATCCTCTCGCCGTACCCGCGCCTCGGCTTCCTGGCCCACGCCGCCGGCTTGCGGCGTCAGCTCGATGCCGGCCAGATTGCGGCCTCGAAAATCGGCGAGACTCACGCGCAGATTTTCAACGACCGGCTCGATGCGGTGGTCTGCAGCATCTTTTTGGTGCTGGTGGCGACCGTCCTGGCGGATTCGATCCGCGTCTGGACCGGCCTGCTCCGTGGAACGCGGGAAGCTAAGACCACCGAGACGCCCTTCGTGGCCTCGAACCTCCAGGAGGACGCCATATGAAGCGCCTGAAACGGTTCGGCCAGTTCGTGCTGGACCTGCTGCGCGAGCTCAGCGACGAGAACGCCTATCGCCGCCACCTCGCCGCCCACGGCCGCGCCCCCTCCCGCGCAGAGTGGCAACGCTTCTCCGACGAGCGCCTCCGCGCCCGCTACATCCGGCCCAGGTGCTGTTAGCATTACAATGACGACCCCCAATCGGCCTTATCGGTGGCTGGCAGAGTATTACGACAAGCTCTTCACGTTTCATCTGTCCTGGTTCGAGGCGGCCCGCCAGCGCCTGCTCGGCCGGATTCTGCCGCGCCTGGAATCCGCTTGCGACCTGGCCTGTGGCACCGGCACGACCGCCCTGCTGCTCGCGGCCAAGGGGATCAAGATGTTTGCCGTCGATCTCTCCCCGGCGATGTGCCGGCTCGCCCGCCAGAAGGCCCGCCGCGCACGCCTGCCGCTCAGCGTCTTTCGCGCCGACATGCGGAGCTTTCGGCTGCCTGAGCCAGTCGACCTGGTGTTGTGCGAATTCGACGCGCTGAATCACGTTCCCCGCAAAGCGGACCTGGCGCGGGTGGCTCGCGCGGTCGCGCGCGCCTTGCGGCCCGGCGGCTATTTCTACTTCGATGTGAACAACCACCTCGCATTTGAAAAGATCTGGCCGGGTACCTGGTGGATCGAGAAACCCGGCGTAGCACTTGTGATGCATGGAGGCTATGACCGCCGGCGCGACAAAGGCTGGAGCGATGTCGAATGGTTCATTCGGGAGGGACGCCGCTGGCGACGGCATCGCGAGCGCGTCGAGCAGGTCTGCTGGACTCCAGCCGAGATCCGCCGGACACTGCGCGAAGCCGGCTTCGACCAGGTCCGCGCCTGGGACGCCACGCCCTTCATGAAGACCGACCCGTCGATCCGCCCCGGCTACCGCACCTTCTGCCTGGCGCGCCGGGCGAAGAGCTGATTCACAGGGCCGTCCGCTCCATCCGCAGGGCGATGCCGTTTCGGAATTCCGGCGTTTGCACAACTCTCTGCCCACCTGTGTGCCGGAAGCTTTCCAGCCTCTCGACTTCTCCCGTCTTGGTATTGACCCACCGGCCGGAATACTCTCCCGCGGGCAGTTCCAGCGTCACCGCGATCGGTCCGCTCCCATCGAAGTACATCCCATACTCCCGCCCGGGAGCCGACAAGACCCGCGCGTAAGCCCCGGCTGCGTGCTTTACGGTCCCCGTGTCCGGCGCCAGATCCGTCAAAGACATCGAATGCAGGAATTGACTCAAGACGCGTAGCTGCCGGCGCAGCGTCGAGCTCCCGCCGCCGGGACCGTTCGGCTCCGCGTCGCTGCCATCCTCGTGCCCAACCGTGAACGAGTAGTCCAGGTTGTTGAACGCGCTGCCGCCCGATAACATGAAATTCCAGGCCTGCCGCCGGTACGCAGCGTCGTCCCTCCCAAGAAAGCCCGTCTCATCGTAGGAGAGGGCCGTCCCCAGGCCATAGTTGGCGAGGACCGCGGCAGGGTAAGCGTAATGGAAGTTCACGATGCTGACGCCCGGCGCGAGCTGGCGCACGGGGAACCCGAAATTGCAGCAATTCTGTGCGATCGGATGCTTGTTCGGAAGTCCGGCCTCTTCGCTCGCGATCCACCCGGCCACCCGCGCCTGCCAGGCCATCGAAAGCTCGTCGGCCAGGTCGATCGAGTTCGGATACTGGTCGCGCGCGGGCGGCAGCAGGTATGGGTTCACGACATCCGCCAGCACCGTGCGGTCGGACCACGGCTCGTTCTGGATTTCGAAGATCACATTATCGAACCCGTTTGCCTCCCGCACCAGTTTTCGTGCGTACCGTTCCTGATGCGCCAGAATGTTGCCGTTCTCCAGCGTGTGGAGTTTCTTCCACTCGATCGCGTCCGTGGCGTTGACGTTGTTGGCCGGGTTCAGAGGGCTTACGGCCCACTGCATCTCCTGATAGTGCGAGGAGAACAGCGTCACTTCCACCACAATGCCCCGCTTCGCCGCTTCAGCGAGGAAATCGCGGAAGCGTGCCACAAACTCCGGGTTCCATCGGTCCAGGTCGAACTTGTTTCCTCCGCCTTCGTATCCGGGTGTTTCGCTCCGCACCCAGGGCGCGACCAGCCGTCCGGGACCGGGCGCCAGATTGTTGCGCCGAATCCCGAAAGACTTCGACGGCACTTCCACGTAGCTCCCACCGAACAGACGTGTGTAGTTCATGCCGTCCGCTGCGAGTGTCGCCAGATACCGCTGGTAGTCGAAAGCGCCGTTCAACACCGCCCCATAATGCTCGGCGCTGGTGACCAGCGCCACCGCCCTTCCGCGAAACAGGAAGTAGTGCGGATTCTTCGGATGGAGCCGGATCGGCTCCCCCGCCGCTGCCGGCAGCAGAACGGCGGCCAAAACGGCTATTGCGCGAAGCGTCATGGTCGTGGTCCCTCCGCAATTGTATCCCGACGGCGTTCCTGCAGCCGGCGGCCAGCATGCCATATATATGTTATGCTGCTGGTATGAGGCGAACCACCATCTTCCTGCCCGATGAGGTGCACGAGCAGCTCCGGCAGGACGCCTTTCGGGCCAAAACCAGCATGGCGGAACTCATTCGCACCAGGCTGCGGAGCTCGATCGACCGGCCCCGGAGGCGCGGATCTCCGCAGGACCCCATTTTGAAGGTGGCCGGCGTTTGCCGCGGCCCCGTCCTGTCGAGCGAAATCGACGAGTCGCTGTATGGCCGTTGAGCGGGTGTTCGTGGACACCTGGGCCTGGCTGGTCCTGGCGAACGACCGTGACCCGGCCTTTGACAGCGTCGCGCGGATCCGCGCCAACGCGGCCGGCCAGGCCGGTGCGTGGGTGACCACCGACTATGTACTCGACGAGACCGTGACCCGGCTGTTCGCGCTGGCGCCGTTCTCCGACGCGCGCCGGTTCACGGAAGGGATTTTCGAGGCCTCCCGCCCCGGACTGGTGGACATCGAACACGTGACCCCGGAGCGCTTCAGTCGAGCTTGGCGCCTGCGCCTGCGCTATCGCGACAAGCCGCGTATTTCGTTCACCGATCTCACAAGCTTTGTGGTCATGCGCGAACTCGGGTTGCGACACGCGCTAACCGGCAACGCCCATTTCGAGCAAGTGGGCCTCGGATTCCTCAGGCTTCCTTGAGGGCTCCGGCGTCGGTCGCTGCTTCGGGGTCGCCGACCATCCTACCAGAACCGCGGTTGCGGCCCGTCGGCCTGCCCTGCGCGTAACTGGTGCGTCGCCGTAATCAAGGGACTTCTTGATCTAGACGGGTGAGAATCGCGGCGTGTGCGATGTATGATTGTCCATGGAGTTTGCACGGCGGGTTTCGGGTTTGAAAGTCCTTTCCATGAACAGTACATTGAGGCACATCTTCCTACCGGCGCTATTGGCCGCGACTCTCGCGGCGACCGCGGCGGCCCAACAGGCCAAGCCCATTGCGAATTGGTCCAACCTCAACCAACTTGTCACGGGAGCGGAGATTCGGGTCACGCTTGCGACCGGGAAGACCCTGCGTGGGTTCGTGCAGCGCGTGACTCCCGAGTCACTGGCGATCAACGCGACGACCAGCCAGGAGACGCTCTCCCGGCAAGACATCCGGCGCGTCGCACTGAAGCGGCCTGGGCATCGCGGACGAAACACGCTCATCGGGCTGGCGATTGGAACGGGCGCCGGCCTGGCCGCGGGCGCCGGCGTGGATTCCCAGGCGGCCCACGGCGACTGGTTTCCGTATGCCGGCAAAGCGGTGCTCACGCCGCTGGGAGCGCTTATAGGCACGGTGGTCGGGGTGGCGCTGCCTACCGGTGGATGGCGCGACGTGTATCGCGCGCCATGAGGCGCGGCGGGCTGAATCCCGGCAGGCGCAGCACTTCACCGCCACTTGGTCTAACGTGCAACCCTTGAATGTGCGCCAGTCGACGCGGGGCCCGAAGCCTAGTTCTCGGGACTTGGTGGGTGTGCTGTTTCTCCGACCGTGCTTGGACTACGGCGCACTCGGGAAGTTACTCCGCCAACCGCCACCCACCCGGGCGTGCTTGGCCGTGTGACGCGACCTACTCGTACCGCAACGCCTCGATGGGGTCCAGGCGCGCGGCTTTGATCGCGGGCAGCAGGCCGGCGACTAGGCCTACGGTTTCCAGCAGCACCGTCGAAGTCAGGACCGCGAACATCGAGATCTGGAGGTGGATGTCGCCGGCGCCGCTGGTGTCTTTGAAGATCGGCCCGAGCAGGGGGAGGGTTTCGAGCATGGAGGTCGCGGCCCAGCCGGCCGCCACGCCAAACGCGCCGCCGGCCGTCACGATGGCCATGGCTTCCAGCAGGAACTGCGCCAGAATCGAGCGGCGTGTCGCGCCCAGCGACTTGAGTACGCCGATCTCGCGCGTCCGCTGCGGGTCCGCGGAACCGGCTGCTCTCACCGCCTCTTCCAAGTCGCTCGCGGTGGGGCGGATGCAAACCCAGTCAAAAGGACTGTCGATGGTTCCGTATTCGGTGTCCGTTCACTCTGAACAAGCCATGCATTTTCATGGGATTACTGTTCGTAGAGTGTGTGCGCCCTCGTCCCAAGAGCCACACCTGCAATCGTGCACACAACACGTAACGAGCACAACAAAAATGTTGTACTACTGGTTTGTTGTGCTATTATACTGGTATGAGCCAAACTGGAATTCCTGGAAGCATGGGGCGGCTAGCCGAGGGCGTCGCCTTCTTTGATCGCGAGGAAGTCATGTGGCGAGCCTGGGACCTGCTGGAAACCTCGAATCTGCTGCTGCTCGCGCCAAGGCGCGTGGGGAAGAGCTCCCTGCTGAAGCGGATGGAGCAGGATGGTCCCGCTAGGGGCTACAAGACGCTCTACCTCCCGGTTCCGGACGCGGAGGACGAGCTGGACTTCATGAAACGGTTGATCCGGGCGTTCCGAGACACGGATTGGGCTCCTGGGGGCTGGGTCGCGGCGTTCAAGAGCAGTCTCCCGGAAGATCTTGAGTTCGTGATCAAGACGAGTTTGATCGAGCTGAGGGCGAAGAACTTCGATTGGCGGCGCCCAGCGGAAGAGTTGGAAACGTTGCTAAAGGGTGCGGATTCGAAGACGCTGCTGCTGATCGACGAGTTGCCGTTGTTGATCGGCAGCATCGTCCGCCAGGATCCCTCCGGGAGCGGAGCCGAGCGCTTTCTGCTATGGCTCAAACGGCTGAGGGAACAGTACCAGCCACGCTGGTTCCTTGCAGGCTCCATCGGGCTGGATTCGGTCGCTCGCAAGCTGAAACTGTCGGGAACGATTCACGACCTCCAGCCGGTTGAACTGGCCGAGTTCAGCCCGGAGAAAGCGCGCGAGTACCTGGTGGGTCGAGGCCAGTTCTATCAGTGGCAACTCACGCCGGAAACTATCGGGGCAGTTCTGGACGCCGTCGAATGGCCGATCCCATTTCACCTGAATCTCGTGTTCGAGGAGCTTCGGGCAGTGGTCAGCGAGGGCCACGGAGACCCCTCGCCCGCGCTGGTGGACATGGCGCTCGCGAGACTGATGGCGCACGGCCGGACTCATTTCGATCACTGGGATGAGCGGCTGAACAAGATACTGGACGCGCGCTTCCCGCACTATTGCGAAATCATCCTCGGCCTGGCCTGCCGCGAAACAGGTGGCGTCAAGGTCGAAACGCTCGAACTGAGGCTGAGTCAGGAAGTGAGCGACGACGGGGAACGGACGGAAATACTCCGCCAGTTGCTCGACTTGCTGATCAGCGATGGATATTTGGTGCGCCGGCGGGACGCGGTGCGCTTTCGCTCCGCCTTGTTGCGCCGGTACTGGCGGGAGGTGCAGGGATGAGCGAAAGCAGACGATTCCCCTTCGGCGGCGTACCGGTCTACAACCCCCTGTCGCTGAGCAAGGTCGAGGCGCTCGCGCAGTTCCATGCGCGTCAGGCCGCCTGCGAGAGCCTGATGAAGCTGCTCCGCGAGGAGCGCCCATCCCACGTCTTGATCATCGGCACGCGGGGCATGGGTAAGACGACTCTGCTCCAGCGCGTGCACTACGGTGTTGAGGATGACCCTGAGTTGAACAGCCGGTACTTGGTGCTGGCGTTCCCCGAAGAGCAATACAACGTCAACCGGCTGCATCGCTTTCTGCTCAACGCGGTGGACGCCCTGACGGATGCCGTCGAGAGACTCGGGAACGGCTGGATGCTGGAGCGAATCGAGAAATCCGCCGACTTACTGGGTAAACTCAGTCCGGAGGAAATCCAAGAACGGGTGCCGAAGTTCCTGGCCGAGGTCGGCCAGGAGATGGGAAAGAGTCTTCTGCTGCTGGTGGACAACGCAGACCGGCTTTTCGACATGATCGAAGAACGGGAGCAGTGGCGGCTGCGAGAGTTGCTCTCCAGCCGGCGCGATCTGACCCTCTTCGGAGCGACGACGCAGGCGAGCGAGGGGGTCTACGGGCCGGATCGCGCTTTCTTCGAGTTCTTCCAGATTCATGTGCTCACGCCGCTGACCCTGGCGGAGGTGCGGGACCTGCTGCTTCGGTTGAGCGAGTCGGTGGAGGAGAACCCGGGCGAGAAGGGGAGCGCGAAGCAGAGGGTGGAAGAGTGGCTCGCCGCCGATGCAGCTCGTTTGCGTACCCTCGTGCAGTTGACCGGGGGCAACCCGCGCACCACGGTGATGCTCTTCCATCTCGTGCTGGACGGCCTGGAGGGGCGCGCCCGCGAGTACTTGGAACAATTGCTCGACCAGTGTACGCCGACCTACAAAGGTCGCGTGGACGAGTTGCCGTCCCAGGCGCAGCAGGTGTTCGACGCCGTCGCGCAGAGGTGGGACCCTGTGATGGCTATGGAGGTGGCGGATGACACGGGTCTCGAAACCAGCATCGTATCGACGCAGTTGACCCGTCTTGTGCGGCAAGGGCTTCTGGAGAAAGCAGATCCTGGGGACAGCAAGAAGGCGCTGTACCAAGTGGCTGAGCGGTTCTTTAACATTTGGTATCTGATGCGAGCAAGCCGGCGGGTCCGGACAAAGCTGAGGTGGTTTGTCGAGTTCCTGCGGGTCTTCTTCGATTCCGAAGAGTTGGAGCACATGGCGTGGGAGCGGCTGGAGCACTTTCGAGGCGCCGGACGGACCCGGCCAGCGGAAATCGAAACTGCCTTCGCTTACGTTCTTGCCTCGGGCGCAGACCGCGACAGGATCGAAGACTATCTTCGGCGAGAGTGCGCCGATATGGAGCCGAAATGGCGACCCTATGTCGAGTCGATGCGGTGCCCGGAGAGCAGTAGCCCCGACGAGAAAGAAGCGCTTCGAAAAGCAGTGGAAATGGAGCCAGACAACGCTGAGAATTGGAGACGTTTAGGCCGCGTTCTCGCCCAAGGACCTGAGTTTGCTGAAGCGGAAGCCGCTCTTCTGAGAGCGATCGATCTCGACCCGGAGTCGGCTTGGTCTTGGAACAGGCTCGGCGATGTCCTGACTGAGATTCCCGAGCGAGCGACGGACGCGGAGGCGGCCTACCGCAAAGCGATCGAGCTCGAACCGAAGTCTGCTGGGTTCTGGGCCGACCTTGGAAGTCTTCTTGAGGGAACGCCCGAGCGAGCGGACGAAGCGGAGGCGGCCTACCGGAAGGCGATCGAGCTCGACCCGGAGTCGGCTTGGTCTTGGAACAGGCTTGGCGATGTCCTGACTGAGATTCCCGAGCGAAGGAAGGACGCGGAGGCGGCCTACCGGAAGGCGATCGAGCTCGAACCGAAGTCTGCTGGGTTTTGGGCCGACCTTGGCGGTCTTCTTCGGAGAACGCCGGAGCGAGCGGACGAAGCGGAGGCGGCTCTTCGGAAGGCGATCGATCTCGACCCGGAGTCGGCTTGGCCCTGGGCCAACCTTGGCAGTCTTCTTCGGCGCACGCCGGAGCGAGCGGACGAAGCGGAGGCCGCTCTTCGGAAGGCGGTCGAACTCGACCCGGAGTCGGCCTGGCCCTGGGCCAACCTTGGCAGTCTTCTTCGGAGTACGCCGGCGCGAGCGGACGAAGCCGAGGCGGCTCTTCGGAAGGCGATCGAGCTCGGCCCGGAGTTTGCTTGGCCCTGGGCCGTTCTTGGCGATTTTCTTGGGAGCACGCCCGAGCACGCGGACGAAGCCGAGGCGGCTCTTCGGAAGGCCATCGAACTCGACCCGGAGTTTGCTTGGCCCTGGGCCAACCTTGGCACTCTTCTTGGGAGCACGCCCGAGCGCGCGGACGAAGCCGAAACGGTCCTTGTGAAGGCGATCGAACTCGACCCGGAGTCGGCTTCGCCTTGGAACAGGCTTGGCGACGTCCTGACTGAGATTCCTGAGCGAACCAGGGACGCGGAAGCGGCGTACCGCAAGGCGATCGATCTCGACCCGGAGTCCGCTGGGTTCTGGGCCGACCTTGGCGATCTTCTGGGGAGGGCGCCCGAGCGAGCGGACGAAGCCGAGGCCGCGTTCGCCAAGGCTCTGGAGATAGACCCGCGTAGCGGAGACCTCTGGGGCTCGCTAGGATTCCTGCTGGCATGTCGGGCGGGGAAGCCTCGGGAGGCGGAAGTTGCTCTGCGTAAGTCGGTGGAGCTGGAACCAGGCAGCTCTCGAAACCTGCGGAACCTGGGCGTGTTGCTCTACTGCGAGATGCTTCAGGAGAACGAGGCAGTGCAGTACATCCGTCGAGCCCATCAGCTCGATCCAACGGACCCTGTATCGCCAGACGTGTCGGCAGCAATTCTCGCGGCTTGCGTCCGAGGATCCGAGACCGGGGACGAGCAGCCCCCGATCTTCATGGAGGCATCTCGTAGAGCTACTTTCTGGGATGGACTTCTCCTACTGTGCCAGAACTATCCGCCTTTTGGAAAGATCCTCCTTGCGATCTGCGACCTGGTTCAGGAACGAGACACCTCGGATGGATTCGTGCCCCTATATCGGGCCGTCGCGCTGGCTCAACTCCGCGACTTTCCTCGTGCGTCCGTGGCTCTGGACGACGCGCTCGTGGGCGATCCTATTGACCTGTTTTCGGCCGGACGCAAGGCACTCGAAGTCTTCTTCGCCGCCGCCGTGCGATGCGGGCGGGTTCGGGATTGCATCGAGTTGCTCGACAAGAAGGGGTGGAAGGATGCCTGGCGCCCTATCTACGAGGCGTTGAAGGCGGTCGAGGCAGGCTCGGGTGAGTACTTGAAGCGGGTCGCGGTCGAAATCCGGGAGCCGGCCGCACGGATCCTGCGCCGAATTGCACCGCAGTTGCCGGGGTTGCCCGCACGAACGAGCTGAATGGGGGCGTCGAGGAATCCTACTCGTACCGCAACGCCTCGATGGGGTCCAGGCGGGCGGCTTTGATCGCCGGGAGCAGGCCGGCGACCAGGCCCACGGTCTCCAGCAGCACCGTCGATGTCAGCACCGCGAACATCGAGATCTGCAGGTGGATGTCTCCGGCGCCGCTGGTGTCCTTGAAGATCGGCCCGAGCAGGGGAAGGGTCTCGAGCATGGAAGTCGCGGCCCAGCCCGCGGCCACGCCAAACGCGCCGCCGGCCGTCACGATGGCCATGGCTTCCAGCAGGAACTGCGCCAGAATCGAGCGGCGCGTCGCGCCAAGCGACTTGAGCACGCCGATCTCCCGCGTCCGCTGCGTGACCGAGACCAGCATGATGTTGGCCAGGCCCACGCCGCCGATGGCCAGCGTGAGGGTCCCGATGAAGGCCAGCAGCAGCCGCAGCGCGATGCCCATGGTATCGACCAGCCGCATGTACTCGTTGAAGATGAAGGTGCGCACGGCGCGCTCGTCGTTCGGGGAGAAATTGTGGATCCGGGCGAGCACCTCCCGCACCTGTCGCACCGCCTTCTCGCGGAAGATGGGATTCGCCGGCATCCACACGAAGTCGTCGGGGTACTTCAAGTCGCGAAACAGGGACGCGGTCTCGTAAGGGATGAACGCGCACTCGTTGTCCGGCGAGTTGTAGTTGGCGACTTGCGTCTTGGTTTTCAGAACTCCGACCACGCTGAAGCGCAGTCCGTTGATGGTGATCTCCTCGCCTTCCGGCCGCATCTCGCCGAACAGTTTCTCCGCCGCTTTGGCCCCCAGGACCGCCACCCGCTGCTTCTGCACTTCATCGTCGGGCGTGAGCCACCGGCCCGACCCCATGGTCTGGTTGCGAATACGCCCGTAAGCGACTTTGACGGCGCGCACCATCATGGTGTTGGTGCGGTACCCGCGCACCACGGTCATCCCGCCCGTCATCAGCTCGGGCGAAATGGCCGCCACCAGGGGAACCGTCTCGCGGATCGCCTCCACGTCCGAGAGCTCCAGCCGGACCCTCCGGCCGGCGCGCTCGCCGCCCGCCTGGGAGGAAGTCCGCCCGCCGAACATGAGGATGAGGTCCTGCCCGATGGAGCGGAACGCCGTCTGCAGCGCGATGTGGAAACCGTCTCCGTAAGAGTACAGAATGACGAAGCAGGCCACTCCCCAGGCCAGGCTGATCATGGTGAGGATGCTGCGCTGCCGGTTGAACTTCAGGGCCTGCGCCGCCTCGCCGAAGATGGAGCCGATGCGCATGGATCTCCGCTCAGCGCTCGTAGCTCAGCGCCTCGACGGGGGTGAGCGAGGCCGCGCGCCAGGCGGGCCAAAGCGCGGAGGCCACCGCGATCACGCCCAGCGCGGCGAACGCCACCGCGGTGGTTGTGCCGTTCACCGGAAGCCCGCCGAACATCTCCCGCTTGGGGAGGGTGTTGACCGCGGCGGCGATCCCATAAGCGCCTAACCAGCCGCACAAACCGCTCACCCCGGCCAGCAGCACGCCTTCCAGAAGGTAATCCACCAGGATCCGGCTGCGGGTGGCGCCGACCGCTTTCCGCAGCCCGATTTCCCGCGTCCGCTCGGTCACCGAGACCAGCATGATGTTCATCACGCCGACGCCGCCCAGGGTGAGCGTCACCACCGCGATCGCCCCGAGGAAGAGGGTCATGGAAGTGAAAATGCGGTCCACCAGCCGCGCGTTCTCCACCGTGTCCCAGATGAACACGGCGCTCTTGTCGTCGGGATCGAAGCGATGGTTGCGCGCCAGCACGCGCAGCACCTGATCTCGCGCGGCCTGCCAGTCGTCGAGCGAGGCCGGAACATAGATCAGGTCGTTCACGATGCCGGGCTGAAAATTCGGGTCGTTGGGCGGCATATCGCGCACCATGGTGGAGTACGGAACGTAGATCTTGTCGCTATCCAGGCCGTTGTAGCTGCTGTTCTGGGTCTTGGGCGGCATCAGCCCCACGATCCGGAACGGCAGCCCATTGAGCGCCACGCTTGCGCCCGGCTCGACCGGCCGCTCGCCGAACAACTGCTTCCGGACGTTGTCCCCCAGCACCGCCACGCGCGCCGCGCCGGTGTCGTCCTCCTCCGCCAGGAACCGGCCGCGATCCACCGGGATGTTGCGGATCTTCGAGTACTGGGCCTCGACGCCCATCGCGCCAAACACGCCGCTGTTGAACTGGCTCACGGCGCGGACCCCGTTCTGCAACTCGCTCACCACCACGCTGACCCGGAAGCACTCCGTGCGGATGTCGCGCACGTCGTCGTAGTTCAGCCGGATGCGCCTCCCCGCGCGCTGGCCGCCGGCCTGCTTTTCCGTCCGGCCCCCAAAGATGATGACGATGTTCTCGCCGATCTGCCGGAACCGGTCGCGCTGGCCTTCCTTGAAGCCGTCGCCCATGGCCACGATCAGCACGATCGAGGCGACGCCCCAGGCAATCCCCGCCATGGTCAGAAAGCTGCGGAGCTTGTTGCGCAGGAGGCTGGAAAGGACATGGCCCAGCAGTTCTGTCAGGAATGCCACGCGGCGCCCCCCGCCAACCTATTGCAGGATTACCTGCTGGCCCTCGGAGAGGCCCTTCACGATCTGCATCTTCGATCCGTTGCTGATCCCCGTCGCGACCGCCACCCGCCTTTTGCCGCTCTGGAGGGTGGCGTCCGGAACCTCGACCTCGGTCGAGCGGTCTTTCTTGTAGATGATCGCCCCCTCGGGCACGGCCAGGACTCCCTTGCGCTCCTCCAGCATGATCTCGGCGTTGGCCGTCATGGTAGCCATGAGTTTCCGGGATTCGTTGGAAATGGAGACACGCACCTCAAACGTCGTGACGTTGTCTTTCTCCACTCCCATGGGAGACATCTTCGTTACTTTGCCGGTGAAGGTCTGATCTTTGTACGATTCCACCTTGATGCGGGCCGGCTGGCCCAGGTAGACCTTTCCGATGTCGCTCTCGTCCACCTTCCCCTTGACGTAAACCTCCCGCAGGTCCCCCAGCGTCATGATCAAAGTGGCGCCGGATCCCATCGTCAGAATGGAGCTGACGGCGTCGCCCACCTCGCGGTCGCGGGAGAGCACCACGCCATCGATCGGCGAGACGATAGTCGCGTTGCGCAGGTCTTCTTCGGCCTGCGCCAGCACGGCCCGCGACTGTTCCACCTGGGCCTCGGCCCTGGCAATGGCGGCCCTGGCCACCCCCAGGTTCACCACCGCCTGCTGCTGGCGGTTGATTGCCATCTCGTAGTTCTTTTCGGCGTCGTCCCGAGCGTTCTGCGCGATGAGTCCGTCGCGGAACATCTCCCGCGCGCGCTCCATGTCGCGCTTCAGGAATGGGATGTCCGGGCCGACCGCCTCCACCTTGTACCGCTCGTACTCGGCCTGCGCGCTCTTGAGCGCCGCCTCCGCCATGCCCAGGGCCGCGCGCGCCTGCCGCAGTTTGGGCAGCAGATCGTTCTGGTCCAGTTCGCAGATCACCTGTCCCTGGCGGACCAGGTCCCCGACGTTCACCGGCAACTTCAGGATGATCCCGCTGGCCTTGGACTTGATTTCCACTTTCGTCGTGGGCTCGATCTTGCCGGTGGCCACGACCGAGCGCGCCAGGTCCATCCGTTCCACGCGCGCGAGCCTTTCAGGATCGATCGTGGACGGTGTGCGGGTGAGAGCCTTCAGCGAGAAGAATGCCGCACAGCCCAGCGCCACGACCACCGCCAGCACAATCCAAACGACGGAGCGCTTCTTTCGCGTGGCCATAGTTTCGATGCCCTATCTACGAGTTTACGTAATGGACCGCCAAGTCGTTCCCAGGGATCGCATCTGTTAGCCTGTAATTGATGTCCCAAGTCCTGCTGCTGGTACTGCTGAGCTTCGTCGCCTGGGCGCAGAAACCGCCCGGCACTCGCACCGACAACGTCAAAGACGTCCTCCACGGCGTTGAGATCATTGACCCTTACCGCTGGCTGGAGGACCAGGACAGCCCGGAGACACGCGCCTGGATCGATGCCCAGAACGCCTACTCGCGGCCAATGCTGGACCGCATTCCGGGGCGCGATCAGGTGCGCAAGCGCCTGGCGGAACTGATGAACATCGACCGCATCGGGATGCCGCGGGCCCGCGGCGGCCGCTACTTTTTCACACGGCGGCGCGTGGGCCAGGATCAGCCCGTCCTCTACATGCGCGAGGGGCTTGAGGGCCAGGACCAGGTGCTCGTCGATCCCGCTCCGCTCAGCCCGGACCGCACCACCTCGGTCAACTTCCTGGACATTTCCGAGGATGGCAAGCTGGTGGCCTACGGCATCCGCCGCGGCGGCGAAGACGAAGTCACCGTCAAGCTGCTCGACGTGGACAGCCGCAAGGAACTCCCCGATGAATTGCCACGCGGCCGCTATGGTATTTCGATTCAGCCGGACCGCGGAGGCTTCTACTACAGCCGGTTCGAGAAGGCGGGGCCGCGCGTCTACTACCACGCGATAGGCAAGCCCGCCGCACAGGACCGCGAGGTCTTCGGCCAGGGCTACGGGCCGGAGAAGATGATCGGCGCTGACGTCTCCGAGGGTGGGCGCTACCTGCTGATCCATGTCTTCGAGGGCAGCGCCGGCGAACGGACCGAGATCTGGGCGCAGGACCTCGTCCGCGGCACGCCGCTGGCCCCCATCGTCAAGGACCTTCGCGGCAGGTTCTTCGGCAGCATCGGCGGCGACACCTTGTACCTCCATACGGACTGGCAGGCGCCCAACGGCCGCGTGATCGCCGTGGACCTGCGCAACCCCGCGCGCGAGCGCTGGCGGGAAGTGATCCCGGCGGGCCAGGCGCCCATCGAGAACTTCGCCGCCGTGGGCGGGATGTTGTTCGTCGAACACCTCCGCAACGTCTCCTCCACGCTCAGCGTTTTCACGCCCGAGGGCAAGCGCGTGCGCGACGTCGATTTGCCCGGCATCGGCTCCGCGAGCGAGGTGAGCGGCAACTGGGGCGGCCACGAGGCGTTTTTCCAATTCGATTCGTTCCACATCCCCGATACGATCTACCGCTACGACAGCGCCAGCGGGAAGCAGGAAGTGTGGTGGCGCGCCAGTGTTCCGATCGACCGCGGCAAGCTGGAGCTGAAGCAGGTCTGGTACGCCTCCAAGGACGGCACCAAGATCCCCATGTTCCTGCTCTACCGCAAGGGGCTGCGCCTGGACGGCTCGAACCCGGTGTTCCTCACCGCCTACGGCGGATTCGATGTCAGCCTCAGTCCCGCCTTCGCGCCCAAAGCGGTTCTGTGGGCCGAAAATGGCGGCGTCTTCGCCCAGCCAAACCTGCGCGGCGGCGGGGAGTTCGGCGAAAAGTGGCACGAGGCCGGCATGCACGGGAAGAAACAGAACGTCTTCGACGACTTCTTCGCCGCCGCCGAGTGGCTCATCCGGAACCGCTTCACCAGCCCCTCGCGCCTGGCGATTTCCGGGGGCAGCAACGGCGGGCTGCTCGTAGGCGCCGCGATCACCCAGCGGCCGGAGATGTTCCGCGCGGCGATCTGCGCCTACCCGCTGCTCGACATGCTGCGCTTCCACAAGTTCCTGGTGGCGCGCTGGTGGGTCCCCGAGTACGGCTCCGACGACGACCCAAAGCAGTTCCAGTACATCTACGCCTACTCGCCCTACCACCACGTCCGCCGCGGCGTGAAGTACCCGGCGGTGTTGTTCGTCAGCGGCGACGGCGATACCCGCGTCGCCCCCCTGCACGCCCGCAAGATGACCGCGCTCCTCCAGGCGTCCACCGGCTCAGACCGCCCCATCCTGCTCCGCTACGACACCAAGGCCGGCCACAGCCGCGGCTTGCCCATCGGCAAGCAGATCGACGACCTCGCCGACGAGCTGGCGTTCCTGTACTGGCAATTGGGGGTGAGCCAATGAAACGACTCCTCTGCCTTGCCGCACTCTGTGGCCTGCCGCTCGCCGCCACCGATCCCCCGCTGCCGCTTCCTCCGCTCCGGCAGCAGGCCGAGATCCAGCAGCAGTGGCTGCGCCTGCGCCTGGAGCGCGTGCTGCCGGCGCTCATGCGCAAACACGGCGTCCGGATGTGGCTGGTCGTCTGCCGCGAGTACAACGAAGATCCCGCCTTCTTCTCGCTGGTCTCTCCGACCGTCATGGCCGCGCGGCGCCGCACCATCCTGGTCTTCTTCGATCGCGGCGAAGACAAGGGCGTCGAGCGCCTGGCTCTCGGCGGCGGCTCCAATGGCGGCCTCTACACCGTCTACCGCGATCCCGATCAGCCCAACCGCGAAATCTACGGCGACGCCCAATGGCTGCTGTTGCGAAAGCTGGTGGACGAGCGCAAGCCCGCCACCATCGCCATCGACGTCTCGCACACCCACGCGTTCGCCGACGGCCTCTCCGCGGGCGAGCGCGAGGCGCTCGAAGACGCGCTCGGCCCGGACCATCTCAAGCGTGTGGTGCGCGCCGAGAATCTCGCGCTCGAATACATCGAGGTGCGCCTTCCGGAGATGCTGCCCCATTACCGGCAGATGATGGAGACCGCGCGCTGGCTGATCGCCCGCGCCTTCTCGAACGAAGTCGTCACGCCGGGCAAGACGACCAGCCAGGACGTGGTCTGGTGGCTGCGCCAGCAGACCGCCAATCTCGGCCTGGGCACGTGGTTCCAACCCTCGGTGCGCGTGCAGAAGGCCGAGAAGGCCGGCGTCGGCCCGGCCGCCGAGGAAGGCGCGGTGGTGATCGAGCGCGGCGACGTGTTGCACGTCGATTTTGGCATCACCGCGCTGCGGCTCAATACCGATACGCAGCACATGGGCTACGTGCTGCGCGAGGGCGAAACCGGCCCGCCCGCCGGCATCCTCCACGCGCTCAAGAACGCCAACCGCCTCCAGGACATCGTCCTCGAGCGCCTGCGCCCCGGCCGCTCCGGAAACGAAGTGCTCGCCGACGCGCTGGCGGTCATGAAGGCTAACGGCGTCCAGGGCTCCGTCTATTGCCATACCATTGGCGATCACGGCCACGGCGCCGGACCGCTGATCGGCTTGTGGGACCGCCAGCAAGTCGTGCCCGGCCGCGGCGACACCCTGGTGCTGCCGAATACCTGGTTTTCGATCGAGCTGTCCGCCACCACGCCGGTGCCGGAATGGGGCGGCCGCGACCTCTGGATCGGCCAGGAGGAGGACGTTGTCGTCGACGAGGCCGGCCGCGTCTCCTGGGTGCTCCCCCGCCAGACCGAGTTTCACTTGGTGCGATAGGCACGGCCCGCGCTCGATTGCCGTGTAGAATATGCACAGAAGGGGGCGATCATGCGACCCTACGTGGATTGGCAGCGGCTGCCGCGATTGGCCGGAGCACTGGGGCTGATTGCCGCGGTGACGTTGGTTTACGTCCGCGTCCTTCACGTGAACGCCACCACGGTGGCGCTCAGTTTCCTGCTCGCGATCCTGGCGATCGCCACCTGGTGGAGTCTGCCCGAAGCCGTGCTCGCGTCCGTCGCCGCGGTGCTCTGCTTCAACTATTTCTTTCTGCCTCCGGTCGGCGCCCTCACCATCGCCGACCCTCAAAACTGGGTCGCCCTGGCGGCCTTTTTGGTGACCGCGGTCACCGCGAGCCAGTTGTCCGCCAAAGCCAAGCGCCGGGCCGCGGAGGCCCTGCACCGGCGCGCGGAGATGGAACGCCTCTACAACCTCAGCCGCGCGTTGCTGCTGGCGGACGCCCACCAAACCGGCGTTGCCCGGCAGGTTGCCAGGCACATCGCCGCTGTCTTCGACGTTCAAGCCGCCGCGATCTTCGACCGGCGTACCGGAGAGATCGAGCGCTCCGGGCCGGAGGATCTTCCGACCAGCGAGGGCCGGTTGCGGGATGCCGCTCTTCAGAACACCGAACTCGACGAGGGCGGGGTCCGGATCCTTCCGATCCGGTTGGGAGGAAGCCCGATCGGCAGCATTGCGATCCTGAGCCAGGACATCTCCGACGCCGCCCTGCATGCCATAGCCAACCTGGCCGCGATCTCCTTCGAACGCGCCACTACGCTGGAACTGGCCGGCCGGGCCGAGGCGGCCCGTCAGAGCCAGGAGTTGAAATCCACTCTCCTCGACGCCGTGGCGCACGAGTTCAAGACACCGCTGACGTCGATCAAGGCGGCGGTGTCGTCCCTTCTGTCGGAACCGCAGGCGGATCCGACGACTGCGGAACTGTTAACCGTGATCAGCGAGGAGACCGACAGGTTGAGTTCCATGGTCACCGGCGCCATCGACATGGCGCGCATCGAGGCCGGCGAGTTGAGAATCCATCAGCAGCCGCACCGCCCCGCCGACTTGCTGGCTTCCGCCCTCTCGAAGGTCGAACCGAACCTGGACGGGAGGAGGATCGAGCTGTCGGTTTCGAGCGCCCTGCCGATGTGCAGTGCCGATCCCGCCATGTTTCAAACCGTGGTCCTGCAACTGCTGGACAATGCCCTGAAATACTCGCCCCCAGGCTCGCCGGTGACGGTGCGGGCCGAGGCGGGGGAAGATGGCGTTGTATTCGCCGTCACCGACCGGGGGCCGGGCATTCGCGAAGAGGAACGTGAGCGCGTTTTTGAGAAGTTCTACCGGTGTGACAAGGACCGGCACCGCATTCCTGGCACGGGGATGGGGCTGGCGATCGCCCGGGAAATCGTGCTGGCCCACGGCGGTAGGATCTGGGCCGAAAGCATCCCGGAGGGGTCGCGCTTCTGCTTCTCTCTTCCGCTGGCCCCCAAGAGAGTGCCCTCGTGAGCGCCACTCGAGTTCTGGTCGTGGATGACGAGCCGCAGATCCGCCGCGTGATGCGGGCCACGCTCACCGGCCACGGCTACTTCGTGGCGGACGCCCGAAGTGGTGAGGAGGCGCTCGAGAAACTCGCGGCCGATCGATTCGACCTGGTCCTCCTGGATATGAATATGCCCGGCATGGGCGGGATGGCGGCTTGCCGGGAAATCCGCGCTCGGTGGGACATCGCCATCATTGTGCTCACCGTGCGGAACGCGGAGCGGGACAAAGTCCAGGCGCTCGACGCGGGCGCCGACGACTACGTCACCAAGCCGTTCAGCATGCCCGAGCTGCTAGCGCGAATCCGGGCGGCACTGCGCCGGCTGCCTCCGCGACCCGAAGACGGCGTCGAGGCCATCCGGCTGGGTGACGTCGAGATCAATTTGAAGACGCGCCGCGTCTCGGCTGGATCCAGAACCAGCCGGCTCACTCCCAAAGAGTTCGACCTGTTCCAGTACTTCCTCGCCCATCCCAATGAGTCGATCGCGCACGGCCCTTTGTTGCAGGCCGTATGGGGGCCGGACTATGGAGACGAGGTCGAGTACCTCAGGGTCTTCGTCAATCAACTGCGCAAGAAGATCGAGCCGGATCCCTCCAACCCGCGCTACCTGCTGACCGAACCCTGGGTCGGCTACCGGTTCCAATTGCCGGACACCGAAGCCAAAACGTAAGGCTGCCCCATAAGCGTTAAGTTAAGCTGTGGCGCACGCACTCTTGCGTGCAGCGTCGAGACTCTTCTCGACGCACGGTGCCGACCTCGACACGAGTGTCGAGGCAGCACGCAAGAGTGCGCGCGCCACGAAGGACGTCGAACACGGGTCTAAGTTAACGCTGTCCCCGGTTGCCCCTCGAGTCCATTTTCATTCATTGCGCCACGACTCCGACCGTCACAGCATTTTGCGAGGCTCCCTAATGAAATCTTGAGGGTTCCTTTATGCCTTTTTTATGGGTGGCCGGTTAGTTTGGGATAGGTGCTCGTTATGAACAGTGTTTGCGCCATCGGCTCCGGACTCGAGGTCGTCGTGGTTTACTCCAGCGTGAAACAGACGCTGGCGGCGCTGCAGGCCGCCGGCAGCCTCGCTCACGGCCTGGGCGCACGCATCCGCATGGTGGTTCCGGAAACTGTGCCTTTCCCGGCTCCTCTCGATCAACCACTGGTCGAACGCAGTTTCGCGGAGCGCAGGTTCCGAGCAATCGCGGAGCAGTCCGGCCTTGAAACCACCGTGAACATTTGTCTCTGCCGCGAATGGGAGGCAGGCGTGCTCCAGGCCCTCAAGCCGTGCTCCATCGTGGTGCTGGGCCCGACGAAGCGCTGGTGGCTCTCCCGCAGGGAGCGCAGCCTGGCGCGGATGCTTCGAAATCGGGGGCACCAGGTGATTCTCTCGGAATCCGAGTAGGGAGGGACGAGATGCTTGACGCTATCTACGTGCTGGCCGGAATCGCCGGTTTCGTGGCGCTGTGGGCGATCACAAAGGGCTGCGACCGGCTGTAGGGCAGGATGCTCATGGACTACCTGATTGCTGGGATCACCACGCTGTTTCTCCTGGTGTACTTGACCTGGGCGTTGCTCCGCCCGGAGAAGTTCTGAGGGCTCTATGACAGGCACGGGAATTCTGGAAATCGCCGTATTCTTCGCCATCGTGATTCTGGTCACCAAGCCGCTGGGGCTGTTCATGGCGAGGCTGTTCCAGGGTGAGCGCACGTTTCTGCATCCCGTGATGCGTCCCGTCGAGCGCCTGGTTTACAAGCTCTGCGGAATCCGGGAAGACGTCGAACAACGCTGGACTCACTATGCCGGCGGCGTCCTCGCGTTCAGCATCTTCGCCTTCCTGTTCGTCTACCTCCTTCAGCGGCTCCAGGGCTACCTGCCGCTCAACCCACAGGGCTTCGGGGGAAAGCTGATATCGCCGGACTTGGCGTACAACACCGCGATCAGCTTCATGACCAACACGAACTGGCAGGCTTATGCGCCGGAGACGACCGTGAGCTACCTGGTCCAAATGGCCGCTCTGGCGGTGCAGAATTTCGCTTCCGCGGCAGTCGGCATCGCCGTCGCGGTGGCCATGATCCGCGGCTTCGCCCGGCAGCAGGCTGACAGCGTGGGGAATTTCTGGGTCGACCTCACGCGCGCGACTCTCTACGTCCTGCTGCCAATCTCCGTCATCGCGGCGTTGTCGCTGTGCTCCCAGGGCGCGATTCAGAATCTCCATCCTTACACCACGATCAAGACCGTCGAAGGGGCTTCCCAGACCATTCCGCAGGGTCCGGTCGCTTCTCAGGAAGCGATCAAGATGCTGGGGACCAACGGCGGAGGATTCTTCAACGCCAACTCATCGCACCCCTTCGAGAACCCGACGCCATTCACCAATTTCATCCAGATCATTCTGATCTTTTTGATTCCGGCCGGACTGACCTACACATTCGGGCACATGGTCGGCGATACCAGACAAGGCTGGGCGATTTTTGGCGCCATGGCGGTGATGTTCCTGGCCGGCGTGTTCGTCTGCTATGGCTTTGAACAGGCCGGCAACCCGATCCTGGCGAAACATGGACTCGAGAGCGCCGCCACTCTCAAGCAGGCCGGCGGCAACATGGAAGGAAAGGAGACCCGCTTTGGCATCGCTTCCTCGGCCCTGTTCGCCACCGTGACCACCGACGCGAGCTGTGGCGCGGTCAATAGCATGCACGACTCCTTCACGCCTCTCGGCGGCCTCGTCCCCCTGTTCAACATCCAGACCGACGAGGTCATCTTCGGCGGAGTGGGATCCGGCCTGTACGGGATGTTGCTGTACGCCATTGTGGCGGTCTTCATCGCCGGGCTCATGGTAGGCAGGACACCCGAGTACCTGGGGAAGAAGATCCAGCAGAAGGAAGTTAAGATGGCGATGCTGCCCATCCTGGCGACGTCGTTCCTGATCCTGGTGTTGACAGCGGTGAGCGTTGTCGCTCCATTCGCCAAGAACGGCTACTGGAACACCCCCGGTCCAGCGGTCGCCAACCTCAACAACGCCGGCCCGCATGGCTTCAGCGAGATGCTGTACGCCTACTCGAGCGCCTCGGAGAACAACGGCAGCGCGTTCGCCGGAATCAACGCCAACACCCCGTGGTTCAACCTCACGCTCGGCCTGGCGATGCTGTTCGGGCGGTTCATGTTCATCCTGCCCCTTCTGGCTGTCGCCGGCAGCCTGGCCGCAAAGAAGAGAATCCCGTCTTCGAGCGGTACCCTGCCGACGCACGGTCCGCTTTTCGTGGGGCTGCTCGTGGCAACCGTGATTGTGGTGGGCGCCTTGACCTTCTTCCCGGCGGTGGCGCTCGGTCCCCTGGTCGAGCATTTCCTCATGCACCAGGGGAAGCTCTTTGCCTCAATCGTGTTTCCGATCTGGAGTTAAGCCGTGGCGACGACAATGACTCCTCCCGTAATGAACGGAGACGCGACGGCGCTGATCCCGAAGAAGGCGGTTCGAGCGCGTCCCCTGTTCGATCCCGAAATTCTCCGGCGCGCCCTGAGGGATTCCTTCCTCAAGCTGAATCCCGTGACGCTGATGAAGAACCCGGTGATCTTCGTTGTCGAAGTCGGCGCGGCGCTGACGACGGTCTTTTTGATTCGCGACGTCTTCATCGGCGCGACTGGCCTGGGATTCGAATTGCAGATCGCCCTGTGGCTCTGGTTCACCGTTCTGTTCGCCACTTTCGCGGAAGCCATGGCCGAAGCCCGGGGCAAGGCCCAGGCGGACGCGCTGCGGAGAACCAAGACGGACGCCATCGCGAACCGCCTCCTGCCGAACGGGAGCTTCGAGAAGGTCCCCTCTTCCAAGCTGCGCGCCGGAGATGTTGTCGTCGCCAGCGCCGGCGAACTCATCCCGGGCGATGGAGAAGTCATCGACGGCATCGCGACGGTGGATGAATCCGTCATCACCGGGGAGAGCGCTCCGGTGATTCGCGAGTCGGGCGGCGACCGCAGCGCGGTCACCGGGGGCACCAAGGTCCTCTCGGATCAAATCAAGATCAGGATCACCTCGAATCCGGGCGAAACCTTTCTCGACCGCATGATTGCACTGGTCGAAGGCGCTTCGCGCCAGAAGACGCCGAACGAGATCGCGCTGAACATCCTGATCGCGGGATTGACGCTCATCTTCCTGTTCGCTGTCGCCACCTTGGTGCCGTATGCGATCTACAGCGTCGCCTCGGCCGGGGCGGGCTCCGTGCCGAGTATCCCGGTGTACGTCGCCCTGCTGGTGTGCCTGATCCCAACCACGATCGGCGGCCTGCTCTCGGCGATCGGCATCGCGGGCATGGACCGCGTGATGCAGCACAATGTGCTGGCGATGAGCGGCAAAGCCGTGGAGGCCGCGGGCGACGTAAACACCCTCCTGCTGGACAAGACTGGCACCATCACGCTGGGCAACCGCCAGGCGGTGGCTTTCCTGCCCGTGGACGGCGTGACGGAAAGCGAACTGGCCGACGCCGCTCAGCTTTCCAGCCTCGCCGACGAGACGCCCGAGGGCCGCTCGATCGTGGTTCTCGCCAAGGAGAAGCACCGCTTGCGCGGTCGCGAGGTTGCCGAGCACAACGCGCACTTCATCCCGTTTTCGGCCTACACGCGCATGAGCGGTGTAGACATGGACGGCAGGCGCCTGCGGAAGGGAGCCACCGACGCGATCATCGGTTTCGTGCGGGAACAGGGCGGCCCGATCCCCCCGAGCGTGACCGAGCTCTCCGAAAGAATCTCGCGCAACGGCGGCACACCGCTCGCGGTCGCCGACGGGGGGAGGCTGCTCGGCGTCATCCACCTCAAGGACATCGTCAAAGGCGGCATGAAGGAACGCATCGCGCAGTTGCGCGCCATGGGGATTCGTTCCGTGATGGTCACCGGCGACAACCCGCTGACGGCGGCGGCGATCGCCACCGAAGCGGGCGTCGACGACTTCCTGGCGCAGGCGACCCCCAAGGACAAACTCGAGTACATCCGCAGGGAGCAGGCCGGGGGACGCATGATCGCCATGACCGGAGACGGCACCAACGACGCTCCAGCGCTCGCTCAGGCCGATGTCGGTCTAGCCATGAACAGCGGAACGACGGCCGCGAAAGAAGCCGGCAACATGGTGGATCTCGACAGCAACCCCACCAAGCTCATCGAGGTGGTCGCCATCGGGAAGCAGTTGCTCATTACCCGCGGCGCATTGACGACGTTCTCCATCATGAACGACGTCTCCAAGTACTTCGCCATCATCCCGGCGATGTTCATGACGACCTACCCGGTTCTTGCCAAGCTCAACATCATGTACCTGCGTACCCCGCGGAGCGCCGTGCTCGCGGCGGTGATCTTCAACGCCCTGATCATCGTCGCGCTGGTCCCGCTGGCGCTGCGCGGCGTGAGATACAAGCCCCAAAGCGCGGCCGCGATGCTGCGCCGGAACCTCTGGATCTACGGAGTGGGCGGTTTCATCGCGCCCTTCCCGTGCATCTGGCTGATCGACCGGATTCTGGGCTGGCTGAAGCTGGCTTGAGGAGGAAGATATGTGGCAGCAGATCGCTCCAGCGTTTCGAATGATGCTCGTGTTGACGGTTCTGACTGGCTTGCTCTACCCGGGAGTCGTCACGGGGCTTTGCCAGGTCTTCTTTCGCGATCAGGCGAACGGCAGCCTGGTCGTCGCCGACGGCCGGGTTGTCGGCTCCAGCCTGATCGGCCAGAATTTCAAGAAGCCCGAGTACTTTCAGCCTCGGCCGTCCGCAGCCGGTAATGACGGGTACGATCCGACCGCTTCCGGAGCGGCAAACTACGGCCCCATCAACCAGAAACTGGCCGATCGGGTGAAGGATTCCGTGGCGGCTTTTCGCAAGGCCAACCCGGACTACACCGGTCCGATTCCAGCCGACCTGGTGACCGCCTCCGCGAGCGGCCTCGATCCGCACGTCAGCCCCGCCTCGGCCGACGCCCAGGCCGCCCGCATTGCCAAGGCGCGGGGAATCACGGTAAAACAGGTTCGGGACCTGGTTGAGCGGCACACTGAAAGCCGCGACCTTGGCTTTCTTGGAGAACCTCGGGTGAACGTCCTGGCGATCAATGTCGCGCTGGACCGGCGCTTCCCAAACAAATGAGATGACGGCGCACAAGTGCATCGGCGCGGCGGCGCTCGCGCTGTGCCTGGCAATTCCCGCGATGGCGCAAACGGCGCCTCCTCCCGCCCCGCCCCCGACGGCTTGGAAGCTCGGCCCCGTGGATGTCAGCGGCATGGTGGACGCCTATTATGGTCTGGGCTTCAACCGCCCGGCCGGCCACGTCAGTCTCCTTCGCGCCTTCGACGACAAGGCCAACCAGGTGGAACTCAATATGGCCTCCATCACGCTGGATTATGCACCCCAGCCCATAGGTTTCCACCTGGACGCGGGCGTCGGCCGGGCCTTCGACATCATGAGCGCGACCGAGAAGAACGCGACCGGAATGCGCTTCTTCAAGCAGGCTTACATCAGCGTGAAGCCCTCCTCGTGGAAAGGAGTCGAGTTCGATTTCGGCAGGTTCGTCAGTTTTGCCAGCGCCGAGCTGATCGAGACGCCGAACAACGGGAACTACTCGCGCTCGCTGCTGTTCTTTTGGTGCACTCCGAGCTACCACTTCGGCATGCAGGTCAAAGCGCCGATCGGCGCGCACTTCAACGCCGGCGCGCAGTGGGTCGCCGGATGGAGCAACATCGTCACGGGCGCCACCTATCGGACGGTGGGTTTGACCGGCGCCTGGACGATCTCAAAGGCCACCTGGACCAACACCTATTACGGCGGGCCCGACGAGAACAAGGCCGACCGCGGAATGCGCAATCTCTGGGACTCGGTCCTCGTGCTCAACCCGCGTCCTAAGATCAGCGTGTACCTCAACTTCGACTACCTTCACAACAGCCCCAGGCTCACCCCGGGCTATAGGATCTACGGCCTCGCTGGCGCCGCCAAGTTCCAGCTCACCAAGAAGCTTGCGCTCAGCCCCCGGCTGGAGTGGATGAACGACGAGAGCGGCCGAGTCACCGGCGCGGCCCAGCGGCTGAAGGAATTCACGCTCACCGGCACGTACGCGTTCGCCGAACGGCTTTCGGGATGGCTGGAGTTCCGGAACGACTGGTCCAACCAGCCCTGCTTCAATCGCGGCAGCCAACTGGGGAACTGGAAGACCCAGCCCACCCTGCTGGTCGGGATGGTGGCGATCATCAGGCCTGCGAAGTAATGGTGTTGGTAGACTGCGAGTGAGAGGCTCGCAATCGGCCGTGGCTACCAGCGCGGGAAGACGCCCCGATCCCGACCAACTCCTGCGGCAAGTGGAAGCCGAGGAGGCCCGGCAGTACCGGGCCCGGCTCAAGGTCTTCCTCGGCTATGCCTCCGGTGTCGGGAAATCGCACCGCATGCTCGACGAAGGACGGCGCCGGAAGGAGAGGGGGGAGGATGTGGTCATCGGCGCCTTGCAGCGGAAGCGCGATCCCAGCCTGGACCGCCTGGTCGAGCTGTTCGAAGTCATTCCTCCGCTGATCTCCGAGAACGGCAAAGACGCGATCGACCTGCCCGCGATACTCAGGCGCCGTCCGCAAGTCTGCCTCGTCGATGGCCTGGCTCAGGACAACCCGCAGCAGGCCCCCAACCGCAAACGCTACCAGGATGTGCAGGAGCTGCTCGGCGCCGGGGTCAACGTAGTCACCTCGATCAACCTGCAATACATCGAGGAATTGCGCGCCGGCGTGGAACGGATCACCGGCAAGCGGGTGTCGGAGACCGTCCCCAGAAGCTTCATCCTCTCGGCCGACGAGATCGAGATTGTCGACGTGCCCGCCGAGCAGTTGCTGGAACGGGTCGGCCGCCAGCCCGACGCACAATCGGCGGCCGCCGAGCGCCGGCGCTTGTCGCAGCTCCGCGAACTGGCTTTGCTGGTGGCGGCCGAGGTCGTGGACCACGAGCTGGCGGCCTACCTGAAAGACCACGGCATCGAACAACCGCTTTCCACCCAGGAGCGCGTACTGGTCTGCCTGACGGCCCGCGCCAACTTCGAGACCATGATCGACATGGGCGCGCGGATCGCGCGGCGGTTCTCCGGTGAGTTGTACGCCATCTACGTCCAGCAGACTTCGTTGAGTCCGGGCGACAAAGCGGCGCTCGATGCGCGGCTCGAGCGGGCCCGCCAGGCCGGCGCGATCGTCGAGGTCCTGGCCTCCGACGAACCGACGGACGCCATCCTGCGGTTTGCCCGCGAGAAGAACGTCACCCACATCTTCATCGGCCACAGCCTGCGGAAGAGCTGGTGGAGCCGCCTTTTCGGCAACCCGGTGGACCATCTCATACGCAACGCCGAGGGCATCGATGTCTGCATCTTCCCGCATTGAGGCATGCCATGGGCGATGACGGCTCCGGCGCGAAAGGGAAGCTGAAGGTTCTACTCGGTTACGCAGCCGGCGTCGGCAAGACGTACCAGATGCTCGAGGAGGGGCAGCAGCTCAAGGCCGCCGGCGTCGATGTCGTGATCGGCTACTTCGAACCGCACGGCCGGCAGCAAACCATAGCCAGGGCCGAGGGCCTCGAAACCATCCCGCGCCGCAAGATCGAGTACCGCGGGACCGCGTTCGAGGAGATGGACACCGAGGCGGTCCTGCGCCGGCATCCGCGGGTCTGCCTGGTGGATGAGTTCGCTCACACCAACGTGCCCGGATCCGAACACGCCAAGCGCTGGGAGGACGTCCTCAGACTGCTCGACGCGGGGATCGACGTGGTCAGCACCATGAACGTCCAACATCTGGAGAGCCTGAACGACCAGGTCTTCCAGATGACCGGTGTTCGTGTGAGGGAAACGCTGCCCGATTGGGTCGTCAAGGAGGCGGACCAGGTGGTTATGATCGACCTGACGCCGCGGGCCCTGCTGAACCGGCTGGAACGCGGGGTGGTCTACGCCCCCGACAAAGCCTCCCGGGCGCTCGAGAACTTCTTCCGGGAGTCGAATCTCGTCGCGCTGCGGGAAATGGCGCTCCGGCAGACCGCTCACGAGGTCGAGATCCGGGAAGTCGATCCCGATCAATTCTGGCGCTTTGCCCGCACGGGCGCGGCGGAAGGCGAGCCCGCCGAACGGATTCTGGTTCATATCACGTCCCACCCAGAAACCGCCAACCTGATCCGGCGGGCGTGGCGCATTGCCGAGTTCCTCCAGGCGGGCTGTCTGGCCGTGCATGTGCGCTCCATCTCCTCCCGGACCAGCCCGGAGGAGAGCGACGCCATCGAGAAGCACCTCCGATTTGCGCGCGATCTGCACATTGAAACCCGGGTGATCGAGGGGGACCGCGAGGCGGAGAGCCTGGTGGAGTTTGCCCGCATGAACAAGGTGACTCAGATCTACATCGCCCGCCCCCGGTATAAGCCCTGGCAGCGCCTTCTCAGCACCAACCCGGTGCACAAGATCGTCCGGCTCGCACCCGACATGCGGCTGATCATCGTGGCCGAACGGCGCGCCTCGCCCGCTGCACCCGGGTCGCAACGGGAGTAACCTATTTTCCATGCGACTTGTACTTGGCTTGCTGTTTGCTTCCCTGCTTTGCGCCCAGACCTCGCGCGAGCTCAGTGACCTCAACTGGATGGAATTCCGCGACCTGGTGCCGGCGAAGGTTTCCACCGTCCTTCTTCCCACCGGGACGATGGAAGCCCACGGCGTGATCAACAACGGCGCCGACTCGGTTGAGCCGCTGGCCATCGCGCGCCAGATGGCGCCCCGCGTGAACGCGCTGGTTGCGCCGGTGGTGCCCTACGGCGTCACCGGCAGCCTCGACGCCTATGCCGGCGGATTCACCATCGGCGAGAGCGCCTATCGCGCTTACATGGCCGACGTGCTCGCCGGCCTCGCCCGTAACGGCTTCCGCAACATCATCATCGTGAACGGGCACGGCGGCCCGCAGACCGCCATCCTCAACGACCTCGCCGAAACCGCCGGCCGCGCCTTTCGCGTCCGCACCCTGGTGGTGAACTGGTGGACCTACTGTTCCGACGTCACCTTGAAGGTCTTCGGCGAGGACGGCGGCCACGCCGGCTGGAACGAGACCGCCTTCATCCAGGCCATCGACCCCAAGCTGGTTCACCCCGAGTTGTACAAGGATTCTCTCGCCACCCCGCGCCCCGCTACGGGGAGCTGGTCGGCCTATCCGTTCCCGTCGCCGATCATTCTCTACCAGCCCGGCCAAGGCTACGTGAAGTTCGATCAGGCCAAGGCCGACGCCTACTTCAAAGCCGTGGTCGACAAGATGACCGCCCTGGTCCAGGACACCATCGCCAAGTGGGACCAAGCGGGCATCTTCAAGTAGGATAGGGCTCCAGCCCTGTCCCCGCGGCCTTACCGCGCCGGTGGCTGCCCACTCGACGCTGCCAGCACGGTTCGGTCCCCACGGACTTACGCTAGTCGCTGGTGCGAAGGGGATTCATCGACAGCGATCTGAACACCGCGAGGTTTCGCCTCGCAGGGCAGCAAGCTCAAGACCGATCGCGAGGAGCAATGCCCCAAACAGTCACAGCCTCCAGCGCTCCCATCGCCTTCGTGCGTGTTCGTAGCCTCGCCTCATTCGACCAGTCTCGTGGCGGCGAACGTTCGCACCAACAAACGTCACGTAGTGCTTCATCCAAGGCTCCTTTTGCGCCGGCAGATCCCACACATCGTCGTCGTCGTACAAGATCAGCTGGTATGCGTGGCGCACGTTCCATTTGTCCTTGAGCTGGCGAAGTTTCTCCAAGTCGGCCCCCCAGCGATCCGCGCGCACGTCGGTAATGTGGCACTTCAACTCAAGCACGTCGTACGGAAGCGTGTCCTTGAAGACCACAACGTCCGGCTTGAAGGTCTTACCAGGGCCCACGACTAATCTCGGCTGTGTTCGCACAGACCACCGCTCAGACCGGGTGCGCTCAAAGTGCTGGCGGAACCAGTAGTAGGTTGCGACCTGCAGATCGTATTCCGTAAAAATGAAGAGGCTGTACCAGTCTCGAACCAACAGTTCCGGTAGATCGCACATGATCCAACTATCCGCCCTCACGTCTCCCCCAGGTACCCACGAGGCTCGGCCTGCCTAACGCACGGCGATCAAACCGTGGCGCTCATCTGGATGCCAACGCCGTCGGCTCCAGTCGTTTGTTGGACGGCCCCACGCCCCACATCGAGCGCACGCCTTAGCAGGCTCACGAGCCGCTGTTCTTCGGAAGGCCATAGTGGACTTCGGCACAGGAAAAGCAGATGCTGAAGCCGGCGTCGCCTGCTCCCGGCTCGAGTTCCAGCTCACGCCACAGTGCTCCGATCCGTTGTTGAACTCTTCCGATCTTGTCCTGTTCTTGGAGTGGCACCACGGCGTCCCGCCCGCAGTATCTGCACGTTCCCACCTCATCGTCGGGCCCGTGCTTCGGGTGCTTCCAGTCGGAGTCACCTGCCCGGGCATAGGAGTCGGCGGCTTCTTCCGAGGACTCGGACCACGAACACTTCGAACAGCGAGGTTCATCGTCACCGAGCCGGAGTGAGCGTTGGCCGCAGCTCGGACAGGACACCAGAGTTGCCTTCGGCCGTCGTATTGTCGGGAGAGGCAACGGCAGAAGCCGCTTTTGAATACCGCGAACAAGTTCCAGCGTTTCCTCCAGTAGCTCGCGGTCGCTTCGCAGGGGCTTTTCGGGGCTGTCACTGGACTCCTCCTTGATGGAGTCGAGCCCGGCCTTCAGCTTCGGCCACCACATTCGGAAGGCCTCCGCAAGCCCTGCCCCGCTCAGCCCTTCTGGCCCAAGCGCAGTATTGATCGTCGTCAGCAACGCGTAGACGTCCTCTTCTGTAGCTCTCGTTGCCTGAAACTGCGCGAGTGGAAACGTAAGCTCTGTTGGTTCAAGACCAAGTAGGAAGGGGCACACGTAGCGACTACCCACCTTGTGGGATAGGGCGCCTGTCTCGAATAGAAGCCAAGGGGAGCCAAGATTGCTCCGGGTCAGGCAAAGAATCCCCAGCGAGGCGTCCTCGAGCTCTGAAGATATCCTTTCGAGCCAGCGCGCTCCTTTCTCCGTGTCGCTCGCAGACAGCCACGGATCGACCGCCTGGATCACGCTCGGTAGCCAGCCGCGCAACAGCTCAGCCACGGCTCGACTGGATGCTCCAGACCAGCTCAGAAAGATCCGCGGCTTTCGCGTCATGCACCAACCTCACTCTGGCTCGGGAGCCACCCCAGACCACATACCAGACGCTCCGCTCCGTGGCAGCCCTCGAAGATGTGGGGCCGTCTAACGTTGCTGATAACCTCCGGGGGCGAAGCCAAGCGAGCCCCCGTCAGGCTCATTGCATTGTCAAGTGCTGCGCCCCGCGACGCCGTACTTCGTTCGCAGTTCATCGAAGTCATAGACTCGCAATAGGATTGGCCGAAATGCCTCCCTCAGCATCTCGGTGATTCTCGCAGCTGCGGCCTGTCGCTGCTCCGGAGTCAATCCCTCAACTACAATCGCAAGAACCACGTTCATTGGCCCAGAGCGCTCCAGAACCCGCTCGAGCCGTGGAAGGGTGTGCTCAACGAGCCGACGCCAGGAAGGTTGGCGCGTGAATTTGACCTCGATTGCCATAGGCTTGCCGTGGTGAAGGAGGATACCGTCAAGCCCGATATCACTTCCGATCGCCACATTGCGCTGAACCGGCATACCGAACTCCCGTTCAATTTCGCGAAACGCAAGCTCCTCGGCGAGAACGTAAGCGTGGCGAATTGACACGGCCTGTGCGATGCCAGAACCTTCCATTTCGACGGCTAGAGTCCGATGGTCGGGAGCTACGACTGCCTCGGCTTGAATCGCCTCTACCTCCGCATCCAAGCGCTGCCTCTGTTCAGCTGGTGTCATCGCCCGAAAGAAGCCCTCTTTGTCCGGAAAATCATATGGCGCGTAGAGCTTCACATGGTGGCGAGTTACCAGCCAGAGAAACGCCCCAAGGACGATGATCGGGAAGAGGACGAGAAACCAGATCAGAGGGAGTTTCTCGCTCGGCTGCAAATTCGGCGAGGAATACCCCAGGACTAGCCCGGCGATGCCGTAGACGAGCACGATGAAGAGTGCGATTATCCCGAGTGGGTTTCGCGACAGGCGCTGTGCCGTCCTGCCGAACTCGCTCACTGGGGACGCCATCACGAAGCTCCTCGCCACCTAACTCAGGATTGGGCCGACCTGCATAAACCCCGTCGCGGTCGGCCTTAGACGTAACCGCCGCCTGGCGGCAGCGGGGAACAAGTGCTTACGCTGTGACCACTTCCGTTCCATTCTACAAGTTCCCTCCACCATCTTATACGGACCAGCCGGTTCGTATAATCCCCAGGGTCTCGCCGGAGAGGGGCTCGGCGCCGGTTGAGCAGGGATAGACCCCAGTGGAGGCCGACAATATGCGAGCGCATTGCTCATTACTGCTACCTTCCGACGAATCCGCGCGCTGGCGGCAGGAACACCGGTAATTACACCGCAGACGAAAGAAGAAGTCAAGCTGTGGTCGCGCTCGCGGAGCGCCCGCCGAGCTGTTTCCACAGGAATCGCCCGCGTCCCACGCACCAACGGCCGATTTCTGTCCATAACCGCCCATCCCACAACACTTCTCGGCCTCCGTGGGCATCCCGCCGACACCCGCCACCCAACGCCCCGCGTCGGCGCCCCTACTGTGCCATCTCCGGCGGGATTGGCAGCGTGACGTTGCCGGTGGCCGCCCACTCAGTGCCGCGGGTGAAGGTGGTAACGAACGCCGGCGTGCTCACGGCCGCGGCGTCGTGGCCGAGCACCGTCACGAAAATCCGCCCTTGCCCGTACCCGGTGGTCCACAGCATCGGCTGGTTCACTCCCGGCCCGGGAATGGGCTGGCGCGCCTTGCCCTGGTAGAGCGCGTGGTCGTCATAGGCCGTTGCCAGGACGTGATAGGCGCCCTCGGGCTGCCATTTCAGGTTGGCGTACAGCTCGTCCCTGGGCTGCGGAAACGACTTCTTGAGACCCTTGGTGATGGGATGGCCGGCGTCCCGGACCTCGACCGTGAAGTCGTGCGCCGCCGAATGCTGCCCGTGGTTGGGGCGCCAGTTTCCCCCGCACAGTTTCTCGTACTCCTCCCAGCCCTCGAACGCCGCCACCGAAAAGTGGTAGATGACCAGCCCTTTGCCCGATCTCACGTAATCGAGCAGGGCCTTGTCCGCGCGCTCGCCCCAGCGCAGCTCGGGCTTCTTCTTCTCGTAGTAGTTGAGGATGACCACGTCGTACGGCGCCAGGGTCTCCGGCCCCGCTCCGCGGAACTCCTCCATCACCCGCACCTCGAAGCGGCCGGTGTCTTCGAGCGCCTGGCGCAGCGGCCCCTCCGTGCTGCGCCAGTCGTGGCCGTTCTGGCCCGTGACGATCAACGCCTGGAGCTTCGGCTGCTGCGCCGCCGCCAGGTTCAGCAGGCCCGCCGCGAGCAGGCCGAGAACCAGTCTTGGTTTCAAGTGCGCCTCCAATGTTAAAGCGGGCCAATCCGCCGGTGGCGCCGCGCCGCCCACTCCGCCCCCGCCAGAATCACCATTGCTCCGAGGAAGCTCCACAGGATGATGGTGACAGAGAACTGGAACGGTCCGTACTCGGCCTTGAGTTTCCCGCTCAACAGCGGCCAGGTGAGCAGATTGATGTACTTCAGCGCCTCCAGAGCGATCCCCACCAGGATGGCCTGCGGCAGCACGGAGCGCCAGGGGATGCGGCCGTTTGGCAGCAGCCAGTAGATCAGGAACAGCATCAGGATCGACACCGGCAGGGCCGCCATCTTGAAGAACACCACTTCGAGGATTCGCGCCGACAGCGAGGCCGTCCCCAGGTGTTTCAGGTTGATTCCGGTGAGAAGGGTCGAGGCCAGCGCCAGGCCGCCGCAGGTAAAGATCAGCCCGAGACTCACAAGCTGGTTCTTGAACAAGGTTCGGTTCTTGGGGATGCCCCAGACCCGGTTCAGGGCGATCTCCAGCGGTTCGAAAATACCGTTGGCGGTGAACAGCAGCAGCAACAGCGAAAAGATCTGTAGCGTGCCGCGCGACTCGACATTCGACTCGGCGTTGGCGACGATGCGGTAGACAAAACTCGCCATCGAGTCCCTGGTTCGCAGGTCCCCGGGGAAGAAGTCGTCCATCACCAGACCGATCGCGTTCTCCGCGCCATGCCAGCCCAGCAACGGGCGGCACACCGACAGGATCACGATCAGGAACGGAAAGAAGGAGAGCAGCACATTGGCGGCGATCGAAAAGCTGTAGACGTGCACCTCGGTCTCCATCCAGTACTTCAGCGTGGGGTAAAAGGCGCGCGCCGGCACCCTCCACCTGGGCTTGGGTGGGGTAGAGATCACGGGCTGCGGATCCGGTGACATCAACCTCTCAGGGTAGCGCGAGGCGCCCCTGGCTTGCTGCCGGGCGGACGTGGCCCCCGACGTCGCCGGAACTGCCGAATCCCTCCCTTGAACGCGCCGTGGGAAAAACTCGAGGACTAGTACCCAGGACTCACAAGTCCGGGTAAAAATGGTTTGGGGCCAGCTCACATAAACTACTGATTCTAAAGATGCTATCTGGCAAAAATCTTTTTGCTTGCGCCCTCACGATCTGTGCTAGACTGACCTACCAGCAAAGCTTGTGAGACCCAAACTGCTAGTGGCTCTGCTTGGTTCTCACCGACAGTTTACTCCGGACATGGAAAGGTAACTTGTCTAGTTTTCCACAGGCTGTGGAAAATGTGTGGATAAAGAGCGCTTTGGCTCCTGTGGAATCTCGAACTATGAACGTATGGGAACTGATCAAGAAGAGTGTTGCCTCCAGGCTCAGCAGCGAAAGTTTCCAGAACTGGTTCGCTCAGACCAGCCTGCGTGAGTTCGAGTACGATACCGCCTGGGTCTCGGTTCCGAATGAAGCTGCCAGGGAGTACATCGAGCAGCGGTACTCGGAGCTGATCCAATCCATCATCCGGGAGTTGTCGCTCCCGGTCCGGCATATAGTCTTTGAAACGCCTGCGGGATCGGCCCACGACAAGAAGCTCTCGGAAGACCTTCCCGTGATCGAACCTGAGGCGCTTTTTGAGGCGCCGGCCACCCACCTGAATCCAAGATTCACCTTCGATAATTTCGTCGTCGGATCTTGTAATCAGTTTGCCCATGCCGCGGCCCAGGCTGTGGCCACCAAGCCCTCCCAGCGCTACAACCCCCTGTTCATCTACGGTGGCGTGGGAATGGGCAAGACTCACCTCATGCATGCCATCGGCCGCTCCCTGCTCGAGAACTATGCCAGCATGCGCATCGTCTACACCTCGAGCGAGCGCTTCATGAACGAGATGATCACCAGCATCCGTTTGCAGCGGATGCCGCTATTCCACCGGCACTATCGCTCCGCCGATGTTCTTCTGGTCGATGATATTCAGGTGCTCGGCAGGAAGGAAGGCACTCAGGAGGAGTTCTTCTACACCTTCAACGAGCTCTACGAACATCAGAAGCAGATTGTGATCTCCAGCGATTCACCTCCGAAAGAGATCCCCGGCCTTGTCGACCGTCTTCGCTCACGCTTTGAATGGGGTCTGATGGTGGACATTCAGGCCCCGGACGTAGAGACCAAGATGGCAATCTTGGACAAGAAAGCGGAGATGGAAGGTATAAGGCTGCCTGAAGACGTCCGTGTGTTGATTGCTACAAAAACCAAGTCGAACGTGCGAGAGCTTGAGGGCGCATTGGTAAAGCTGGTTGCCTACTCTTCTGTGACTGGGCTGCCCATCAATCTGTCGATGGCTCAGTATATTCTTAAGCACATCATTCACAACGGGGAGCGCAAGGTGACTATCGACGCCGTAATCCGAGCCGTTGCGGCAAAGTGCAACCTTCAACCTGCTCAACTGAAGCTGAAGAGCAACCGCCGTGAGATTGCACGGCCACGCCAGATTGCCATGTACGTAGCGAAGGAGTTGACACGGGCTTCACTACCCGAGATCGGACGGGCGTTCGGGGGCAAGCACCACACAACCGTACTCCATTCCATCCACCGCATTGAGGAGCTGCGCCAGAGCGACCCGGATTTGAACAGGCTTATCCAAAGCGTAAGTGATTCATTAGGCTGAAGATAGCTCGATTTCCACAGACCACCTTGGAAACTGCGTGTGGACACCTGTGCATGGATTGGCTTGCCAGGAATCCCCCACTGGACCCCGAGTGGTTTTCCACAGCGATCCAAGCAGGGAAGCCTTCGGCTTTTGTATAATTTAGAGGGAAATCAACATTTTGACAGCCTCTACGACTACGGTTCTTGTATTTGGTATTTTAGAGAACGGTTCATAGAGATTCTTGACCAGGAGCGGAGCCCATGGAATTCACCGTTAGCAAGGTCGATCTGGTACGGGAGCTCAGTCTGTCCCAAGGGGTTGTCGAGAAGAAGACGACCATCCCGATTCTGTCGAACGTCCTGATAGAAGCTCGTGGTGAGCGCGTTCAACTGACGGCTACGGATTTGGAGTTGGGCATACGCTGTTCCTGCCCTGCTACTGTTGGCAAGGAGGGTGCTGGGACTGTGCCGGTCCGGCGGCTGCTCGACTACGTACGTCTGCTACCTGATGTGGATGTGAGTATAAAACTCCTTGAGAATCATTGGATTAGCCTCCAGTGTGGCCGCTCGCGCACAAGGATTGCGGGGATCTCACGGGAGAGCTTCCCTGAGTTGCCGGAGATGCCACCTGCACTGGCTGAGATTCCTATAGCTACCTTGGCCTCAATGATTGGCAAGACCATTTTTGCGATCTCCTCCGAGGAATCTCGGTTCACCCTGAATGGGGCGCTACTGTACCTGAAGAGTCAGGGCATGCTGATGGTCTCGACCGATGGGCACCGGTTAGCCTACATTGAGAGCTCTTCCGAGATTCCTGGCGTGGCGTCTCCCTACCGCGCCCTGCTACCGAGGAAGGCGATGGGTGAGATTCTTAAGCTGGTGCAGGAGGCCAAAGCTGACGCTCTAGTGAAGTTTGCCGGAGACGAGAACCACCTGTTCTTCCAGCTCGGAGACAGACTCCTGCTCTGCCGGAAGCTGACAGGAACGTTCCCGGACTATGAACGGGTGCTGCCCAAAGAGCACCGTTACTCGGTAACCCTAGGCAGGGAGGAAGTGCGAGCTTCAATTGAACGTGTGGCCCAGTTCGCGGATGAACGATCGCGCGCCATCCGGCTTCAGTTCGCTCCCAGTGAGGTCAAGGTGTTTTCGTCCATCTCGGAAACCGGAGAGAGTGAAGAGAGCATTCCTGCCGAGTACGACGGCGCTACAGTCGAGATCGGGTTCAACGCCCAATACCTGATGGAGTTCCTGCGAGCGGTCCCCGAGGAGCAGGTGAGCTTCTGCTTCAAGGATCCACATAGCGCAGTGGAGGTTCGGCCTGTCACGGCGCCGGATGGCTACCAGTACCGATACGTCGTGATGCCCATGAGGATATAGCGGCAAGCCTGCTCTGCCCGCTGCATCCCAATCGATTCGAGCCGTGGCGCGGAGTGTAGGTCCATAGAGCGGGAGTGGTCAGTCGAGGTTTTATGGCAACGAAGGATTCTGAGATACCAGGCGAAGGGGTCTACGATTCGACCAGCATCAAGGTACTCGAGGGTCTGGAAGCGGTGCGCCTGCGCCCGGCGATGTACATTGGCTCGACCGGGGAAACCGGGCTGCATCACCTGGTCTACGAGGTTGTGGACAACTCCGTCGACGAAGCCCTGGCCGGCTACTGCACCGAGATCTCCGTTACCATTCGCAGCGACAACTCGGTCACCGTGATAGACAACGGCCGCGGGATCCCGGTGGATATGCACCAGGAGGAGGGCGTTTCGGCCGCCGAAGTGGTGATGACGAAGCTCCACGCCGGCGGCAAGTTCGACACCAAGAGCTACAAGGTGTCGGGCGGCCTCCACGGCGTGGGTGTGAGTTGCGTGAATGCGCTCTCCGAGCGGCTTGAGCTGGAGATCTGGCGCGACAGTTCTACCTGGGAGCAGGAGTACGAGCGTGGCATCCCCAAGGCCCCGCTCAAGCGCACGGGCAAGGCCGGCAAGAAACAAGGCACCAAGGTCACTTTCAAGCCCGACACCACTATTCTCGACGTCACCGAGTTCAGCTTCGATACTCTCTCCCAACGGCTGCGCGAGCTCGCATTTCTGAACAAGGGCCTGCGCATCACTCTGACCGATGAGCGAGTTGACCCGCCGAAGGCGCACGAGTTCTTCTATAGCGGGGGCATCGCCGAGTTCATCAAACACCTGAACCGCGGCAAGACGGTGCTGCACGACAAGCCGATCTACTTGGAAGGCGTGCGCGAGCTTCCCAACGGGGGACAGCTCGCCCTCGAAGTCGCCTTCCAGTACAACGACGGCTACAGCGAGTCCATCTTCAGCTTCGCCAACAATATCAACACAGTCGATGGTGGCGCGCACCTGACCGGCTTCCGCAGCGCGCTCACGCGCACCATCAACGCCTACGGCCAGCAGGCCGGCCTGTTCAAGGACGTCAAGGAAAATCTGACCGGCGACGACGTCCGCGAGGGCCTCACCGCCGTGGTCAGCGTTAAGCTCCCTCAACCCCAGTTCGAGGGGCAGACCAAGGGCAAGCTCAACAGCGACATCGGCGGCTTCGTCGTGCAGTTCGTCAATGAGAAGTTGAGCGAGTACTTCGACAAGAACCCCGCCGTCATGCGCCGCATCGTCTCCAAGGCCATCGATGCCTCGCGGGCGCGGGAAGCGGCGCGCAAGGCCCGTGACCTCACCCGGCGCAAGGGCGCGCTCGACTCCGGAGGCCTGCCCGGCAAGCTGGCCGATTGCCAGGAGAAGGATCCCCAGCGCTGCGAGTTATTCTTGGTTGAGGGCGAGTCCGCCGGCGGCACCGCCAAGATGGGTCGCGACCGCCGCTACCAGGCCATCCTCCCGCTCAAGGGGAAGATCCTCAACGTCGAGAAGGCCCGCACCGACAAGATGCTTGGCCACGAGGAAATCCGCGCCATGATCACCGCGCTCGGCACGGGCATCCGCGAGGATTTCGATATCGCCAAGCTGCGCTACGGCAAGATCATCATCATGACCGACGCCGACGTCGACGGCTCGCACATCCGCACCCTGCTGCTGACTTTCTTCTACCGCCAGATGCAGGAGCTCATCATGCGCGGCAACGTCTTCGTGGCCCAGCCCCCGCTCTACCGCATCAAGAAGGGCAAGAGCGAGAAGTACATCAAGGACGAGAAGGAGTTCCTGCGCGAGATCCTGCGGCGGGCCACCGAGAACCTGGTGGTCCAGCCGGCGCCCAACGGCTCGCCCGAGCCGGTGCTGCTCCAGGGCGGCGAGCTGCGCGTCTTCCTCAACCAGCTCGACGAGTACCAGCACCACTTCCACCGGGTGGAGCGCAAAGTGCGCGATGCGCGCGTCGTCGAGATCCTCTGCGCCGCGCCCAAGATCGACTCCAAGGCCGACTTCGCCGATGAGCAGAACTTGCGGCCCGTTCTCGAGGGGCTCAGGGCGCTCCAGCTCCAGCCCGAGCTCAAGCGCGATGAAGAGCACTCCGCCTGGATGGTGAGTTACCGCGACTCGACCAGCGCCGAGCGCCTGATCGGCGTCGAGCTGGCCTCGCTGCCCGAGTACCGGCGCCTCCGCAGGATCTCGAAAGAGATCGCGCGCTTCAACCGGCCGCCCTTCGTGGTCATCAAGGACACCTCCCGCCAGACCCAGGCCGACTGGCGCGCCCTGCTCGAATACATCAAGATCGAGGGCATGCGCGACGCCTCCGTCCAGCGCTACAAGGGCCTGGGCGAGATGAACGCCGACCAGTTGTGGGAAACCACCATGAACGCCGAAACCCGCACCCTGCTCCAGATCCGCTCGGAGGACGCGGTCGAGGCCAACGACATCTTCACCACCCTGATGGGCGAAGACGTCGAGAACCGCCGCAAGTTCATCGAGGAAAACGCCCTCGACGTCCGGAATTTGGACGTGTGATCGCCCGCCGCCTCAGCCCGGCGGCTCCAGGGGCACGCTCGCAAGCACTCTGCGCACCATCTCCGCCTGGGCCGGCACGTCCCGAAACGGGTGTTCCTGATACAGCTCGGCACAGAGGCGCTCGCGGGCCGTCCGCAGTTCAGCCATGCGATTCGGGACCACCTCGCGAACCTTCTGCCGGTAGCCCACGGCGAATTGCAGCTTGGCGGGGTTCAGGTAGCCGCGCTCGAGGAAGCCGCGGGTCTTGCGCGGGCAGTGGCAGGAATTCTTCTCGTCGATCAAGCCGCATTTCCCGTTCATGAAGCTGTACAGGTCCTGCCGGGCCCGCGACAGGATCTGCCTGAAATTGGCGGGTGTGGTGCCCATCACCTCGGCTCCCACCTTGTCCGTGACTCCGAAAATCTCGCCCAGCGTGAACGCCAGACGCTGGCGGCCGTCCAGGCACAACAGCATCGCCGTCATGCAGCCGATCTTGGCTTCCTCGACCAGCAGCTCCACCGGCATCGACACCGTGCGCGGATCCGGCAGATCCGGATCGGGTGTCTCGTCCAGATCGCGGGCGAAGTAGTCGTAGGTGTAAGGCGCCTCGGCCACCACCCACTTCTTCTTCAGATTCAGAATGTGGTTCACCGCGATGCGGTACAGCCACGTGCGAAACTTGCTCTGGCGCCGGAAGGCCGCCAGGCCTGTGATCATTTTTATGAGGATGTCCTGCGTGGCATCCTCAGCCGCATCCGTCCACAACAACATGCGGACGGCTATGTTGTAAATCCAGGGCTGATGCCGAACCACCAGGTCTTCCAGTGCCTGGCGGTCGCCTCTCTGGGCGCTGGCGACCAGTTCCTCGTCGCGAGGATCGACCTCACCATCGACGAACGGGCTGTACATGCGGAAACGACTACCAGATGTTAGCATCAATGCTCGCCGGCGTTCCTCCGTCCGGTCTGTCACACTCGGCTCGCCGGCTTGTCTAAACCATACGAGGCGAATCGACATGACTGAAGAAACCAAGCCCACCGCCGAGGCGCCCGCGCCGCCCGCCGACAAGCAACAGGAGTTCCGGCAAGCCTGGGTCCAATGCCTGATGGACAATCTGAAAGCGTCGCTTCCCGAGGCGGCCTTCAGCAGCGTTATGGAAGCCTGCGGTCGTGGCTGCGCCCGGCGGAACGCCGCGCCATTGATCGTCCAGGCCAACGGGAACCTCGACACGCTTTTGACCAGCTTCGGAGCCGCGCTTGGGGCCGGCAACGTGAGCCGGGAGGGCAATCAGTACCACCTGCGCTACCCGCAGTGCTACTGCCCCATCGTCGCGGCTGGCCCCGCCCGCCTGCCGGACGCCTTTTGCGAGTGCGGCCGCGGGTTTATCCTCGAGGCCTTCAGCGCGGTTGCCGGGAAGCCCATAACCGTCGAGCTGACTCAATCGATCAAGCGCGGCGACCCGCAATGCCATTTCGTGGTCTGGGTGTAGTGACGCCCGGCGGGGCAGGGTGCGCAGCCTGGAAGCGCACCCATCACCCGACTGTTGCTTCGCGCAATAGGCGCAGTGCATTCTGAAACGGGTGCATCGCCGCCGCGCCTGGCGCACCCCCGGACCACTCCGCGCCCCCTTCTGCGCTGGCGCACTGCTGCGTTTCCTCGCGCCCGCCGCACCGAACCGCGACCATGAGGGAGCGGCTGCTCCCCCTCCCCCCGATTCAGAGCATGGAATCCTAAATGCTATAATATCCGGCGGTGTTTGTGTACCCATAGCCGCCGGGCTGCCTCGGCGGAAGGAGAAGATATGGGCGCCGCTACTGCTGCTGTTGACCTGTCCTGTCCCACCTCGCTAGGGGATCTGTTCCAGTCGGTCGAAGGGCGCAAGGTGCTCACCTGCATTCAATGCGGCGCCTGCGCCGGCACCTGCCCCTACGGCGATGTCATGGACTACCCGCCCCGCCGCATCATCGCCATGCTGCGCGCCGGAATGATCGAGAAGGTGTTCTCGAGCGAGAGCCTGCTGGCCTGCGTGGCCTGCTATTCCTGCATGGCCAAGTGCCCGCGAGGCATCCGGCTCACCGAGGTCCTGCTGCCGCTCATCAAGGAGCAGACCCTCCTGCGCCTGCCCGAGCTGCCGGCCGAGCTCCAGAAAGCCCTCCAGAACACGCTCCGTTACGGCAACCCCATGGGCGAGTCCTCCCGCAAGCGCGCTGCTTGGGTGAAGACCGCCGGCGTGCCCATCCGCATCCTGGCGGAGGACCCGCGGCCCGCCGACGTGCTCTGGTTCGTCGAGTGTTACGCTTCCTACTACCCGCGCGGGCAGGATGCCAGCCGCGCCACGGCCAAGATCTTCCATGCGCTGGGCGCCGACTTCGCAATCCTCGGCAACGAGGAAAAGTGCGCCGGCGAGTGCGGCCGCCTCACCTGGGAGCCGGGCCTGTACGAGACCCTGATGGACTACAACATGGCGGTCTTCCAGAAGTACCAGTTCCAGCGCGTCGTCACCTCCTGCCCGCACGCCCACAATGCCTTCAAGTGCCGCTATCCCTCGCGGGGGTTCCACTGGGAGCTCGATGTGCCGGTGCGCTACTTCGCCCAGCGGCTCGAGCAGTTGAAACCGCGGCTCACCCGCAAGATCAACCGCGCCGTCACCTATCACGACTCCTGCTGCCTGGGCCGCCAGAACGAATTCTACGAGGAGCCGCGCGCTGTGCTGCGCGCCCTGCCCGGCGTCAAGCTGGTCGAGATGACGCACAACCGCATCAACGCACTCTGCTGCGGTGGTGGCGGCGGAGGAATGTGGCTGGACACCTATTACAAGAGCAAGGGTTTTGACCGCCTCTCCGAGCGCCGCGCGAAAGAGGCAATCGCCACCGGCGCCGACGTTCTGGCCGTTTCCTGCCCCTACGAGGTCTCCCGCTTCGAGGACGCCCTCAAAGTCCTGGGGCACGACAAGAAGATGATCGTCAGAGATGTAGTGGAATTGCTGGCTGAAGCCATGGAGGTTTAGCACATGAACATTCTGGTGCTCCTGCGAATGGTTCCGGACGTGGTCGAAGAGCTGGAAATCGCTCCGGACGGTAATGCGCTCGACCTGGACGCGCTCCGGATGATCCTCAGCGAATCCGACGACCACGCGCTCGAGCAGGCGGTGCTTCTCAAGGAACGCCACGGAGGCAAGGTGACCGTGCTGGCGCCGGATGCCCCCGAGGTCGACGACGCGCTGTACACCGCGCTGGCCAAGGGCGCCGACCGCGCCATCAAGATCACGGATCTCGAGGAGGGCCTCACCGCGCGCGGCCTCTGTTACGCCTGCAGCCAGGTGCTGAGGTCGACGCCCGGGCTGATGCCGGCGGACCTGATCCTCACCGGCGCCCAGGCCTTCACCGATCTGGACGCCGTGGTTGCCCCGCTGCTGGCGTATCAACTCGGCCTGCCCCACGTGGGCATCGTCTGTCACGTCGCGGTGGACGCAGCCGCTGGCTCCCTCACCGTGCTCCGGGAGTACGCGGGCGGGGTGCGCGCCGAGATCGAGGTCCCGCTCCCGGCGGTGGTGGGCATCCAATCGGCGGAGAAGCCGCCGCGCTACGTGCCCGTCGCCAAGGTGCGCGCGGTGATGAAGTCTCAGAAAATCGAGACCGCGGGCGTGCCCGTCATCGCCGATGGCGGGAACGCCCTGATCCAGGTGACCGGCATGGTGAAACCCGAGGCGGCGGGCCACGCGGAAATGCTCGAAGGCTCGCCCGAAGAAGTGGCTGGCAGGATCTGCGAGATCCTGGCGGCGCGCGGATTGCTCCAGGAGGTGCGGTAATGGAAGGCGGTATTTGGGTTCTGGCTGAGCAATGGAGAGGCCGGCTCTCCGACGTGACCTACGAACTGCTGGCGCTGGGGCGCGAATTGGCCGACGGGTTGGGCGTGCCGCTCCAGGCGGTCCTTCTGGGGGACGGCGTGAAGGAGCTGGCCGCCAACCTGGGTCGGGCCGACGCGGTCCTCTATGCAAACCACCCCGCGCTCAAAGACCCGTTGCCCGAGCCGTACGCCGAGGCGTTGGCTCAACTGGCCGCGGAAAGGAAACCCCGAGCCGTGCTGGTGCCGCTCACCAACGTGAGTGCCGGAGTGGGCAGCTTGCTCGGCGAGCGCTTGCAGGCGCCGGCCATCAATTTCTGCAAGGACGTGCTCCTCAAGGACGGCCGGATGGAGGCGCTGTGCGTGCTCTACGGTGGGAAGATCGAGGCCGCCATCGCGCCGGTGGCGGAACCCGCGATCTTCGGGATCCTGCCCGGCTCGAGACCCGCGGATAAGGGCCGTGGCGCCGGCGCGCCCGCCGTCGAAGAGGCTGCGGTCGATCTGTCGCCCAGCCGGGTCCGGTTCAAGCGCTACGTCGAACCCGAGGCCGGCGACGTCGACCTCACCCAGCAGGACGCCCTGGTCGGGGTAGGCCGCGGCATCCAATCCCAGGATAATCTCGAGCTCGCCGAGAGCCTGGCCCAGGCTTTGGGTGGCGCGGTCTGCGGATCGCGCCCGGTAGTGGACCAGGGCTGGCTGCCGCTTGCGCGCCAGGTCGGCAAGTCCGGGCTTACCGTCAAGCCGAAGGTGTACGTGGCGGCCGGCGTTTCCGGTGCTCCCGAGCACGTTGAAGGAATGAGAGAGGCGGGCCTCATTATCGCCATCAACAGCGATCCCGGCGCGCCGATCTTCAACGTCGCACACTACGGCGTGGTCGGCGACGTGCTGGACCTGCTGCCGGCGCTCACCGAGGCCATCCAGGCCAGAAAGGGTTGAGGCGAGATGCCCGATCCTCTCACGCACAGCGCGCTCGCGGGCG
>JBEKWU010000012.1:0-76405 GCA_049512775.1 Bryobacteraceae bacterium
CCACTCTGGCACAGTCCGGATTCCAGGCTCATCGACCATTCGAAACCAAGGCCGTTTCCAGGCTCAGCCTGTGTTGGAAATAAAATCAGATTCCAGGCTCATTCTTGGATTGGAAAATGCTCGCGTCACCAGCCGCGGGCGCGGCTCAACTACGTTACTGAGCCGCGCGCGTGAGCAAGCGGCTGACTATGCGGCATCCGCCGAGTTAAGCGTTCCAGACGCCTCAGTCTCCACCGGGGGTGGGCCGCCCCAGATCACGACATCGGGGCAGAGGTCCGCTCCGTTCGGCCAAACCAAGGTGCCGCCCTCGACTCGCGCCTGGCGGAACAGGGCCGGATCCGAGCGCAGAGCGGAGAAGATCGGTCCTGCCATCAGTGCGGCCAAGTCGCGCTCAACCGTCCTGCCGTCCGTCAAGACCAGGCGCACTCGGAGGTCTTGCAGGGGTAACACGTCACGAATGCGCGTCAAGCTCATCTCCAACCTCCGTCACTCCAAAGGCTCAATCGGCGCGGGCGGTTCCCCGCGTCTGGCAAGCTCCCAATCCCGACGAAGTTGTCCTCTCCTGAGGACCGCCCATTCCAGAACCATCGCCAGCGCCCGTCGAGGAAGCGTTCCCCGGTAGATGCCGAGCGTCTCAATCTCGATCAGTGCCTCATGCTCACCGTAGGCCGCGTGGAAGTGCGGCGGATCGTGATCGCCGAAATACATCCGGATGACGATCCCGAAGAAACGGCTCAGTACTGGCATGCGGCAGCGCCTCACTCTGCGGAGGCGTCGCGTGCTGCTGCCGGCACACCGAAGCCTCTCCTCATTCTACAGCCTCCAGTTATGGTAGCGCCTATCCGGCAGCCGCCCGGGCGCGAGCGGGCTGCTGGAAGGACAACCTCCGGGAACTTTGCTGAGAATCCCGCCGCGGAGGGGACACAAAGTGATGTGGCCCAACTACTTGCTTCGTCTCTCACCCGGGAGCAGGAACTGGACTGGCTGGCGCTACGGCTGGTGCCGGGGCTGGGCGCCCGCACCGCCGCCAAACTACTCGAGCGATTCCGAACCCCCCGCGCCATCCTGCACGCCTCGCGCACGGAACTCGAAGCCAGCGGCGTGGCGGGTAGCGTGGCGCAGAGCATTTCGAGCGGCTGCGCCTTCGAAGACGCGGTGGTGCAACAGGAGAAAATGATGCAGGCGGGCGCCGCGGTGGTGACCATTTCCGACCCCCGCTTTCCCCAGCGCCTGCGCGAAATCTTTGACCCGCCGATCCTGCTGTTCACCCGCGGCCGTCTCGAGCTGCTGGAGTCCCTGATGCTGGCGATTGTCGGCACGCGCCGGCCCACGCCTTACGGGCTGGCGGTGACCGAACGGCTCGCCGGCGACCTGGCGCGGGCGGGCCTCGCGATTGTGAGCGGAATGGCGCGCGGCATCGACACCGCCGCGCACCGCGGGGCGCTGGGCGCCTCCGGGGATACGATCGCGGTGCTCGGCTGCGGGGTCGACCTGGTCTACCCTTCCGAGAACCGGCGCCTGGCCGCCGAGATCGCCGAGAAAGGACTGCTGCTCTCGGAGTTCCCGATGGGCGCGCCGGCCTATCCCCAGAACTTCCCCATCCGCAACCGCGTCATCAGCGGGCTGAGCCTGGGCGTGCTGGTGACCGAGGGCGCGCAGTACAGCGGCTCCGCCATCACCGCCCGGCTGGCGCTCGACCAGGGCAGGGAAGTGTTCGCCGTACCGGGCAGCATCATCTCGAGGATGAGCTGGGGTCCAAATCTGTTGATCAAGCAAGGCGCGAAACTGGTTCAGGACTGGAACGACGTGGTGGTCGAGCTTCCGGCGGAAGAGCGCCGCGCGCTGACGGAGCGCAGCCAGATGCGGCTGTTCGGCGAAGGCCAGGAGACTGGCGCCGCGCCGAAGAGCGAAGATCCATCGAGCCCCATCGGCCGCCAGATCCTCGCGCTGCTCAGCGTCGAAACGCCCACCCACATCGACGATCTTCTGGAGCGTTCGGAGGACGTCTCCTCCTCGGAAGTGATCGCCGCGCTGTTCGAGCTGGAGATGCTGGGCGCGGTGCGGCAACTCCCGGGCAGGAATTTTGTTAAAGTGTGGTGAGAATCTCATTCCGGTGCCAGCGCGGCAGGATTCCTCGGATGTGCCGGCCAACTGACGGCGGACTTTTGTTCATATGCCAAATTCTCTCGTCATAGTAGAGTCTCCGGCCAAGGCCAAGACCATCGGCAAGTACCTCGGCAGACAGTACGTGGTCAAGGCCTCGCTCGGCCACGTGAAGGACCTTCCCAAGAAAGACCTGGCGGTGGACGTGGAGCGGGGTTTCGAGCCCACCTACGTCGTCATCGAAGGCAAGAAGAAGCTGATCCACGAGCTCAAGCAGATCGCCAAGAAGTCCGAGTTCGTGTACCTGGCCGCCGACCCGGACCGCGAGGGCGAGGCCATCTCCTACCACCTCAAGGAAGAGCTCGAGGGAAAGCGGAATAGCGCGCCCACGGTGCGCCGGGTGCTGTTCAACGAGATCACCGCGAAGGCCATCCACAAAGCCTTCGAGCACCCCGGCGATGTGGACATGCACCTGGTGGAGGCGCAGCAGGCGCGCCGCGTGCTCGATCGGCTGGTGGGCTACCAGATCTCCCCGCTGCTGTGGGACAAGGTGCGCCGCGGGCTCTCGGCGGGGCGCGTGCAGACGGTGGCCGTCCGGCTGATCGTCGAGCGCGAGCGCGAGATCCGGCAGTTCGATAAACGCGAGTACTGGACCGTCGATGCCCACCTGGCGGCGAAAAAGCCGCCAGTGCTCACGGCGCGCTTCTTCAAGCGCGACGACGAGGCCATCGAGATCGCCAACCAGGCCGCGGCCGAGTCGCTCATCGCGCAGTTGGAGGGTTCCCCGTACCTGGTCCGTTCGGTGGTCACGCGCGAGAAGCGCCGCAACCCGGTGCCCCCCTTCATCACCTCGACGCTGCAACAGGAAGCGGCGCGGAAACTGCGGTTCAGCGTCAAGCGCACCATGGGGCTGGCGCAGCGGCTCTATGAAGGCATCGCGCTGGGCAAGGAAGGCCCCGTCGGCCTAATCACCTACATGCGCACGGATTCCACCCGCGTGGGCGACGAGGCGCTCGGCGAGGCTCGCGGCTTCATCGCGGAGAAGTTCGGCGCCCAGTACCTGCCCGAGTCGGCCAACATCTACCGCAGCAAGAAGGACGCGCAGGACGCCCACGAAGCCATCCGGCCGACCGACGTGTTCCACGCGCCCGAGTCGATCGAGAAATACCTGGCCGAGGACGAGATGAAGCTGTACCGGCTGATCTGGATGCGGTTCCTGGCCTCGCAGATGATGCCCGCCGTCTTCGACCAGACCACCATCGACGTCGGGGCGCAGGGTAAGGACGGCGCCGAGTACCTGTTCCGCGCCACCGGGTCCGTCCCCCAGTTCGACGGATTCCTCAAGGTGTACGAGGAGGGCAAGGACCAGAGGGACGAAGAGGATGAGGAGCTGAAACACAAGCTCCCGGAAGTGAGACAGGGCGAGCGGCTGAAGTTCCGCGCCATCCAGCCCGAGCAGCATTTCACCGAACCGCCGCCCCGCTACAATGAGGCCACGCTGGTGAAGAAGCTGGAAGCCGACGGGGTGGGACGGCCCTCGACCTACGCTTCCATCATCTCCACCATTCAAGACCGCGGCTACGTGAAGAAGGAGGCGGGGCGGTTCTCGCCGACGGAGTTGGGCATGGTGGTGAACGACCTGCTGGTGGCCAGCTTCGACGACATCTTCGACATCACCTACACCGCGCGGATGGAAGAGGCGCTGGACGAGATCGAGGAAGGCAAGATCGAATGGCGTGCCGCCATCGCCGACTTCTACCAGAAGTTCAAACAGGATCTGGACCATGCCGAAGAGCACATGGAGGACATCAAGCGGATGGAGAAGCCCACCGCCCTGGTGTGCGACAAGTGCGGCAAGCCCATGGTCATCAAGTGGGGCCGGCACGGCAGCTTCATCGGTTGCAGCGGCTATCCGGACTGCTCCAACACGCGCGAGCTGGCGGTCGATCTCCCCGACGTCGATAGCGTCGATCTCACCGATCAGGCCGACGAGGAGTACTGCGAGAACTGCGGCCGGCCGATGGTGCTCAAGCGCGGCCGCTTCGGCACCTTCTTCGCCTGCTCCGGCTACCCCGACTGCAAGACCACCAAGCGCATCGGAGGAGAAGAGAAGAAGCCCGACGTGCTGCTGGAGGAGACCTGCCCGCAGTGCGCCAGCCAGCTCGCGATCAAGCAAGGGCGGTTCGGCGAGTTCAAGGCGTGCAGCAACTACCCCGCCTGCAAGTACGTGAAGCAGAAGACCGTCGGCGTGAAGTGCCCGGAGTGCGGGGAGGGCGAGATCATCGAGCGGCGCTCGCGGCGCGGCAAGACCTTTTACGGCTGCAACCGTTACCCCAAGTGCAAGTTCGTGGCCTGGTCCAGGCCGGTCGGCGAGAAGTGCCCGCGCTGCGGCAGCCCGTACTTGCTGGAGAAGTGGCTGAAGTCCGGCCACCTGGCGCAGTGCCCGAACGCCGAGTGCAAGTACAAGCACGAACTGGCCACGGCGGAAGCGGTGGTCCCGGGCTAGACGTCGTACAGAAACTCGACCGCCACCCGGATGTCCGGATGGAGCGATTGCTGCACCGGGCACGAGCGGGCGGCGGCTTCCAGTCTCTGGCGCTGTTCCTCCGGCAGCCGCGCCGGCAGGTGCAGCGCCAGCGAGAGAGTTCCGATCCGCCGGGGCGCGCTGCGCATCTCCTTTTCCACCCGCATGGTCATGCCCGCCAGGTCGATGCCCGAGCGCTCGGCCACGATGCCCATGATGGTCATCATGCAGGCCCCCACCGCGCTGGCCACCAGGTCGGTGGGAGAGAAGAAGGCGCCCTGGCCGGCGTTATCGCGCGGCGCGTCGGTGAGCAGTTCCGCTCCCGAGGGGCCGTGAATCAGTCTGGTGCGCTTGTTTCCGAGGTACGAGCCTTCGATGAGGACGCTCATAAACCACTCATTTTATCGCGCGATGCATTGCTGTTGCGGCGCCCGAACAGTCCGCCCCGCGTCCCCGTCCGCGAACAGGCACCCTCCCCACCCTCTTCCATGAAATACAGAGTGGATCTTCAGACATGATTCCCTGTTGAATTCTCGTGTTTCCGCCGACAGGAGTCTTTTTTGGGATCCTAGCGCTTTCCAGACGAAAAAAAAGAGACCTGGTCTGGTAGAATGGAGAGGAACCCAACTGGGGAAACAGGGAGCAAGCGATATGCCAAGAAGACCTAAGGAAGCCGGACCTTATCTAGCTGCCGGGAGTGGCGGCGCGGCGCCGGCGCCGGTCAAGCGCAAGAGAGCATTGCGAGCCAAAGCTGCCGTGGCCGCGAGCGGTGGCCAGCCGCGGGCGTGCGCGCCGAATGGTGCTGAGCCCCCAGCGGAATTCAGTGTTTCCGAGCAGGAAGACATCGCGCGTCTGGCGTATTCTTACTGGGAGGCGCGTGGCGGGGAAGGCGGCTCCTCTGAAGAGGACTGGTTCCGCGCCGAGCAGGAATTCCGCGCCAAGCGCGAAGATTCAACTCGCTGAGCGCCAACCTCGCCGGAAGAACAGCGTCTCCGGGCGATGCCCCAGCGGTCCTTCGCGCGGCCCACATTTCATTCAGCGGTACTTCCGCAGAACGGCCAGAACGCGCCCCTGAATCTGGAGATCGGCCAGCGGAACCCGAATCGCCTCCATCTCCGCGTTGGCCGGCTTGAGCAACGCCACCGCGTCCGGCTCCTGGTAGAACCGTTTGAGCGTGGTCTCCATGCCCCGCACCAGCGCCACCACGATGTCGCCGTCGCGCACCTGGTGCGTGCTCTCGACCAGCACCAGATCGCCGCTCATGATGTGATCCTCGATCATCGAATTGCCCCGGACTTCGAGGGCGTAGACGTTATCGCGATTGAGGAAGTCGCCGAAATCCAGCCGTTCGGCGCCCGCCACCGCCTCCACCGGTGTGCCGGCCGCGATCCGCCCCAGCAGTGGAATGTCCAGAGCGCCGGCGCCCTGGCGATGCTTGCGCACTTCCTGAAAGTACTTCGGCGAGAGGTCCAGCGACCGGCTCTGATTGATTCCCCGCTTGAGGTAGTGCTTGTTGTCCAGCGCCGCGATGTGCTTGTGCACCGTGGCCAGCGACGCGAGGTTCAGCCCGCGGGCGATTTCGTCGTAACTGGGGCTGTAGCCGTTCTGCTCGATGAAGCCTGCGATAAAGTCCAACACCTGCTTCTGGCGCCTGGTCAATGCCATGCCCTTATTGTGGGCGAATAAAAAGGGAAAGTCAATCTTTCTTTGCGATGCTCGCCGCCTGGGGAAGCTGGTGCGCACTCCGCACCGGCGACAGCGCCAGCCACAGCGCGGAAAGCAGCACGCCGAGCGCCCCGCCGGACAGCGTCGCCCGCATTCCGATCGCCTGCGCCAGCGCGCCGCCGGCCAGTGCGCCCGCCGGCAGCACGCCCCAGAACAGCAGGTGCATGGCGGCGTTCACGCGGCCCAGGAGATGATCCGGAGTGATCGCCTGGCGCAAGCTGGTTTCGTTGATGCTGTAGACGGGCCAGGCGATGTCGCCCAGTTGCGCGGCAATCAGAAATGCGGCCGAGACCGGTGCCGATCCGTGCGCCAGCGGCACCAGCACGCTTGCCACTCCGATCGCCACCGCGGACCCGATCAGCGTCCGGCCGCAGCCGAAGCGCCGCGCCAGCCGTTCCGCCAGCAACGCGCCGGCGAAACTGCCGGCGCCGCCGACGGCGATGATGAGGCCCAGAAGTGCGGGTTTCAACCCCAGTTCGCGCATGACAAACAGAATGTACAGGCTGCCGGGGAACCCCAGGAAGAAGGCAGCGGTGATCGTGCGCGCAGCCAGCGCCCGCAGCAGCGGATCACTCCAGGCGGCGCGCAGCCCCTCGGCGATCTCGCGCCCCAGGTGCGGTTCCGGCCGGCGTTCGGGTGGCTGCTCCGGCTTCCGGATGCGCCACAGGGAGAGCGCCGAGCACAGGAACGAAACGGCGTCGAACAGGATGGCCATGGGCGCGGTGAGCCACTCGACCAACACGCCGGCCAAGCCCGGCCCGGCGACCTCGGCGACAGACCCGCTCAAAGCCAGCTTGCTGTTTCCTTCGAGGAGGTTCTCGCGCTCCACCAGCGACGGCAGATAGGCCTGGTAGGCCACGTCGAACAGCACCGTCAGGACCCCGCTGGCCGCCGCGACCACGTACAGGTGGCCAATCGTCAGCCGGCCGAGGGCCGCCGCAAGGGGAATCGATCCCAGGACCGCGGTGCGCCCGAGATCGGCCGCGATGAGGATGGGCCGCCGGCGCAAGCGGTCTGCCCACGCGCCCGCGAACAGGCCGAAGAGGAGTACCGTGGCCGCGCCCGCCCCGCTGAGGATGCCCATCTGGAATTCCGAGGCCCCCAGAACCAGCACCGCCGCGAGCGGCAGCGCCGTCCGGCTGATCCGGGACCCGATCTCGGAAATCGCCTGGCCGGCCCACAGCCTGAGAAAGTCCGGCTGCCGCCATAGGCCCTTCCGACGCATCTCCCCAGCATCGCATGGAGGCTTCAAGTCCGAACCACCCCAGCCGATAAGAAGGGACGAGAGTGCTTGGAGTGTCCGGATCGGGCGCAGTGTCATCGGCTTACACGACTCCAGTGGCCGCTTCGTCCGTCCGGCAGCTCAGCGCCGAACAGCAAGCCGTGCTCGCCCAACTCCGAGCCACGGATCGCCACGTCCGGGCGCACGAGCAGGCCCACCTGGCTGCCGCGGGGCCTTACGCCGTCGGCGGCCCGTCCTACAGCTACGCTGTTGGCCCCGACGGCAACCTCTATGCCGTCGGCGGAGAAGTCGCTCTGGATGTCTCTCCCGATCCGTCCGGTCCGGAGGCGACCATCCGGAAGGCCCGCGTCATCGAGGCCGCCGCGAACGCCCCCGCCGACCCATCGACTCAGGATCGCATGGTGGCGGCGGCAGCCGCCCAGATGGAAGCCAACGCTCAGCAGGAGCTGTCAGCCGCCCAACAACGCATCCGCTCCGGTTACCAGCAGCGGGACGTGGCCCCGACGGGCCAATTCCTCTCCTTGATCGCCTGATGCTGGCACCCGCAACCGAGGGACTGCCTCCGCCGTCCGCCGTTGGGACGGCGCAAGCTGTCCCCGGTTGCCCCACACCGCCCAGCCTCCTAAAACCGCGTCACTTCGCTGAACCTGAAATCGCCCACCTTGAGCGCGGGCGCCACCATGTCGAAGGATTCCTCGCCGGTGGCGCGCTCGGCGGGCGAGAGCGCCTCGACGTTCCTCAGCAGTTCGATCAGGCTCTGGTTGAACCGGAAGTTCCGCACGCCGCCGGCCAGGCAGCCATCCTCGATGAGGAACGTCCCGTCCCGTGTCATGCCGGTCATGATCTTCTCGTAGGGGTCCACCTCGCGGATGTACCACAGCCGGGTGACCAGGATGCCCTGCGGCGTGCTGGCGATCATTCGCTCGAGGGTTTGGCCGCCGCCCTGGACCACGATGTTCATGGGCGCTTCGCCCGACTCGTTGGGCAGCGGGAAACCGTGGCCCGTGGGCTCGCAACCTTCGCGACGGGCCGCCTGCCGCGAGCAAGCCACCTCGCGCGGAACGCCGCCCGCCACCAGCGCCAGAGACCGCCGCGGCACGCCCTCGCCGTCGAAGGGCGGCCCGGATTGCAGCGGATGGTACACGTCGTCGGCGATATGGATGCCCACGCCGAACAGCGGCTTGCCGATGCGCCCAGTGAGGAAGCTGCGCTGGTCGCGGATGGCCGTGGCGCTGAAGTCGAAGAACATCTGGCCCAGCAGGTCCTGTACCGCCGAAGGCTCCAGGATCACGGTGTAGCGGCCGGGCGCCAGCTCGCGCGGACGCCGCGACAACGCCGCCTTCTCCGAGGCGCGCCGGGCCAGCGATATCGGGTCCACCTGGCTCGAATCCGGCGCGCTCGCCTTGGCCCAGCCGGAGCTGTCCTGGGTCATGGCGGTGATCGAAAACTGCGCCAGCGTGTCGAAGTAGTAAGCGCAGACGCCGCGCGAATTCAGGATCGCCAGCACCGACTGGCCCGCGGAGTACATCCCCGCCGCGTTCTGCGACGCGCGCTCCGCCACCCCGATGGCGTTGGCCACCATTTCGGCGCGGTCCTGCGGCGTGCTTCGGGCCGTCGAGGGATAGAAGCGGTTGGCCTCGCGCAGTTCGCCGGGCTCGGCCATGGGGAGCAGCTCCGGATCGGGTTCCGCGGAGCGCGTGATGGCCAGCGCCTCTTCCACCGCGGCCCGGACCGAAGCGTCGTCGAAACGGTTCGTGCTTGCGCGCGCGGTGCGGTGGTCCACAACCGTCCGGATGGAAAGAAAACGCCGGCGCTCGGAAACGTTCTGGTGGATGGCGTTGTTGGCGAAGCGCGTGAGCGCGGTGTCGGCCGCGCCGAGCGTCACCTCGACGTCGTCGTCGCCCAGCCTGCGCGCCGCCCCCAGCGCGCGGTCGAAAATCTCCTGGCATGCGGCCCTGGTCAACAGCTCGGATTCCGCCATTTCCGCTCACCCCCCGTACGCCGTCCCGATCTTGATGTTGCGGAAGCGCGATGGGCTGGCGCCGTGCCCGGTCCCCATCACCTGTTCCGGCTGCCCTTTGCCGCAGTTGGGAGTGCCCCAAAGCACCCAGTGCTCGGGGCCCGCGATGGCCGCGCAGGAGTTCCAGAACTCCGTGGTGATCCCGCTGTAACTCGGGTTCTTCAGCATCCGCGCGCGCTTCCCGTTGCGGACCTCCCAGCCGATCTCGCACCCGAACTGAAACTGGTAGCGCTTGTCGTCGATCGACCAGCTCTTGTTGGTCTCCATGTAAACGCCGTCGCCGTCGAAGACCTCCTCGAGCGACTGCGAGCCGGCCAGCAAGCTGACGTTGGTCATGCGGATCAGCGGCAGGCGCGTCCATCCGTCCGCGCGCATGGCGCCGTTCGAGCGTTCCAGGCCGATCTCGGCCGCCGTCTCGCGCGAAGTCAGGTACCCGGTGAACCGGCCATCGCTGACGATGCGCGTGCATTGCGCGGGAACGCCCTCGTCGTCGAACGCGAAGCTGCCTAGGCCCGGGCCGTGCGCCCAGCGCGCATCGGCCACCACGTTGACGATTTCCGAGCCGTAGTCGAGACGGTTCAGCTTATCGAGCGTGAGGAAGCTCATGCCGGCGTAGTTTGCCTCCGAGCCAAGCACGCGGTCCAGCTCGATCGGATGGCCGATGGATTCGTGGATCTGCAACCCCAGTTGCGAGCTGTCCAGGATGAGATCGGAAACCCCCTCCGGGCACTGTGCGGCCGAGTGCAGCGCCACCGCCTCCTCGGCCACGCGCGGCGCGTTTTCGAGCAGCCGCAGCTCCTCGATCAGCTCGTAGCCCTTGAGTTGGTGCTGCCCGCCGAACGAGTTCGGGTAGGAGCGCCTCTGAATCTCGTCTTCCTTGTAGCTGCACGCCACGAAACCCGCGCCGCTGGTGGTGCGCGTCTGGTCGATGCGGCTGCCCTCCGACGAGGCGAAGAACTGCCGCTCGCGCGTGAACGCCATCGAGGTCTCCGCCAGCGTCACCCCGGAGTTGCGCCGCAGCTCGGCGTCGATCCCGAGCAGCAGGCCCAGGTTTTCGTCGATGGGAATCGAGAACGGATCCACGCGACAGGGCGAGATCCAAACCGCCTCGTACTTCTCTTCGGGCGCCAGCCGCACGTCCTTCTTTTTCGCGGCGGCGCTCGAGCGGGCGATCTCCCGGGCCAGCGCCGCCGCCGCGGCCAGCCCTCGGTTGCTCAAATCGTCGGTAGCGGCGAACCCCCAGCAGCCCTCCACCAGCACCCGGATTCCCGCCCCCAGCGACTCGCTGCTGGCGAGGCCGCCCACCTTCCCGTTCTTGGTGGCAACCTGCCGCGTGCGGCTCTCCACCACCCGCACGTCGGCATAGGATACTCCGCGCCCCGCCGCCGCCCCCAGCGCCTCCTCCGCAATCCGCCTCATGCTTCGATTGTAGCGGGCGGCCCGCCGCCGCTGCCCGCGACTACTGCACCGGAATGTTCACCGCCGGCGAAGAGATGCCGCCGATCGTGACCACCAGAGGCTGAGTCCCCTTGGGGGTGTCCGAAGCCAACTGAAGGTTGAGCTGGTACAGGCCCGAGGTGGTGGGCGTCAAACCGCTGAACAGAACCGCGGCCGCTTTGCCGCCGATGGTCACCGCCGGCAGGATCATCGTGTTGGAAAGCGGCTCCGCCTGCGCCACGAAGCTGATCGCGGGCCGGTTGCTGACATCTCCCAGCCCATTCAGGTAAAGCTGGATGATCTGGTTCGCGTGCGCCGGATTCTGCGAAGAGATCTGCACGTTGTTGAGGTCCAGAGCCGCGGCCAGCGGCTGGCTGGTCACCGGGTCCGGGATCAGGTATACAGCGGGCGAGAAGCTCGAGACCGAGGCCGTGAACACCCGGCCCGGCGAATCCCCAACCGTGACCTTGATCATCACCGAACTCTGCCCCACCAGTTCCCAGGGCACCTGCACGTTCACCTGCCCCGGGCTGACGTAGAGCAGCCGGCCCGGCAGGCTCAGGTTCGCCGACGGCACGTCGAAACTCACGCTCACGTTCGAGTCCACGTAGTTCCCGGTCTGGTCCGGGAACATGATCGCCAGCGGCAGCGCGGCGGTGGTAGTGCTGCCGGTGTAGTCGCTCAGCCCGCTGCCCCATAGCGTGATGTAGGAACCTGGCGAGATGGGCCCCGAAAACAGGCTCGCGGAGTTCGTCACCGCGGCAATGGTGGGCAGGATTCGCGCCGTTCCGTAGAAGGAAAAAGACCCGAAGCCGGAGATGCGGACCGAGAACACCTGAGTTCCGACCGTGGGGCCAAGGGTCGCATCGGCCCCGGCGACGCCTTCCGTATTGGTCCGGCTGTCGGCGCTGAAGACCGAGCCGCCGCCGCTAACCACGCGGAACGACACCGGCCACCCCGCCACCGGCACGCCGGACGAGTCGATCAGTTTGAGCGCAAAGCCCCCGGTGGGAATCATCTGGCCCACGGTGCCGTCGAAACCGTCTCCCAGCGCAAGGAGGTCGTTCGGATAACCATCCCCGACCACGTAGAGGTAGGGCACGCGCACCGTCGCGCCCGCGCCCTGGATCACGATCCTGCCCTCATAGATGCCCGTGGAGGGCACGCTGCTCGGCAGCGTGAGCGTCACCGTGGGGTCCGCCTGCCCCGGCGCAACCGTCAGGATGGTCTTATCCAGCGACGGGGGATTGCCGTTCACGGCCACCGCCGCCAGCGTCAGGGTTGCGGCCGACGTGCCGGAATAGTGCAGCGTCATTTTCTGCGGAGTCGGCGTGGTGCCGCTGGTCAGCGCTCCGAAGGAAATGGTGGCCGGGTTCACGGTAACCGCCACCTGGAGGGCGTCGGCGGCGCTCAGCTTGCCGTTGCCAGCCGAGACCACCGAGGCGCTGCCGCCGTTTTCCGTCACATCCTGCGTCGCCGTATTCACCACCGCCGATTTCAACTGCCAGGTCGTGAATTCCGGGTGCGCCTGCTTGACCAGCGCCAGCGCTCCCGCGATCATCGGCGTCGAAAAACTCGTCCCGTCCGCCACCGTGTAGCCGGAGGGGTCGTACATCACCCCATTCGGATCGAAACGCTGCGCCGCCATGTACATATCCGTACCCACGGCCACCAGTTCCGGCTTGAGCCGCAAATTGATCGAGGGCCCGTGCGAGGAGAACCACGCCACCTCGTTGTAAGGGCTCACCGGGGATAGCGCCGGATTTATGCTGGCCGTCGAGCCGGGATTGGAAGCCAGGTAGCTCTTCAGCGACTGGCCGTCCGTATCGCCGATCATCACGGTGGGGGGCAGCGTGCCCGACAGCCCACCGGGAGACATAGCGGCGCCCTGGCCCGGTACCATATACAGAATGACCCCTACCGCGCCGGCATTCTGCGCGTTGAGAACCTTGGTGGCGAACAGGCACACGGAGCGCTCGATCAGCGCGATCGTCCCGTCGAGCGAGCCGGCCGGCAAGGACGAGCATGCGTAGCCCGTGCCGTCCAGCGCAGCCACGTCGCGCAGCGGCGCCGTCAGCGGAGCCATCCGCTCGGGGCCGTCCCCGTACTCGGCCGCAATGGACTGGAGGTTTTGCGGCACGTTCGCGCCCGGCACCTGCACGGTTAGAACCAGGGTGTGCGAATTGGTGGAGGCCCCGGCGGCAATCGCCGAGGGCGCTGTGGCCGGCGAGCTGATCGAGTTGAGGGTTGGGATGTTCGCTCCCGACTCGCCGTCGTTGCCCGCCGCCACCACCACGCTCATGCCGCTTTGAACGGCGGCCTCCACCGCCGCAGCCTCCGGATCGCAGAAATCCGAGCCGGTTGAATCCACGCACGCCGCCGCTTCGTCGAGCGGTCCCGAGAGCGCCGGGCTGCCCAGCGACAGCACCGCGATGTCCATGCCGTCGCTGAGCGCATCCTCGAGCGCCTGGATGATGATGTCGCCGTATGTGAAATCGTTGACGCCCGGCGTGCCGAAGACCTTGTAGCTGCCCAGGAACGCCTTGGGCGCGACGCCCGTGATGGCGGCCAAGGGTCCGGCATTCGTCATCCCGGCCGCGATCATGGCCAGCGCCGTGCCGTGGCCCATGCGGTCCCGCGGCGAGGGGTCGTCGGGCCGCGAATCCGCCGCGGGGTTGGGCTGCGTTCCGGCTGCCAGCGTCGGCACGTAGCTCCGCGCCACAATCACCTTGTTGGTGGTGAAGGCGCAGTTCTGCTGCAGGTCGCAGATCGGGAAGCCGGCCGGCCGCTGGAGTGAAGCGTCCTGAAAGGCGGGATGCGTCTGGTCGATGCCATTGTCTATGATCGCGATCTTGATCCCCGCTCCGGCATTAGTCGTGCCGCCGAGCTGGGACCAGGCCGCGGGCACATTCGTCAATTGGACCGCCTGATCCAGCAGCGCGCGGTACCGGTGCAGCGGCACCACCGCCTTGACGCCCGGCAGGGCGCGCAACTGCGCCGCCTCGTCCTTGGAAGCCACGACGAAAACCGCGTTTAGCAGCGTCTGCGCGGCCCCGGTCACCCGCAGGCTGCGTTTCCCGAGTTCCTTCCGCAGCGTCGCCTGGCTGGCAACAACCTGCCCGCGGTAGTTCGCGGCGGCCGCCCCGCGCGTTCCTCCGGGCGCTGCGACATGCTTAGCCACGGAAGGGTCGGTGAGGATTACGGCATAGCGGCCGGTGCCCAGGCTGGCCGCCACCAGCGTGCCGCCAATGGCGGCCAAAAGCAGCAAAACACGACGGTAGTGTCTCAGCATTCCTGTTCCCTGTAGATCAAGCCCAGTTCCTCTTCAAGCGGTTGCATTCGGCAGGCATTCCATTCCCACGCGATGCCAAGCCTCTGATTCGCGCGCACACTCCACAGGCGCTTACAACTGTATGGATGCGCGGCTGGACCGCGAGGTTACCTCTGCCCTGCGGGCCAGCGGCGGGCAGGTCGACGAAGTCCTTCGGAACTGAGCGTCAGGAAGCCGACGCCGCGGCCAGCCTGCTATGATAATAGCCATCGAACTCCCGCGCGTTTACCCGATCCTGGATACCGAGACGCTGGCCCGGCGCGGGTGCGCGGTCGAGACGGCGGCCGAGGCGATGCTGGAGGGGGGCGCGGGGATCTTGCAGTTCCGTCACAAGGGCCATTACTCCCGCGCCGTGTTCCAGCAGGCCGAACGGGTGGCCGCGCTGGCCCGCCGCTCCGGAGCGCTGTTCCTCATCGACGACCGCGCCGACATCGCCCTGCTGCTCGACGCGGGGCTGCACATCGGCCAGGACGACCTGCCGCCGTGCGATGCCCGCCGTCTGCTGGGCGCGGGCCGCATCCTGGGACTCTCCACCCACGATCCCGAGCAGCTCGCGGCAGCCGTCGCCGAGCCGGTCGATTACCTGGGGTTCGGCCCGGTGTTTGCCACCCGCTCCAAGCAGGACTCCGGCCCGGTGGCCGGTCTGCGGGCCCTCCGAGAAGCGAAGAAACAGGCCAGCCTCCCCCTGGTCGCCATTGGGGGGATTACCCGGGACAATGCCCTCGAGGTGCTTGCCGCGGGGGCCGATTCGGTAGCGGCGATTCATGATATCCTGCCGGAAACCTGCACGTTTTCGACCGTGCGGGCGCGGATGGAAGAATGGCAACGGCTCCTGAAGACATAACCGCGACCGGCCTAGTGAAGGGTCTCGGCCTGCTCGACGCCGCCACCCTGGTGATCGGCTCCATGATCGGCTCGGGCATCTTCATCGTCTCGGCCGACATCGCCCGGCAGGTGACTTCCCCGGGCCTGCTGATCGCGACCTGGGTGGTGACGGCCGTGCTGACGCTGATTGCCGCGTTGAGCTACGGCGAGCTGGCGTCGGCGATGCCGCGCGCGGGCGGCCAGTACGTCTACCTGCGCGAGGCCTTCGGCCCGCTCAGCGGGTTCCTGTACGGCTGGACGCTGTTCCTGGTGATCCAGACCGGGACCATCGCGGCCGTGGCGGTGGCCTTCGCCAAGTTCGCCGGGGTCTTCTTCCCCTGGATTTCGACCCAGCACGGGCTGGTAAATGCCAGGGGCCTCGGCCTCAGCACGCAGCAAATGGTCGCGATGGCCATGCTGGTGCTGCTGACCTGGGTGAACACGCGCGGCGTGCGCACCGGCGCGGTGGTGCAGAACACCTTCACTTTCGCCAAAGTCGCCGCCCTAGCCGGGTTGGTGGGCCTCGGACTGCTCCTGGGCCGCAACCCCCAGGCGGTGGCCCGCAATTTCGGCCACTTCTGGCAGCACGCGGACTGGACCTTCACCACCATTCGGATCGTCGGCGTGGCCATGGTGGGAGCGCTGTTTGCCTCCGACGCCTGGAACAACGTCACCTTCACCGCCGGAGAGACCCGCAACCCCTCGCGCAACGTGCCCCTGGCCCTCGCCCTGGGGGTGGGGATCGTCTCGGTCATTTACATCGCCTGCAACTTCGTGTACCTCAGCGTGCTGCCGCTGGAAGCGATTCAGAGAGCGCCGGAGGACCGGGTGGCGACGGCGGCGGCCGCGGTGATCCTGGGGCCGGTCGCGGTCAAGGTCATGGCGGTGGCCATCATGATTTCCACGTTCGGCTGCCTGAACGGGATGATCCTGGCCGGCGCGCGCGTCTACTACGCCATGGCGCTCGACGGGCTGTTCTTCCGCCCCGTGGCCCAGCTCCATCCCCAGCGCCGCACCCCCGTGGTGTCCCTCGCCGTCCAGTGCGCCTGGGCCTGCCTGCTCACCCTCAGCGGAACCTACAGCGATCTCCTGGACTATGTTATATTCGCGGTTCTGCTTTTTTACATCCTGACCATCGCCGGGGTGTTCGTGCTGCGCCGGACGCGACCCGGCATGGAACGGCCGTATCGCGCGTGGGGCTACCCCGTGCTTCCGGCCGCCTATATCGCGGTCGCCGGACTGATCGAAGTACTGCTGCTGTTATACAAACCGAAGTACACCTGGCCCGGGCTGATCATCGTGCTGCTGGGGGTGCCGGTTTATTACGTATGGCGGCTGCTGTCGCGGCCGGCAGCCGGATCGTTTTGAAGGAGACACTGGAATGGGGAATCCGCTGTTTGCGAGAAAGCCGCTGGAGCTGCTGATGAAAGAGGCGCAAGCCTCCGGCGAGCACAGCCTGAGACGCACGCTGGGTCCGTTCCAACTGACCGCCTTGGGCGTGGGCGCCATCATCGGAGCGGGCATCTTCGTTCTGTCCGGCTTGGGAGCGCACTACGCCGGTCCCGGACTGATGCTATCGTTCGTCCTCTCCGGGATGGGCTGCGCGTTTGCCGGACTCTGTTACGCCGAGTTCGCGGCCATGATTCCCCTGGCCGGCAGTGCCTACACCTACGCCTATGCCACGCTCGGCGAGTTGTTCGCGTGGATCATCGGATGGGATCTGACCCTGGAGTATGCCATGGGCGCCAGCACGGTCTCCTCCGGCTGGTCCAACCACTTCATCGAACTGTTGAACATGTTGCACATCAAGATGCCGCTGTGGCTGGCCTACGACCATTGGACGGCCTTGCGCACCGCCGAAAATGTCATGGCCCGGCAGATGGCCCACGTTCTTGACCCCAACCTGCTGGCCGGTACCCAACCCTACCTGGCCCGCGTGCAGGAGATCGTCTCCGCGCAATCGCCCGAGTTGGTTCAAAAGGCTCACGCTATGGTCGGCGCACCGAGCCTCTTCGGTTTCGAAATCGGGTTCAACCTGCCCGCCTTCTGTATCGCTCTGGTCATCACCGCCATTCTGTGCATCGGAATCAAGGAAAGCGCGCGTTTCAACACGGCCGTCGTTGCCGTCAAAGTCTCGGTGGTCCTGTTCGTGATTGGGCTGGGCGTGAAGTATATCAATGTGGCCAACTGGGGCAAGGACTGGAGTTCGTTCGCCCCCAACGGCTTCTCGGGCATCGGCGCGGGAGCGGCCTACATCTTCTTCGCCTATATCGGATTCGACGCCGTCTCGACCACCGCGCAGGAAGCCAAGCGTCCCCAACGCGATCTGCCCATCGGAATCATCACCTCCTTGCTCGTTTGCACGGTGCTCTACATCCTGGTGGCCGGGGTGTTGACAGGCATGGTGCCTTGGCAGGACGTCAACATCGAGGCGCCGCTCGCGCGGGCCTTCATGGATCGCGGGCTGACCGCCGCTTCGCACGTCATCACCATCGGAGCGCTCGCCGGGCTCACCAGCGTCATGTTGGTGATGCTCCTCGGCCAAACGCGCGTGCTTTATTCCATGGCCAACGACGGCCTGCTGCCACGGAAATTCTTCGCGGCGATTCACCCGAAGTTCCGCACGCCATGGAAGAACACCATCCTGGTGGGCCTGCTGGCCGCGATCGTGGGCAGCGTGACTCCCATCGACGACATCGGCAAGATGGTGAACATCGGCACGCTGCTGGCCTTTGTCATCGTCTGCATTGCCGTGATGATGCTGCGAAGGACCAATCCCGGGCAGGCCCGCCCGTTCCGGACGCCTTGGGTGCCCGTGGTGCCCATCCTCGGCATCGGCTTCAACGGCTACATGATGTACAAGCTCGGATGGGTCAACTGGGCGCGGCTGATCGGCTGGCTCATTATCGGGCTGGTGGTCTATTTCACTTACAGCCGGCGCCACAGCCGCATCCGTAACCCGGACGCCTCCGAGTAGGATGGGGCTCCGGCCTTATCCTACTCCGTCAGCAGCAGCGCGATTTTGTCGATCACCGCGCGAATCTCCGCGCCGGGCGCATTGAAGTTGTTCACCAGGATCGAGAACGCCACCAGGCCGCGGCTGCGCGACTCGGCGTAACCGGAGAGTGCCGCCGCGTGGGTCAGCGTGCCGGTTTTGGCGTGGATGCGGCGCGCCTCCGGTTTTCCCTCGAAGCGCGTGCTGAGGGTGCCGTCCTCGCCGCCCAGCGGCAGCAGCGAAATCCAGGTGTCGCGGTACTGTGACCGGTGCATGTGGCGCAACAGCTTCATCACCGCCGCGGGCGTCACCAGGTCGCTCGTTGAGAGCCCCGAGCCGTCGGCGAAGTGGCAGTCGGCTTCCTCGAGGCCGGCCTCGGCCAGGAACGCCCGTGCTTCCTCGAGGCCCGCTTCGCGGCTGCCGGTCCCTTTGCGCACCCGCGCCACCTCGCGGAGGACCATTTCGGCGTACAGGTTCTGGCTCGCCTTGGCGATGATCCGCAGGATCTCGACCAGCGGGGCAGAGCTGCGCCGCGCCAGTACCACCCCCCCGGGCGCGGGCGGCGAACCGCCCTGGTTCGCAAACCAGTGCCGCGCGACGGGCCGGCCGGCGATCTGGATGCCGCGGCGGCCCAGCGCGTCCACCAGCGCGAAGGCGGCGTACAGCGCCGGGTCGTCGATGGCCACCAGCAGCGGCACGGTGCTCGCCGGGTCGCTGGACATCGTCCCCCAGAGCCGCAATTGCCGTGAGCCGGGGAGCCGCTCGATGGACACCTTGTTTTCGAGGCCCGGCCCGCTGCGCACGCGGTTGTCGATGCTGTAGTACTCCAGGGCCGGCGACAGGAACAGCGACGGCGCCCGGCCGCCCGTTCCGGAGGCCCGCAGCGAGAGTGCAACCACGTTGTCGCCGACCGCCAGCGCGCTGACCGGAGCGCCGTAGTCCCAGACGGTGTCGTCGTGCGCCCAGCCTTCCGGATAGGGCGCCCAAACCCAGGCGCTGTCGTCGCCGGCGACGTCGCCGTCGATGCGTCGCACGCCGGCGGCTTGTACCTGGTCCGCCAGCGCCTCGATGGCCTGCAATGGGTCTCCGCTTGCCGGCCCCTTCTGATAGGGCACCGCCCGCGCGGACAAGGTCGGGTCGCCCCCGCCGATCAGGCCCAGGTCACCGGCGATTCGACCGGCGGCATCGGGCGCGACGCCCGCGCGAATCTCGGTCTCGAAGCGGTGGTCCGGTCCCAGCCGCACCAGCGCCAGCGCCGTCGTAAACAGCTTGGCGTTGGAGGCGGGAACGAAGAACCGGTTCGGGTTGGACTGGAACAGCGTCGTGCCGCTTCCCAGTTCCACCACCTGGATGCCCCAAAAGGCCCGCTTCGCCGCCGGCGACGATTCCAGAACGCTCTCGATCCGTTCCCGCAGCGATTGCGCGGGCGAAACCCGAACCAGGAGGAGGAGGAACAGAATGATCCATCGCATGGAAACTCGGATTATACTTCAGGTGTGGCCTCCCCCCGCACCGGCGCTGCTGTTTTGCTCTGCTGTTCCGCGCTGTGGGGGCAGCATGGAACGACACCCAAGGGTAGCCCGGCCGATTACCCCGCCCACGCCAACGACGGCGAGCCTGCGCTGGGCACCGAATATCTGGTGCACAGCGTCTCCAGCGGCCGCCAGACCTTCGTGGTTCCCAACTACTTGGTGGTCGAGGTGGCCCTCTATCCGGCCAGAGAGCAGCCCATCGAGCTCGCGGCCGGCCAGTTCTGGCTTCGTATCAACGGAAAGACGAAAGGCGTTCTGCGCTCTGAGACGCCCGCCTTCGTCGCGGCCTCCCTGAAACACCCGGATTGGGAGCCTTCCCGGGGCCTTCAGACCGAGGCGGGCATCGGTGGCATCATCATCGGGCGGCCCACCACGGTGGGGCGCGTTCCGGGCGACAACCGCGAGCCTCAGCCCCGCACGCCGCCGGGGGTGCCGGCCCAGAATCCGGCGGGCGTCGAGAGGCCGCCCAGCCTCACGGCCGAGGAAGCCGTCGTGGACGCCGCACTGCCGGAAGGCCGCGCCACCGGCCCGGTAAGCGGTCATCTCTACTTTCCTTACACAGGCAAGGTGAAGTCGCTGAAGTCGCTGGAACTCATCTACCAGCACGGCGAGCGTCAGACCATCCTGCGGCTATTTTAGAATCCTGGGCGCCGAGAGGAATTGCGCTTCCGCCCAAATCACCAGCAGCAGCAGCACCACCATCACCGTGCCCAGCAGCGGCAACCCCATAACGGCTCGAATGCCCCACGAATTGGTGAAGAAGCCCAAAGACCAGGGGGCCAGCAGTCCGCCCGTCAGTCCGACGGAGAAAATCCCGTTGAAAAGCCCGGGGTGGTAATAAGGAAACCGGCCCCCGATCTTCTCGACCACCAGCGGGTACACCGGCGCAAATCCCCCTCCGACCATCAGAATGCCCACCACCGCGCCGAACCAGTTGTCCGTGGAAATCAGGATGGTGCAGCCCAGCAGCGCCCCAACCGCGCTACCCATCAGGAGCCTGCCGTGATTCAGCCGCGGCAGCAGCGACAACACCGCCGTCCGACCCACCAGCAGCGCCAGCCAGAACACCGCCAGCATCACCAGCGAGGATTCCGGGCTGACGCCCAGCGACTTGGTTAGAAACAGCGGCAGCCACCCGGCGATCGACCACTCGTTCCCGAACTGGAAGAACAGCAGCAGTGCGAACAGGACCGCGGTGGGGCTGCGGAAATCGGTAAACGCCTGTTTCCAGGAGGGTTGCTGCTCGGATGCCTCGGCGCGGATGGAGCACCGCGCGTACATGGCAATGAAGAAGCCGGGGATCAGCGCGGTGAACACCAGGATGCTCGGGACGCTGTAGACATAGAAGGTCCCGGCCACCAGGATGGCCATCACCACGCAACCCAGCCCGAAGAAGGTGCCCGCCAGGTTGACCGTCGAGGCGGATTCCTGGCGGTACAACGGAGTGATGGCCTGAAACAACGCGGTGTTCAGCAGGCCGGCGCCACAGCCGATCACCAGCACGCCGGCCATCCGCCACCAGGAGGAAAACGTCTGCGGAACTGCCGCCAGGAACAGGAATCCGCCGCAGGCCAGGCTGCACGCCACTACCAGTGTCGTCCTGAGGCCCGTCCTGGGTCGCAGCCGGGAGGCGATCCATTGTGCCGCCCAAATGCCTATGTTGGTGCTCAGGAAGTAGTGGCCGACGGTAAGGTAGTCCTCGGTGAGGTGGTGGCCCCAGGCGGGAAGGATGGCTCCCAGATAGGAGAACAGCAGTCCGGAAAGAAAGAAGCCCGCCAGTGCCTTGCGCGCCAGCGCAATCTCCTTTCGGAACTGGTCGGGGGGGACGGCGGGCGGATCTCCCGAGATTTCGACCACCCCGGTATTGTACCTAAAACGGAGCCGCCAGCCGGCAGCCAGGGATCCCGGAATTCAGAATCGCGTATCCCTCTGGGGGTAGGGGATATGGAAAACGGAATGTACCTTCGGCCAATCCCAGTGGGTTGTTCGACTTGCGTTTGGCATCCGGATTGCTCCCGCAGGAGTGGGGTTATGTGAGGTTTTGAACGCTTTGGGGGTAGTTGCCTCTCGGCAACAAGATTTGCCTCACCCCGCCCATCGGCGGGGTATCTTTTTTTGACCCCATCCCCTTTCTGCTACAATAAGATCCCTTCATGTTAGGTGTCTACGCGCGCTGGATGGAGCGCTGGGAAGGCCGTCTGGCCAGCCGCGACAAGAATCGCGTGGTGCGCCCCTTCGAGTGGGGGTTGGACTGGCTGGGGATCCGGGATGTCAACGGCGGCGATCCGCGCGAACGCGTTCGGGCGCGTACCGCGGGCTGGTTGGCGGACTCGGCGGCGTTTTACTCGTACCAGCGGCCTTCCGACTACTCCCTCCGGGAATCGCATCTTACTTTCACCAGCCCGCTGGCCACGCCCTACCCCGAGAACAACCTCGTGCACGCCGACCTGTATCCGGCCCGCCGGGATCTCGGTCGGGCGGTAGTGGTTCTGCCGCAGTGGAACGCCGATGAACGGGGCCACTCGACGCTGTGCCGGCTGCTCAACCGGTTCGGCATCACCGCTCTGCGGATGAGCCTGGCCTACCACGACCGGCGGAAACCGCCCGAGACCCTGCGCGCCGACTATCATCTCTCCAGCAACATCGGGCGCACCATCCAGGCGAGCCGGCAGTCGGTCATCGATGCCCGGGCTTGCCTGGACTTCCTCGAATCTCACGGCTACGACCGCCTGGGCATCCTCGGGACCAGCCTCGGCTCCTGTATCGCCTTCATCGTCGCCGCGCACGACCCGCGAATCCGCGCTGGCGCGTTCAACCACGTCTCCGCCTACTTCGGCGACGTGGTCTGGACCGGGCTTTCGACCCAGCACGTCCGCAACGGCCTGAGCCAGGCTGTGAGCCAGGACGAGCTGCGCGATTACTGGGCTGTGATCAGCCCCGCCAGCTTTCTGGACCGCCTGGTGGGCCGGGACCTGGAAAGCCTGCTGGTCTGGGCCCGCTTCGACACCACCTTTCTGCCGGTCTATTCCAGGCAGTTGGTCGAGGAGTTCCGAGCGCGTGGGTTGAGGCATGAGGAACTGAAGCTCCCCTGCGGCCACTACACCGTGGGCGAGTTCCCGTTCAACATCCTGGACGGGCTGGCCCTGTGCCGCTTTCTGGCCAGGAAGCTCTAGCCCGCCCTTCTCACGCAGGATCGTGACGAGGCGCGTGAGGAGCCCGTGGATACGAGGCGGGCGAGGGGCGACGCCCGGAGGCGTACTTGACAGCACGTCGAGGACGTCGCCCGAGCGCAACGAAGTAGACCTGGGCTCATCGCGCGCCGCAGTAGATCTTGTGTGAGAAGGGCGGGCCTGGGGCCTGGTCGGATTGACAACCCGGCCGATCCCTTCTACGATGGAGGCATCACTGAGAAAGGAGGTGGTCCAGGAAAATGTCATCTGGCAGTAGTAAACCGTGTGAGGTGGCCGACTTCTGAGTCGACCGTTCTGACCTAGTCGGCCCCGAAATCAGTGGCGAGGCCAAAGTTCCTGTGGACCGGCCGCCTCACATTGGTTCGATGAGCCTCAGGCTCATCCTATTGGCTACCGACGCCCCCGCCTCACCGTGACGGAGTGAGGCGGGGGTTTTCATCCAGCCCGTCTGCTATAATGCTTGTTTAGCCCCATCAGGAAAGGATTTGTCTGCCCATGAAGGCCGGGATTCACCCCGCTTACAACGAACTGAACATCATCTGTGCCTGCGGGAGCACGTTCCGCACCCGTTCCACGCACAAGGGCGACATCCGCGTGGAAATCTGCTCCAAGTGTCATCCCTTCTTTACGGGCCGCCAGAAACTGGTGGACACGGCCGGCCGCATCGACCGCTTCCAGAAGAAGTATCAGAAGACCCAGGACATGAAGAAGTTGGCGGCATTGTCCCGGCCCAAGGCGTAGCCCCCACGAGGATCCGAAGTCAGCGCCCCGGGCCTCGCCGGCCTTCCTGCGGGTGTCGCTTTCCCCGTTCCTCTCGCAGCTTGTCGTACTCGGCGCGCTGCGCTTCGTTCAGGATGGCGCGAACGCTCTGAACGTGCTGCTCGTGGATTTCCCGCTCTTCCGGCCTGGTTTTCTCGTGCAGGGCGTGGATCCGCGCGCCCGTGGTCTCCATGATGACCTTGAGCTTCTGGACCTGGTCGTCGCTGAGCTTCAGGCGCGAGCTCATGTCTTTCAGGTACTGCTCTTGCATCCGCTGCGGGCTGGGCCTCTCGTCCGCCCACCGCTTCGAGTACAGCGAGAAACCAAAGCCGCCCACCAGGACGCCGCTCAGGAACACCAGGCACAGGTACAGGATGATCGAAAGGGTGGGGCGCTTCATCAGTTCCTTTCGTATCCGGCCGGGAGGAGGTCCTCGTCGGCGGCGCTGTCATGGGACTGGTCCGCGGTCAGAACATCCACGTAAGAGACAGAAGGTTCCGGTCTGGACAGGAACAGCCCCATGAGCAGGCACACCACGGCGGCGGCCGTGATGATGCCCCGGGACAGCCGCTTCAGCCGGTATGCGAAAGACCGGCGCGCTTCGATCTTCTCCCACAGCCCCGGCAGGAACGTCGCGCTCGGCTCCGGGTCTGGGCACGCCGCCCGGTATGCGGCGAACAGCTCGGACAGCCGGCCTTCGGGGTCTTCCGCCCGCGCCTTGTGCTGGTCCACCATATTTCCCCCTAACCCTCCGAACCCCCGGCGACGGCGGCCTTCCCCTCCATCGCCTCGTATACCTTCAAAACCCGTTGTCGGGCCCGGAACAGCCGGACCTTCAATGCATTCTCGTTCACCCCGTACACCTTTTCAAGCTCTTTCAGCGAAAGCCCCTCGATCTCCTTCAAGGTAAGCAAGATCCGGTCCTCTTTGGAAACCGAGCTCAGGAGCGAGTCGACCAACTCGCGGACCCGCTTCCGCCTTTGTGCCTCGTGTTCCCGCTCGGTGCCAGCCGCGGCATCCGCCCACAGGACCTGCTGCTCGGAAAGGTCCGACATCCGAGCCTCGGCCCGGCGCTTCCGGCGGCGCAGGTAGTCGTACGCCGCGTTGACGGTCAAACGGTACATCCAGGCCTCGAATACCTCCGGCGTACGAAGCTGATCCAGCGAATAATACAGGCGCAGGAACACCTCCTGGCCGACGTCTTCGACGTCCTCCGGCCTCCCAATCAACCTCGCAATCGTGCCCAGGATGCGCTTCCGGTACGCCTGCACCACTTGGCTGAAGGCGGCATCGTCGCCCTTCCTGGCACGCTGGATCAGCTCGAAATCTACCGCCATGCCGTCTCGTAGCCGGCATCTGGAGGTTCCTCACCATCCCTCAGACAGAATGGCGAACCGGCAAACTGTTAGGTTACAAAGCATTGGCAGGGAAAGCAAAGGCGTTGACCGCGCGGCATGCCGGCTCCGCCGGACCAGCGGGCCTCGTCAGGCGGCGTTGACCGCGCGGCATGCCGGCTCCGCTTACCGAAAACCCTCGACCATCATGATGTTGCTGCCGCTCTGGTCGTACTGAGCGTACAGCAGGTGCCGCCCGTCGGGTGAAACCGCCAGGCCAGGAATGGTCAGGTCCGGCGCTTTCTGCATCCGGCTGATCTCGCGGACATGCCGGGTCGCCAAGTCCATGAACTCGAGCCGCGGGCCGAGGGGTGGAGCAGCCGTGGCGTAGTAGATCCCGCCGCCCGCCACCCGCCAGCAGCGCCACAACCCGGCTTGATCGCGATGGATCACCGCAACCTCTTCGCCGCCTCCCGTTGGAACTCGCCAGATTCCGGGTACCGCACGGCCCTTCAAATAATACAAGTACCGACCATCGGCCGTTTCGAATCCCTCGAAACCACCCGTCCGGGTGACCTGCGCCGCCGCGCCGCCGCCGGCTGGCATTTTCCAGATCTCGAGATTTCCGCTCCGAGTCGAGGCGAAGTAGATCCAACGTCCGTCGTGCGACCAGCTTGGCGCGACACCCCCAGCCGGGTCGGTAGTCAGCCGCCGAAACTGGCCACCCTCGGCACTGATCGCATAGATACTCGGATTCCCCGCTTTGGCTGGGTCGTTCGAGCGCGTGTCGAAAGCGATCCAGCGTCCATCGGGAGACCAGCGGGGGCTCCCCGTGACGTAAGGACCGCCATCGAAAAGCAGCCGGGCATTGGTCCCGTCGCTGTCGCATACCCAGATGCCAAAACCTCCGGCGCGCCCCGAGGTGAAGGCGATCTTGCGGCCATCCGGCGAATAGTCCGGGTCGGAGTCCCGGAACGTCGAGGCGATGATCTGCGTCTTCGACGCCGCTCGACCGCTGGCGTCCAGCGCAATGCTCCAGATATTCATGTCGTCGAGCTGTTGGGTGTAAGCCAGACGATTGCCGTGAGGGGACAGCGCCGGGCTGACCCCGTCTTTGCCGATCGTTCGCACGCGCTGCGGGTTTCCTCCGGCGGCGGCGATCCGCCACAAAGCGTTGATGCTGCCGCCTCGCCGGGATGAGAAAACGATCTCACGGCTGTCGCCTGTCCAGGTCAATCCCTCAATCGTGAGGCCGTCGAACGTGAGGCGTCTCGGATGGTCGCTCGAGAGCGGCAGGACATGGAGGTCGGTGGCGGAGAAGCTGATGGCCCGTGCGAATGCGAGCTGCTTTCCGTCCGGCGAAAAGGCCGGGTAGTAGTCGCCGGTGGTGCCCGCGGGAGGCGAGGTGAGTTTGCGAATCTCCGAGTTCGCCAGCGAGAGCAGAAAGATGCTCGAGGGTTCCTCCAGCGAGCTCTTGTCGACGATCGCGAGGTACTTCCCGTCCGGCGAGCAATATGGGCTATTCCCGTCTCCGACGTCGAAATACGGGTAGATGTCAGCCAGCTTGCGCTCCGCTCCGCCAATGGCCGGGATCAGATACCAGGCGCGCCGGTCCGCGGACGTACGCAAGAACGTAATGTAGCGGCCATCGGGCGACCACGCGGGCTTGGAGTCGGCGGCTGGGCCGTGCGTCAGTTGCAGCGGAGTCTCGTTGCCAATCAGCTTGACGTAGATATGGAGGCTGTCGTTCTGAGGGCCGTCCCACACAAAAGCGATCTGATTTCCATCCGGTGAAAAAGCCACCTGAGTCTGGCGGCCCGGGAAGCTGGTGAGCGGTATGGTTCTCAGAGAAGGCGCAGGTGGGCTGGTACTCTGTCCGACGGCGAGCAGCCAGACCAGCACACTGACCCCTGCTCCCAGCGCCAGAACCGCTGCCACCGAAGGCCAGTGACGCACCAGGAACGGAGTTCTCTTTCGATCGGGGCTCGCCGGTGGAGGGGGCGCTTCCTGCGCCGGGGCGGACCAGCTTGGACCTGTCCGGTGCTGCTCGGAGACTGGAGCGGCATCCTCCTGCTCCAGAACCCGCACCTCGGCCACAAAACGATAGCCGCGCTTGGGTATGGTCTCGATGTACCGGTGCCCCTCGGATTCCCCGAGGATTCTGCGCAGAGTGGAGACGTTCTTGGCAAGGCTGGCGTCTTCCACGAACGTGTTCGGCCAGACTTGCCTGAGCAGTTCTTCCTTGTCTACGATCCTTCCCCCGTGCTCGACCAGTACGAGCAAGGTCTCGAATGCCTTGGGCGTGAGAGGAACGTACTGGCCCTCGCGCAGCAGCATCCGGTCGTGAGTATCCAACTGGAAGGGGCCGAACCCGTATAAGTGCTTAATTATCAGACCCATACAAGTACGCCCAAGACTCTGCCAACATTCTATCACAACTTCGTCAGGACTTTTTCAAGCCTTGGGAAAGACTTCCTTGGCAGCCTGGACACACAATCCCTCCCAGCAGCAAGTTTAACTCAAGCCTGAGTTTCAGGGAGTGAATGTCCGACATTGAAGGAGGATGGTATGCACGAGGGTTCAGCCCTCCTCCTTAGAAAGGCCGTCCATGCATAACCGCTTTAGATTGTTGCGCATAGCTGCGCGCATCCTTGTCGCACTCTCGGCGGCGTCTCTGGCTTTTGGCCAGGGCTTCGGAACCATTGTCGGCACCATTACCGACCCCACCGGGGCGGTGGTTCCCGCCGCGAAGATCAGGGCCACCGACGAGGCTACGTCGATTTCCCGCGAGACCGTGACCAACGGGCAGGGGTACTACGTCATCCCTTCCCTTCGTCCCTCCACCTACACGGTGACCGTCAATGCTGGGGGATTCGCGCCTTCGGTACACAAGGGCATCGTCTTGCAGGCCGACCAGAGCCTGACAGTCAACGCGTCCGTCGTCATGCGGCAGACTACTGAGAGCATCGAGGTTTCGGCCCAAGGCGCGCAAGTCAACACCACCACGGCCACCAACAGCGAGGTCGTCGACCAGAGGCGCGTCACGGACCTTCCGATCAACGGCCGCAACGCCGCCTCGCTCTTGCAGATCGTGGCGGGCGCCATTCCCTCGCCGGTCAACGATGTCGACCAGGGCACCACCAAGACCTTTCCGGTAGTGGTGACCGTGTCCACGAACGGCGCCCGGCAGAACCAGGTCAGCTTCCGGCTCGACGGCGCCAGCAACACCGACATCTATACCAACGTCAACCAGCCGTTTCCTTTCCCGGACGCCTTGCAGGAGTTCAGCGTTCAGACGGCCAATTATCCGGCCAAGTACGGCGGACTGGCCGGTGGCGTGGTCAACGTGCTCACCAGGTCCGGCTCCAACGAGTTCCACGGGGGCGTCTTCGAGTTCTGCCGCAACGAGGTTTTCAATGCGCGCAACTTCTTCGCCTCCTTCCGCGACCACCTCAAGCGCAACCAGTACGGCGGGACCATCGGCGGTCCCATCAAGATCCCAGGCCTGTACAACGGCGCGAATAAGGATTTCTTCTTCTTTGGCTACCAGGGCACGAAGATCCGCAACGTGAGCGGGACTTCCAGCGCCTACTTCCCCCTGACGGCCAACCTCGGCGGCGACTTCTCCAACGTGCTGAGCGCTTCCGATCCGTCAAATCCCTTCGCCAAGGCCACCGCGGTCGTCGATCCGACCACGGGCCAGCCGTTCGCGAGCAACCGGATTCCGGCCAACCGCCTGGATCCCGCCGCGGTCGCCTTCACCAAGTACCTTCCGGTGGCTTCGAGCGGCAACGGCCGCATTTTCTATGCGCAGCCGCAGATGCAGGACTTCAACGAGTACGTCGCTCGCGTCGATCATTCCTTCTCGGAGAAGGACCGGCTGGCTGCCCGTTACTTCTTCGACCGGTTCCACCAAGTGCCGTTCCTGGAATTGAGCAACTATTTGGACAACGTCAACTATGCGGTGATCGACGCGCAGAACGCGCTGCTGAGCGAGAGCCATATCCTGGGCCCGGCCATGCTGAATGAGATCCGGCTGGGCTTCTCGCGCGAGACGGCGAACCGGGGAGCCGCGCCGGGCAGCCTCAGCCTCGCGGATCTGGGCGTCCAAATCTATCAGCCGGGTCAGAAAACCCTGGAAGGAATCAACGTTTCCGGCTTTTTCAACGTGGCCCAGACCGACCCGGCCGCGTTCATCCGGAACCAGTACAGCCTGGCGGACGATTTCAATTGGGTGCGCGGCAAGCACAGCATCGGATTTGGCATTTCGCTCCTCCGGGGCCAGGTGCTCCTTCGCAACCAGTTCCGCACCTCGGGATCGTTCGGCTTCACGGCGGACGTGACCAACGACGCCCTGGCCAGCTACTTTCTGGGCTACGTCCGGACGTTCGCTCAGGGCTACGGCGAGTTCAAGGACAACCAGCTCACCTCGTACAGCCTGTATGTCCAGGACGACTTTCACATGTCGCGCCACCTGACGCTGAACCTCGGCCTCCGCTGGGATCCATTCGTCCCCTGGCGCGAGATGAGGAATCGCACCGAGCTGTTCGACCTGAGCAAGTACAATGCGGGCGTGACGTCGCAGGTCTACGTCAACGCGCCTCGCGGGCTTCTGTTCCCAGGCGATCAGGGAGTGCCGCTCTCTGGCCTGAACGGCAGCTACAACAACTTCGCTCCGCGGGTGGGTTTCGCCTACGACGTATTTGGCGACGGCAAGACCAGCATTCGCGGCGGCGCCGGGGTTTTCTTCGACGCGACGCAGGCCGGCACGATGAACAACCGCATCGTCGATGTGACGCCGTTCAGCCCCCAGATCAGCCTCACCCAGCCGAAGGGCACGTTCAGCAACCCCTATCTCGGGATCGTGAACCCGTACCCGGCTCCCTGGCCGCCGCCCAAGGACTCCGCGTTTCCTGGACCAGTGCTGGTGATCACCTTCGATCCGGCCAACGGGGGGAAGGGGCTGACCCCGACCATCTACAACTGGAACCTGATGCTGGAACGGCAACTGCCCGGCGACTGGATCCTGCGCGCCGGCTACGTCGGTTCGCATTCGAGCCACCTGATGGAATCGATCGAACTCAACCCAGCCGTATACACACCGGGCAGCACGCTGGGAACGGATCAGCGGCGCCTCTTGCAGCCGTTCGGCTCGATCTCGGAGGTTGCGCAGGACATGAATTCCAGCTTCAACTCCCTGCAACTGACCGCGCAGAAGCGCTTCTCGCGCGGTCTGAGCGTCCTGGCCAACTACACCTGGTCGAAGTCGATTGACGACCTGCCCTACAACCAAGGCATCGCCGGTCCGGCGGGTGGGAACAACTCGCCCATTCCGTGGTACGCTCCGGGCCGTCATCAGTACGATCGCGGGCCCTCGGAGTTCGATCACGCGCAGCGCTTCGTGATGTCCTGGGTATACGACCTGCCAAAACTGGCGAAGTCGAATCCCTTGCTTCGCGCGGTGGCCGGCGGGTGGCAGTGGACCGGCATCTTCACGGCTCAGACCGGTGGGCCGATCACGATCTTAGCCGGCAAAGACCAGACGCAAACCGGTACCGGCCAAGACCGCGCGAACTTACTCGGCGTCAGTCCCTACGGCCATGGTGCCTGCGGGAGCTCGGTCCGCTGCGTGGACTACCTGGTTCCGTCCGCGTTCGGGCTGCCCGCCATCGGCACCTTGGGGAACGTCGGCAAGGGCATGCTCCGCGGGCCGAACCTGGTGAACTGGGACACCGGCGTGTTCAAGGAATTCCCACTGCGCGGCGAACACCTTCGCCTCCAGCTTCGCGGAGAGTTCTTCAACACACTCAACCGCGCGAACTTCAACAACCCCAACATAACCCAAAGTGCCGGCGGCTTTGGGAGCATTACCAGCGCCACCGACCCACGCATCAGCCAATTGGCGCTGAAGTTGGCGTTCTAATAGCGGCCGGCCCTGTCGGGGCAGGCGAAACCGCCTGCCCCACGGCACAAGGTTGCAGAACTGCGCGGCATTCCTGTGCCGGCAGCCGGGGCCAGCCTGCGGTCCACCTAAGGTGCGCTTTTCCCGGCTTTGCCGCCGCGATAGCTCTCGGGCGGGCCCAGGTAGCTGGGCTTCACGCCCCCCAGGTCCACCACCAGTTTCTGCAATACCACGCCGGGATCCACCATCCAGAACTTCAGCGTGTGGTAGCCGGACTGCGCCAGGCTGTGGCTGGATTTCACCTTGCGGACGCTGTCTCTTACGGATGTCTCCCAGTCCGCCAGCGAGTTCCGCGCCAGCGCATCGATGACCTGGGGTGGCTGATCGTCGAAAGAGATCGCGAACCGAAGGCCGCGGCCGGGAACAAAGTTCAACGTCGGAGCGAGAATCGCCTCGACCGCAACCTTTCCCGGATCAAACAAGTACATCCGGTATTCCAGACACGGAGAATCCTGGGGCGGGGTCACGCTCCTGGCGGTGGCGGGGAATACCGTCATGGACGAGAGGGTTCGCCCGTAATCCGCGATCTTCTCCCACCGAACTGGACCGGCATCGATCTTCTTGGTGAAATGCTCCGCTTCGATCGAGACATAGCCATTGGCCTCGACAAAGCCATCCAGGGAAGTTCGTGCCGGCTCCTCCGGGTTGAAGGCCCTGACCTTGACCGTTACCTCGTTGGCGCCGCGCCGGGCGATCCTCACCCAACCCTCCGTCCGCCCCCGCGGCGCCTTGGGCCAATCGACGCTCACCCAGATTCGCTGTTCCTTTTCGATCCTGCCGCGGGTGGCGCTGACCACGATCCAGGGAGCGCTGGCCGTCGCTGAAAACTCAAACGCGGCCTGCCCGCGGTTGAACACGTCGATGAACCGGGACTGCCGATTGAACACGTCGAACTCCGGGAGGGCCGGTTCGTCCGAAGCGCCGGGCCACGCCGACGCGGAACCCTCGACCGCAACGCCCATCTCCGCACCGGCGGCGACCTGGATCTCAGTCACCGCGGGCATCATGTTCGCGGGCGGCTGGTTCCAGTACGTGTATCCGAGATGCGTCTGGTCCATCATGTGGTTCCACTTGCCGTGGGCCAGCGTGTGGTTGTAGTAGTCCGACAGGTCCGCATCGGCCTGAAACAGCGCGCGCGCCTGCGCCGCCAGATCGTTGGCGCTGGCGCGGCCCTGGGTGGCGTACAGCCGGTTCTTCCCCGCGGTGACGTAGAGCTCGCTCACCACGGCCGAGGCTTTCGTCGGGTAGAGAACGAGCTGGTAGAATGCGTCCCGCGCGTTCTCGGGCAAGCGGCGATAGATCTGCTCCGCTTTCGCGGTAATGGACTTGAAGTCCGCCGCCACGGTGTCGGCCTCCTGGTAGTCCGTTAGACTGAACGTGGACGGCTCCAGCAGTTCCGGCTTGCGCCTTCCGTTGTACTTGGTGTATTTTGAGACGATCTCCGCGATCTCCGGAGCACCGGCGCCTCCGAACTCCCGCTCCGCCCACAGCCTCGCGAATTCGGAGATGCTCTCCTTCGGCCACCTCCGCGGGTCCCGGGCGAGATCCAGGAAGAACTCGATGGGGAATTCCATCGGCTTCAGATCGCCCACGTTCACGATCCAGATCCGGTTAGCGCCGTACCGATGGGCCAGGTTCATCTGCTCCCACACCTTGGTGATCGGGACGGTGTTGAGCCACTTGTACGAGCGCGGTCCGCCCACGTAGTCGAAATGATAGTAAATGCCGGCGCCGCCGCTCCGCTGCCGCTCCTCCGCCGTCGGCAGCCGCCGCAGGTTGCCCCAGTTGTCGTCGCACCACAGCAGCGTCACGTCGTCCGGGACGCGCATTCCTTTCTCGTAGTACTCCTGCACCTCTTTGTAGAGCGCCCAATCCTGGGGCACGGCCGACAAGTTGGGATTGACGCGGTCCGCGATGATCTTCCGCTGATCGGCCACGATCTTCTCCAGCAGCGCGATGTTGGCGTTCTCCGACATGGGCAGGTCGCCGTCTCCGCGCATGGCCAGCGTGATGATGCTCTCGTAGTCCTTGTTGCGCCGGATGCCTTGGTCCCAAAACGCGCGCAGAACCTCGGAGTTCCGGGAATAGTCCCAAGGGCCTTGGCCATGCCGCTTCCACTCCTGCTGCGCCCGCAGCATCGGCTCGTGATGCGAAGTTCCCATAACGATGCCGTATTCGTCGGCGAGCTTCGGATTCAGCGGATCGTCCTCGTTGAACGCGTTATTCCACATCGCCGGCCAGAGGTAGTTGGCCTTCAGCCGCAGCAGAAGCTCGAACACCTTCTCGTAGAACTGATGGTTGTAGTCTCCGAATTTCTCCTTCACCCAGCCCGTAAGCGACGGCGCCTCGTCATTCAGGAAAATGCCGCGGTACCTGACCGCCGGCTCTCCTTGCACGTATTTCCCGGCTTTCACGAACAGGGCGTCCTTATGCGCCGCCGGAACGTCCGCCCACCAGTACCACGGGGATACGCCCATCTGCTCGGACAAATCATAGATGCCGTAAATCGTCCCCCGTTTGTCGCTCCCCGCGATGACCAACCCGCTGGCGACCCCGGGCACAGGCTTCGGCACCACTTGGATGAGAAACGATTCCCACTTCCCCGCGATCGGGGCGGCATCAATCCTCCCCTCGCGGATCAGCCGGTCGATGAGGCGGCTCTTCCCAATCGTGCCCGCAATGATGGCGCTGGCTCCAAGGCCCTTTTCCTCGTGAGCGATTGCCGGAGTGCAGTTTGTGACGCGGGCTACATCCGCCTGGAGGTCGTGAATGGCGCGAACCACGCCCGCATGGTCCTCTCGATCCACGTAAATCGCCGCGGCGGTCCTCCCCTGCGCGATGGGGAAGCTGCCCGGGCCCCCGGCTTCCTGGACGTATCGGGCCTCGCCGATGGCCAGGGCATCGCCCGGAAACGCGAACATGCAGAACACAACCGGCAGCGCCGCCGGCCGGGAAGGACGCATCCATCCGGCGCGCTTGCCCCGTGCGGGGTGAGCAAGGGAGAAAAGAGACATGGCATCAACTCCAGGAAATCGGTTCGCGCTGAGCCGCCGGCATCAGCGTCTCGGCGATGTTTTGGGCGCCAATTGCGGCTGCCCCGAAGGGGGCCAGATACGGAATTGGCCGCTGCAATGCAGCAGGCCCAGCAGGTACAACACGCCGTCGTAGTAGCGCCATTGCCCCGCGGGAATCGGCGCGTCCCACAGCGCTTTGACAAAGCGTCGCGAGCGCGCATGCGTCGCCGCCAGGCTGGCCACGGCGTTCATGGCCACCAGACCGGTCGAGTGAACGCCGGCGAGCTGTCTGCCGTCGAGCGTGAACTGGTTCCCATAGGCCGATAGGCCTCGGGATTCGAAAAACGCTTGCAGCCGGTCGCTCAACCGCTTTTCCCGGGCATCCGCAGCCCACCAGGCCCAATCCACCGACCAGTTCATGGCCGTGCGCCACGCATCGAATCTGAAGTTCACGGACTGGTTGTCCCACGGGGCGGCCCATGGCGGCCCGCCGAAGTTGGCATAGTCCGGGGACAGCCCGGTGATGGGATGCGTCGTGCGTTCAAAGAAATCCCGGCTCTCCGCGGCGGCCTTGGCCCAGAAGGGCCGATCCGCTGCCGGCCCCCACCGCGCCCACAGCTCATAGAATGCCGGCAGATGGTAGGAGGGGTCCGTGTAGTCGCGCGCTTCGATGGTCGGCGAGAAACGCACCATCGCGTATTCGGGGTGAAAGAGATCTCCGGCCGTCCGCACGCCGTTCACCGTCGGGCCGGTGATCAGTTCGCGGTGTCTCATGTCGGCGACGAGCCGGTCGGCTTCCCCCCGGTAGTCGTAAATGCCCGCGCCAGTTCCCCAGCGTCCCGCGGCAAAGTAGAGGGACATGGCGAAGTACTCATCCCCATCCGGCACCGGCATCTCGTCGTTGGGGGTGCCGTCGGTCTTCATGGACCACGAGAAGAAGCCCCGGGCGGGGTGGCCAGGCGCGTCGTGGTACATGTATGTCCTAGCCCAGTTCCACAGCGCGTCGAACTCGGTCTTCTGGTCCATTTGCACCGCGATCATCATGCCGTAGGACATGCCTTCGGAGCGCACGTCGCCGTGGGCTACGTCAAGGATGTAGGCCAGCGCCCCATTCGCATTCTTGCCCGCGCGGAAGTAGACCGCCTGCGTGTCCGGCGAGCCATAGAACAGTTGCCGGAAGGTGGCGCTGACTTTGCCGGACACTTCTCGCGGGGGGCGGGCGATCTCGGCGAACGGATTGGGGTAGCGGCCAGTGGCGAACGCTCCCGAGCCGCGTTCCCCGCTTTCAGGAGGGCCGGCCTTGCCCGGAGGCGCGGCGTCCCGCTGTGCCGCGAGAGCGCCGCCCACCAACAGGAGAAGCAACGCGCCGCCGGTCTTCCCCAGGAACGGCGGCTTCAGAAACAGATCCCTGACAAACCCAAGCGCATCGATGGATCGAACCGTCATTGGGGGCCTCTTGCGACGCCGGCGTCGCGGTCTGCGAAACTGTGCCTCCCTTTCCGCTTATGGTAGCCGATCGTGTCCCCCAGGGGGGCTCCACCCCGGCGGCACAGGGCAATCTACCAATGGCGAAGCGAAGCGAGTCCCACCCGGGGCTTTGGTTGCGGGCTCCAACTGTATTCCAACTCTCATTTGAAATCAAGGCCTTCTGTGTCGCCCGTAGTCCGCCGCCGAGCCTGCCCGGCACCCCATCTGCTAGAATCGTCAATTGGGTGCCTGAGCATTCCCGCATGAGCTTGTTTTTTCAACGACTTTCATGGATTTCCTCGACGGTCTGAACCCCCAGCAGCGCGAAGCTGTGGCCCACGCCGGCGGCCCCCTCCTGATCCTGGCTGGGGCGGGCAGCGGGAAGACCCGCGTCATCACCCACCGCATCGCCCACCTGATCCACCAGCACCGCGTGCCGCCGGGGGCCATCGTTGCGGTCACCTTTACCAACAAGGCGGCCGACGAGATGCGGGAGCGGGTCGGCCGGCTCCTGGGCGGCTCCTACTCTCTGACCGGCCTGGTGATTTCCACTTTTCATTCCTTCTGCGTTCGGCTGCTTCGCCGGGACGGGCAGCTTCTGGCGGACCTGCGCCCCGGATTCACACGGAGTTTCACGATTTACGACGAAGACGACCAACTGAGCCTGGTCAAGGCCGTCTACCGTCACCTGGGGCTGGACGAGAAGGAATTCCTGCAATGCCGCGCGGCGCTCTCCCGGATCAGCCACGCCAAGAACCGCAAACAGACGCCGGAGGAATTCGCCCAGGCGGCCAAGGACCCCAAGAGCAGGCAACTGGCGGAAGTCTTCGAAGAGTACGATGGGCGCTTGCGGCAGGCCAACGCCCTGGATTTCGACGACCTGCTGCTGGAATCGGTGCGGCTGCTCCAGCATGACGAAGCGACGCGGCGGGCCTACAACCGCCGGATTGTGCACCTGCTCATCGACGAGTACCAGGACACCAACCGCAGCCAGTACGAGCTCATGCGGTTGCTCACCGAGTCCCACCAGAACGTCTGCGTGGTGGGGGACGAGGACCAGTCGATCTACAGTTGGCGCGGCGCGGACATTCGCAACATCCTGGACTTCGAGCGCGACTACCCGGACGCACGCACCATCCGCCTGGAGCAGAACTACCGTTCCACCAAGAACATCCTGGAGTCGGCCAGCGCCATGGTGGCGCACAACCGGGAGCGCAAAGGAAAATGGCTGTGGACGGCGGCCCCCGCGGGGTGCCGCGTCAGCGTCTACCAGGCGCCCGACGCCGAAGACGAGGCCCTGTTCATCGCCGACACCATCGAGCGGCTGCTTTCGATGAACCCGAACGACCGCGTCGCCGTTCTCTACCGCACCAACTTCCAGTCGCGGCAGATCGAGGAGGCGCTGAGGCGCTATGGCCGGAAGTACAAGGTGATCGGCGGATTCAGCTTCTACCAGCGCGCCGAGATCAAGGACCTCCTGGCTTACCTGAAGCTGCTCCTTTCGCCCCAGGACTCGGTCAGCCTGCTGCGGATCGTCAACACGCCGGCGCGCGGAATCGGCAAGACCACCGTCGAGCAGGTGGAGCGCTACGCGCTGGAGCATTCGCTCGGCATGTGGCACGCCATCGTGCGCATGCTCGAGGAGAACCGATTTCCGGCGCGGGCTGAAGCGGCCCTGTCGGGCTTTCGCAAGCTGATTGAGGAGCTGCGGGAACAGGCCGCCGGAGCGCCCGTCGACGACGTGATCGAGGCGGTGCTCGACCGCACCGGCTACCTGGCCACCCTCGAGCGCGACGATTCCCCCACCGCCGACGCCCGTATCGAGAACCTCAGGGAACTGGTGAACGCCGCCGGCGAGGCGGCCGAGCGCGGCGAAGGCATCGCCGAATTCCTCGACCACGCGGCCCTGGTCTCCGAGGCCGATTCCGTCGACGAGCGCGCCCAGGTCTCGCTGCTGACCGTGCACAACGCCAAGGGCCTCGAGTTTCCGGCGGTCTTCATCGCCGGCCTCGAGGAGGGCCTGTTCCCCCACGCCCGCTCGGTTGACTCCGAAGCCGGGATGGAAGAGGAGCGCCGCCTTTGCTATGTGGGCATGACTCGCGCCGAGAAGCAGCTCATCCTGACCTGGGCCCGCTACCGGCGCCGCTTCGGCGGCGGCGTGTCGGAGGAGTGCAAAGCCTCGCGCTTCCTCAAGGAGATTCCCGCGGAGTTGATCGAGACGCTGGGGCGCGAGCAGGCCGCGGCTGCGGAGGTTGACCTGGAGGCCGAGCGGTTCCTGGTGCGCGAGAGCGCGCGCAAGAACAGCTACACCGGGAAGACCTACAACTCCCTGGAAAACATCGCCGGGTTCTTCCAGGCCCGCGGCCTGCCGGCCAACCTTCCGCAGGCCCAGGCGCCGCCCCCGCCGGCGAAGTCTCCGCCGCCTCCGCGCGCCCGGAAGCTGGCCACCGGCGCCGCGGTTTTCCATCCGCGCTACGGCAAGGGAACGGTGGTGCGCCGCGAGGGCGACGGGGAAAATGCGAAACTGACGGTAAGCTTCCCGGGCTACGGCTTGAAGAAACTGGTAGAAAAGTACGCAGGACTGAAAACACGAGAATGAACACTACAACCATTGCAGATCGAGCAGAACGCAAGAAGGTGAAGCGGGCGGCCCGCAAGAAGGCGGCGCCCAAGGCCAAGCGGGCGGCCGGCGTGGCGCGCGGCTCCCAGAAGCACAAGATCCGCCACATGACCAAGGGGCAGAGGAAGCGGTAGATACCGTTTGTCCCAGCTACTCCGCACCAAGGATATCGACCAGCTCATCGAGGCGGCGGAGGCGCCCGAGAAGCGTCTCCGTAAGACTCTCGGCCCCTGGAGCCTGACCGCGCTCGGGGTGGGCGCCGTGATCGGCTCGGGGATCTTCATCCTGACCGGAACGGCGGCTGCCGGCGAGGTGCTCCAGCGCCACTCGATTCTGCACGCTCCCGTGCTGGACCTGATCCTCCACGGCCGGAACGCCGTCTCGACCATCGGGCGGCCGGGCGCCGGCCCGGGCATCGCGCTGTCGTTTCTGCTGACGGCGATCGCGTGCAGTTTCGCGGCGCTATGCTACGCCGAGCTGGCCTCGATGATCCCCATCGCCGGCAGCGCCTACACTTACGCCTACGCCACGCTCGGCGAGATCTTCGCCTGGATCATCGGCTGGGACCTGATCCTGGAGTACGCCGTCTCGAACATGGCCGTGGCGGTGGGGTTCTCCGCCTACCTTAACGATCTGCTGGAGAGCCTGTTCGGGTTGCATCTGCCCGCCAAACTCTGCAATCCGATGATTGTGGGAGGGCAGTTCACCGGCAACTGGTTCAACCTGCCGGCGCTGATCGTGCTGCTCATCCTCACCTGGATCCTGGTGCGCGGTGTACGCGAGAGCGCCGAGACCAACAACCTCATGGTGCTGATCAAGGTGGCCGCCATCCTGATCTTCGTCGTCGGGGCGGCACGCGCCGTGCGCACCGAGAACTGGCATCCGTTCATGCCCAACGGTTTCCCCGGGGTGCTCACCGGCGCGGCCATCGTCTTCTTCACTTACATCGGCTTCGATTCCGTCTCGACCGCCGCGGAGGAGTGCAAGAACCCGCAGCGCGACCTGCCCTTCGGCATTGTGGCCAGCCTCATCATCTGCACGCTGCTGTACGTTGCGGTGGCGCTGGTGCTGACCGGGATTGCCAAGTGGACCACGCTCGGCACGGCGGCGCCGGTGGCCGATGTGCTGAAACTGCTGGGCTACGAATCCATCCGCCGCTGGGTGGTGCTGGGCGCGCTGGTGGGGATGCTCTCGTCGCTGCTGGTGTTCCAGTACGGGCAAGCGCGCATCTGGTTTGCCATGTCGCGCGATGGGCTTCTGCCCGCCGCCTTCTCCAAGGTCCACGCCGTCCACCGCACACCGCATATCAGCACGTGGGTGGCGGGATTGGTGGTGGGAATCCCCGCGGGCATCTGGGACATCGGAACCTTTGCCGACCTGGCCAACATCGGGACGCTGTTCGCCTTCATCGTGGTGTCGGCGGGTGTGATCGTGCTGCGCCGGACGCAACCCGAGCGCAAGCGCAGTTTCCGGATGCCGGGCGTGCCCTGGTTGCCCGCGGTCTCGGTGGTCTCGTGCCTGGTGCTGATGCTGAGCCTGCCGCTGGAAACCTGGGTGCGATTCGTCGTTTGGCTTGTCATCGGGCTGGGGATCTACAAGCTGTACGGCAGCAAGCGCAGCCAACTGGCATCATGAGAGCACTATTCCTGATTCTCGCCGCCTCCCTCGCCGCCGTCCCGCAAACGGCGCACCAGCACCATCCGCCGGGTTCCGTGGAAGAGTACGCGCGCGTCCTCGAGGATCCTGGGCGCGACGAATGGCAGAAGCCCCACGCCGTCCTCGAGGCCCTGGCGCTCAAGCCCGGCGAGGTGATCGCGGATATCGGCGCGGGCAGCGGCTACTTCGCCCGCCGCTTCGCGCGCCATGCAGGCAAGGTGTACGCCGTCGACATCGACGAGGGACTGCTGGCGATCGTCCGCAAAGACGCCCCAGCGAACCTGCTGACGATCCTAGCCGCGCCCGACGATCCGCGCTTGCCCGAGAAGTCCGTGGACACCATCTTCTTCTGCGACGTGCTGCACCACATCGACCGCCGCGCCGCGTATCTGCCCAAGCTGCTCAAGGCGTTGAAGCCCGGCGGCCGCGTCGTCGACATCGACTTCTACAAGAAGCCGCTGCCGCTCGGTCCCCCCATGGCGATGAAGCTTTCCGAGGACCAGGTGATCGCCGAGTTCAGCGCGGCGGGCTTCCGCCTGGCGCAGAAGCTCGATCTGCTGCCCTACCAATACTTCCTGGTTTTCCAATAAACCTGGGGACAGTCACCATGTTTCCTGATTCGGGCGCGGAAACATGGTGACTGTCCCCAGGTTTATTTCCACCAGGAGGCCGGGGTTCGAGTTGCGGGCTGTGATGCGTCCCCGGTGCAGCTCGACGGCGCGGCGCGCGATGGCCAGCCCCAGGCCCACTCCGCCGCTCGAGCGGCTGCGGTCGGTATCCACGCGATAGAACGGGTCGAAAATGCGCGGCAGGTGCTCTTCCGGAATGCCCGGGCCGTAATCGCGCACGCGCACCGAGACGCCCGCGTTTTTCGTCATGCCGACTTCAACCGCCGTGTTGGGGGGCGCGTGGCGGATGGCGTTGCGGACCACATTCTCGATGGCGCGGCGCAGCAGCTCGGCGTCTCCGCGAACCTCAGCCGGCGGGTTCGCCGTCAACTCGATGCGGCAGCCTTGGGCTTTGGCTTCCAGGGAGCAGTCGTCGACCAAGTCGCGCAGCACCTCGTCCAGCCGAACCGGTTCGTCGCGCAGCGAAGCCGGGTCGCCCTCGGCGCGCGTCACCTCGAGCAGCTCGCCCACCAGCGAATTCAGGCGGTCGGCCTCCTTCTGGATGCGGTTCAACGCGGCCTCGGCGTCCTCGCCCGAACGCGCCAGCTCGACCGCGACGGCCAACCGCGCCAGGGGCGAGCGCAGTTCGTGAGAGATATCGAGCAGCAGGCGGCGCTCTGCCGCGAGCAGCGTCTGGATGTGCTCCGCCATTTGGTCGAAGCTGCGCGCAAGCTGTCCCATCTCGTCGCGCCGCTGCGATTTCACGCGCGCCGAGAGCTCGCCCCGGCCGAAGCGCTCCACCGCCTTTTCCAGGCGCCGCAGCGGCGCGCTCAGGCGCAGCGCCAGTACGTAAGACAGCAGCACCACCACGGCCACGATCCACAGATACTGCGGCAAGAAGAACGAGAAGCCCGGCCGGTCGACCGGCACGATCTGAAAGAACCAGTAGCGCCGGTCCTCGCTCTGCCGTGCGATGACCGCCGGCCGGAATGCGAAGGCCCGCGCCGGGTGGCCGGCCTTTTGGATGAGGTCGCGGCGGTCCGCTCCGCTCAGCAGATCGCGGCCCTGCTCGTCCGTGAGCACGCCCTCGGTCCGGAAAACGCTGTGAACGCGCTCGAGAAAAGCGGCCAGCGCCTCGCGCCCTCCCGTTTCGTAAGCGTGCCGGGCTTCCTCGCCCTGGAAGGACAGCATGCGCCCCCAGAGGTGCTCGCGCCCGCGGGTCGCGCTCATGGTCGCCGAAGTGATGAACACAAAACCCACCGCCGTCACCGCCATCACCGCCAGAAACCAGAGCAGGATCTTGACGAATAGCGACTTCATGCGGCCGGCTCGTCCTCGGGCGTGCGGCAGAACTGGTAGCCGACGCCGCGCACGGTCTTGATCAGCGCGCGGTTGCGCTCGAGCTTCTTCCGCAGATGGCTGATGTGCATGTCGATGGAGCGCTCGAACGGCGAGGACTTGCGGTTGTAGATCGCCTCCATCAGCTCGTCGCGCGACAGTCCCCGGCCCGCGGCGCGCATCAGCAGCTCCAGGATGTCGAACTCCAGCGTGGTCAGTTCCACGCGCTGGCCGTCGACGGCGACCTCGCGCGATCCGGGATCCAGACTGACGCCGTTGATCTCCAGCCGGCCGCGTTCGGCGGCCTGCGTCTCGGTGCGCCGCAGAATGGCGCGGATGCGCGCCGCCAGTTCCCGCGGGTTGAACGGCTTCACCAGGTAGTCGTCGGCCCCCAGCTCCAGCCCGGCGATGCGGTCCACATCGTCGGCGCGCGCGGTCAGCATGAGCACTGGCACGCGGCTCCGCTGCCGGAGCTGGCGCAGGATCTCGAACCCGTCCATGCCGGGCAGCATCACATCCAGCACCACCAGGTCGGAATCGCCGGAGGCCGCGCGCTGGAGCCCTCGCCGGCCCTCATACTCCACTTCGACCGTGAACCCCTCGCGCGCCAGGAACTCCTTGAGCAGTGCGTCCAGCTCCACGTCGTCGTCGATGAGCAGCACCCGCACGACACCGAATGTAGCATGACTGCTGGGCCCCGGAGCCTTGCCATTACAATTATTTACGGAGGTTGTGGCTTGTGGCCTGTGGGTCCCGCGGCTGTGCACCCGCTATCGCCCCCGGCGCGTAGCCCATAGCTCCGTCGCCGAATCTACTGGCCACAAGCCACAAGCCAGCAGCTACTTCAGCCGGCACAGCGGGTCGCCCACCACGATGTTCTGCCAGCTCAGCGCGGGGATGGCCAGGTAGAAGCTCTCCGCCAGGTTCCGGCCGTTCAAGTAGGCGGGCAGCAGGAAATCCGGGCGCGGCGTCAGGGCCAGGTAAGGCTCGTAGACGTGCCCGCTCGCACCCGTCGCTCCTTCGTCGAGGAAATCCGCCGTCAGGCTTTGCGGAGATCCGGCGAAGAAGCGCGACGGGTCCTTCCAGTTGCCGATGTTCCAGTCGTCCGGTGGACGCTTGAAGGTGCGCCCGTCGGTGGAAACGAACTCAGTCGCGATGGCGCCCGGCAGCCAGCGGAAGCCGAGCATCCGCCGCTTGAGGTTGTGGTCGTTCGAGCCCCAGCCCGCGTAGCCGATCACGTCGCGCTGGTCCAGCAGCACCCGGGTCGAGTCGTCGAAGATGACGCGGTCGCTGGGCAGCAGGATGGCGGTGTTCCGCAGCCAGTCGTTGCCCGGTTCGTCGTTGTCCGAACTGAGATCGATCACCACTTTCCCGCGGTTCGCCGCGGCCAGCGACCGGTCGATGATGCCCCGGACTTCTCCCACGTCGTAGGCCGCCAGCCGGCACACCAGGTACATCGGGAACTGCGGGTGGCGGAAGGGTTCGTCCCTGCGGCCGAAGAACGGATTCGGCAGCGGCCCGCGAACCGGATGCTTTGCGCCCCGCAGGTCCTGGTAGAGCAGCGTCAGCTCCGAGTCGACCGAGGCCTGGTCGCCCTCCTTCCCCGACGACCCCGTGATCCGCAGCGGCAGGCCCAGAGTGGTCGCCAGGTACTGGATCTTCTCCTCGAGATGGCGCGACTTGATGCAGGCGGCCAGCGGCGCGGCGATCGCTTGGTCGTACACTCCGCGCGAGACCGTCTCGTCCTCCACCACATCCAGGGCGCACACGTTGGCGGCGGGGATACGGCGCTTCTCGAGGTAATAGCTCGCGATTTCGCGCGAGACGGCGGAGGAGCGGTTCACCACCAGCAGCACGTTCTCCGGCCCCTGGCCCAGCGCGGCCGCGCCCAGCGTCACCACAGCCAGAAGCGCTCGCCGCATCCTAGCAATGCTACAATCCGGCCAGACCGAGGCGCAAGGGCCGCGGACCACGGTGTTAACGAGCGCGCCCCGGCGTTCGCTACAATGGTGGCTGATCCCGCAATTGAGGACAGATTTGGACCCAACCAACCCGGCCGTCGTCGAACAGCCGCCGGAACGCACGGCCTCCGGCAGGGGTGATCCGCCGCGCGGTACCATCGCCGAGTGGACGGTCACCGTCATCCTCCTGCTGTTTGGGACGACCACCCTGTTGCAGGCCTTCGTCATCCCCACCGGCTCGATGGAGGACACGCTGCTCATCGGCGACCATCTGCTGGTCGACAAGCTGAGCTACGCGCCGGCGGATCCCTTCGCCCGGCACTTGTTGCCCTACGATCCGGTCAAGCGCGGCGACATCATCGTGTTCCGCTATCCAGTGGATATCCGCCAGACCTTCGTCAAGCGCGTCATCGGGCTGCCCGGCGACCGCATCCGCCTGGTGGACAAGCAGCTCTACCGCAACGGCCGCAGGATCGACGAGCCTTACGTCTTCCACAAGAAACCCGAGTTCGAGCGGTACCGCGACAACTTCCCCGCTCCGCCGGATTACCAGGTGCTGGAGCGCGGCCTCGCCATGCTCGATCGCGATGTGGTCGACGGCGAGGTGGTGGTGCCCTCCAACAGCTACTTCGCCATGGGGGACAACCGCGATTCTTCCCTCGACAGCCGTTACTGGGGGTTCGTGCCGCGCGAGAACATCATCGGCAAGCCGCTGATCATATACTGGTCCTACGACGCGCCCACCGAAGCGCTGGCCGGGCCGACCATCAGCCCGGACCACTTCGCCGACCTGTTGCAGCATTTTTTCACCAAGACCCGCTGGCGCCGTACCTTCAAGCTGGTGCGCGGCTATCCGGCCAATTGAGAGCGAATCGGAATGAAAGACGCTAAGCAACGGGGCGCGCTGGAGCCGCCCCGCGGTTTCATCGCCGAATGGACGGTTACCATTCTCATCCTGGTGTTCGGAACCACCACCCTGGTGCAGGCTTTCGTGGTTCCGACCGGCTCGATGGAAGGCAACATCCTGATCGGCGACCATCTGTTCGTGGACAAGCTGGCCTACGCGCCCGCTTCCGGGCTGGGCCGCCATCTGCTCCCCTACGAGGAGGTCCAGCGGGGCGACATCATCGTGTTCCGCTGGCCGCCCGATCCCCGCCAGGACTACGTCAAGCGGGTGATCGGCCTGCCCGGCGACCGCCTCCGGCTCATCGACAAGCAGGTCTACATCAACGGCCGGAAGCTCCAGGAACCTTACGTCCAGCACATCACCTCGTACCTCGAGCCTTACCGGGACAATTTCCCTGGCGAGCCAAACATGCTGGTGAGTCCCAGCGGTCGGGAGATGCTCCAGGACCACGTGGTCAACGGCGAGGTGGTGGTGCCGCCGGGACACTACTTCGCCATGGGAGACAACCGCGACAATTCGCTGGACAGCCGCTACTGGGGGTTCGTGCCGCGCGACAACATCCGCGGCAAGCCGCTGATCGTCTGGTGGTCCTACGACGCGCCCACCGAGCAACTGATCGACCCCAACCCGGTCAGCCCGGCGCACCTCCTGGACCTGGCGCAGAACTTCTTCGTCAAGACGCGCTGGCGCCGCACCTTCCTGCTGGTGCGCGGCTACTCGGGGAAATAGCCGTGGCCGAAGAGGTGGCGGAAATCGTCGAGACCAGCGTGGCGCCACCGGTTGATTCTCACCGCTCCCTGATTGCCGAGTTCGCGCTCACTGTCGTGCTGCTGTTGTTCGCCATCACCACCCTGATCCAGTCCTTCGTGATCCCGACGGTCTCGATGGAGGACACGCTGTTGCGCGGAGACCACCTGCTGGTGGACAAACTGGCTTACGCCCCCGCCGGCATCCTCAGCAAGTACCTGCTGCCCTACCGCCAGGTGCGCCGTGGCGACATCATCGTGTTCCGCTGGCCCGGCGATATCCGGCAGAACTACGTCAAGCGCGTGATCGGCATTCCCGGCGACCGGCTGCGCATCGTCCAGAAGCAGCTCTACCTCAATGGCAGGCCGGTCCAGGAACCGTACGTGTACCACAAGTCGCCCGTGTTCGACTGGTACCGCGACTACTTTCCCGGGGAACCCAACGTGCGGCTGGCCGAACCGGCTCTGCAAATGCTCGCGGGCTGCGTGATCAACGGCGAGCTGCTGGTGCCGGCCGACCACTATTTCGTCCTGGGCGACAACCGCGACAACTCGCAGGACAGCAGGTACTGGGGATTCGTGCCCCGCGCCAACATCATCGGCAAGCCGCTCCTGATCTTCTGGTCCTACGACGCCCCCACCGATCGCCTGTCCGATCCCAACATCGTCAGCGGCGCGCACCTCAAGGACCTGGCGCTGAACTTCTTCTCGAAGACCCGCTGGAGCCGCACCTTCCACCTCATCCGCGGCTATCCGCTGAAGTGAGGTGGGGCGGAGGGGCCGTCATCGGACCGCCACCTGCACGCTGTTGCTTTCGACTCCGTTGATCGAGAGAACCAACGGCTGCGATCCCGCCGGCGTGTCCGCCGGGACCTCGACGTTCACCTGGTACAGCCCGACGTATCCCGGCGCGGCGCCCGAAAACGCCACCACGGCGATCCGGCCTGCGACTCGGACCTCGGGCTGGAGCACCGTCTGGGGCGGCGGCAGCGGGGGAACGCTGCCGGTCGCGACCGGCGTGCTCAAGCGGCCCAGGCCGGTGCAATAGATGGCGACCGCCTCGCCGGGGTGCGCCGGAGAGGCGTCGCTGACGGGGCTGAGGTCGCTGGCATGGAGGATTGCGCCTGGGCCGTCGCCCTGGGTGTTCATGGTGAAGATGCCGGGGCCGGCGTCGGCGACCGTCACGGTGAGGCTGGCGCTGTGATCCCAACGCGCGACCGAGACGGTGACGGCCCCGGGCGCAACCTCGAATGGAACCTGGGCGTTGATCTGATTCGGTGAAACGTACAAGAGCGGCGCTTGCACTCCGTTGAAGCTCACCACCGCGTCGATCAGCGTGTTGGGGAGCGGTGTTGCGCCGGCCCTTGCGACACCCGAAGCGAGGCCGGCGCCAAACAGCGAGACCAGGCCCCCGGGCGCGATCGCTTCCGGCCGGTAGCTGGCTGCGCCAACCACGGACTGCAATGCCGCCGCGGGCAACTGCGCATTGACGTCAATCTTCGCAACGAACGCGTCGTCCGGCCCGTTCAGTGCCGGTTGGAGCGCGTTAGCGATGGCGGAATTCGGCGAAGAGGTGACTCCCGCCAGGTACAGCACGCCGCTGTCATCGACGGCGAGCGCATTCACGTAATCCGCACCCAGGCTGCCGAAGCAGAGGGCGAATCCGACAGCGCCGGAGGGGTCGAGTTTCGTGATCTGCCATGGGGGGTCGATCGGACTGTACGGCCCCCCAAGACAACTCCCCGAAAAGTACGCATTCCCGGCCCGGTCCACCGCCAGGTTCTTAGTCCAGTCGGGCAGGAACGCCGCGTACAGCACCGCGGGCGCGAACGGATCGACGCTCGCAATCACGGTCTCCCAGTAGTCGTATGCCGCCCAGGCCTGGGGCGACGCGATCACGTAGGCGCGATTGCCTGCACCCACCGCGAGCGCCCACACGGGGCCGTCCAGATAGGTGGAGGAGAGCGCGCCGGATCCGTCGCCGGCCAGCACCGTGAGAAACCCGACGGTTTGCCCCAACTTATTGGGCTGCAACGGCTTGACCAGCGGGAAGTCCGGCGAGCTTGCGGATCCCGCGACGTAAACTCGGCCGCTTGGATCCACTGCGATCGCCTGCCCCGAATCTTCCCAACTGCCGCCCAGCAGGGTCGAAAACAGCACCGTCGAGCCGGAGGCGTTGATTTCGGTCACAAACGCCGCCGGCGGAACGTCGGAGTCGACCTGTGTATATTCCACCGGCGCGTACAACGTGCCGCTGGAGGGATCGATGGCCAGCGACGGGCTCAGGGTCGGCAACTGGCGTGCCACGGGCGCCCAGGTCTCGGCCCCGTTGGTGGTGACGGAGATCCCGCTGGTGGCCGCGGTGAACAACTGTGAGGGCGCCAGCGGATTCAGCACCAGGGCGATCGCGTCGCCCAGAAGCAGGCCCCCGGCGGCGGGCTGCCAGGTTGCGCCTCCGTCGGTGCTCTTGTGGACTAGGTTCCCCCCGGCGGCGTAGAGGATGCTGGGAGTCACCGGGTCGATGGCCAGGGCGCGGATGACCGCATGCGCGGTAATGCCGCTGCCCGAGAGCGTCCAAATGACGCCGGCGTCGGTGCTCTTGTAGATGTTGCTGGGGCCGGCGGCGTAGACGATGGCGGGTGTGTTCGGGTCTACCGCAACTACCCTGGCGGAAACGCCCGCCGCGGCCCAACTGGCGCCGCTGTCCGCGCTCTTATAAACCGGTCCCGCCGACGTCCCCACGTACAGAGTGGACGGATTCTTCGGGTCGATGGCGATGCTCGTGATCACCTGGGGCGGACCCACCCCAACCCACGTTTCACCGCTGTCGCTGCTCTTGAAAACGCCCGACCCGGTGCCCAGGTACAGCGTCGAGGAGCTGACAGGATCGATGGCAAAGGCAACGGCGGCGGGCTGTGCGGGCTGCGTGGGCACTCCGGGCAGGACGGCCGCCGACGAGGTCCACGTCCGGCCGCCGTCGGTGCTCCTGTGGACCATCGAGCGCGCTGCCGTCGACGACGAGTACCTGTCCCAGTCGTAAGTCACGGCATAGAGCTTCCAAGGCGACTTCGGGTCGACTGCGACTGCCGCAATGCCGGGCAGTTGGTCGGGCAAGGCGCCCAACGGCTGCCAGGCGGCGCCACGGTCGGTGCTCTGGTACAGAGTGGCGGGCGGAACGTACTCCTGGAGCGCCCTCACGCGGGGCCAGCTCGCGGTCGCGGCGCCGGTCAGCCACGCATTCCCGTCGGGATCCAACGCCAGGTCGTTCACCCAGGATTTTCCATCCGGCAAGGGTGTCGAATAGAGCAGACGGGAACCGTCGGGGCTGAGTTTGGCCAGAAAGTACCAGTAGGGCGCGCCAGGCTGTTGCGGAGGCTGGAACAGCGCGTTCATGACGGGGAAATCGAGGGAAAGCGTTTCGACCAGGACACAAACACTGCCCTGGTCATCCACCGCAATCCGCACGGGCTGCTCGCCATCCGTGCCTCCCAGGTACGTGGCGTATTCGAGCGCCGTGCCCGCGGGGTTCAGCTTGGCAATGAACAGGTCTAAGGAGCACCACTCCGACGAGGAGCAGCCTCGGGATGCCGGCCCCGGCTGCTCCGCGCCGGGTGTCACCGGGAAGTCGGCCGAGTTGGTGCTGCCGGCGACATAGGCGTTGCCGTCCCGGCCGACCGTGATGGACCAGGCCTCGTCCCATCCACTGCCACCGAGGTAGGTGGAGTACACGAAGACGGGATCGATGACCAGCGGGAGTGTGCGGTCGTACGGGCCAGTGCGGAAACCGACGCGGCGGCCATGAAGCTGGTAGGCGCAAGAGACCTCGCGCCGCGCGCCGTCCAGCGTCTGGTAGGCCAGCGGCTTCCGAAGACGCAGCGAGCCGAGGATGAGATCGCCATTGCCGCTCACCGTCAGGTTCTTCGCTCCCCCGATCTCGATCCGGATGGCGCGCGGATCGGCGCCGGGGCGCACGGTGAAATCGTATTCCAGTTGGCGTTCGTTTCCGTAATAAACCAGGTCGATGCCGGGGTACACGGAATGGTAGAGAACGCGGCCGTAGGTCTGCACGTTGGTGCGCCAGTGGGAGGGGTCGCGGCCAAGGAGATAGTGGACCGGCCACAGCGGCTGCGCCCCTTCGATCCGGGGCGAAGGAGAGGCGCCGACGAGCGTCATCCGGATGGCCTTGCCGCCGGCGCCGATCTCGGCGCTGTTCGCCGACAGCAGGACGCGATAGCCCGGGCCTTGCGCGAGGAAGCGGGTTTCCCGCGGGGCCTGCCCCTGGTTTTCGGCGAAGCTCAGCGGGAGCTTGCCGTAGGTCCGCGGCTGCTCTGCGCCGGCGGCCACCGCGATGGTGAAACATGCAAGAAGAATCGAGCGAGGCATGGCCTCCCTAGCGCACGGCAACCTGCACGGTGTTGCTCTCGACTCCATTGATCGAGAGAACCAGAGGCTGCAAACCCGCCGGAGTGTCCGCCGACAACTCGATGTTCACCTGGTACAGCCCGACGTAGAGCGGAGCGGCGCCCGAATACGTCACCACGGCGGTCCGGCCCGCGACTCGGACCTCCGGCCGCAGCACCGTCTCGGGCGGCGGCAGCGGAGGAGCGTCGCCCGTCGTCACCGGCTCGCGCAAGCGGCCCAGGCCGGTGCAGTAGATGGCGACCGCCTCGCCGGGGTGCGCCGGAGAGGCGTCGCTGACGGGGCTGAGGTCGCCCGCGTGGAGGATCGCGCCCGGACCGCTGCCCTGCGCGTTCCGGGTGAAGATGCCGGGGCCGGCTTCGGCGACCGTCACGCTCAGGCTGGCGCTTTGGCTCCCGCGCGCCACCGAGACGGTGACGGCCCCGGCGGCAACCTCGAACGGAACCTGCGCGTTGACCTGATCCGGCGAAACGTACAGCAGCGGCGCCTGCACTCCGTTGAAGCTCACGACCGCGTCGATCAGCACCTTGGGAAGCGGGATTGCCCCGGCCTTTGCGACGCCCGAGGCCAGACCGGCGCCGAACAGCGCCACCAGGCTCCCGGGCGCGATCGCTTCAGGCCGAAAGCTGGCTGCGCCGACCACCGACTGCAACGCCGGCGCAGGCAACTGCGTATTGGTGTCGATCTTCGCAACGAAGGCGTTCTTCGGCCCGTTGAGCGTCGGCTGGAACGCGTTGAGGGTGGCCAGATTCGGCGAACTGGCGCTTCCCGCCGCATACAGCCCGCCGCTGTCGTCGGCGGCGAGCGCCGCAACCCAATCGCTCGAGCTCCCTCCGATACAGAGCGAGGACACCGGGACGCCGGTGGGGTCGAGCTTCGTGAGCCATCCCCCGGGGGACAGGTAGGAAGCACACGGCCGGGAGTCCCCGTACCACCCCCATAAGTACGCATTCCCAGCCCGATCCACTGCCAGAACTCGATTCCAGACAAACGACGACACTGAGTAGAGCAGGGCGGGCGCGAACGGATCGACGCGCGAAGTTACGATGCGCAGATCGCTGTTTCCCGGAAAGGACGAGGGCGATGCGTTCATGAACACGTCGCCGCCGGCATCCAGCGCCAGCGCCCACGCGGCGCCATCCAGATAGGTGGAGGAGAGCACCGCGGATCCGTCGCCCGCCAGCACGGTGAGGAATCCGGCGAGATACCCCACCTTGTGCGGCTGCAAGGGGTTCAGCAGCGGGAAGTCCGGGGAACTCGTGGATCCGGCGACGTAGACGCGGCCCTTTGTATCCAACGCGATCGCCAACCCCGAATCTCCCGAGCTGCCGCCCAGGGGAGTCGAGAACAACACCTTCGAGCCAGACGCATTAATCTCCGTGACAAACGCCGCCGTTGGATCGGTGGAGCCGGCAGTTGGGGTTGCCAGCGGCGCGTACAAAGCACCGCTGGAGGGATCGATGGCCAGGGCATAGCTCGGAGTCCTCAACTGGCGTGCCACGGGAGCCCAGGTCTCGGCCCCGTCGATGCTAACGGAGATCCCGTCCCCCGCCGCGGTGAATAACTGCGAGGGCGCGAGCGGATTCAGTGCCAGGGTGTTGACCTCGCCGAGAAGCAGGCCTCCGACGGCCGGCTGCCAGGTCGCGCCTCCATCGGTGCTCTTGTGGACGAAGTTCGGCCGGCCCGTGCCCGCGGCGTAGAGGACAGTAGTAGTGATGGGATCGATGGCCAAGGTGTGGATGACCGCATTCGGAGTGATGCCGCTGCTCGAGGGCTTCCAGGTGGCGCCGGCGTCGGTGCTCTTGTAGATGCCGTTCCCGCCGGCGCCGTACACGGTCGCGGGCGTCCTCGCATCTACCGCAACTGCAAAGGCTGAGATGCCCGCCGCAGTCCAATTGGCGCCGCCGTTCGTGCTCTTGTAGACCGGTCCCGGCGCCTGGGGATCACCCGTGCCCGCGTACAACGTGGTTGGGGTCTGCGGGTGGATCGCGATGCTTCCTATGGGCAGGGACTGGCCCGCTTGCAGCCATGTCCCCCCGCTGTCCGTGCTCCTGAAAACGCCCGCTCGAGTGCCCAAGTAAAGCGTGGACGGGCTGACCGGATCGAAGGCAATGGCAGGGTAGGGCACTACGGGCAGCGCGGTCGCCGACGAGGTCCAGGTCCGTCCGCCGTCAGTGCTCCTGTGGAACGTCGAGCTCGAGCCCTTCAGCTTGTATCTGTCCCAGTCGGAAGTCACGGCATACAGGTTCAAGGGCGACTTCGGGTCGACCGCGACTGCCACAATCTCAGACTCCGGGCCGGGCAGGGCGCCCGCCGGCTGCCAAGTGACGCCACGGTCGGCGGTCTGGTAGATGGACGCGAGCGGGACGTACTCCTGGAGGGCGTGCACCCAGGGCCAGTTTGCGGTCCCGGCGCCGGTCAGCCAGACGTTTCCGTTGGGGTCCAGCGCGAGGCCGCTTGCCCAGCCGTGTGCGTCAGGCATGAGCGTGGAATAGAGCAGACGGGAGCCGTCGGGGCTGAGCTTGGCCAGGAAGTACTGCCAAGTGCCAATCGGTTGGGCCGGGGGCTGGAATAGCGGGTTCACGATGGGGAAATCGGGGGAAGCGGTCTGGCCAAGAACATAAACGTTGTGCTGCTCATCCACCGCAATCCGCTCGGGATCGTCGCCCTGGGTGCCTCCAAAGTACGTAGCGTAAACCAGCGCCGTCCCCGCGGGGTTCAGCCTAGCGATGAATGCGGATGCCAGCCCCGGCTGCGCGACGCTGGGTGTCACCGGGAAGTCGGGCGAGCTGGTCATACCGGCGACGTAGGTGTTGCCGTCCCGGTCGACCGCGACGGCCCAGGCCTCGTCCCATACGCTGCCTCCCAGGTAAGTGGAATACACGAAGACGGGATCGATGACCAGCGGGCGCGCGCGGTCGTAGGAACCGGTGCGGAAGCTGACGCGGCGGCCGTGAACCTGGTAGGCGCAGGAGACCTCGCGCCGCACGCCGTCCAGCGTCTGGTAGGCCAGCGGCTTCCGGAGATGCAGCGGGCCGAGCATGAGATCGCCATTGCCGCTCAGCGACATGTTCTCGGATCCCCGGATTTCGATCCGGATGGCGCGCGGATCGGCGCCGGGGGCCACCGTGAAATCGTACTCCAGGCGGCGTTCGTTTCCGTAATAGACCAGGTCGATTCCGGGGTAGACCGAATGGTAGAGTACGCGGCCGTAAGTCTGCACGTTGGTGCGCCACCGGGAAGGATCCCGGCCCACCAGGTAGTGTACCGGCCACAGCGGTTCTGCTCCTTCGATCCGGGGAGAAGGGGCGGCGCCGACGAGCGCCATCCGGATGGCCTTGCCGCCGGCGCCGATCTCGGCCGTGTTCGAGGACAGCAGGACGCGATAGCCCGGACCTTGCGCGACGAAGCGGATTCCCCGCGGGGCTTGTCCCTGGTTTTCGGCGAAGCTCAGCGGGAGCGTGCCGTAGGTCCGCGGCTGCTCTGCTCCGGCTGCCAGCGCGATGCCGAAACACGCAAGAACGATTGAGCGAGTCATGGCCTCCCTAGCGCACGGCAATCTGCACGGTGTTGCTCTCGGCTCCATTGATCGAGAGAACCAACGGCTGCGAACCCGCCGGAGTGTCCGCCGGCAGCTCGATATTCACCTGGTATAGCCCGACGTAGCGCGGAGCGGCGCCCGAATACGTCACCACAGCGGTCCGGCCCGCGACTCGGACCTCCGGCCGCAGCACCGTCTCGGGCGGCGGCAGCGGAGGAGCGCTGCCAGTTGTCACGGGCGAGCGTAGGCGGCCCAGGCCGGTGCAATAGATGGCCAGCGCCTCGCCGGGGTGCGCCGGAGACGCATCGGTCACCGGGCTCAGGTCGGTCGCGTGGAGAATCGCGCCCGGGCCGGTCCCCTGGGCGTTTAAGGTGAAGATGCCGGGCCCGGCTTCGGCGACCGTCACGCTCAGGCTTGTGCTCTGGTCCTCGCGCGCAACCGAGACGGTGACGACCCCAGGAGCAACCTCGAACGGAACCTGCGCGTTGATCTGATTCGGCGAAACGTACAGCAGCGGCGCCTGCACTCCATTGAAGCTCACGACCGCGTCGATCAAGGTATTGGGAAGCGGAATTGCACCGGCCCTTGCGACGCCCGAGGCGAGACCGGCGCCGAACAGCGCCACCAGGCTCCCAGGCGCGATCGCCTCCGGCCGAAAGTTGGCTGCGCTCACCACCGACTGCAAGGCCAGCGCGGGCAACTGGGTATTGGTGTCGATCTTGGCGACGAAGGCGTCCTGCGGCCCGCTCAGCGCCGGCTGGAGCGCGTTGAGGGTGGGGAAATTCGGGGAACGCGTGAGTCCAGCCAGGTACAGCCCGTCGTTGTCATCGGCGGCCAGCGCACTCGGGCGATCCGAATAGCTGCTGCCGTAGCAGAGGGAGAATCCGACGTTGCCAGTGGGGTCCAGCTTCGTGATCTGCCACGGCGGGTAAACCGAACTGTACGGCCCCCCGGAGCAAACCCCCGAAAGGTACGCATTCCCGGCCCGGTCCACTGCCAGATTCGTGCCCAAGGAGTACGCCAAGACTGAGTACAGCAAGGCGGGTGTGAACGGATCGACGCTCGAAATGACGAGCCCGGGAGAATTCGCTCCGCTCCAGGACTGGGGCGATGCGGTCACGTGCGCACGGTTGGCCGAGTCCAGCCCGAGCGCCCACACGGGGCCATCCAGGTAGGTGGAAGACAGCACCGTGGACCCGTCGCCGGCTATCACGGTGAGGAATCCTACCATCTGCCCCAGCTTGTTCGGCTGCACCGGGTTCGCGAGCGGGAAGTCCGGAGAGGTCGCGGATCCCGCGACGTAGGCGCGGCCGGTCCGATCCACTGCGATCGCCTGTCCCGAGTCTTGCGAACTGCCGCCCAGGGGAGTCGAGAACAGCACCGCCGAGCCCGCGGCATTGATCTTGGTGACGAACGCCGGCGACGCGGAGACCCGGGTATGGGCCAACGGCGCGTACAAAGCGCCGCTGGAGGGATCGATGGCCAGCGAACGGCTCAGGGCCGGCAACTGGCGACCTGCGGGCGCCCAGGTTCCAGCCCCGTCGGTGCTGACGGATATCCCGTCCCCCGCCGCGGTGAACAACTGCGGCGGCGCGAGCGGATTCATCGCCAGGGCGGTGACTTCGCCGAGGAGCAGGCCCGCGACGGCGGGATGCCAGGTCGCGCCCCCATCGGTGCTCTTGTGGACCAGGTTGGGCCGGCCCGTGCCCACGGCGTAGAGGATGCTGGGAGTAACCGGGTCGATGGCCAGGATAGTGATGACCGCGTTCGAAGAGATGCCGCCGTTGGACAGGTTCCAGGTGACGCCGGCGTCCGTGCTCTTGTAGACGTTGTTCCCAGCGGCGGCGTACACGATCGCGGGCGTCCTGGGATCTACGGCGACGATTGCGGCGAACACGCCCTCCGCCTTCCAACTCGAGCCGCCGTCCGTGCTCTTGTAGACCCGTCCCGGCGCCTGCGGGTCACCCGTGCCGAGGTACAGCGTGGATGGAGCCTGGGGGTTGATCGCGAGGCTCACTACGGGCATGGACTGACCCGCCTGCGCCCAGCTCTGGCCGCCGTCGGTGCTCTTGAAAAGGCCCGCTCCAGTGCCCAAGTAGAGCGTCGAGGAGCTGACAGGATCGAAGGCGATGGGGGCGTAGCGCGCTCTGGGCAGCGCGCTGGTCGACGAGGTCCACGTCCGGCCGCCATCCGTGCTCCGGTGGAACAGGGAGCGCGATGCTCCCAAGCCGGATGCGCTTAAGTCGGTGGTCACGGCGTACAGATTCAGGGGCGACTTCGGGTCGACCGCAACGGCGACAATGTCGGGCAACTGGTCGGGCAAGAGGCCCGCGGGCTGCCAGGTGGCGCCGCGGTCGGTGCTCCGGTACAGGGACGCGGGCGAGACGTAGTCTTGGAGTGCGTTCACGCGCGGCCAGTTCCCCTTGGTCTGACCGGTCAGCCAGACGTTGCCGTCGGGGTCCAAGGCCAGGTCGTTCACCGGCGAGTACTCTTCAGGCATGGGTGTGGAATAAAGAAGACGGGAGCCGTCGGGGCTGAGCTTGGCCAGAAAGTACATTGGTGTCGCAGCCGGTTGTTCCCGCGGCGGGAACAGCGGGTTCACGAAGGGGAAATCGGAGGATGAGGTGATACCAAGGGCGTAAACGTTGCGCTGCTCGTCCACCACGATCCGCACCGGGGTCGAATCTCCCAGGAATGTGGCGAAAACCAGCGCTGTTCCCGCGGGATTCAGCTTGGCAATGAACAGGTCCGATTTGGCCCCGGATGCCGGCCCCGGCTGCGCCGCTCCCGAGGTCGCCGGGAAGTTGGTCGAGTCGGTGGTACCGGCGATGTAGGCGTTGCCGTCCCGGTCGGCCGTGATGGACAGGGCCGAGTCATCTCCACTGCCTCCTAGGTAGGAGGAATACACGAAGATCGGATCGATGACCAGCGGGCGCGTGCGGTCGTAGGAGCCGGTGCGGAAGCTGACGCGGCGGCCATGAACCTGGTAAGCGCAGGCGACTTCGCGCCGTGCTCCATCCAGTACCTGGTAAGCCAGCGGCTCGCCAAGATGCAGCGGGCCGAGGATGAGATCGCCATTGCGGCTCAGCGACATGTTCTCGGATCCCCCGAGTTCGATCCGGATGGCGCGCGGATCGGCGCTGGGGGCTACGGTGAAATCGTATTCCAGTTGGCGTTCGTTGCCGTAGAAGACCAGGTCGATGCCGGGGTAAACCGAACGGTAGAGAACGCGGCCGTAGGTCTGCACGTTGGTGCGCCACCGGGAGGGGTCGCGGCCCACCAGGTAGTGGACCGGCCAGAGCGGTTGCGCCCCTTCGATCCGGGGCGAAAGCGCGGCGCCGACGAGCGTCATCCGGACGGCCCTGCCGCGCGCGCTGATCTCGGCGCTGTTCGCCGACAGCAGGACGCGATAGCCCGGACCTCGCGCGACGAAGCGGACTTCCTGAGGAGCCTGCCCCTGGTTGGCAGCAAAGCTGAGCGGGAGCTGGCCGTAGGTCCGCGACGGCTCCGTGCCGGTGGCTAGCGCGATGGCGAGGCAAGCGATAAGGGGTGAGCTAAGCATGACTTTGAGACCGAGCGAGGCGCTCTCAGGTGGCCGCAGGCGGGCAGAACACAATTCTATCCCAGGACCGCAGTTGCGGTCAATGCGAAGTACCTAGCGCGCACCGCCCTTGGTCCGAAACCCGTTGACTTGGCCACACATCAGGGCCATCCTAAGAAGGCGGATTCGACTCCGGGGACGTCTTATGCCAGTATCACGCAGGTGGAGACGGGTTTGCCTGACAGCCTTCCTGATGGTTCTTCCAGCGATCTCCCCAACCGCGGAAACGAGCCGGCCGCGGCCACCATCGATCCCGGTTCCGAACCGCGCACCTCAGGGCGCGCCGGTTCGTTCGGACGGCAACTACGGAAACCGGCCATCGGCTTTTGAGCCGAATCTCGGCCAGACGGCCCCCGAAGTGCTATTTCTGACCCGCAGCCGGGGGATGATCGTTTTCTTCACGGACACCGAGGCCGTCATGGTGCTGCACAAGAGCGAGAAGCGGCGGGAGGTCGTGCGGATGAAGCTGGCGGGAGCCATGAAACCGCGCCAGGCCGCGGGACTGGAAAAGCTGCCCGGCGTCAGCAACTATTTCATCGGTAACGATCCGAAGAAGTGGCGGACGGACGTCCCGCACTACGCGCGCATCCAGTACGAAGGCGTGTACCCGGGCATCGACCTGGTGTGGTATGGCAACCAGCGCCAGTTGGAGTACGACTTTGTGGTGGCGGCGGGGGCGGATCCGAGGCAGATCCAGGTGGCCTACGAGGGAGTGGAGTCGGTGGGAGTGGAGGCGGGCGGGGAGCTGGTGCTGCGGACGGCGCTGGGCGCGGTGCGGCAGCCGCCGCCGCGGGTGTATCAGGAGATGGGCGGGAAGCGGGTCGAGGTGGGGGCGCGGTACGCGATGATGGCGCGCAACCGGGTGAGCTTCGAACTGGCCAGCTACGACCGGAAGCGGGAGTTGCGCATCGACCCGGTGGTGCTGGCCTACTCCACCTACCTGGGTGGAAGCGGCGATGATGTGAGCGGGGGGATCGCGGTGGACGCGGCGGGCTCGGCCTATGTCACGGGGTACACCGCTTCGACGAACTTCCCCAGCCAGTCGCCGTACCAGGCGACACTCCAGGGAACTGCAAACGTTTTCGTGACGAAACTGTCGCCGGCTGGCAACGCGCTGGTTTACTCCACCTACCTGGGTGGAAGCGGATGGGATTGGGGCCGGGGGATCGCGGTGGACGGGGCAGGCTCGGCTTACGTCACCGGGTCCACGGACTCAGCCAATTTCCCCACCCAGTCGGCGTACCAGGCGACCTTCCAGGGAGGACCTTGCGACGCTTTCGTGACGAAACTGTCGCCGGCGGGCAACGCGCTGGTCTACTCCACCTACCTGGGTGGACGCGGCCAAGATCTTGGCTTTGGGATCGCGGTGGACGGGGCAGGCTCGGCCTACGTCACGGGGTACACGGACTCAGCCAACTTCCCCACCCAGTCGGCGTACCAGGCGACAAAACAGGGAGATTACAACAACGCTTTTGTGACGAAACTGACGCCGGCGGGCAACGCGCTGGTCTACTCCACCTACCTGGGTGGAAGCGGCGTCGATGGGGGCTCCGCGATCGCGGTGGACGGGGCGGGCTCGGCCTACGTCACGGGGGGCACCACTTCGCCCGACTTCCCCACCCAGTCGCCGTACCAGGCGACATTCCAGGGATATTCCGACGCTTTCGTGACGAAACTGACGCCGGCGGGCAACGCGCTGGTCTACTCCACCTACCTGGGTGGGAGCGGCGATGATGGGGGCGGCGGGATCGCGGTGGACGGGGCGGGCTCGGCCTACGTCACCGGGTACACCAGCTCGACCAACTTCCCCACCCAGTCGGCGTACCAGGCGACATTGCAGGGAAGTCAAGACGCTTTCGTGACGAAACTGACGCCGGCGGGCAACGCGCTGTCCTACTCCACCTACCTGGGTGGAAGCGGCGATGATTGGGGCTTTGGGATCGCGGTGGACGCCGCAGGCTCGGCCTACGTCACGGGGTGGACCTCTTCGCAGAACTTCCCCACCCAGTCCCCGTACCAGGCGACGAACCAGGGAGGAATTTACGACGCTTTCGTGACGAAACTGACGCCGGCGGGCACCGCGCTGGTCTACTCCACCTACCTGGGTGGAAGCGGCTATGATTGGCGCAGCGGGATCGCGCTGGACGGGGCAGGCTTGGTCTACGTCACGGGGGTCACCAGTTCGACGAACTTCCCCACCCAGTCGCCGTACCAGGCGACCTTCCAGGGAGGACTTAGCGACGCTTTCGTGACCAAGTTACAGCTTCCCGCTACCCTCGCAATCAACGGCGTTGTCGATTCCGCCAGCGGGCGACCGACCATCGCTCCCAATAGCTTCGTTTCCATTTATGGCTCCGGTTTCACATCCTGGACGGGGGATTGGACCGGCGCGATTCAGAACGGAATGTTGCCCACCACGCTGGGCGGCGTCGAAGTGCGCATCGACGGGAAAGCCTGTTTCGTCAACTACGTAAGTCCCAGCCAGTTGAACGTGCTGACGCCCTTCGATACGGCATCGGGCTCCGTGAGTGTGGAAGTCATCACGGCGCAGGGGACGGCGACGGCCACCGCCGTCATGGCGCCGGTCGCGCCAGCCTTGTTTGGCTACACGGTGGCGGGCAGGTTTTATGCGGTGGCGCAGATCGCGAACACGACCATCATCGTGGCTCCCGCTGGGACCTTCGGCTCCGCGCCAAGCCGCCCCGCACAGGCGGGCGACTACCTGACACTGTGGGCGCTGGGGATGGGGAGCACAAACCCAGCGCCGCCGGCCGGCCAAGTGCTGCAAACGGCGTACCCGATCTCCGACCTCTCGCGCGTCAAGGTGAGGTTCGGCTCCCTGGATGCTCCGGTGTCGTGGGCCGGCCTGGTGATGGCCGGATTGTTCCAGGTGAACGTGCTTGTACCCCCCGGCCTTTCCGGCGACGAGCCGGTAGTGATGACCGTGGATGGGCAATCGACGCAGGCAAACGCTTTCCTGAACTTCCAGTAAGTTGGCGTTGACGGGAATCCGTTGACGCGGCGACACATTAGGGGCATCCTATAAGGCAGATTCCACTCCGGAGACGTCTTATGCCGCTACCACGATGGGTTTGCCTGACAGCCTTCCTGATGGTTCTTCCAACGACCTCCCCAACCGCGGAAACCGGCCGGCTGCGGCCAGGCGCACCTCAGGGCGCAGCGGTTCGTTTCGACGGCAACTACGGAAGCCTGCCATCGGCCTTTGAGCCGAATCTCGGCCAGACGGCCCCCGAAGTGCTCTTCCTGACCCGCGGCCGGGGGATGACCACTTTCTTCACCGACACCGAGGCCGTCATGGTGCTGGGCCGGAGCGAGCAGGCGGTGGTGCGGATGAAGCTGGCGGGAGCCATGAAACCGCGCCGAGCCGCGGGACTGGAGAAGCTGCCCGGCGTCAGCAACTACTTCATCGGCAACGATCCGAAGAAGTGGCGGACGGACGTGCCGCACTACGCGCGCATCGAGTACAAGGGAGTGTACCCGGGCATCGACCTGGTGTGGTACGGGAACCAGCGCCAGTTGGAGTACGACTTTGTGGTGGCGGCGGGGGCGGACCCGCAGCAAATCCAGGTGGCCTACGAGGGAGTGGAGTCGGTGGGAGTGGAGGCGGGCGGGGAGCTAGTGCTACGGACGGCGCTGGGCGAGGTGCGGCAGCAGCCGCCGCGGGTGTATCAGGAGATCGGCGGGAAGCGGGTGGAGGTGGGGGCGCGGTACGCGATGATGGCGCGCAACCGGGTAAGCTTCGAACTGGCGCAGTACGACCGGAAGCGGAAGTTGCGCATTGACCCGCTGGTGCTGGTCTACTCCACCTACCTGGGTGGAAGCAGCGACGACCAGGGCTACGGGATCGCGGTGGATGCGGCGGGCTCGGCTTACGTCACGGGGTACACCAATTCGACGGACTTCCCCGCCCAGTCGGCGTACTGGACGACATACGGGGGAGGTTTTGACGTTTTCGTGACGAAACTGACGCCGACGGGCAACGCGCTGGTCTACTCCACCTACCTGAGTGGAAGCGGCGGCAAGGATGTGGGCATCGGGATCGCGGTGGACGGAGCGGGCTCGGCCTACGTCACGGGGTTCACCGGGTCGACCAACTTCCCCACCCAGTCGGCGTACCAGGCGACATTCCAGGGAGGAACCTACGACGCCTTCGTGACGAAACTGGCACCGGCGGGCAACGCGCTGGTCTACTCCACCTACCTGGGTGGAAGCGGCGATGATGAAGGCTTTGGGATCGCGGTGGACGGGGCGGGCTCGGCCTACGTCACGGGGTGGACCAATTCGACGAACTTCCCCACCCAGTCGCCGTACCAGGCGTCGTACCAGGGAGGGACTTACGACGCTTTCGTGACGAAACTGACGCCGGCGGGCAACGCCCTGGTCTACTCCACCTACCTGGGTGGAAATGACTTGGATTCGGGCCACGGGATCGCACTGGACGGAGCGGGCTCGGCCTACGTCACGGGGGTCACCGGGTCGGCCAACTTCCCCACCCAGTCGGCGTACCAGGCGACATTCCAGGGAGGAGATTATGACGCCTTCGTGACGAAACTGTCGTCGGCGGGCAACGCGCTGGTCTACTCCACCTACCTGGGTGGAAGCGGCGGCAAGGATGTGGGCATCGGGATCGCGGTCGACGGAGCGGGCTCGGCCTACGTCACGGGGTTCACCGGGTCGACCAACTTCCCCACCCAGTCGGGGTACCAGGCGACAGGCCAGGGAAATTACGACGCCTTCGTGACGAAACTGGCACCGGCGGGCAACGCGCTGATCTACTCCACCTACCTGGGTGGAAGCGGCTACGATGCGGGCCTCGGGATCGCGGTGGACGGGGCGGGCTCGGCCTACGTCACGGGGTACACCGCTTCGACAAACTTCCCCACCCAGTCGCCGTACCAGGCGACAAACCGGGGAATTTGGGACGCTTTCGTCACCAAGCTTCAGCTTCCCGCTACCCTCGCAATCGACGCCGTTCTCGACTCCGCCAGCGGGCGGCCAGCCATCGCCCCCAATAGCTTCGCTTCCATTTATGGCTCCGGTTTCACATCCTGGACGGGGGATTGGACCGGCGCAATTCAAAACGGAACGTTGCCCACCACGCTGGGCGGCGTCGAAGTGCGCATCGACGGGAAAGACTGTTTCATCAACTACGTAACCTCCGGCCAGTTGAACGTGCTGACGCCCTTCGATACGGCGTCGGGCTCGGTGAGCGTGGAAGTCGTCACGGCGCAGGGAACGGCGACGGCCACCGCCGTCATGGCGCCGGTTGCGCCGGCCCTATTTGGCTACACCGCGACGGGCAGGTTTTATGCGGTGGCGCAGATCGCGAACACCACCATCATCGTGGCTCCGGTTGGGACCTTCGGCTCCGCGCCGAGCCGCCCCGCACAGGCAGGCGATTACGTGGTGCTGTGGGCGCTCGGGATGGGGAGCACGAACCCAGCGGCGCCAGCCGGCCGCGTGCTGGACACGGCGTACCCGATCTCCGACCTCTCCCGCGTCAAGGTGAAGTTCGGCTCTTTGGATGCTCCGGTGTCGTGGGCCGGGCTGGTGATGGCCGGGTTGTTCCAGGTGAACGTGCTGGTGCCCCCCGGCCTTTCCGGCGACGAGCCGGTAGTGATGACCGTGGATGGGCAATCGACGCAGGCAAACGCTTTCCTGAACTTCCAGTAAGTCGCCGAGGGCAGCTTTCAGCGCGGACTACATGAACGGAAGCCAGTTACTTGATGTCCGTTTCGCTCGACCGCTCCGACGGTCGCGGCTCAGTAACAGTTTGCCGAGCCGCGACCGCCAGGGAGCGGTTGGAGTGGTTGTTTCAGGACAGTCGGAGTCATGGCGTGCGCGCCACCCCTGGGGATGAAGATACGTGCGAAGGGCAACCGGGGACAGCCTGGGCCGTCCCAACGGCGGACGGCCGAGGCAGTCCCTCGGTTGCGCGCGCCCGCTTCAGTCGGCCGCCTACACAGAACCGAGGGTCGGCGGCACGCGCACCAGCGGTGACGGAGCGAAGCGGTAGGAGCAATCCTCCGGCCGGGCGCCGAGGACCGTGATCTTGTCCAGGTTGCCCTGTCCCATGCCCGCCTTCGCCATCGCCGACAGGTACAGGATCTTCTTTGGGTCGAATCCCATGAGGCGGGCGCCCAGTGTGTCGGCGGCCAGCGGGTCGGCGCTGGCCAGCGCGATGCGCGAATCCACCGGTGTGCCGCGGGAAGGGCCGTCTCCTTCCATGCCCGTGAAACCGTCGATCACGGCGAGGTCGGGATAGACCTCCTGCGCCATGTGAAACATGTTGAAGTGGCACAGGTCGTTCGCCTCCCCGTGCGGGCCCCGGTGCATCAGCATCTTGTCGTTGGTCGTCTTGTAGTCGTTCAAGGGCGCGCCCAGCAGGATGTTCTTCAACGACAAGGTCACCGAAACGTAGCCGTGCGTCTTCAGGATCGCCGCGGAGATGATGTAGAGGTTAGGATCGAAGAAGGGAGCGCAGATCCGTATCGGAACGGGAGAGTTGGTCTCGTCGATGGTGTAGCGGTACTGCCACTCGCCGAGGTTCAGGTCCACCAGCTTGACCTTATAAGCCTTCTCCAGAGCCATGTACCCGTAGTTCTTATAGCCGGCAAAAGTGCCTTCCTTGGGGGCCGCCGCCTCGGCGACGATCACTTCTTTCTTGTAGTGGGGCCGCAAAAACTCCAGGATGCCCCGGATGGCGTCGACGTGCGTAGCCGCGAGCTGGCGGCTGGTCTGCACGAAGTTCGGCTTGATCAGGACAGTCTTGTGTCCGATCGCGCTGAAGACCTGGTCCTCAATGAGCTTGAGCGACTGGTAGATGTTCTCGCGGCGATCGTTTCCCTTGATCAGGCCGACGGTCGCGGCCTCGGCCGGCGGCTGGTACAGCTTGCGGCCTCCGCGCCGGCGAAAGGCCACTGGGGCGCCCGGCTTGGCGGCCGCCAGGACGGCGCCGGTGAGACCCGCGGCGGCCATCTTCAGAAGGTCGCGGCGGCTCGATGGCCCGTTTCCAATCATGCTTTCAGTCTCCCTCAATTCACCGGAGTTCGTTCCGGCTGGATCTCGATCTTCCATTCCCAACTGGCGCCGGGGGCGAGCGTAACCAGCCCCACTCCGCGGTTGAGCGAGTTCTGTAAGCCGAACCATGGCTCGGGGCAGAGGAAGCCCCGCTCGGGTCCGCCGTACACGTTGAACTGTACCAGAGGTTCAGGCAAGCGGGACGAACCCCGGTGGCTAATGCTCACGGCCAGGCCCCGCGGGTCCGCCAGGTGCGCCTCCGCCACACCCCTGTAGCCGGCGAGGGCCAGCGCAACCGTGGCGTCGAAATCATCCAGCCGCCGCGGTGTCGCGAACGAGCGCGGGCGTGTCTCGGTGGTAATGAAGCCGTGCGAATCCCTGCGGAGTTCCACGGTCGAAGGCGTCTCAAAGAGCATTTCCTTCGGGTCCGTTCCTTCCAGAAACGGCAAGCGGAACGCCACGTGGTTGCCGATGGAAAAGGGCATCGGGCTAGTGTTCACGCCGGAGGCCGACACCGAGTAGGTTATCGCCAGGCGTCCATCGGCAAGCGCGTAGACGGCCCGCAAGCGGAAGCCGAACGGGTACATGGCGCGGGTCCGCTCGGAATCGCGCAGCTCGATGGTTGCGCTGGCGCCGTCCTGGCCCGCTGAAACCGCAATGACGTCCCAGGGCAGGCTCTTCGCAAATCCGTGGCACGGCATTGGGTAACTGCGCCCGCCGGCCAGATAGGACCCATCGGCGCAAGTGCTCTCGGGAATCGTTCCCAGCGGATACTGGCCGCCCACCGCCGGCCACAGGAACGGCGCCTTGCCGCGCCAACCCGGGGCCGTCCCGTATTCGCGGGCGCGGTAGATCAACTCGATCCAGGCGCCCCGGAAGCGCATCTTCAGGCTGGTCAGTTCTCCGCCCTCGCTGGGCGCAAGCGCCGCCTCCACGCCAGCCGAGCGATCGCGGAGCACAACCACTTCCGGAGATCCGATGCCACCGGCGGGTTCTCTGGCGACTGAGTAGCGGGGGCCTTCGACCACGACCGGGGACAGCCCCGCGACGAACGCGATAGCGAGCATCACATTCCGATTATCGTATCCTTTGGGGGAGATGACGAACGGGCGTTCGATGGACAGGCGGGATTTCCTTCGCTGGACGGGCGCGGCGGGCGGCGCGCTGGTCGGCGGACCGCTCGCTGGGGGAACCGGCACGGTGGCTCTGGTTGTGGATCCTCCGGACGCCGTGGCTTCGGCGGCGCCGGCCCGGTGGGCAGCCCGCGAGCTCGAGCAAGCCCTGGCGGAGGCGGGCCTCACCGTCCGCCGGCGCGAACGACCTGAGCAGGCGCGCGCGGGTGAGTTCTCGATCGTCGCGTCGGGCATGCCGGGTGTACCAGAGAGTTTGGCGGTGCTGCCGTCCGGGAAGGCGCTCCTGGCGCGCGGCGCCGATGCACGCGGGCTCGCCTACGCACTGCTCGAACTGGCCGACCGCGTGCGCCGCGGGACTGATGCGCACACGGCGCTGAGACTCGACCGGCCGATTGTGGAGCGGCCCGCCAACAAGGTGCGCAGCGTCATGCGGCAGTTCACCAGCGAGCTGCTCGACAAGCCCTGGTTCTACGACCGCGAAATGTGGCCGCGCTACCTGACCATGCTGGCCGGGCATCGCTTCAACCGGTTTCATCTCGCCTTCGGGCTCGGCTACGACGCCTTGCGGCAGGTCGCGGACTCCTATTTCCTGTTCCCCTATCCGTTTCTGCTTTCCGTGCCTGGGCACGACGTGCGGGCGGCCAATCTTCCCGGCGCGGAGCGCGACCGCAACCTGGAGATGCTGCGGTTCATCGGCGAACAGACCGTCGCCCGCGGCCTCGAGTTCCAACTGGGGATCTGGATGCACGGATACCTCTGGCCCGACAGTCCGCGCGCCCGGAACACCATCGAAGGACTAACCCCCGAAACGCACGCTCCCTATTGCCGCGATGCCCTCACGGCCGTGTTGCAGGCATGTCCGGCGATCTCGGCGGTGGCGCTGCGGATTCACGGCGAGAGCGGAATTGCCGAAGGAAGCTACGCATTCTGGAAAACGATCTTCGACGGCGTGAAGCGCTGCGGACGAAAAGTCGAGATCGATCTGCATGCCAAGGGCATCGACGCCACCATGATCGACAACGCGCTGGCTACCGGGATGCCGGTGAACGTAGCTCCGAAATACTGGGCCGAACACCTCGGCATGCCGTATCACCAGGCGGCGATCCGCGAGCTGGAAATGCCCGTGGCGGGGCGCTCCGGCGCCGGCCTGATGACGCTCAGCGAAGGCGCGCGCAGCTTCACGCGCTACGGATATGCCGACCTGCTGCGCGACGACCGGAAGTACACCGTACGACACCGCGTCTTTTCGGGCTCTCAGCGGATTCTGCTGTGGGGCGACCCCGGCGCGGCCGCGGCCTACTCGCGGATGTTCCAGTTCTGCGGCTCGACGGGCGCCGACCTGATGGAGCCGCTGACCTGCCGCGGCCGCAGAGGAAGCGGTGTGCCCGGCAGCCGCACCGGGTACGCCGATGCGCGCCTCGAGCCGCGATGGGATTGGGAGAAGTACACGTATTGGTACCGCGTGTGGGGCCGGCTGATGTACAACCCGGACACCGCTCCGGAGGTCTGCGAGCGGCAGTTTGGCGGCGGCGCGCGGGCGCGCGCGCTCGAATCCGCCCTGGCCCGCGCCAGCCGCATCCTGCCCATCGTGACCACGGCCCATCTGCCCTCCGCGGCCTGCGACGCGTACTGGCCCGAGATCTACTGGAACCAGCCGCTAGCCGGCGAAGCGCCGGTCAATCCTTACACCGATACGCCCTCGCCGAAGACGTTTCAGCATGTGAGCCCGCTGGACCCCCAACTGTTTTCGCGCATGAGCGAATTCGCGGAGGAATTGCTCCAGGGGGAGCGCAGCGGCAAGTATTCGCCAATCGAGGTGGCGCAATGGCTCGAGGACTTCGCCGATGGCGCCATGAAGGCGTTGCTCGAAGCCGGAAAACCGGAGTCGCCGGAAGCGGCCCGGCTGGCGATCGATACAGAGATGCAGGCGGGATTGGGGCGTTTCTTTGCCTCGAGGTTTCGCAGCGGGGTGCTGTACTCGATCCACGAGCGTACGGGCGACCGCCGGGCGCTCGAAGAGGCGCTCCGGGCCTACCGGCGCGCCCGGGCCATGTGGGCGCGGGTCGCCGAACGGGCCAAGGGCGTGTATGCGGCCGATCTGTCGGCGAGCGACAGGGTCTCGGAGCGTGGCCAATGGGTGGACCGGCTCCCGGCGATGGACCAGGACATCGCCCTGCTGGAGCAGCGGTTGGCGCCGACCAAGCCAGCCGGTAACGCGCGCCTCGGCGCGACCATCGCGGAAGCGCTGGGGCGGCCGCTGCGCCGGCCGGCCGCATGCGATCACCAGCCGCCGGCGGGATTCCGGCCGAAGGAAGCGGTCGAGCTGCGGATCGCGGTGACGGACGGGCGCAAGCTGGCATCGGCCCGGCTCTATTACCGGCACGTGAACCAGGCGGAGCGGTTTCAGGTCGCGGAGATGGAAGCTCGCGACAACGTGTACCGGGCGCGCATTCCGGCTGACTACACGGACTCGCCTTATCCGCTGCAATACTACTTCGAGCTGAAGGAAGGGCCCGAGCGGGCGTGGCTGTATCCCGGGTTCGCGGCGGACCTGTCGAATCAGCCCTATTTTGTGCTGCGCAGGGCCTGATCCAGTGTCACGTTCGAGAATACTGCGGTCTCGAACGTGGCCGCCGCAGAGTCACAAGCCAGATAGCGGGCGGTTGAGCGGCGCCGTTGCCCCACTCTCAACGCAAGGGCCGGAAGGGGTCGGGGCCCGAGGCTTTCGGGGCCGTGATCACTCTCTCGATCTTGCGGTCCGCTATGGAGAGGGCGAAGATCTTGTCCTGTGCCTGTACGGACGAAAACGCCGATCGCTGGTCGGCCGACAATGTGAGCGAGACAGGCTGACCTGGAAGAGGGATCTGTTTCTCTTCTTGGAGCGTTTTCGTATTGGCGAACCCTACTGCCTGTCCGGCCTGTAGCGCGTAGATCACGGTGTTCCCGTCGGGCGTCACCGCCAGCCGAACCGGACCTCTCCCGGTGTGGATTTCAGCGATGCGGCTCTGGCTCCCGGTATCGATCACCGTGATCGAGTCCCCGCCGGAATTCGCCACGTAGAGGCGCTTGAAATCCGGGGAAAACGCCGTGCCCTGCGGCCGCCGGCCAACCGGGATCACCTTCACCTCATCGCTCGCCAGGTCAACGGCCGCAAGTGAGTTGGTATTGGTGTTGCTGACGTAAGCCCATCGCCGGTCGGGACCCAGCAGCACCATATGCGGAGCTTCGCCGTGAACGGCGTAGTGCCTCAGGATCGTTCTCGTGCGCGGGTCAAGGACCAAGAGGGCGCTCGGCAGCTCGGTGGTTACCAGTATGTTCCCGGTTTGTGGATCCACATCGATGCCGTGAGGGCGCCGGTACTTCCCGAGGTCGATCGCGCCCACCTTGGTGCGAGTCTTCGTGTCGACCACCGACACCGTGTTTCCGCCCTGACCGCCCTCTGTCATCCAGAGTACCCCGTTGTCAGTCACATAGACGTAACGCCCATCCGGGGAAAAGGCCATCTCGTGAGGGTGTTCCCCCAGCTTGACCTCTGTGACACAATTGCCGTTTGCATCAAAAAAGCCGAGGTGTCCGGAAATCTTCTCGACGGCAACAAAACCAGGCTCGGCCGAACTTCGAGCCACCAATTTCGCCGCCCAGTCCGTGCCGGCGACATCCCGGCCGCCGGGGAATGCCGGTAACTGGATCTCTCCTTGGGCGCCGGCTGTCAGGTCCGAAGCGGGTTGCCATTCTCCGGTTCGCGGGTCGTACCAGGTAAAGCGGTACGAAGCATAAGGAGTCCACCCGGCCGTCCGCGCACGGAGTGCCCGGTTCTCGAAGTAGAAGAACCCGAGGTCCCTCCGCCCGGTGCGCATGAGAAACCCCCATCCCTCCAGGCTGTGTTCGGCACTGCCTTCGGCTGCGCGCGGCAGCAGACTCTCGGAGGCAAGCTGCAACTCGCGGTAGCGCGGTCCCTCGGAAAGGATAAAGTCCCGCATCCAACGCATGGCTGCGGCCGACTTGTACCCCAAGGCCTGCCAGAAGTAAGGCCGTGGTCCCGGAGGCTCGGAGTCCGTCGTGATGTCGTATGCACCCGTGCCATGCACATGTCCCGCCAGCGCGCCGGACAGCACACACCCGTACATCTGAGCGCGGGAGAAGTAGTTGTCGCGGTCCGAATCGGGCTCCGGCTGCTCCCCTCCGACGACGTTGTTTTGATGCAGCCAGCCAGTGAAGTGAGGCTCGAGGTCGATGGCGGGATAGGGAGGCGACAGGCGGAACAGCATCTCTATGGCCGCATAGATGCCGTGATCCCGAGGCTTGTTTCCAGTGGCGTGCAGAGTAAGCCAGGGAACCTTGTCACCGTGCCCGAAGGTCGTATAAGTAGAGTGGTCGATCAACGTTGTTACCGGCTGGCCGAAGGGCATCGGACCGTACTTGCGGAAATGGTAGTTGAGAGCCTCGCCAAACTCCTCTGCTGTAAGACTGTAATTCTTGAGGTAAATGTCGAAGTGAAGCTTGCTGAGGATGAGATTATATGCACCGTAGCGCGCGACCATGTACTGGACGAACCGCGAGTAGGACTCGTTGAAGTCGAAGTAGGCTTTCCAGGGCGGACAGACGTCGCGGCGCACCGTTTCCAGTATGGGAATGAAGCCTTCCTCGTTCAGGAGTCCGATCTTGCGGTCGAGACTCTGGAAGTACGGCGGGACGATGCGTTCGAAGTCCGCCAGCCCTTCGTGATTGGGAACCATCTCGAAGGGGCGGTAGCCCCGTTCGTCGTGCATGGCTTTTGCGGTTGGCGTGCCGGCGCGAACTGTAATACCGAAGGCCTCCCAGGCGTTCCGGTAGAACACGCCGCTCTGGTCGGCGTACGTGGCTGAGTATTGGTCGGACGCCCACGTGGGAAAGGCCGCGATCATGCTTACGGAATTGAAGCCCTGCCGCTTACGCAGAGCCACCGCCTGCTGGAAAGTCACGCCGGGGCCGGGTTCGTAGTTCGGGTCGGCCGGCTTGTCCGTCAAGGGCAGCCGCCACGTGGATGCACCAAGCCAGGTGTCCCCCACCAGGAAGAACGGCGTCCCATCGGCGTATTCGAGCGCATGGCCGTTGGCCGACGAGCGCAGGAACCCCCGCCGGTTGGGGTTCAACCGCTTCTCCTGCTGGGTCCAATCCTGAGCGGTGAAGGCGCCGGTTTTCCCATTCAGGCCGCTGCCGGCGGGCTGGTTGGAGCCGCTCGTCCAACTCCACTCACCCGGCGCGGTTGCGACGACGCGGACCCGGAAGACGTCGCCGCCGTCCCAGAAACCGTACACCCTTCCCGAGAACCCGGGGCCCTTAAGGTCCACCCAGCAGACCACCTCCACGTAAGGGTTGGCGTATTGCCTGGCGGCCCGCAGTTCGAGCTCCTGCAACTCCCAAACGTGCGCCGCCGGCTCAGCGGAAAGCGCACAGCAGAACAGGTACAGACAAACATTCGCGACGATCGGCCTGAGCATGCGTCATAGCTTAGCGCAAAGCGGAACGCCCCGCGCTGCAAGAACCGGGTTTGCGACTGGCGACGAGAAACACCAAACCGTCCGGCGCCGGGCGGTTCTCCAGCGCGGTGCGGCCGGCGATGAGGGCGCCAGGTAGATAAGCCGCGACCAGCGACCAAAGATCGCGCAGCACGATCTGTTCCAGAGGGTCTTTGAGATTGCGGGTGTAGAGGCGCGACCCGAGCTTGCGCGGCGAGATCCGCATTGGGGAGTGCGGCGGGGCGTGGCCGTTACGGCCCGACGTGGAGCGTCCCCACCACGCTCAGACTCGCGCTGGCGGAGGAGTTGCCGAGATAGACGGTGTAGTCGCCCGGCGCGGTCCGCCAACTGCTCGAGCTGGTGTCCCAATAGCTCATGGGATGAGAGGAGTCGTTCTGATCCACCTCCACCGTGACGTGCTGGAGGGCGCCGGATTCCAGGAACACCTTCTGCCATCCGACCAGGCGCCGGGGCGGCTCGCCCGTGCCGGCCGGCAGCCCCAGGTACACCTGAGCCACCTCGGCGCCGGCAACCGGCCCAGTGTTCTTCAGGTCGAAGGTCACCCGGAAGTTCGGGTTGCTTGAGGCCAGGTTGTCGACCAGTTTCGCATTCGAGAATGAGAAAGTGGTATAGGACAGTCCGAAGCCGAAGGGGAACAGCGGCGTGAGGTTGTTCGAGTCGGACCACTTGTACCCGACGTTAAAGCCTTCCGAGTAATTCACCGGGAACGGCGTGGCCGAGTCGGGCGGAGAGGCGATGGTGGGGTGAGGCAGATCGGCCACGCTGGCGGGAAAGGTCATGGGCAGCTTGCCCGAGGGGTTGACCACGCCAAACAGCAGATTGGCGATGGCCTCCCCGCCGCGCTGGCCGGGATACCAGGCCTCCAGGACCGCGTTGACGCTGTCCAGCCACGGCATCACCTGCGCGCCCCCGTTTTCCAGGACCACGATGGTGTGCGGGTTCGCCGTCGCAACCGCGGCAACCAGTGCATCCTGATCGATCGGGGGGGCATTGATCACGTCCGTGAAATTCAGGCTGGGAAGGTCCATGCCCTCGCTGGCCCATTGGCTGACGACCACAATCACCACCTGGTTCTGCCCCGCGACGACGGAGGCACGGGTCAGATTCGTTCCGTCGTCGAATCGCACGGCGGCCCGCGGCGCCATAGCCTGGATGGCGCTGGTCATACTGGTGGGATCCCAGATCACCCAGGCCCAACAGGGTGGGCAGGGTTGGCCATCTCTGCGGGCCCAGCCGCCGGTGGGCCACACCTGCGCCGACCCGCCTCCGGAGAGCACCCCAATATTGGCGTGAGACCCGATCACCACGATCGAATTGATGGTTGAAGCGTTGAGCGGGAGTAGCCCGCCGGCGTTCTTCAGCAGAACCGCGCCCTGCTCTTCGGCTTCCCGTGCAATGGCCTCGTCCGTGGCCGTATCGACTGGCGCGAGCGCCTCGGGAAAGTCGAACAGCCCGGACTGGTACATGGCGCGCAGGATGCGGTGCACCATGTGGTCGAGGCGCGACTGCGGAACCTGGCCGCTGGCGATGGCCTGCCCGAGGCTCCCGAAGAAGGCGTTATCGGGCTGCTCCTGGTCCAGGCCGGCCAGCGCCGCGGCCGCAGTGCTGTGCGTGCCCCACCAGTCGGACATGACGAAGCCCTTGAAGCCCCAGTCGCCCTTGAGGACCTCGTTCAGAAGATGCTGATTCTGGCACGAGTACGCGCCGTTCACCAGGTTGTAGGAGCACATGACCGACTGCACATTGGAGTCCTTGAGGCCGATCTCGAAGGCCAGCAGGTCGCTCTCCCGCGCGCCACGTTCCTCGATTTGTACATTGGCGGTGGTGCGGCCGGTCTCCTGATCGTTCAGCGCGTAGTGCTTGATGCCTCCGACCACATGCTGGTCCTGGACGGCGCGAATATGCGCGGCGGTGATCTTGCCCGCCAGAATGGGGTCCTCGCCCTTGGTCTCGAAGGTGCGCCCGTCGCGCGGCTCGCGGCCGGTGAGGTTGACGTTACCCCCGAGATTGACGTTGAGGCCGTAAGCCCTCATCTCGGAGCCAATGACCGATCCGAACTTGTAGGCCAGGGCCGGATCCCAACTCGCGGCACTGGCGATGGAGGAGGGAAGCGCGGTCGCCGGCGCGCTCGAGTCGGCGAGTCCCGTGCTGCCATCCACGAAATAGAGGGCGGGAATTCCGAGCCGCGGAATGCCTGGGATATAGCCCCCGGCTCCGCGCGGGAGCGGGAAGATGTTGGTCACCGGTCCTCCAGCGCCATGCACGAGCTGGAGTTTCTCAGCCTGCGTCATCTGCGCCAGCAGCAGGCCGGCTCGGTAGTCGGGGTCCATCTGCGCGGGGGGAGCCTTCACGGCGATGGTGGCGGCGTTCGATGTGTACCCGCCGGCGGAGATCGTCACCGGCACGGCATCTCCCGTCGCCGAGTTGGCCGGCACCAGCGCATTCACCTGGTATTCGCCCACCATCCCCGGCACGAGGCCGGCAAAGAGCACCTGGGCGGGCGCTCCCCCGATGCTAACCGCCGGTGTGATCGTCGCCACCGCCAGCGGGTTGACCGACGAGGCCGAGGCGCTCGCGGGCCGATTGGTCACGGCGCCCAAACCGGTGCAGTAGATCACCACGATGCTGCTGCCGGCCGTCGCCGGGTTGGATGGCTCGACCAGGCGATTGGACAGGTCCAGAATGGCGCCCTGGCCGCTGCCCTGGCTGTTGGCGGTGAAGATGCCCGGCGCGTAGGCCACCAGATCCACGGCTTGCGCAGGGCTGGTCTGGCCGTTCACCGTAACCGTCAGCATGGCTTGTGATCGCCCGGCCAACTCCCAGGGAATCTGAATGTTGACCTGGCCGCCGTCGGCGTAGAAGAGAGGGGCGGCGAGCGCTCCGTCGAACTGCATGGAAAGCTCGGAAAGGTGAGTCGGGAGCGGCAGGCTCGAAGCCGAAGACGGCGAACTCAGCAGGAAGTTCCCGAACACTGCGGCGATGCTTCCGGGAGCCACCGCGGTCCCGTAACTGGCGGCGCTCACGATGCCACCCGGGGTGATGGCGGGTGCGCCGGCCGCTTGCCCGAAACAGGGCCCATCGAGTGGCAAAAGGAGCCATGCGCCCAGGAGGAACCTGATTCCAGATCGTGGCGATAGCCAGTGCGCGTTGCCGGCCCCCATGTTCACCTCCGTGACCCAACACGATATTACACGACTTGGCGTTAGAATGGGTGGAGTTGCGAATGGTTACGCAGAGGAGTCCTATGAGAAACGTTCGGTTGTTTATGCCTTGGATTGCCGCGACGATCCTTCTCGGCCTGTGGTCCGGGACTGCGTTCGCGCAGGGCCAGTTTCAGTTGGTAACCGGCAAGGCGTTCGATTCGGCCCTGCCCAAGGATTTCTACCTCGAGGGGAACGCCATCCCCACGGCGAAGCGCAACGCGACGCTGGTGCTCCTGCCCTCCGGGGCGCGGGCCCTGTTTTCGCTCATCGATACGACAGGCTATGCCTCGGACGTCGCCGCCAAGTTCGTCGGGATGATCATTACCGAAGGCGATCTCTCGATCTGCGGGCAGAAAGTCGCCGTCGGCAGCTACGGTTTTGGTTGGGAGCGGCCGGCCAGAGGAGAGGAAGGGCCCGGCACGTTCAAGCTTTACAACCAGGCCGGCGCGAAGCTGATCGAGTGCACCGCCCCGCGGGACGCCAAGCTCAAGCAGCCCCGGCCCCTGCAAGTGATCGTGATGCTGAACGGCACGGCGCGGCTGTACTACGGCCGCCACGGCGTCGAGCTGCGGTAGCGGGCCGCGCGGGTCCTCCGCGGGGCCACGAGGCGACTGCTCCGCCCGTTTTGCGGGGCCGGCTCCCGCGGGCTGCACCGGGTCGACTGTATCCGGCTGCGGCGGCAAGGGTTCGGGGCCAAGTGGCGTCCCAGTTTGGCTTCTTCCGAAAATAACAGTCTTCGGGGTCTCTCATGAAGTGGCCGGTTCTGGCTTTGCTTTGCACTGTTTGGTTTTCTGGGGAGGAGCAGCCGCGGGACGGCTGTGCCTCGGCTGACTGCTGGCCGGCGAGCGTACGGTGACGCCCAGTTTGCCCAACCGCCGGATGTGGTGGCGGATGATCCGCTCCTTTTGCTTTTCGTTCAGGATGGGGCTGCCACGCTCTTGATACGGTTGCTGGGTGCTGAGCACCTGGTAAACCAGTTGCAGCAGGGTGTGAGACACGGCGGTCACAGCCGGCCCTTTGCGCTGTTTCTTGGTCGCCAGCCGCCAGAACTTCTCCTTCAGGAAGCAGTCCTTGGTGGCCGCAGCCGCCCAGGCGCACTCGGTGAGCGTTCCTCGCAGCCAGCGGTTGCCACGCGTGGGTCGGCTCCCCTTGTTCTTGCCTGCGCTGCGGTTGTTGCCCGGACAAACCCCGGCCCACGAACTCAAGTGCCGCTGGGAGGCAAACGGCTTGGTGTCCGGACCCACTTCCGCCAGCACGTTGGCCGCGCTGGTTTGCTGGAAGCCCGGAAGCGTCTGCAATAACTCCCACTGCGGAACGTAACCGGCCTCTCGGATCTTGGTCGCAATCTCTTCGTCCAGCTCCAGGATCTGTTGCTCCAAGAACCGCAGATGCTCCAGGCTGAACCGGATCATCTTGCGGTGGTGATCGCTCATGCGATGCCCCTCCAGTGAAGCGATGATCTCGGGAACCTTCTGCTTGGCCCGGCGCTGGGCCAACTGGGCGATCTGCTCCGGGGTGGCTTGGCCTTCCAACAACGCCTCCAGCATCAACTGCCCGGATACGCCGAAGATGTTCGACAGGGCGCTGCTGAGTTTCACGTTGGCGTCCTGCAAGATCTTCTCAACGCGGTTGCGTTCGCTGGTGGCATCGCCAATGATCCTCTTGCGCCGCCGGGTGAAGTCGCGCAACTCCCGGATCGCCCGCGGCGGGATGAAGCTCGGCCGGATCATGGCGTGCCGCAGCAGGTGCGCCAGCCACCAACTGTCTTTCTTGTCGGTCTTGTGCCCTTTTCGATTCTTCACCTCCTGCGGGTTGGCCAAGTACACCCGCACCGAGTCTTCCAGCACATGGAAGATGGGCCTCCAGTATGAGCCCGTGCTTTCCATCACCACGTGGGTAACGCCTTCTTCCTTCAGCCAATCGCGCAACCGTTCCAGTTCGGCGCAAATGGTTCCATATTCCCGGGTCTCGACGCGGGGCTCCCCCGCCAATGGTCCCGCCATCACACACACGGCCAGACGTTGCTTGCCAACGTCGATCCCGGCACAGCGTTCGATCTCTGCATGGATCATCTTCTGTCTCCTTGGGTGGCTGGAGAGCAGTTGACGTCTCTAGTCAGATCTTCTTCCTCGGCTCGATGGCTCCACTCGGGGGTTCCTCACATCAACCTGGCCAGTTTTGCTTACGGGTCGCATTGCGCGCCATTACCCAAACCGGCCGCCCTCCCCAGCCTGCCGCCCATTCTAACCGGCTTTCGCCCTCGCCACTCGCGCCCATTTTCATTCCTGGGGGTGGCCAGCCCGGCGGTCATGGATGTTTTGCTTCGTCATTTTTGTGCCTCGCGGGGGCGGGGGTGACTGGAGCTCGCGGAGGGCTTTGTAGTAGGCACGGCGGATGGAGTTCTCATAGCGGTTGAGCTTGGTGAAGGCCTCGCCGCCGGAGTGCTGGCGGAAGGCCAGACCGAGCAGGCGGGTGTTCTGGTCATAGCGCTGCTCCTCGGGGGTGCCGTCGCGCGAAGGGGCGGTGTTGCGGCACCTCTCGTATTCGCGCACCTTTTCCATGGCGGAGACGAAGATGCCGGTCTCCAGGCGGACGATGCGGCGGAGACGCC
>JBEKWU010000013.1:0-119486 GCA_049512775.1 Bryobacteraceae bacterium
TTGCCAAGGCACTTGACGAGCAGCTCGGGAGGCAGCGTCTTTCGCAACACGCCGCGCACGCCGAGCTCCATGGCCTGATAGGCCAGTTCGGTGGAGATTGCCCGGACCCAGAGTACGATGCGGCAGTTGGGCAGATCTCCTTGCAGTTGTGTGAGGATGCCAAATGTGACCTCGGGGGTCAGATCGATCAGCAGGACGTCTGGCTTGTAAGTGTGGACTGCTACTGCGAGTTCCGCAATACTGTGACACACGGATACGGATTCGAATCCGGGCACTGACGAAAGGACAGAGGTGAATCCTCTCGCGAGCACAGGCTCATCGGTGAAAAGCAGAACGCGGGCCATGTTCAGTCACCATGCTCCGGAACATTGATCATGCAACAGCAACACCTCAGCCACGAAACTACTTCTAATCTAGTCGTACCCGCATTCCAGGTCAATAGTAAAATCCGAGATTCGGGTGGGGAACAGTCCTGGTACTCCATATTACTTTTGGGCGATTAGTTCCGGGGGGTACTTCGCACACGGGCGCACCTCCGCGCGGATAAAGCCAGACATGTCGGCCTGCTACGCGGAGACGCCGGAGTGTCTCGGTAACGCTCACTTGCCGTCCCGCAGACCACCTAGCGCCAGCTTGGCCGCGACTTGGACGAGCGAATCGAAATCCTTCCCCGCGATTTGGGTGAGCGCCTCTTGACCCCAGAGAGGCTTCACCCAGAAGAACCAGTTCAGGCGAGCCACCTGCGCGTGGCCGGAAACCGAGCGGTGAGCGTTTCCGGCCCCGGCTTGGATCCCTTGGTTGGCGGCGCGGCCCGACGATTTACTAGCAGTTGAAAGTCCCACCCTCCGCTCCCGGCGCCGATGTGCACCGCCGTCCGAAGGTTTGGCACCCGGCTGGAATTGACCGAGCCGGGGGCCGGCGTTTATAGAGTTTCCTTGGGGATGCCCTCAGCCGGAACGAACGGTGTTCAGTTTCTGGCGAAGGTCAGAGAGCGCTCGCCAAACACGGTGCGAGTCATGCTGATCAGCCAGGCGGACTTGTTTTTTGGCTCCAGCGGGCGGGTTCAGGCAAAAGAAGCTGACGAAAGCACGACGACCCTCGAATCCAGGTCCACCGGACGGCTTGGCGGCCACTTGTTGGCGGCGGGCAGAGCGTACTCGCCCTCAACGTCGCAACTGTAAGCCGAGCCCGGCTCGGTGCTCTTCATCTTGCAGGTGTAGGTTCCTCCGCCCCTGATGCCGTGCAACTTGCCGGTTCCGCCCGAGACTGTCCACTTGCCGGAAGAGGTCATCGCTTTTGCGTGGATGGCTCCCGAGCTGTGGGTGTAGCTTTTGTCGCCGCTACCGTAGGTAGTGACGCCCGACGCTGTGATACGGACAGAGGCGCCCATCACTTCATCGAATACGGTGTTAACAAATCCCTTGGCTTCGAGCCCTTCGATAGCGATGGGCTTGGTCCAGGTGCATTTGTTCTGGCCGATCACATAGGAGTAACCCTCGCGATCGGGGATCGGAATCACGTGACTCGCGTCCCATTTGTCGCAGTCGAGGGAACCCGAGGTCTTGGTCTGCGCGAAAGCGCTCAGGGTAAGAGCAAGCGCGGAAGCGAACAGAAGAAAACATCTCGTCATATGCCCTTAGCCCTTCTTTCCAGCCAGGATTTCCGTTTTGCCATCCTGGCCAGCATCGGTTGTACATCCGTTGGCTGGGATGCGAATCGCGTACTTCACGCCCCGCTCCTCCAGCGCTTCACAGATCTCCGGCTTGGCGAAGGCGGCGTCGGCGCGAAAGACCACCTGTTTGCCCAGCTTCTGTTGCCGCTCGATCTCGGGAAGCAGCAGTTCCTCCCAGTCGCCGGCACTGTGGACGTTGCCGGGCCGCGGCTTTGCCGCCAGACAGTCGCCCTCGCGGTGGAACCGCAGCAGCGGGTCATAGCAGGTGGACTCGAAGCGGCCGTTGTAGGCGCTCTGCTCCTGCTGACTGTAGACGGGGATCCCGGTGGAATCCATGTCCAGAAGCATCCCGAGCCGATGAGCCGGAAGGTCGGATCTTGGCTCAGCCGCTTCGCGTCGTTCACATCCTTGTAACCAGCCAGGCGGCTGTAGACCGACTGCCGCAGCAGGCCGGCGAGGGGAAACTGGGGGTTCTTCCCCCGCCGGGGATCACGGAGGTGCTCCTCGAGGAGCTGGCTGAAGCCCAGACGCTCGTCCAACTCGCGAACGAGAGTCAGGCCGCTGTCGGAGGTGACTCGTGATCCCTGGAAATCCATCTTCAGAGCAGCATTGAAAGAGAGCGGAAAGGGCTGGCTTTGTTTGTCACCCATTGGGTGTGGGCCTCGGGAGCGTCTTCATCGCCTTCAAACCCCTATGGATAAAGGCGAGGAAAGGCCTCAAGAGGTTATCGGTAACTGGCCAAATCGGAAATGCGGGCTAGCTTCGCTCGAACCCCACGTATTGGACTTCCTCTTCCAGCTCCAGCCCGAAGCGCTCCCGGACGCGGGCTTTCAATTCGGCCACCAGCTCGCGCAGCTCGCGCGCGGTGCCTGTGCCCGAGTTGTAGATCAGGTTCGCGTGGTGCTCCGCCACGTGGATGCCGCCATTGGCCAGGCCTCTGGCCCCGGCCTGCTCGAGGAACCAGGCGGCGGGGATCTTGCCCTCGCGGATCGCTCCGGGCGGCACCCTTCCCTCCACCGCTGGCGGCAGTTCCGCCGCCAGCAGGTTCTTGAACACGCTTCCGGCGCACTTCATGCTGGGCGGGAACTTGGCGTTGCGCAGCGCCAGGATCTGGTCGGCCGTATGGCGCAGCCTGGCCGGATCGGCTGGGGCCAGCGCCAGTCCGGCGGAGAAGATCACCCACTCTCTGTGCCGCTTGAAAACGCTCTCGCGGTAATAGAACTGGCACTGCTCCTGGCCGAACACCCGAACGCGTTGGCCGTCGAAAAACGTCACCCGGTCGACCACCTCCGAGATCGCGTGCCCATAAGCGCCGGCGTTGCCGTAAACGGCCGCGCCGAGAGAGCCCGGGATTCCGGCCAGGGTCTCCAGGCCGCTGAGTCCGCGATGGATCGCGAAGTCGACCACCTGCTGGAGCTCCGCGCCTGCCTCGGCCGCGACGCGGTTGCCTGCCGCCACGATCCCGCTCGCCGTGAACCGCAGCACAATCCCGCGATAGCCTTCGTCGGAAACCACCAGGTTGGTGCCGCCGCCGATGACGGTGTAGGGCAAGCCGCTGGAGCGCGCCACGGCCACAGCCTCGACGAAGCTCGCCACCACATCGGTCTCGGCATAGATGTCCGCCGGTCCGCCCAGGCCGAACCGCGTGCGCGGGGCCAACGGCGCCCCCGCGGAAACCTGTACATTGGTAATCTGGCTGAGATTCCGGAGGGTCTCGTCGGTGGCGGTCATTGAATTCCACCTCATTATCCCATTCGGAGAGGAGGCCCTTTAGAGGATGCGCCCCGGTTTCCCAGGCTTTCCCGCCGATGCCATGACCTTCTTCCGCGCGCTCGCGAAAAACAACCGGCGGGAATGGTTCCAGCCGCGCAAGCACATCTACGAGCAGCGGGTGAAGGCCCCGATGCTCGAGTTGGTCGCCGCGCTGAATGCCGAGATGACGGAGTTCGCCCCGGCCTACGTCCGCGAGCCCGAGCGGGCCGTCTACCGGATCTATCGCGATACCCGCTTCAGCCACGACAAGACGCCGTACAAGACGTACATCGCCGCGGTGTTCACCCGGCGCGGCTTCGAGAAGCACGCCGGCGCCGGCTACTACTTCAGCGTCTCGCCGGAAGAGATCGAGGTGGCCGGCGGCGTCTACATGCCGGGAGCGGAGGAGTTGCGCGCGATCCGGCTGCACCTGCTCGAAAACCATGCCGCGTTCGGCCGCATCCTGCGCGCGCGTCGGGTCCGTGCGCTGCTGGGAGAACTCCAAGGCGAGCGGCTTTCCCGCGTTCCCAAGGGCTTTCCCGCGGAGCACCCGGCCGCCGGCCTGGTGCGTTACCGGCAGTGGCTGTTGTGGGCCATGCTGGACCCGCCGCTCGCCACCACCACGAAGCTGTTTAGGGAAATCGCCGCGCGTTTCCGCGCCATGGCTCCTTTCATCGATTTTCTGAACGCGCCGCTCGAGCAGGTGCGGCGCAAGATCGATCCCCGGGCGTTCCTCGTATGAGCGCCGGCGGCGTCACCTTCCGTCAGGTGCTCAAGAACCGGAGTTTTTTCGCCATCTGGCTGGCGCAGTGGGTGAGCAGTTTCGGCGACTGGCTGGCGCTGCTGGCGCTGCTCAGCCTGGTGGCGTTCCGGCGACACGGCACGCCCTACCAGGTGAGCTGGGTGCTCATCGCCTACGTGCTGCCGGTGGCCCTGGTGGGGCCGATTGCCGGGGTGTTCGTGGACCGCTGGAACCTCAAGGCGACCATGATCGCAAGCCACCTGGTCCGGGCGGCGCTGGCCGCGCTGCTGGCGCTTCCGGGCAGCCTGTACCCCCTGTACGGCATCGTCTTCGCGCTGAGCGCGGTCTCCTGCTTTTTCCTCCCCGCGCAGATGGCGGCGCTGCCCCTGGTGGTGCGCAGGGAGGAACTGCTGGTCGCGAACTCCGCGAATACCCAGAGCACCTACTTCAACAAGGTCATCGGCCCGGCGGTGGCGGGCTTGCTGGTGGCGCGGCTCGGCGAAAACATCTGTTTCTACCTGTACGGCCTGAGCCTCCTGCTCGCCGCGGCGCTGCTGGCGACCACCGCCATCCGGCGCCAGCCCGGGCCCCGCAGCGAGCCTCGCACGGTGCGCGCGGAGCTGGCCGAGGGTTTTCACTTCATGACGAATCACCGCACCATCCTGTTCCTCGCCGTTTCGGTGATGACGGCGGTTTTCGCGGTGAGCTTCTTCGACGCGCTGGCGGCGGTGTTCGTCCGCGACATCCTGGCCCGGAGCTCGCGGCTGTTCGGGGTGCTGGTTTCGCTGGTGGGGGCGGGCACGATCGCCGCTGCATGGGCGGTGGGGCGGTTCGGCCAGCGGCGGTCGAAGCCCGAGATGATCGCGCTGGGGATTCTGCTGATGGGCGCGAGCATCCTGTTGCTGGCGTCCCTGAGCCGGGTGCCCCCGGTGCTGGGGTGCGCGGTGGCCTTCGGCGCGGGCATCGGCTGCATCGTCGTCTCGGCGCAGACCCTGCTGCAAGAGGAAACGCCCCACGCCATCCTGGGCCGTGCGTCGAGCGCCATCAACTCGCTGGTGACGGTGGCCCAGGTGGCGGGCTTCCTGATTGCCGGGTACGTGACGCACTGGATCGGAATCCGCCGCATCTACGAGTGCGTCGGCTTGGCGATGCTGCTGACCGCCGCTTTCGCCTACCTGCGCGGGCGCCAGCGGCTCCCCCGAGCCTCGACAGGGGAACTCCCGCCTACCGTCGCTAATTGATCGGCTGGCCCTTGGAGAGGGCGTCGACCATCGCCTCCAGGGTCTTGCGATTGACGGCATCCGGCGCTTGCGGCAGGGCCTTCCGGGCGTGTTCCAGCGCCTTCTGATTGTCGCCCAGGGCGGCGTAGCCGCGCGCCAGGCCGACGTGAACCGGCCAGGCCTCGCCGTTGCGCTCGGCGTTGTACTCAAAGACCTTCATGGCTTCTTCGGCCTTCTTGGCGGCCAGCAGCCGGCGGCCATAGGTGTGGATCTGCATGGGTGTTGTGGCGGGGTTGTGAAGAGCCGTCTCCATGACCGTCTTGGCCTCCGAGTCCCGGCCCATCTTCGTCAGGACCAGGGCCTTGGTGCTGAGGGTTTCGAAGTTGGCCTGGCCGACGTACGGCATGCTGATGGCCGCTTCGGCCCACTGGAGCGCCTGGTCGAGATGCGTGCCTGTCTGGACGCAGAACTGAGCCGCCGCGTCGTAGCCTTGGGGCAGGAACCCGGATACCGAATTCAACTCCCGGCGAAGGCGGGAGAAATAGATATCGTTGATGCCGGGGACCTTGATGGTCCATGGCACGGCGAGCTCCTCCCACTGCAACTCGACGGTGGCTTCCTCGGGACGGCGCACGGTGAAATCGTAGGTCAGCCACTCGCGGTATTCGTGCTTGCGAGGTTTCACCTGGACCCGGAGCGCGTCCTCGCTCGCGTCGTAGAAGAAGCTGCCCCAGGCCGAGGAGTTCTTCGATAAGATCAGGGTCCACTCGTCCGGGCCCGGGATCATGTGCAAACCGTAGCGGCCCGCGGGCAACGGCTGGCCCTCGACGGTGACATCGTGGGAAACCGCAAAGACGGTGTTCTCGTTGGCCCCGGCGCGCCAGGGGCTCGCCTTGCCGTTGCCGAAGCCCAGGTCCGCCAGGCCGTAGGGAACGAGTTTCCCCCAAATCTGCCCCCGCCTGTCCTGGCCGCTGGGACTATGCACGGCGGGGCTGGAATATTCTACGGTGACCTGAACCGGGCCGATGTTCTGAGTCACCGACGCTTTTTGATTGTTGCCGCTGGGCGGGAGGGTGAGGCCTGGGTATTGGGCCAACAGCGCTCCCACCAACACAAAGGGCAAACTGATCCTAAGTAGCGCGCGCATACGCATTGGACGGCCGAAAGCCAAAAGAGTTGCATCGGACGACAGGAATCTTCGGCTGCCATAATATAGCGGAAGGTCCCGATGCCCGATATACTCCTGAAGGGCGTGCCCGATGCCCTGCACCGTAAACTGAAAACGGTGGCGGCCCGTCATCGCCGCAGCATGAATCGCGAGGCCATCGTGCTCATTGAAGAGGCCCTCCGGCAGGCGGACGCCTCGGTGGACCTTCCCGGCCCTCTGAAAGGACGGTTCCCGCTCACTCCGGAATTCGTGGAGTGGGCCAGGCGCGAGGGGCGCGAGTGATCGTCGTCGATACCAACGTCATTGCTTACGCGCTTATCCAGGGGCCGCGGACGGAAGTCCGCCATGGGCTTCACGATTCGGGCGCCTCCGGGTTGACCTACTGGGCAGTAACGGTATAACTTACGGGTAGTCGCATGGCCAAGCGCGTCCTCTCACCCATCTTCGCCTCCGGGCAACCGGCGCTGGAGGGATTGGAGAACTGCGTTCCCAGGCGGTCGGGCAAGCTCATCGCCTTTGGCTGGTACGGCGGCAAGTTCACCCATCTGAATTGGCTCCTTCCGCTGTTGCCGCCGTGCCATCACTACTGCGAGCCATTCGCGGGATCTGCCGCCGTGCTGTTGAACCGCGATCCCTCCCCTGTAGAAACGTACAACGACATCGACGGGGAGGTGGTGAATTTCTTCCGCGTCCTCAGGGACGAGAAGGACCGGCTCATCGAAGCCATCGCCCTGACACCGTTCTCACGCGAGGAGTTCTATCGGGCAGTTGCGGCGGCCCGGCCGCCGGTTTCCGACTTCGAGCGCGCCCGGCTGTTCTTCGTGCGTGCCAGGCAAGCGCGAACGGGACTGGCGCAGACGGCTTCTTTGGGGCGGTGGGCCAACTGCAAGAACACCAGCAGGGCGGGCATGTCTGGCGTTGTATCCAGGTGGCTTGGGAGCGTCGATGATCTGCCGTTTATCGCGTTGCGGCTTCTCCGCGTGCAGATTGAGAACCGGCCGGCGCTGGAGGTCATCCGCTTGTACGACGACCGCGGGACCTTGTTCTACTGCGATCCTCCGTACGTGCATTCCACGCGCGGCGACGCGAAAGCCTATGGCTTTGAGATGTCGGACCCGGAGCACCGCCAACTGGCCCTGGTGTTGAATCACGCGAAGGGGATGGCTGCCATATCCGGTTACCGGTGTGACCTCATGGACGAACTGTACAAAGGCTGGAAATGCGTCGAGGCGCCCCCCAAGAATTGTCACTCGATCAAGAAGGTCCGCACCGAAGCCCTCTGGATGAACTATTGAGCTTCTGAACCGCCTGTTCCCGGTGACTCACGGTCACCCCTCAGCGGGGTCAAATGAAGGGCGAACCGAGGAAGGTCCTGAGGACGACGATCGCGAGGCCCAGGAGGATCCAGAAGACCACGTTGCGGTAGCGGGCACTGCGCTGGCGATGCTCTTCCCAGTCTTCCATGGCTCAGCTCCCTTTCAGCATCCCCACCGCCGCGTTGACCAGCACGGCCGCCATGCCGATGGGGATCAGGCGCTTCCAGCCGATGTTCATCAACTGGTCGTAGCGGAAGCGGGGCCAGGTGCCGCGGAACCAGATCATGGCGTAAACAATTGCCGCCACCTTGAAGCAGAACCAGAACAGGCCAATGGCCGCGCGATTGACCACCGGCGCCAGGAACAGCAGGCCCAGGAGGACCAGCGACGCACCCACGGCCAGCAGGAACAGCCGCTGCGCCCGGCTCACCACGCGCGGCGAAAGCAGGAAGCACATCGCGCCAAAGCCGGCCAGCGCCGCGAGCGGCACTCCGTAGTCCAGCGGGTACTCGAGCCAGGCCACGTTCGGGAAGGGCCGCAGCCAGCCGCCCCAGAACAGCGTCACCGCCACCGAGGCGATCACGAAGATGTTGATGTACTCGGCCAGGAAGTAGAGCGCGAAGCGGAACCCGCTGTACTCGGTGTGGAACCCGGCCACCAACTCGGACTCGGCCTCGGGCAGGTCGAACGGCGCGCGGTTGGTCTCAGCGATGGCCGCGATCAAGTAGGTCGCAAACGGCAGGAGCATGAGCCCGTAGTTCTCGAAGGCGAACCAGACGTGCCGCTCCATCTGCGCTTTCACGATGCCGACCATGCTGAGCGTGCCCGCCATCATCACGCCGGAGAGCAGCGAGAAGGCCAGCGCCACTTCGTAGCTGACCAGCTGCGCCCCGCTGCGCAGCGCGCCGAGTAGCGCATAGTGGCTGTTGGACGACCAGCCGCCGAGCACGATCCCGAGAATCCCCACCGCCGACATGGCGCTGACCATCAGCAGGCCCACGTTCACGTCGGCCACCCGGATCGACTGGCTGAAAGGGACGACCGACAGCGCCGTCAGCGCGGTGAAGGTCGAGATCACCGGCGCCATCCAGAAGATACCCTTGTCGGACTGGCCCGGGATGAGGTCTTCCTTGAGAAGCAGCTTGAAGGCGTCGGCGATGGGCTGGAGCAGCCCGTGCGGCCCCACGCGCATGGGGCCGAGGCGCACCTGGAGGTCCGCCAGCACCTTGCGCTCCATCAGCACCATGTAGCCCGCCACGAAGGGGAACAGACACACCAGCACCGCCGCCAGGATCGCCGAAAGCAGCAGCGGGTTGTGAAGAACGCTTTGCATAGATGGTTACCGCACCAGCGAGGCCGAAACCTGCGCCAGCCGCAGGAACGGCTCGGGATAAACGCCGATGCCGAGCGTCATCAGCCCGGTCACGCCGAGCGCCACGCGCAGCCCGAAACTCGACGCGACCGGCACCCGGTCGGCGGCCTCGCTGACGAACATGCTGCGGACCAGGCGGAAGTAATAATAGATCGCCACCGCCACGTACAGCGTCGCCACCACCGCCAGCACGTAGTGGCCGGTTTCGATCAGCGAAAGGAAAATGTAGTACTTGCCGAGGAACCCCGCGGTGGGCGGAATGCCCGCCAGCGACGCCAGAAACAACAGCATGAGCAGCGCGTGGCCGGGACTCTTGCGCATCAGGCCGGCCAGGTCGTCGATATCGTCGCCGATGATCTCTTTGCGCCGCAGCGCCACCAGCACCATGAACGCGCCCAGGTTCATGAACGTGTACACCAGAATGTAGACCAACACGCCCGTGATGCCGGTTGCGTTTCCGGCGATCAGGCCCAGCAGGATATACCCGGCGTGCGAGATGGAGCTGTAAGCCAGCAGCCGCTTCACGTTGTTCTGGCTGATGGCGGCCAGGTTGCCGACCGTCATGGTGGCGATGGCGATGGCGGCGAGCAGCGGCTCCCAGACCTCGCGCGAGGCGGCCAGCGGCCCCAGGAAGATGCGCATCAGAAAGGCGAACGAGGCGGCCTTCGAGCCGACCGAGAGATAGGCCGTGATGGTGGTCGGCGCGCCCTCATAGGCGTCCGGCGCCCACATGTGGAAGGGCACCGCCGAGATCTTGAACAACAGCCCGACCGCCGTGGTGCCCAGCGCCAGAAAGACCAGCGGGTCCCACAAATCGCGCCCCGCAAACGCCGCGGCGATGTCGCGCAGCCGCGTCGAGCCCGAAATCCCGTACATCACCGAGAAGCCGTAGAGCAGGAAGCCGCTCGAAAACGCGCCCAGCAGCAGGTATTTCAGGGCCGCTTCGTTGGAGCGCTTGTCGGCGCGCAGGAACCCCACCAGGATGTAGAAGCACAGCGCCATCAGCTCCAGGCCGACGAACAGGGTCACCAGGTCGGTGCCGGCGGCCAGGAAGAACATGCCGCAGTTGGCCAGCAGAATCAGGCCGTAGTATTCGCCGTGGTGCTCGCCTTCGATCTCCAGGTACTGGTAAGAGACAATCGAAACGATGAAAGACGCGATCAGGAAAATCCAGTTGAAGAAGAGCGAAAAACCGTCGACGACCAGCGCGCCGCCGAAGGCCGTGATCTCGGGCACGCCTTGGGAGCTCAGGTAGCTCTGCTGTTGCCACAGCCCGTAGCCCGCGAACCCCAGGCCCAGCGCGACGAAGATGAGAAGGTACTTGCGCTGCTTGGGACTCGGGAAAACCAGGAAATCGAACAAGAAGATGGCGCAGCCGAACAGCGCCAGCATAATCGCCGGCGCCAGCACGAAATGGTCTTGGGAGGTGTAGAAGTTCATCGCGGCGCCTCCACGCTGGCTAGCGCCTTCTGGTAGTACCCGGGCCGCACCCGCTCGACGATCTGTGCCACGGGTTTCTTCAGCACGTCAAAGTAGGGCTGGGGATAGACGCCGATCCAAATGGCCCAGGCGATCAGCGGGAGGAAAGTGGCCAACTCCCGCAGACTCAAGTCCGGCAGATGCAGGTTTTTTGAGTTCGTTACCTGGCCCAGCATGGTGCGCTGGTACATCCAGAGCAGGTAGGCCGCGCCCAGGATCACGCCGGTCACCGCAAAGGCCGCCCACATCCGGTTGGCTTCGAAGGCGCCCTGAAGGATCGTGAATTCCCCGATGAAGCCGTTCAGCAGCGGCAGGCCCGCCGAGCTCAGCATGGCGATGGCGGATACGGTCGCAAAGACCGGCATCACGTGGCCGAGCCCACCGTATTCCTTCAGCTCTCGCGTGTGTCGGCGCTCGTAGGCGATCCCCACCATCAGGAAGAGCATGCCGGTGGAAATCCCGTGGTTGAGCTGCTGAATCACGCTGCCGGCCAGCCCGTTTGGATTCAGCGCGAAGATGCCCAGCGTGCAGAAGCCCAGGTGGCTCACCGAGGAGTAGGCCACCAGCTTCTTCCAGTCCTGCTGCATCAGGCAGACCAGCGCGCCGTAAATGATGCCGATGATCGAGAGCACCGCGAGGATCTGGACGATGGTCACGTCGATCGAAGCCTTGGGCAGCAGCGGCAGCGAGAAGCGGATGAACCCGTAGGTCCCCATCTTCAGCAGCACGCTGGCCAGCACCACCGAACCCGCGGTCGGCGCCTCGACGTGCGCGTCGGGCAGCCAGGTGTGGAAGGGGAACATCGGCACCTTGATGGCGAAGCCGATGAAGAAGGCCCAAAAGACCCACTGTTCCACGTGCAGCGGCAGGTCCAGCATCATCAGCCTCGAGATCTCGAAGGTGTAGAACCCGAACTGCTTGAAGTGCTGGAAGTAGAGCGTGAGGATGCCCAGCAGCATCAGCGCGCCGCCGGCCAGCGTGTAAAGGAAGAACTTGATCGCGGCGTAGAGCCTTCGCGGGCCGCCCCAGACCCCGATGATGAAGTACATCGGCACCAGCACCAGCTCCCAGAACACGAAGAATAGGAAGAAGTCCAGCGAGATGAATACGCCGATCATTCCGGTCTGCTGCAACAGGAACATGGCGTAGTATTCCTTGGTCCGCTCCTGGACCGCGTTCCAGGAGGAGAGAATGGCGAGAGAGCCGATGACGGTGGTCAGCATCACCAGCAGCAGGCTGATGCCGTCGATCCCGACCAGGTACTGCACGCCCAGCGTGGGGATCCAGTCCGCCCGCTCGACCATCTGGAAGTCCGAAGCGTTTCGGTCGAACAGGAAAACCAGCCGCAGCGACACCAGGAAGCCGGCCAAGGCGGCGATGTTCGCCCAGATGCGGATCCAGTTCTTTCGCGCGGCCGGGATCAGCAGCAGCACCCCCATGCCGATCAGCGGCGTGAACAGAACCCAACTCAGTATGTGTGCATCCATGGCTTCACCGCGTCAGATAGTAACCGAACACCACCGCGACTCCGAGCACGAAGACCAGTGCATAGCCCTGTACCGAGCCGGTCTGCAAGATGCGCACGGGGTAAGAGGACAGCTTCACCAGGAACGAGGAGAGGCGCACCGCGCCGTCGATGATCCAGGTGTCCCACCAGATGCTGATGGTCGAGGTGAAGCGCGTGAGCCAGCCCGCGCCGTTCACGCCGCCGTCCACCACTGCATTGTCGAACCGCGCCAGCGCGCTGCCGCCGCCCTTGGCCAGCCCGTTGACGAACAGGAAATCGTAGGCTTCGTCGACCTTCCACTTGTTGAGCGAGCCCCGGTAGAGCCAGCCCGCGGCCTCGAGCGGCTCGGTCTTGGGCGCTTTCTTCTGGTACAGATACCAGGCCAGCGCGATGCCGCAGCCGGCCACCGCCACCGAGAGCAGCATCAGCGCGAATTCCAGGCCGGCGGAATGCCCGGCGCCTTGCTCCGCGGCTTCCGCCAGCGCGGGAGCCAGCCAGCGCTCAAAGGCGCGGAAGCCTTCCGGCAGCATACTCCACAGCTTCGGCACGCCGATCCAGCCCGCAAGCACGCTCCCGGCGGCCAGCGCCACGAGCGGAATCGTCATCACGCGCGGCGACTCATGAATGTGCACCGCCGCGTGCGCATCGACACGCGATTCGCCGTAGAAGGTCAGTGCCATCAGCCGCCACATGTAGAACGCCGTCATGCCGGCCGTAACCACGCCCACGACGTAGACCAGCGCGGGGCCGTTCGAGAAAACCTGCCACAGGATCTCGTCCTTGGAGAAGAACCCGGCGAAGCCCGGAATGCCCGCGATGGCCAGCGTCCCAATCAGCATGGTGCGGTACGTGATGGGGATCTTGTCCTTGAGCCCGCCCATCTTGCGCATGTCCTGCTCACCCGAGAGCGCGTGGATCACCGAGCCGGAGCCGAGGAACAACAGCGCCTTGAAGAAGGCGTGCGTGTACAGGTGGAAGATGGCCACCCAGTAGGCGCCCACGCCCGCCGCCATGAACATGTAGCCGAGCTGGCTGATGGTCGAGTACGCGAGCACGCGCTTGATGTCGTTCTGGGTGAGCGCGATCGAGGCCGCCAGGATCGCCGTGAACGCGCCGACTACCGCCACCCACAGGGAAGCGTTCGGCGCGAGCCGGAACAGGTGGCTCGACCGCGCCACCATGTACACCCCGGCGGTCACCATGGTCGCCGCGTGGATCAAGGCGGAAACCGGCGTGGGACCCTCCATGGCGTCCGGCAGCCAGACGTAAAGCGGGAATTGCGCCGACTTGCCGGTCGCGCCCACGAACAGCAGCAGAGCGATCGCGGTCAGGACCCCGTAGCCCGCCTCCGGCGCGAAGGACGCCAGCGCCTTGTTCAGGTCCACGAAGCGGGCGGTGCCCAGCACGCTGAACATGAGCAGCAGGCCCAGAATGAAGCCCGCGTCGCCGATGCGGTTCACGATGAACGCCTTCTTACCTGCGTCCGCCGCCGACTTCTTGTCGAAGTAGAACCCGATCAGCAGGTAGCTGCACAGCCCGACGCCTTCCCAGCCCACGAACATCAGCACGTAGTTGTTGGCCAGCACCAGCATCAGCATGAAGAACACGAACAGGTTCAAATACCCGAAGAAGCGGTAGTAGCCGCCCTCGTGTCCCATGTAACCGATGGAGTAAACGTGAATCACGAAGCTGATCCCGGTCACTACCAGGATCATGACCCCGCTCAGCGGGTCGAGCAGGAATCCCCAGTCGGCGGTAAAGCGCGCCAGCGTGTGCGCCTGCGTGGTGAAGGGCAGCCCAGCCAGCCAGGTGAACTGGATGATCTCGTGCACCCGCCCCGGCTTGGCCATCAACTCGAGCACCGCGAACGCCGAGAAGATGAAGGAGACCAGAACCGTCCCGGGGCAGAGCAGGCTCACCACCGCCTTGGCCCTGGATCCCGCCGCGGGCCCCTGCGGATCGAGCTTCCTGCCCGCGAGCAGCATGACCAGCGCGCCGAACAGCGGGAACAGCGGGATGAGCCAGATCGAGTTCAGGAAAAAGTTCATCGCGTCACCACTTCAGCAGCTCGATCTCGTCGGCCTGCACGGTCTCCTTGTTCCGGAACAGCGCGATCAGGATGCCCAGGCCCACCGCCGCTTCCGCAACCGCCACGGTGATCACGAAGATCGCGAACACCTGCCCGGTGACGTGCTGGTAATGACGCGAGAAGGCGATCAGGTTGATGTTCACCGCGTTCAGGATCAGCTCGATGGACATCAGAATGATGACGATGTTGCGCCGGGTCAGAACTCCGATGGCGCCGATGACCAGCAGCGCCACGCTAAGAATAAGGTAGTGGACCGTAGTAATGGGGTGCATTCAAATCCTCTTCTTGGCCATCACCACCGAGCCCACGACGGCAACCAGCAGCAGCACGGAAGCGATCTCGAAGGGCAGCAGGTACTCCGAGAACAGCAGGTCGGCGACCCGCTCGACGTTGCCCAGGTTGCCTGTGGCGGGCGGGCCGGGAGCGGGCAGGCGCAAGGGCTTGCTGAGGAAATAAGCGATCTCGGCGCCCACGGCCAGCACGCACGCCAGCGCCACCCACCATTGCTTGTTGAACTGGCGCACGCGCGCGGCTTCGTCGAGATTCACCAGCATGATGACGAACAGAAACAGCACCATGATGCCGCCGATGTACAGCACGATCTGCACCGCAAACAGGAATTCCGCTTTCTGGAGCAGAAACAATCCGGCCACGCCAATGAGCGAAACAATCAGTGAGATGGCGCTGTGCACCGCGCTCTTCCGCGTGACGGTGAGAATGCCGCCCCCGAGCGTCAGCAGCGCGAAGAAATAGAAAAAGGCGGTATCGATCCACATAACGGATGTTCAAATCGACGATTCACGACTCTTCCATGGCCCGTCTTGCCAAATCGTCAATGACTCAATCTGCAATCGTCTATTCTCCTAAAACTTGTACTTCGTGGGCTTGGGGCCTTCCTCCAGCATCTGGCGGTCCCAAATCGCGCCCTCCCGCGTGTAGCTGGCCAGCTCGAAATCCTGTGTCAGCTCCAGCGCGTCCACCGGACAGGCATCTTCGCACAAACCGCAGAACATGCAGCGGGAGATGTCGTAGGTGAACGTGGTCAGTTCCTTGCGCCGCGTCTTCTCGTTGCGCTCGCTGCCCACCACGATCAATTTCTCCGGGCAGGCCAGAGCGCAGAGATTGCAGGCGATGCACAGCGTTTCCCCATTCTCCGGGTTGATGTTGAGCCGCGGCGCCCCGCGGTAGCGCTCGGCCACCTTGGGCCGCTCGGTGGGGTACTGCTCAGTGCACATGTACTTGGGGCGCTGGTAGTGGAAAGTGACCCACAATCCCTCGATCAGGTCGATGAGGAAAATGGTTCTGAGCAGCTTGCGCATCTAGCGATCCACCTCGCCAAGGACGATGTCGATGGTCCCGATAACTGCCACCAGGTCGGCCACCAGCGAGCCGCGCGCCATCTTGTCTAGCGCCTGCAAATTGACGAACGAAGGCGGCCGCACCCGCACCCGGTAGGGCTGCGTCGAGCCATCGCTCACCACAAAGTAGCCCAGCTCTCCTTTGGGGGCCTCGATCGAAACGTAGGCCTCCCCCACCGGCGGCTTGATCACCTTGGGAACCTTGCCCATGATCGGCCCGGCGGGGATCTTCTCCACGGCCTGGCGGATGATGCGGATCGACTGCCGCATCTCCTCCATGCGCACCAGGTAGCGGTCGTAGGTGTCGCCGTTCTCGCCCGTGGGGATCGCGAACTCGTACTGCTCGTAGCCGGAATAAGGCTGCGCCTTGCGCAGGTCCCACTTCACGCCCGCGGCCCGCAGCATCGGCCCGGTGACGCCGTATTGTTTGCAGTCCTCGGCGTTCAGAACGCCGATGCCCTTCAGCCGTCCGACCCAGATGCGGTTGCCGGTCAGCAGCCGCTCGTACTCGTCGATCTTCGGCGCGATGAAGTCGCAGGCGGCTTTCACTTCCTGCTCGAAGCCGTCGTAGAGTTCGTACTGGAGCCCGCCGATGCGGAAGGCGTGGGTGGTCAGCCGCGCACCGCAGTATTTCTCGTAAATGTTCAGGATCTCTTCCCGCTCCCGCATCACGTAGAACAGCGGGGTGATCGCCCCGATGTCCAGGCAGTGCGTGCCCAGCCACAGCAGGTGGCTGCAAATCCGGTTCAGCTCGGTGAGGATCACCCGCACCGCCTGCGCCCGCGGCGGGGCCTCGACGCCGAGCAGCTTCTCGACCGCCAGGCAGAAGCCCAGGCCGTTGGAGACCGAGGCCACGTAATCCATGCGGTCGACGTAAGGCACGAACTGCTGGTAGGTGCGGTTCTCGCCGATCTTCTCGACGCCGCGATGCAGGTAGCCGATGACGCACTCAGTCCCGATGACCTTCTCGCCATCCAGCTTCAGGATGACCCTCAGCACACCGTGGGTGGAGGGGTGCTGCGGCCCCATGTTGATCACTAATTCCGTGGAGTCTAGGAAGGTTTCCGGCATGGGGTCACTGTCCGCTCTCGATTCCCAGGTTCGCCTTCACCCACCGGTTGTCCATGTCGGTGATGGAACGGTCTTTGCGCAGCGGGTGACCCTCCCACTCTTCGGGCATCAGGATGCGGCGCATATCCGGATGGCCGGCGAACTCGATGCCGAACATATCGAAGACCTCGCGCTCCAGCCAGTTCGCGGTGAGGTGCACGTCGGCCGCCGTTGCGGGCTTGTACCCGTCGGGGATTCGCGTCTTGACGCGGATGCGCTCGTTCCGCGCGAAGCTGTACAGGATGTAGATCAGGTCGAACCGTTCCGGGCGCTTGGGATAGTCCACCGCGGTGACGTCCACCAGGTAGTCGAAGTCCGCCTCCAGCTTCAGCAACTCCAGGATCGGAATGACCGCCTCGGGCTGGGCCACCAGGAAATTCTGCCCGAGATAGGTGGAGAACTCGGAGATCTGGCCCCCGAACTGTTCCTTAAGCATTCCGGTGAGTGCGCTCTCCCAGGGAGTAGCGGCCATGGCGGGCGGCGCCTTCTGCGGCGGCGGTTGGGCAGGCTTAGCTTCCGGTCTCTGCTCGTCAGCCATGTGGGACTTCGGACCCGTTCGAAGACTTCCAACGTAGCACAGCCCCCTCCGCGGTTTCAAATTGAGCGGGACCCGGAGGTTGTTACAAAATCAGCCCGTTCCAGGGGGATATCGGATCTACTCTCGCGCCCGCCGGAAGGGGAGCCACAACAGCCAGAACAGAGCCATCCCGAGCGCTTCGGCGGCCAGCAGGTAGACCGGCCAGGGCCCCAGGTAATCCAGCAGCGAAGCGCTGGTGGGCTTGCGGCACAGGTACATGTAGTTCGCGCCGAACACGGCATTGAAGGCGCCCACCCCAACGGCGTAGGCGTTGAGGATGACCAGGACCCTCCACGGGCCGCCCGGCTGCGGCCGGGCGACTCTTCCCCAGGTCAGGGTCAGGACGGCGATGATCGCGCCGCCATGCTCCAGGAAAAAGTAAATGCTGGGGTAGGAAGCCAGAGGCGCCCACAGGTCCGGAGTGAGCACGGCCATGGCGGCGCCGGCCAGCCCGGCATAGTAGGCCACCTCGTACGCCCAGGGGATCAGAGTGAACAGCGCCAGGATGGTGAGCCAGAGCGTGAAATCGCAAAGCTGAAGCGGAAGGCCTCCGGGGAACCGGAACCCTTCGTGCCGGATGCGGTAAATCCACCACACCGCCTCGTTGACCAGCAGGAAAACACCCAGGGCCAGCCGGATGCGCCGCGCAGCGGCCGAACTGCGGCGCGACCAGCGCGCCAGGGCAACCCCGAGGGCCGGGATCGCTGCCAAAATGGCCAGATGAAGCGGGCCAAAGAGTTGGAGGTTCGTGGCCACTCAATGCCAAGGTAACACTGGCAGGCGGAATCGAACAGCGTCGTCCCGGAATCGGACAGTCTGGGAGGGCTGGCGGTTTCGCCTGTCTTGACTTACCTTGGCCGCCTGATTGCTACTAGAAGCTGGAGACCATGCGCGCGAGCGACGAACAGAGGGGCGCCCTGCGGGTTCTGGTAGCTGATGACCGCCCGGACGTCCTGGAGGCCATGCGGCTGCTGTTGAAAGGCGCGGGGCACAAGGCCGAGACGGTGGATAGCCCGCAGGCCCTGCTGCGCGCGGCGGCCCTGGGGTCCTTCGACCTGATTCTCATGGACTTGAACTACGCCCGGGACACCACCTCCGGAACCGAAGGCCTGGCTCTGCTCGACCGACTGCACCAGCAGGAAAACACTGCGCCGGTGATCGTCATGACGGCCTGGGGCAACATCGACCTGGCGGTCGAGGCAATGCGCCGTGGCGCGTGCGACTTCATCCAGAAGCCCTGGGATAACGAGCGGCTACTGCGGATGCTCGAGAAGCAGGCCCGGGACGGCGCCCAGCGGCGCAGGGCGGAGCAGCGCGCCCGATCCGAGATCGAAATCGCCCGCAACGTCCAGCAGAAGCTGTTTCCGCAGAAAACCAAGCTGCTCGAGACCGCCGATTACGTCGGCCGCTGCGTCCCCGCCCACGAGGTCGGCGGCGACTACTACGACTTCCTGGACCTGGGTCGCGGGTCCATGGGATTCCTCCTGGCGGACGTCTCCGGCAAGGGTGTCGCCGCGGCGCTGCTGATGGCCAACCTGCAAGGCTGCTTCCGCAGCCAGGTGGATCGCGCCTCCCCGGCCGCGCTGCTCCACGAGGTCAACCGGCTGTTCTTCGACTCGACCCCGCCGGAACAGTACGCCACCGTGTTCTTCGGCCAGTACGACGACCTGACGCGCCGGTTGCGATACGTCAACTGCGGCCACCTGCCGCCGGTTCTGGCGCGGGCGGCCGGCGCCATCGAGCGACTCGAGGGCGGCGCGATGGTGCTGGGAATCTTCCGGGACTGGACCTGCACCGAGGCAGTGGTCGATCTCGCGCCCGGCGACACCCTCATCATGTTCTCCGACGGCGTCACCGAGGCCGGAATCGAGGCCGGGAAGGAATTCGGCGAGGAGCGGCTGATCGAGATGATCCAGGCCGGCAGGCCCTCGGCGCTGGAGCCCGCGATCGAAGCCATCGTCGAGGCGGCGCGCGGCTACAGCTCCGCCGGCCAGACCGACGACATCACGGTCGTGGGAATTCGCGCGGTGTGATGCCAGCCGCTCTCACTCATCCCGCAGCGTTCGCATCGGATCCACCGCCGTTGCCCGGCGGGCCGGGGCCCAGGCCGCCAGCGCCGTAATCGCGAGAAGCGCGAGCGGGATGACGGCGAAGATCAGGGGATTGACGCGGTCGAACGTGAGGAACCAAGTGGCGGAGGTGATCGCCCGGCAGGCGAAGACGCTCACCACCAGGCCGGCGGCGACCCCGGCCGCGCCCAACCCCAGCCCCTGCCGCAGCACCATCCACACCACCTCCCGCCGGTCGGCCCCGATGGCCATGCGGATGCCCATCTCGCGCGTCCGGCGGCTGACCGAGTACGCAACCAACCCGTAGAGCCCCACCGTCGCCAGGAGCATCCCCATCAGACCCATGCCTGCCACAATCTGGACAATCAGGTTGGGCATCTTCACGGCGCGGTTCGCATAAAAGTCCTTCATGGTTCGCACGTCGAAGACCGGCATGTCCCGATCGAGCCCCCGCACCACTTCCCGCAGCGCCGGGGCGAGAGTTGCGGCGTCCTGGGCCTCGGATTCGGCCACCAGCGTCAGCGCGGAACGCGCGTACTGGCGGAACGGCAGGTAGACCACGTCCAGCGGAGGCTCTGTGATAAAGAAGTGCTTGGCCGCCTTCGCGACGCCGACGACCTCCGCCAGCGGTCCGGTCGCGCTGCCCAGATGGAGCCGCTGGCCCAGAGCGTCTTCCTTGACCCAGTAATGGCTCGCCATGTGGTCGTTCACCACTGCCACCAGCGGGGCGTTCTCCCCATCCGATTCCAGGAAACCGCGCCCTTCGAGAATGCGGACGCCCAGCGTGCCGAAATACCCGTCGCTGACGTAATCGCCGAAGGCGCTGAAGGCCTGTTTGCCGGGCGGCAATCGATAGCCCTCCGGAACGATGCCGGCACTCTCCAGTCCCCACAGCGGCACAACCGAGGTGAGGGCGGCCGAGCGCACGCCCGCGGTCGAGCGCGTTCGTTGCAGCAGGTCTTTGTAGAACCGGCGCGTCTGGTCCTCCGAGTAGCGAAGCAGTTGCGTATCGAAGCTGGTGAGGTAGAGACGATCGGTGCGAAAGCCCGGCCCCTGCGCCAGTTGATCGCGAAACCCTTGGACCAAAACGGCCGAGATCACCAGCAGAACCAGCGAGAGAGCCACCTGGCCGGCCACGATCGTGTGGCGGCCCCAGAGACGGCGCCTGCCTCCGCTGTCGGCATCGGCGGCTTTCAAGGCCGGCACCAGGTCCGGACGCGTAATCCGAAGCGCGGGCGCAAGACCGAACAGCAGCGTGCTCAGGAGCGAAACCACCAGCGTGAACAGCAGCACCCGGCGGTCCACCACGACCGAGATGGCAAATGGCAGGTCCGTGGGCATGGGCAGGTGCCTGAAGAGCTCCGCTCCGGCATCCGCAACAGCCACGCCTCCCAGTCCCCCGGCCACGGCTACCAGGAGGTTCTCCAGCAGAAGCTGGCGGACGAGAGCGCCGCGGCCGGCGCCGATGGCCAGCCGCACCGCAATCTCCCGCGAGCGCGCACGGGCGCGGCTCAGCAGCAGACCCGCGACATTGGCACAGGCCACCAGCAGAACGCAGAGCGCCAGCAGGCCCAGCATTCCTACCAGGACCGCATTCGGCGGCGCCTCCTCCACGCGACGCTGCACCTCCGTCTCCACCCTGGTCCGCTGATCGCGGTTGCTCTGTGGGTACATCTTCTGTAACTCGGCCGCGATGACCCCGATATCCGCTTGCGCCTGATCCACGCTGGCACCCGGCCTCAGCCGGCCCCTGACTGCCAGCCACCGGACGTCGCGGCGATGCAGATTGTTCTGCTGCCCCATACGCGGCCACATGGCCAGCGGAACATACAGCGCCGGCCGCATGAACTGGTCGATACTGGTGAAATGTTCCGGGGCGGCGCCGATCACCTCGAACTCGATCCCATTCAGCCGGATTCTTGAGCCGAGAACGGACGGACTCCCGCCGAACTCCCCTGTCCAGAAACCGTGGCTGAGCACCACCACTGGATCGCGCCCCTCGGCCTGATCTTCATCCGAACGAAAGCCCCGGCCGAGCGATGGCTCCACGCCCAGCACGCGGAAGAAGTTACCCGAGACATACAAGCCGAATCTCATGCGCGGCACGGCGCCCGCCGCCGGGCTGAAGCCGAACGTCGCGTAGCCGCTGGCGACCAGACCGTCGAAGCTGCGGTTGTGGTCGCGCAGGTCCACGTAGTCCGGGTAGGAGAGCCCTGTGTTGCTGCCAAACGCCCCCGAGGTGGCGTTACTGATCGCAACCACGCGGTCCGGTTCCCGGACCGGCAGCGGTCGCAGCAGCAGCGCGTCGGCGAAGCTGAACGCAGCCGAGGTTGCGCCAATCCCAAGGGCCAGTGAACAAATTGCTACGGCGGTGAAGCCGGGGTCCTTGCGCAGCACCCTGAAGGCGTGTTTGAGAGATATCAGCATGGCGGCGCGTCCTCGTCAGATTACGAGATTCGGCCCAGGAGATGCAATTCTCATGCCGTCGGTGCAGCGCCTGTGCGGGCAGTGGAATCAGAGGCTTGCGGCTCCGGGTCCTGGCCCGCCTGTCCGCTTCTGGGAACGGCTGTCCGCCTCTGGGAACGAAGCGCGCTACTACCAGGATGGGAAGCAAAAAAAAGGTTCCAAGTGACCCTGCGTCACAGTGTTTCCTCCCGGCCGGCATGCGCGGCCCGAGAATGGATTCTGGAGACGCCGGACGGTTACCCCTTTGCTCCCCGCTGCGGCTTTTGACCGCCTCGGATCAACGCTCCGGAGGCCGCCAGCTAGCCATCTCCAGCTAAGCTGGCATCTCGAAACGGCCTTTCGCTCCCCAAACAGCGGCTGCCCGTTTCCGGGCCACCTCTGCCGGATCAAAGTTTCCGGCCTGCTTCTTTCATGCCGTGCCGGTTCATCTACAGGCCCGTTCGGTTCCGAACTCCCCTCCTCGCCTCGGCTTCCCGACGCGGGGTGGCTCGCTGCCCGTCGCCCGTTGCCTGCATTGTACCCGGCGCTCTCGACGGCTCCTCGCACCCCTGCTCCCGGTCAGGACCTTCCGATCCCTCCCGCTCATCGCTCGTCGCGATTCGCCGTCCAGAAGCCTGCCTCGGCAGAACGCCCGATCCCCTTCGCTCCCCGTCAGCGGCAATTTTTTATGACTGCCGCCAACGGATCAATGTTCCAGGTTCGCTCCGTTCCGCCTAGCTCACTGTTCCGTGGACCTCTTGGAACCTCAACCATCCTGCACCGAATCGATTTCCGAGTCAAACGAAAAGTGGAGCCCTCCACTGTTTTTCCGTCGTCTTTTTCCGCTTTGAAATCAATGGGTTATGGCAGGCAGGTGTTGAAAACCTGTGGATAAAACACGCCCCCTGCGTCCTGTTTCAACACCGGAACCACGGGACCCGATGCGTTCAAGGGCTGGCCCCTTGACGCCGAGGACCGCTGTGAGACGGTGGAGGCGCAGGGAAAGGGGGCGCGAGCGCGGTCCGGCCAGGCGGCGCGCAGCGTGCCGGCGGCGGACTGACCGCTCCGCTCTCCGGCGATGACCGCGCTCGAGTCGAGGATTACTCCCGTGCTGACGTGTCGAGCGGCTGCCGGTTGGCGATGATCTGTTCCAGGTCTCGGGGGAAGTCCTCGTCCAGCATCGCGCCCGAGCCGTGCGCTTGCGCCAGCGCGATGCACTCGTCGATGGGCCGGCCGGGACCTTTCACCGGCGTGATCACGGCGACGGTGCGATAACCCCGCTCAACCACCACTTCGGCGCCTTGACGGACCTGTTCCAGTACGGCCTGGATGTCCTTGACGCGTTCGGCTTCGCTGATGTGGACTTGCGGCATCTGTTCGATCATAGCTCTTCTTCCCCGTCGGTCACTTGGGCCAGGCGGCTGAGCAGCTCGGCGGCGGGGTGGGTGGCCGAGTGGATCTGCTTCAGTTGGCGGATGGAGACCTGGGTGTAGATCTGCGTGGTCGCGACGCCGGCGTGGCCGAGCTCGTCGCCGTCAGCGCCGCTGCCACGCGCCTTCGCAAGGGGGGATGACCGTCCGACTGACGCTCCCGCAGGTCGCATCGTGGTCACTCGCATTGCTTGCTGCGCGTTCCTGTGGCGGAATCTACGACCTCAACACAGGCCTTCGGCTCTTTCCGATTCACCATCCGATGTAGTCGAGCATGTCCGCTGGTATTCGCATGGGGACGGCCAAGCTCGGTGTGTCCACCTGCCAAGCCTCGGCCTTATCTGCACTGGGCACGAATCGAGGGAAGCGGCCCGGCCAGTGCTCTGGTTGAAGGCCGTCGTCTGGATGTGGCCGGTATCGAACATTCCGCACCGGTAGAAGACGGCGATGTCCTCCCCATCCAGGTCAACGAACTCCAGCGGATTATTCGCAGCATCAACGTACTTGCTCAACGTGTTCGACAGATTCAGTTGACGCCTGCTCGTCACGTCGATCATGTCCGGACTCGTCCAGCGTCCCTGCGCCCCCGAGAAGTACCTGGCCCCGAAGTAATCCAGCCCGGTCTCCGCATCCCGTTCTTTGCCGGAGGAGCGGAAGAGGGGATCCTGGTTGGGCCGCGCGTGGCGGGAACTGAATGGCGGCGCGGCGAACCACTCGAGCACCCGCCGCTCGAACTCCCCGGGCGCCTGGGCGAGCGCACTGGCATGGCCGGCGCCGGGGACTTCCCAGAGCACAACCTGTCCCGCGGCGTGCCGCTGGATGCGCTTCGAGTGCGCCGGCGGGATGTTGCGGTCCATGGTCCCGTGGACCAACAGGACCAGCACGGGAGTTCTTGCGACTGCCGTTGCGGCCGAGGCCGGGTTCAGGTTCACGCCGTACCGCAGGCGCGCATAAAGAAACCCCGATTCAACCACTGGCCGGAGCAGTGTGCGTCCCAGCCACGATCCGCATCCGACGGTTTGCCCCAGCCGGTCGTAGGCTACATCGCGAAATGTCGAGAACGGGGATTCCGCAGCCACGGCGCAAAACCGCGACCCCTTTCCGAGCGCCTGGAGCAGGATGCCCGCTCCCATCGGTTGTCTGCCTGCCCGTGCAGAAGGATCACCGCCTTCCGGTTGTCGCCCGCGGCGCGGAAGAACCAGCCCCGCAGTACGGCGCCGTCGGCGGCCGGAATCTCCGCATCCTCCACGCGGGCGCCAAACTTATCGGCCAACAATTGGCGCGTTTCGCCGAGCTCGCATCCAGACATCGCCGGGGCGGATCGAGGACGCCCTCGGAGACAAAAGCTCCGGCGAGCAGGATGCCCAACGGAGGAGCCAGGGCCGATGCCGTCACCACGATTCACACCCACCTTCGCGCAGCGGCAAGGCCGTCACTCCATTCGCAGGGCGGTCATAGGCCCAACCCGCGCCGCACGGCGGGCGGGAACCGTGATCGCCACCAGGGCCGCCGCCAGCAGCACGGCCGGGACCGCCAGGAAGGTGATCGGATCCGTCCCGCCGATGCCGTAGAGAAGGCTCTCGGCCAGGCGGCCCACGGCCAGTGCGATCACCAGGCCGATGGCCAGTCCCACACCTGTGAGCGCGAGGCCCTGGCGCACGACCATCGCCAACACGCCGCCGGGCTCGGCGCCCAGCGCCATGCGGATGCCGATTTCGCGCGTGCGGCGGCGCACCGAGAAGCTCATCACGCCATAGAGGCCGATCGCCGCCAGGGTCAGACCGACGGCGCCGAAGGTCCCGAGCAGGGTCGCCGAGATCTGCGGCAGCAGGAGCGACTTGTCCACGTGCTCCCGCATGGTTTTGGTGCCGAGGATGGCCATGTTGGGGTCGAGGGCCGCAATCTGATCGCGCACCGGTTTCACCAGTCCCGCCGGGTTCGCCGCGGTCTTCACCGCGATCGAGATTCCGAAGAAGGAGAAGACCCTCTCCGGGTTCGCGTCGATAAACAAGTAGACGCAGTTCTGCGGCTTCTCGCCGAGTGTGCGCGATTTCGAGTTTCGGGCCACGCCAATGACGGTGTACGACGTCTTCTGGCCAGGCTCGTTGCTCAGTATCCGCCGTCCCAGAGGGTCCTCGTTCCCGAAGGCGTGCCGGGCCAGCGTCTCGTTGATGATCGCGGCGTGGTCGTCGCCTGCCTTGGTACTGAAGTCGCGGCCGCGCAGGAGCGGAATTCCCATCGTTTCCCAATAGGCGCTGCCCACGCTGAAGACGTCCGCATCGACGTTTTGCTCGGCACGGCCCTTGCCGCCCTCGATCTTGAAACCGTCGGTAACCCCGCCGATGCTGAGAGGAGGGGTGTCGACGAAACTCACGGAGCGGACGCCCGGCAGCGCCGACACGCGCTCCCGAAGCTGCTGGAGAAACTGCTGGGTCTTTTCGCGCGAGTACTGGTGCAGCTTCGGATCGACCGCCATGAGAAGGATGTTGTCCGGCTTCATGCCGATGTCGATCGAGGATGCCTTGCCCAGGCTGCGGAGAAAGAGGCCTGCGCCCACCAGCAGCACCAGTGACAGCGCCACCTGGACCACCACCAGAGCATCGCGCAGGCTGAACCGGCGGCGGCGGCCGAATACCGGCGACTCGTTCTTGAGCGCCTCGACCAGGTCCGGGCGCGTGGCGCGCAACGCCGGCGCCAGTCCAAACAGGATGCCGGTCAGGATGGATAGGCCCGCCGTGAAGACGAGAACTCGGAGGTCCACGTTGAAGTCGAACACGATCGGAAATGGCAGCGGCAACTGGAAGCGGGAGAGCGCGGCGGCCCCGACCGCGGCCAGCAGGAAGCCAGCCGCGGCGCCGGCGAAGGCCAGCAGGACGCTCTCGACCAGCAGTTGGCGGATCACCTGGCGCCGCGTGGCGCCGATCGCCAGGCGTACGGCGATCTCCCGCTGCCGTCCCGTGGCGCGGGCCAGAAGCAGGTTGGCCACGTTGGCGCAGGCCACCAGCAGCACCAGGCCCACGACCACCATCAGAACGGCCATCAGCCCGAGCGCCGGGGTGGCGGCGCCGCCGATCAGACCGCCGGCCGGATCGAGCGTCACGGTCGGGTGGTGCTGTTTCTCATCCTTGCGCCAGGCCTCGTCAAGCCGCTTCTTGACGACGTTCACCACCGCCACCGCCTGCGCGCGGCTGACGCCGGGCTTGAGGCGGGCGTTCAGCGACAACCATTGCATGTTCCGCTTGCTCCGCGCCGAGTCTCGGTTGAGGTCGGGCATGAGCTGCTCGGCCATGGACAATGGCGCCCAGAACTCCGACTGGATACCGCGATCCGTGCCCCGGAAGCCGGCGGGGGCGACGCCCACGACCGTGTAGCGCCGTCCGTTCAGTACCACTGTTCGGCCCGGAACATTCGGGTCCGAACCGAAGCGGCGCTGCCAGAGCGCGTGGCTGAGCACCACCACCGTGCCGCTGCCCACGGCTTGATCGTCTTCAGGCAGGATGGCGCGGCCGACGGCCGGATTCACGCCCACCAGGCGGAAGTAATCGCCGCTGACCACCTGGCCCCAGACGCGCTCGGGCTGCCCGCTTCCGCCGATGCTGGCGGGGATGAACGGGAAGTGGGCGGCGACACCCTCGAACACCTGCGAGGTCTGGTCGCGATAGTCCAGGTAGTCGGGATGAGAGAAGGACCGGCCTTCGGAGAACATCACCAGCCGCCCGGGCTCTTTCACCGGCAACACGCCCCACAACAGGCCGTTCGCCACGCTGAATACGGTGGCGTTCGCCGCAATGCCCAAGGCAACCGACACGATGATGGCGATGGTGAAGCCGGGAGTCTTTGAAAAAGTGCGGACGGCGTAACGTGCATCTTGCAGGAGCGACACCATAGACTAACTCCCTGGATCTCGATCGAGGTACCAACCTCAGAGAAACTGACGAGTTTGCCACGCGAGAAGTTCACCAGGATTTCGGTGGAAGGCCCGAGTCCGCGCCGGGACGGGCTTCGCCAGGGCGGTTCGCATGGCGCCTCCTTGGAGTCTGAGCTTCTTAGATCGGAATCCGCGCTGCCCGCCGGCTTAGTTCCCTCCGCCGATCATCTCCAGCAGCCTTCGCTCGTCGATGACCGGGATGCCCAGCGATTGAGCTTTCTCCAGCTTCGAGCCCGCGGCTTCGCCCGCCACCACGTAGCTGGTTTGCTTGCTGACCGAGCCGGTGACCTTGCCGCCGGCGGCCTCGATGCGCGCCTTGGCCTCCTCGCGCGCCAGCGTCGGCAGCGTGCCCGTAAGCACGAACGTAAGTCCTTCGAGCGAGCCGGTCTTCTTGCGCGTCTGCCGATACTCGAATTGGAGGCCGGCATCCCGCAGCCGAGCTACCAGCACCCGGTTCTGAGGTTCGCGGAAGAACTGGTAGATGCTCTCGGCGACTTTCGGTCCCACTTCCTCGGCGCTCTGTAGCGTCGGAATATCGGCCTCCGCGATCTTGGTCAGGCTGCCGAAAGCCTCCGCCAGCAGGAGCGCCGTGCGCTCGCCCACAAAGCGGATTCCGAGCGCCGCCAGCACCCTGGGCAGCGGAAGCTGTTTCGAGCGCTCGATGTTCGCGAGCAGCTTCTCGGCCGACTTGCGGCCCATGCGCTCCAGGTCGATCAACTGGTCCGCCGTGAGCGAGTAGACGTCGACCACGCTCGCCACCAGGCCGCGATCCACCAGTTGCTCGACCAGCGCCTCGCCCAGGCCGTCGATGTCCATGACGCTCCGGGACGCGAAATGCAGGATGGACTCCTTCAGGCGGGCGGGACAGTCGGTGTTGATGCAACGGCTGGCGACCTCGCCCTCCTCGCGCACCACTCTGCCGCCGCAGACCGGGCAGTTCGACGGCATGTGAAACGGCTTGCGCGGCCAGCCCGGGCTGCTGACGCGGACCACCTTGGGAATCACGTCGCCGCTGCGCTCGATGACGACCGAGTCGCCGATCTCCAGGCCCAGCCGCTCGATCTCATCCTCGTTGTGGAGCGTGGCGGTGGAGACGATCACGCCGCCGACCTCCGTCGGCCGCAGGTGCGCCACGGGCGTCAGCACTCCGGTGCGTCCCACCTGCACCCAGATTTTCTCGACTACCGTCTCGGCCTGCTGCGCCGCGTACTTGAAGGCGATCGCCCAGCGCGGCGCCTTGGCCGTCCAGCCCAGCTCGCTCTGCTGGGCGATGGAATCCACCTTAGCCACCACGCCATCGATCTCGTAGGGCAATTCCTCGCGGCGGGCCTCCCAATCGCGGCAGAACTGAATGAGTTCCTCGATATCGGCGCACCGGCGGCGCTGCGGATTCACTTTGAAACCGAGCGCGGCCAGCGCCTCCAGGGATTCCCACTGGGAGGAGTGGAGCGGCGCTCCGTCCACGAACAGGAAATAGGGATAGTAGTCCAGCCGGCGCGCCGCCGTGATCTGGGGCTCCAGCACGCGGATCGACCCGGCGGCCGCGTTGCGCGGGTTGGCGAAGCGCGAGAGGCCCTGCTGGTCGCGCTCCAGGTTCAGACGCTCGAAGGCGCGCCGGTTCATGATCACCTCGCCGCGCACCTCCAGCTCCGCCAGATCGGTCGAGATGCGCAAGGGCATCGAGCGGATGGTGCGGGCGTTCTCGGTCACTTCCTCCCCGACCTGTCCGTCGCCCCTCGTCACCGCCTGGCGCAGCACCCCCTGGGTGTAGAACCCCGCCATGGACAGGCCGTCCATCTTCAACTCGGCCACGTAGCGATAGGGAGCGTCGCCCAGCAGCTGGCGCACCCGCCGGTCGAAATCCCGCAGCTCGCCTTCGTTCAGCGCGTTGTCCAGGCTGAGCATGGGCGAGCTGTGACGGACCTTGACGAAGCCCTCGCGCGGCTTGCCGCCCACGCGCTGGGTGGGGGAGTCCGGAGTGATGAGGTCCGGGCGCCGGGACTCCAGTTCGCGCAGCCGGTTCATCAGTTGGTCGTACTCGGCGTCGCTGATCTCCGGGGTGTCCTGCACGTAGTAAAGGTACTCGTGGCGGCGGAGTGTCTCGCGCAGCCCGGCAATCTCCTGTTTTGCGTCTTCGGGCATCCGCTGTTTATTATAGAGACCTATCGCCACGTATCGGAACATCAGGCTGATCTACAATCTCTCCGCCGGGAAGCTGCGCGGCAGGCGGGGAGGGCTGCTCGGTCGCGTGCTGGACACGCTTCGGGCGGCGGGGCATCACGTGTCCCCGACGCCAACCCCCGGCCCGTTAGCCGCCGGGCGCGTCGCCAGGGAGGCCATCGAGAAGGGCGCCGACCTGATCCTGGCCCTGGGCGGCGACGGCACGGTCAACGAGCTGCTCCCTGGCGTCGTTCACTCCACGGTGCCGTTGGCGGTGATTCCGGCCGGCACCGCCAACGTGCTCGCGCACGAGCTCGGGATCGGGACCAACCCGATCAGAGCCGCCGCGCGCCTGGGCGAACTCGAGCCGCGGCGCGTTTCGATCGGCCTGCTCCGCCACGAGCCTGGCGCCCAGGAACGCTATTTTCTCCTGATGGCCGGCGCCGGCTTCGACGCGCATATCGTCTATCGGCTCAGCCTGGGTCTGAAATCCAAGTGGGGCGAAGTGGCCTATTGGACCGCAGCTCTCAAGGAGCTCGGCCGGAGGCTCGAGCAAGTCGACGTGCAGGTGGGGGAGCAGTCGTTCGCATGCTCGTTCGCCCTGGCCAGCCGTGTGCACAACTATGGCGGCTACTTTGAAATCGCCCGCCGCGCCGCGCTCACCCGCGACGACTTCGAGATAGTTCTGTTCGACGGCCGCACGACCCTGCCGTCCTACGCCAAATACCTGGCGGCGATTGTCGCCCGGAAAGCATCCAACACCAAGGGGATGTCTTTCCTGCGCGGAGACAAAGCCGGTTTTTCGGCCTCGCCGGACCAGCGAGTCTATGTTCAGGTGGATGGAGAGTACGCGGGGCGCCTCCCGGCCAGCGTCGAGATCGTCCCCCAGGCGCTGACCATTCTGGTGCCGCCGGAGTATTGGAGCCGATGGACCCACTCACCCACACGCTGACCGGGCTGGCGCTCAGCCGGGCGGGACTGAACCGGTGGACCGCGCACGCGACGCCCATCCTGCTGCTGGCGGCCAACGCGCCCGACCTCGATGGCGTCGCCTGGGTCGCCGGGCCGGCCGCCTACCTGCACTATCACCGCCACCTCACCCACGCCCTGGTGGCGATTCCTTTCCTGGCCCTGCTGCCGGTGCTAATCGTGCGATTGTGCGCGCGGAAACCGTTCGATTGGAAGTGGGCCTACGTCGTTTCGGTGCTGGGCGTTGCCACGCACCCGCTGCTGGACTGGATGAACGCCTACGGTGTGCGCTGGTTCCTGCCGTTCTCCGGGGAGTGGTTGCGGCTGAGCACGAGCAGCCTGGTCGATCTGTGGATCTGGGCGGTGCTGCTGCTGGCGGCGCTGGCGCCCGCTTTGGCGAAACTGGTGAGCTCGGAGATCGGGGCGCGGCCGGCGAGTGGGCGCGGATGGGCCATTTTCGCGCTGTGCTTCCTGCCCTTGTACGCGGGCGGGCGAACCCTGCTGCACGAGCGCGCCCTGGCCGTGCTCGACGCGCGGATCTATAACGGGATGGCTCCGGCGCGAGTGGCGGCGTTTCCGGACCCGGTGAATCCGTTCCGCTGGAGGGGACTGGTCGAGACCCAGCCGTTCTACGCGCTCTACGACCTGAACCTGCTCGGCGAATTCGACCCCGCCGCTGGGAGAATCCTCTATAAGCCCGAGCCGGCGCCGGCGGAGGCCGCGGCCGCCGAGGCCGCCCGCCGGACGGAGACGTTTCGGGCCTTCCTCGACTTCTCGCAGTACCCGCTGTGGCGCTTCCGCCCCGTGGACGACCCGGAACCGGCGATTCGGGTCGAGGTCACGGACCTGCGCTTCGGCGCGCCCCCGCGGCCGCGCTTCGTGGCCACGGCGCTAGTCCGGCCGAACGGACAGGTCGTGCAGTCCAGCTTCGCCTACCAGCCTCAGTCCTGGTAGCCGGGCGCCACAAAGCCGGTCAATATTTCAACCCGCTCACGACGCAACTGAACGTGTAGGTGCCGCTGGTGTCCGGGCCCGATGCGTTGTAACGGGACAAACTCACGTTCGTACGCCCGCGGTCAGTATAAGCGCGCAGCAGCAGATTGCCTGCGAAAAAGTCGCTGCTCCCTTGCGCGGCAACCTTCTGGAGCGGAAAGTCCAAAGTCCTGTTGTTTTGGGCGTGATGGTCCTCGTAAGAGAACTCCGCGACGACCGAGTTGCCGGGGGCCGCCGAGCCGCTGCACCCGATGCTTTCCATGACCCATGTCCCGGGGTCGGGGGGAGTGATTGTGATACTGCAGTAGTTGCTGCCACTGGTGTTCGCGCAGTACCCCGACTGGTCGTACGGCGTGCCCCCCAACCCGGGGAGCACGGGAATCGGGTTGGTGTTCCCCACCGTGACCGTCCCGGTCACCGGCACAGTATTACCGACGTTTACGGTTCCACTCACCGGCACTGCTTGCGCGGCTCCGCTATTCACCACCTTGACGGGTTGGGAATAGGTCGTCTGGGCTGTAGTGTGCCGCCAGGGGATGACCAACACCAGGGCGGCCACGACCGCCAGGGCGAGAAGTGTGTTCTTCATATTTCCTCGTTTTGTCGTCTTTTACTTGGAATGAGACCGGATGAAACGCCTGGCCAGGCCCGCTCCGATCAGGGCCAGACCGGCCAGCAAGCCGGTGGCTGGCTCGGGAGTGGTCTGCGGGCCGTTCTCCTCGGGGCCGAACGTGAGACCCGCGTTCCAAAACCCCCCGTTGGCCGGCGTGTAGAAGTAGGAAACGAAATTGACCGATGGGCTCGAGCCGAGCGTGATCCTGTCGAGGTACGAGTAGCCGTCGGAGTCGTTCCAAATGGCGAAGAAGACGTCATTGGCGACGTCGTAGGCGATGCCGCCGGTGTAGCCGGTTCCCAGCGTGACCGCGGTGATCTCGGTGTAGGACTTGGCGACGGTGTCGATGCTATACAGGAACGAGTTGCCATCGCTGTCCAACGCAATGCCATAGAACAACTTGTTCGCGGGATCGTAGGTCAGGCCGAAGAAGAACTGGCTGCCGTCGCCCACGGCAAACAGCGGAGTCACCGCCTTGCTGGTGGGATCGATTTCGTAGATCCAGGGCACACACCCGGTATCGCAAGTCTCCCCGATGGCGTAGAAGAGGTCCTGGTTCGGGCCAACCGACAAGCCCTCCAACCAGCCCACGCCGCCCGTGAGAGCCACGTCGTAATTAAGCCCCAGGCCGTTCAGACCGAAATCAACCAGTTCGCCATTCGCCACGGCGTACAACCGGTTGTTGGAGGCCTGATACGTCAGCCCGCCGGTGAAGAGGCCGAGGGTGCCGTCGGCCAGGTCCCAGATCCAGTTCTCGTGAATAAAGGGGATATCCGTGCTGCTAAACGAGAACAGGCGGTCCGGTACCGAGTACCCGTCCGGACCGATGGTGTAGAGCAGCATTGGACCCCCGAAAGCGGCTCCCGAGAAGAACAGCATCACCACTGCGCACCACCCGACAAGTCTCCGCATACCATTCCCTCCGCCGGCCGGCGACCGGCACAAAGGGTAATGATATGCCGAGACATCTCGGCAGTAAAGGGATATTTAGGACCCGATCACCACGGAACTACTAGTACTGCCTGGTCTGGGGCCCTCCGGACGCAACCGCGCCGGCGCGCACCACGGGGCTCGCGGCGACCGGCGGAAGAACGCAAACATACCCAAGCGCGCACCTGCGGAGCCTTGTCCTCCTTGAACACGCCCGCGCCGGAACGCTATAATTGCCTCACACGGGCTGGATTGTTTCCACATGAACCTGCTTCGCCTGGCCATCTTCGTGTCCTGTCTGTCGGCGGCCGCCCCCGAAGGCACGCCGCACCGCGCCTTCGACCCGGGTTCCTGCGCCAAGTGCCACTCCGAGTTGACCGAGGGCAAGAAGTACATCCACGAGCCGGTGCGCGTCTCCTGCACCGTTTGCCACGATCCCCAGGCATCGGAGGTTCCCAAAATGCTGCGGGCGGCCACCAACGACCTCTGCCTCGAGTGCCACGGCGCGGGCGAGCGGCAGGGCGCGACGGTCGCGCTGTTCGACGGGCGCGTGAAGGTCCCCGGCGCGCTGCTTCGGGGATTGCGGCCGCTGCCGGTGCGGGCCGGGTACCCGGTGCCCTACCATCCGGTGTTCGTGCCGGCGGGAACGGGGCTGCCCGAGATCAACTGCCTGTCCTGTCACGAGCCTCACGCGTCCGGCGGCAGCCCGCAGTTGCTGGTCTCCGGCGCCGCGGGCATGAAGGGCCTCTGCGTGAAGTGCCATTCCCAGGAGTAGCCCGCCCCTGCTCCCCGTTGCATTCTTCGATATTTCTGCTATAGTAGAAATATGGCGAAGAAACGGGCCGGCGTCGCCCGCTACGCCCGCAGGTTCGCCGCCATCGGCGCCGAACCCAGGCTGCGCATCCTGCGGCTGCTGCTTTCGGCCCATCCGGACGGCCTGATCGTCGGCGGCATCCAGGCCGAGCTGGGGATCCCCAATTCGACCCTCTCGCACCATCTGGAGAAGCTGAAAAACGAGGACCTCGTCGCGGTCCGGCGGGACCGGCAGTTCCTGTGGTACTCCGCCAACGTCGAGACCCTCGGGGAATTGCTGGCCTTCCTGTACGCCGAGTGCTGTTCGCGGAGCCGGGCGGTCCAGCCGGAGAGCGTGATCGTCCCGTTGAAATCGCAATCGAGAAAGGGAAAGTCGTGAGCCAGGATATTAAAGAAGTCGTGAGGCAGAAATATGGGGAGGCGGCGCTGCGGGTGGTGAGCGCCGGCGGCCGTTCCTGTTGCGGAGGCTCCGGGCTTCCGGGGCCGGACCCGATTACCTCGGATCTCTACGGATGCGGCGAGGTGGCGCAGCTTCCCGAGTTGGCCGTGCGCGCTTCGCTCGGCTGCGGCAACCCCACCGCGCTCGCCGAACTCAAGCCCGGCGAGACGGTCCTGGACCTCGGATCGGGCGGCGGTATCGACGTGTTGCTCTCGGCGCGGCGGGTCGGGCCGAGCGGCAAGGCCTACGGCCTGGATATGACCGATGAGATGCTGGCGCTGGCGCGCGAGAACCAGCGCAAGGCCGGCGTCGAGAACGTCGAGTTCCTGAAGGGCGAGATCGAGAACATCCCGCTGCCCGGCAACTCGGTCGACGTCATCGTCTCCAATTGCGTTATCAACCTCTCGGCGGACAAGGACCGCGTGCTCCGGGAGGCCTTCCGGGTGCTGCGTCCCGGCGGCCGCTTGGCGGTGTCCGACATCGCCACCCGCGGCGAGATACCGCCCGAAATCCGCCGCAGCGTCTCGCTCTGGGTCGGCTGCATGGCCGGCGCGCTCGAGGAGTCGGAGTACAAGAGCAAGCTGGCCGCCGCGGGCTTCGTCGAGATCGAAGTCGAGCCGACCCGCATCTACCGCGCCGAGGACGCCCGCGAGTTCCTGGCTACCGAGGGCATCGACGCCGCCGCGATCGCTCCCCAGGTGGACGGCAAGTTCATCAGCGCCTTCATCCGCGCGCGCAAGCCGGACTAAGCCGCCCCGGTCCACCCGCCCCCGAAGAATAGCTCCGAACAAAATCCTTGACATGCAGGATATAGTGTTTTAGCATATACATAGCTATGCAAGGTAACGTGCCATGAACCATCCCCCCGAGAACTGGGAGGCACAGGTGCGCAAGGGCTGCCTGGAATTGGCCATCCTCGCGGCCTTGTGGCGCGGACGGCTCTATGGCCTGGAAATCCTCCGCCTGCTCGAGGACGGCTCCAACCTCATCGTGGCCGAGGGCACGGTCTACCCCCTGCTCAGCCGGCTGAAGGCGGAGGGCCTGATCGAGTCCGAGTGGGTCGAATCCGAGGGGGGGCATCCACGCAAGTATTACTGGCTCACCAAGGCGGGCCGGCAGCGTGGCGCCGCGATGGCGGGTTTCTGGGCCGAGTTCGCCGCCAGCCTGGGCACGCTGATTCAGCCGCTGCTGGGCGGAAAGAGCCGGCACGGGAAGGCACTATGACTACCAGTAACGACAGCATGCAATTGATGGAATACTATCTCGGCCGGCTGCGCCACTCGATCGCCGGGTTTCCGCCCGCCGAAAGAGACGAAATCGTCGCGGAGATACGAAGCCACATCACCGAGCGGTCGCTCATTGACGGAGTGGTTGACCCGCGCCGGGTGCGTGAGACCCTCGAGGCCTTGGGGCGGCCCGAGGAGATCGCTTCTCAATACCAGACCGACGCTCTGCTGGCGCGCGCGGCGGGAAGCCGTTCGCCCTGGCTGCTGCTTCGCGCGACGCTCCGCTGGGCCATGCTGGGAGCCAAGGGTTTTGGGATCTTCATGATCGCCGTCACCGGCTATGTGATGGCGGCGGCCTTCTTCCTCTGCGCCATCCTGAAGCCGTTCTTCCCGGAGAACATCGGTCTCTGGATGGGGCCGGCCACGGGCCTCTCCATGGGTTTCCACGCGGCTCGCGACCCGCAGGCCTGGGAGTTGCTGGGCCACTGGCTGCCCCCGGTGGCCATGCTACTGGGGCTCCTGGCGATCCTGGGGACGACGCACGCCATCCGGGCCCTCATCCGCCGTTCCGGTCGCGCCAAACTGCGCTGGCGCGCTGACCCGAGGAACTAGCTGCTACAATTCCCTCGTGCGGCGGCGCATCGCCATCATCGAGGACGAGGCGGACATCGTCGAGATGGTCCGCTACAATTTCCGCAAGGAAGGATTCGAAGTCGAGAGCTTCACTCGCGGCCGCGAGGGTCTCGAGTACCTGCGGCGCAACCCGCCCGATCTGTTGTTGCTCGACATCATGCTGCCCGACCAGGACGGCTTCTCCATCTGCCGCCAGCTTCGCGCCGACGAGCGCTTGAAGGAGCTGCCGGTGGTCTTCCTCACCGCGCGCGGCGAAGAAGTCGACCGCATCGTGGGTCTCGAGATCGGCGCCGACGATTACGTGGTGAAGCCCTTCAGCCCGCGCGAGCTGGTGGCGCGCGTGAAGGCCATCCTGCGGCGCCAGGCGCGCCCCGCGGAGAAGAGCGAGCTGGTCGAGATCCGCGGGCTTCGCCTCGATGCGCGCACGCAGGACGTCTCGGTGCGCGGCAACCCGGTCGAGTTGAGCGCGCTGGAGTTCAAGTTGCTCCATTTCCTGGCCTCGCATCCGCGCCAGATCTTCGCCCGCGAGCGCCTCCTGGACGAGGTCTGGGGCCGCGACTGCTCGGTCACCCTGCGCACGGTGGACGTGCACATCCGCCGCCTGCGCGAGAAAATCGAGGCTCGCCCCGACGAACCCGAGTATATTGGAACTGTGCGCGGCGCCGGTTACCGCATGCTGGCGGAAGCGCCGCAGGAACTCTGACCAGTGCCTTTCGGCAGCCCCATTTTCCGCAAGCTGCTGCTCAGCGCGTTTGCGCTCATCGCCATCACGCTGGGGGTGCTGGATTTCTATCTGACGCGATACACGGCGGACCTGCAGCGCCAGGACATCGAGCGGCAGCTCGAATCCGAAGCGCACATACTGTCGTACGAGTTGGCGGATGTCGATCCGGCGCACCTGGAAGGCTGGGCCCGGGCGGCGGAGCACCGGGCCGGGGCCCGCGTCACCCTGATCGATTCACGCGGCGCCGTGCTCGCCGATTCGCAACACGATCCTGAGACCATGGAGAACCACAACGACCGGCCGGAAGTGCGCCAGGCGCGCCAAGGGATCGTCGGGGTCGCCACGCGTCACAGCGCCACCCTGGACGTGGATCTGAGCTACGTGGCGATGCGGGTCCCCTACCGCGGGGAGCTGGAGTGCGTGCTCAGGCTGGCCTTGCCTCTGCGCGCGATCGATATTGTCATCGCTCCGGTGCGCCAGCGCATCCTGGGAGCCTCCCTGGTCGCTGCCCTGTTGGCCCTCGCCATGGCTTACTGGTTCTCCCGCTCCTTCACTCGCCGGGTTCGCCGCCTGGAATCGTTTGCCCAGAGCCTGCTCGGCGCGCGCGTTCCCGAGAGCCTGGCCCCGGACGCGGCCGATGAGCTCGGCGCGCTGGCGGGCTCCCTCAGCCGCACCGCCGCCCAGCTCCACGACCTGTTCGAGCAGCTCAGCCTGGAATCCGGCCGCCGCGAGGCGATTCTCTCCAGCATGGTGGAAGGCGTTCTGGCCGTCGACCCCGAGCTGCGGGTGACCTTCTGCAACGAAGCCTTCGCGCGCGCCGTGGGCGCCCACACGCCCGTCCCCGCGCGCCTGCCGGTGCTCGAGCTGGTCCGCGACCCCGCCTTTCTGGACCTGCTGAGCCGCGTGCTGGTCACCCACCAGACCTTCAAGCTCCGCCTTCAGCTCGCCGCCGCCGACGGCCGCTCCTTCGAGGTCCAGGCCGCGCCCCTGGCCTCGGGTGCGCGCCGCGGCGCCATCGCCATCCTCCACGACATCACCGACCTCGAGCGCCTCGAGCGCGTGCGCAAGGATTTCGTCGCCAACGTCTCGCATGAGCTGCGGACGCCGCTCACCGCCATCCGCGGCTTCGCCGAGACGCTGCTCGACGGCGCGCTCGAGGATCGGGAGAATAACCGCAAGTTCCTGGAGATCATCCGCGCCCACGCCATCCGGCTGAACAACATCTCCTCCGACCTGCTGGTGCTCTCGGAGCTGGAATCGGGCCAGCCGCCCGCGGCGCCCGAACCCGTCTCGGTCCGGGCGGCGCTGGAATCGGCGATGCGCACTGTCGAATCGGAAGCTCGAATCCGGGGCGTCGCCATCGAGGCCGGCGCGCTCGGCGACGCCGAGGTGATGGGTGACCGCACCCGCCTGGAACAGGCCTTCGTCAACCTGCTGGACAACGCCGTCAAGTTCAACCGCCCGGGCGGACAGGTACGCATCGAGACCGTCCGCCGCGCGGATGGCACGGTCGGCATCACCATCTCCGACACCGGCATCGGCATCCCCTCGGACGACCTGCCGCGCATTTTCGAGCGCTTCTATCGCGTGGACAAGGCGCGTTCCCGCGAAGTGGGCGGCACGGGGCTGGGCTTGTCGATCGTCAAGCACGTCGTCGAGCGCATGAACGGCGCCGTGACCGTCGAGAGCGCCCTGGGCAAAGGCTCGACCTTCCTCGTCACCCTGCCCGCCTGCTAACACTTCACCTGCCCGTAACTTTTCTGTAATCCGCGCACAACCATCGGCCCATATGGTGGTTGTGACAATGGCAACTCCAAGAGCCCTATTCCTCGCATGTTTCCTTCTATGCCCGCTCGCGGCCGCCGACGACCTCGCCGGCCTGCGCGAGCAGCTCGCCCGGCAGCAAGAGCAAATCGAACAACTACGCGCCGCGCTGGCCGAACAGCAGAAGCTGCTCGAAGCGCTGGCCCAGAAGCCTCCCGCCGCCCCGGCCACGCCGGCCAAACCCCTGCTGGCCGGCGACGGCAAGCCGGTCTCGCCGCTCTCCTTCCGTATCGGTGGGGCGGACTTCACCCCCGGCGGCTTCATGGACTTCACCTCGGTGTTCCGCTCCACCAACGTCGGCAGCGGCATTGGCACGTCCTTCGGAAGTCTCCCTTTCGGCAACACTGCCGCGGGGCAACTGACCGAGACGCGCTTCAGCGCCCAGAACTCACGCCTGACCCTCAAGGTGAGCGCCAAAACGGGCCAGGAGGCCGTGACCGGTTACCTGGAGATGGACTTCCTGGGCACGCTGCCCAACAACGGCTTCGTGACCAGCAACAGTCTCGGTCCCCGCATGCGCCAGTATTGGGTTCAAGTGCTGCGGGGCAAGTGGGAGGTCCTGGGCGGCCAGGCCTGGACCATGTTGACGCCCAACCGCGCCGGGATCTCCTCGCTCCCCGGGGACATCTTCTCCTCGCAAGACGTGGACACCAACTACCAGGCCGGCTTGATCTGGGCGCGGGCGGCGCAGTTTCGCCTGATCTACCATGGCAACAAGAACTGGACGGCGGGCCTTTCGCTGGAGAACCCGGAGCAGTACGTCGGCACTTCCGTCACGCTGCCCTCCTCCTACTATGCCAGCCAGTTTGACACCACCGCCGCGACTACCACCCCCAACATGCACCCGGACATCATCGCCAAGATTGCGGCCGATGGCCACGCCGGCAGCCGCGCGATGCACCTCGAGGCGGCGGGGCTGCTGCGCACGTTCCGTTCGCTCCGCCAGGCGGGCGGAACCTCGCACGCCGTGGGGGCTGGCGGCTCCCTCAACATGAACCTCGAGCTGGCCAAGAACTTCCGGTTCCTCCTGAACACCTTCTACAGCGATGGCGGCGGCCGTTACATCTTCGGCCTCGGCCCCGACGCCATCGTGCGCGCCGACGGCGCGGTCTCCCCCGTACACGCCGCCTCCGGCATCGCCGGCTTCGAATTCCTCTCGGACCCCAGGACGGCCTGGTACACCTACTACGGCGGCGCGTATTTTTCCAGGAACTGCACCGTCGGCTCGCCGGGGCAGTTTTTCGGTTTCGGCTGCCCCGGCTCGTCGAACGCCAACCGCGAGATTCAGGAACTCACATTCGGCTTCAACCGCACCTTCTGGAAGAACCCCAACTACGGGGCGCTGCAATGGATGTCGCAGTACTCCTACGTGACTCGTTCGCCGTGGGCGGTTGCGGCCGGCTCCCCCGCCAACGCGCACACGCATATGGTTTTCACTAACCTGCGCTACGTGCTGCCGTGAGCCCCATTCGCCGAATCTTGACACGTCCTTAATCGCGCTGTAACAAACGAACCACAGAATGAAAGGAGAAGACCCTCGATGAGACTGGCACTTTCTCTGCTCGCGCTACTCGTTCCGCTGTCCGCCCAGACCCTGGTCAACGGGGCCGGCGCCACCTTTCCTTACCCCATTTATTCGAAGTGGTTTGACGAATATCACAAGCTCCATCCCGACGTGCAGATCAACTACCAGTCGATCGGCTCCGGCGGCGGCATCCGCCAGCTTGAGGCCGGGACGGTGGATTTCGGCGCCTCGGACCAGCCCATGAACCAGGAGCAGCTCGCCAAGTCGAAGATCAAGCCGCTGCACTTCCCGACGGTGCTGGGCGCGGTGGTGGCCACCTACAACCTCCCCGGTCTGAGCCGCGAGCTCAACTTCACGCCCGACGCGCTGGCGGGGATCTTCCTCGGCAAGATCAGGAAGTGGAACGACCCGGCGCTAGCGCGCGCCAACCCCGGTGTGCCGCTGCCCTCGAGCGACATCATGCTCGTGCACCGCTCCGACGGCAGCGGAACCACCTTCATCTGGACCGACTACCTCTCCAAGACCAGCCCCGAGTGGAAGAGCCAGGTGGGGAGTGGAACCTCGGTGAACTGGCCGGCGGGCCTGGGAGCGAAGGGCAACGAGGGCGTGGCCGGGATGGTCAAGCAGACGCCGTATTCGTTGGGCTACGTCGAGCTGATCTACGCGCTTCAGAACAAGATGGCGTACGGACTGGTGCGCAACGCCGCGGGCAAGTTCGTCAAACCCGATCTGGCCTCGGTGACCGCGGCCGCGGCCGCCGCCGGCATGCCCGACGATTTCCGCGTCTCGATCACCAACGCGCCAGGCAAGGACGCCTATCCCATTTCGAGTTTCACCTGGCTGTTGATCCCCAGCCAGATCCAGGATTCCGCGAAGAAGAAAATCTTGGTCGACTTCCTGCGCTGGATGCTGGGGCCGGGGCAGAAAATGACCGAGCCGCTCTCCTACGCGCCGCTGCCGCAGCGTGTGGTGGCGAAGGAGTTGAAGGCAATCGCGGCAGTTCAGTAGTATGGCCAGCCCCGCAATGGCAGCCGAACCGGTACGCGGGGCCTCTCGCGCCCGCGGCTTCCTCGGCCGCCTGCGCGCCGGCGACCAGGTTGCCTCGCTGATCACGGCCACCTTCGCCGCCAGCGTTCTGCTGCTCGCGGCGCTGCTGGTCTTCGAGCTGTTCCGCGGCTCGGCTCTCACGCGGGACAAGTTCGGCTGGGCCTTCCTGTTCACCGGGATCTGGGACCCGGTGGCCGGGGAGTTCGGCGCGCTGCCGTTCATCTATGGCACCGTTGTGACCTCGGCCCTGGCGCTGGCCATGGCGGTGCCGCTCGGGCTGGGCGCGGCGATCTTTCTCTCCGAGCTGGCGCCGCCGCGCATTTCCGACGCGCTCACCTTCGTTATCGAATTGCTGGCGGCGGTGCCCAGTGTGATCTACGGATTGCTGGGCGTCTTCGTGCTCGTGCCGCTGATGCGCCAGGTGGGGGCGCCCTACGGCGTGGGCGTGTTCACCGCAGCGGTAGTGCTCGCGGTGATGATCCTGCCGTTCATCGTCTCGATCTCGCGCGAAGCGCTGCTGGCGGTTCCGCGAGAGCAGCGCGAGGCGGCCCTGGCGCTAGGTGCAACGCGCTGGGAGTCCACCTGGCAGGTGGTGGTCCCTTACGCGCGCCTGGGCATCTTCGGGTCGGTCTTTCTGGCGCTGGCCCGCGCGCTGGGAGAGACCATGGCGGTGACCATGGTGATCGGCAACGACCCCAAGATCCACGCCTCTTTGCTGGCCCCCGGCTACTCGATCGCCGCCGTGATTGCCAACGAATTCACCGAGGCCACGGCCGACCTGCACCTGAGCGCCCTGATCGAACTGGGACTGGTCCTGTTCCTGCTCACCATTCTGCTCAACGGCGTCGCGCGGCTCTTGATCCTCGGCACCACGCGGCGCGGGACGGCCCAATGAGCCGGCGCAGGTTCGTCAACGCCCTGATGTTCGGCATCACCGGGTTGTGCGCGCTGCTCACGGTCTCCGTCCTGTTCTTCATTCTCGGATACCTGCTGTGGTACGGCGGCCGCTCGCTGAGCTGGAGTTTCCTGACGCAGCTCCCCAAGCCTCCTGGTGAGGCGGGCGGCGGGATGGCCAATGCCATCGTGGGCACGGGTAAGCTGCTCCTGCTCACCACGCTGATCGGCGTCCCGGTCGGATTCGTCGCCGGAGTCTATCTCTCGGAGTTCGGCAGCGGCAGTTTTCCGGCGGTGGTGCGCTACACCGCCGACCTGCTGAACGGCGTCCCGTCGATCGTCGTCGGCATCTTCGCCTACGCCCTGGTGGTGGTGCCGATGCGGCACTTTTCGGCGCTGGCCGGCGCGGTCGCGCTCAGCCTGATGGTGATCCCGATCACCATGCGCACCACCGAGCAGTTCCTCCGCGCCGTGCCGCAATCCCTGCGCGAGGCCGCGCTGGCCCTCGGCGCCAGCAAGTGGCAGACGGTGGCCACGGTGGTGATCCCGGCTGGATTCCGGGGCATCCTCACCGGAACGATTCTGGGCGTCGCGCGCGTGGCGGGGGAGACGGCGCCGCTGCTGTTCACCAGTTTCGGCAACCAGTACTGGAGCTCGGGTTTCAATCAGCCCACGGCCTCCCTGCCGGTGATGATCTTCACTTTCGCGGTTTCGCCCTACGACGACTGGCACCGCCAGGCCTGGGCCGCCGGCCTGGTGCTGTTGGCCCTGATGCTCACGGCCAACGTGGCCGCGCGGCTGGTGCTCTCGCCCAAGGTGGCGCAGAATGGCTGACAAGCTGCTCGTCTCGCGCCTGAACTTCCATTACGGCGACAACCACGTGCTCCACGACGTCAGCCTGGCCATCCCCCCGAACCAGGTCACCGCGCTGATCGGCCCCTCGGGCTGCGGCAAGTCCACCTTCCTGCGCACCCTGAACCGCATGCACGAGACCGTTCGCAACGCGCGCGCCGACGGCCAGTTGCTGCTGGACGGGGAAGACATGCTGGCCATGGACGTGGTCAGCCTCCGCCGCCGCGTCGGCATGGTGTTCCAGAAATCGAACCCCTTCCCCAAGTCCATCTTCGACAACGTGGCCTACGGGCCGCGGGTCAACGGGTGGATGAAGAGGCATTCGCTCGCCGAGTCGGTGGAGCGCAGCCTGCGGCGGGCGGCGCTGTGGGAGGAGGTCAAAGATCAGCTGCACCAATCGGCCTACGCGCTCTCGGGAGGCCAGCAGCAGCGCCTGTGCATCGCGCGGGCGCTGGCGGTGGATCCTGAAGTCCTCCTCCTCGATGAGCCCTGTTCGGCGCTGGACCCCATCGCCACCGCCAAGATCGAAGAGCTGATCTTCACCTTGAAGGACGCCTGCACCCTGGTGATCGTCACCCACAACATGCAGCAGGCCGCGCGCGTCGCCGAGCACACCGGATTCTTCCTGCTCGGCAAGCTGATAGAATTCGACCGGACCGAGGTCATCTTCAAGCGCCCGGCCAGGAAAGAGACCGAAGACTACATCACGGGGCGGTTCGGATAGATGCGCCACTTTTTGGAAGAACTGGAAGAGTTGCAGCAGCGCCTGCTGGAGATGGCAGGCCTGGTCGAGTCGGCCATCTACAACAGCGTTCTGGCGTTGTCCGAGCGGGATGAAGCCCGGGCGCGGCAAGTCCTGAACAACGAGGCACGCATCAACCAGATGGAGATCGCCATCGACGACTGCGCCGTGCGCCTGCTGGCTCTCCAGCAGCCCATGGCGCGCGACCTGCGCTTCCTGACCGCGGCCATCAAGATCAACAGCGACCTGGAGCGCATGGGCGACCTGGCCGTCAACATCGTCGAGCGCGCCTTGTCATTAATGAAGCAGCCGCCCGTGAAGCCGCTGATCGACATCCCACAACTCGCCCGGCTCGCCGAGTCCATGGTGCGCCGAAGCCTGGACGCCTTCGTCCGGCGCGACGCCGAGCTCGCGCGCCAGGTCCTGCTCTCCGATGACGCGGTGGACGACTTGCGGGACGCCATCTATGGGGAGCTGGTGGGCTTCATGGAGAGAGACCCTTCCACCGTCTCGCGATCCCTCGACCTGATTTTTGTGGCCCGCAACCTGGAGCGCATCGCCGACCACGCTACCAACATCGCCGAGGACGTGCTCTTCCTGGTCCAGGGCGTCGACGTCCGCCACCACGCCGAAGTCCGCGAATGACCGCCGCGGAGCGCTGGTTCGTGGGGGCGCATCGCGAATCCAGCCGCACTTCTCGATCCCCCCGCGTCCCTTCCGTGGTTTCCATTTGGCTGAGGATCCACAGCTAGACACAATGCTGTTCACTTGCCGCAAAGGCTGCCAGTGGCACGGACTTGTGGGGCGGTCCCCCTGGACCGCGCCGGACCCCTGGTCCGGCCTCTGCCCGCGACATGGGAGGGCCGACGAAGGCGTCGGCCCGCGGACCAGGGGGTCCGTCCCACGAAGACAGTTTGACGACGAGTGCGGCGAGGTGTTCTTCGGCTTCGCAGTATGCAACCTCCGGGATGAAGAACGACACGTTCCCGGCGTGCGCCTCCATCACCTCGCGCACACGCTTCCCCAGGACCGCCCGCACGAGGATGTTGGCATCGACGACCAGGGCTCTACTTGGCATTCCGCCTCTTCTTCTCGCGGGCGGCTCGCCGGATCTCCTTGTACTCTTCGATCAGCTCTTCCTCGGTCGCACCCCAGGATGCGATCATCGCGTCCAGGTCCCTGGCCGCGGCGCGCATGGCTTCGAGTTCGGCCTTCCGGTTGCGCTTTTGTGCTGGAACGTAAAAGCCTAGCGTCTCACCACGCCGCGTGATGGCCAGAGGGGTGCCTGATTCGAGGTAGCCCGCAAGGTTCTCGCGGAACTCACGCATGCCGATTTTGAGGGTCTCCATGTTGTGTACCCATTGTACACTTTACCATGGTCCGGCCTCGGTCTTCTAGTCCGCATTTCTCACCGGGACCGTCGCGAGGCGCGATCGGAGGGCCGCAAATACAAGGCGCGCGACGGCCGACGACCGGAGGCGTACTTGAGGAGTACGTCGAGGACGGCGGCCGAGCGCAACGCAGCAGATGCGGCCCTATCGCGCGCCGCAGCAGGTTGCCGGTGAGAAATGCGGACTACGGCCTGTGCCGCTCGTCGATTGGTAGCTCTGTGGTCGGGTTGGGGCCACTCCAAATTGCGTGGATCGCGGATGACTGCTGCAACTTGTGGGAAACACAATGGCGGAGATGAGGAGCTGGGGGGCTTCATGGAGAGAGATCCTTCCACCGTCTCGCGTTCCCTCGACCTGATTTTTGTGGCCCGCGACCTGGAGCGTATCGCCGACCACGCCACCAACATCGCCGAGGACGTGCTGTTCCTGGTGCAGGGCGTCGACGTCCGCCACCACGCCGAAGCGCAATAGGCCGCCGGCGGCGTTTCCCAGCCCGTCGCCAGCCCTCTGCCGCGTCTCGTCTGCACCTTTGGATTCGGCCTCCGCGGAAAGGATGCAGCGATATCGTCCCCGCTACTCCCGCGCCGCATCCGCCCCGGAATCCCCGATCCGTGGGACAATACGGGTCATGGTGCCTGACGACACCGCTCAGGCCGGCAGCTCGGAGGCGGATTTCTTTGCGCGCATCGATCGGGACGACTACCGCTTCCTGGGCCACGCGGTTCTGACAACAGCTCTGGACCGCGTCGTCAACTGGGCGCGCAAAAACTCCATCTGGCCCATGACCTTCGGCCTGGCCTGCTGCGCCATCGAGATGATGTCCATGAGCGCCTCCCGCTTCGACATCGCCCGCTTCGGCGCGGAGGTCTTTCGCGGGTCCCCGCGGCAATCCGACCTGATGATCATCGCCGGTCGCGTTTCCAACAAGATGGCGCCCATCATCCGTCAGCTCTACCAGCAGATGCCCGAACCCAAGTGGGTCATTTCCATGGGCGCCTGCGCCACCTCCACCGGCGTGTTCCACAACTACGCGCTGATCCCGGTCAACCAGGTCGTCCCGGTCGATGTGTACGTTCCTGGATGCCCTCCCCGCCCCGAACAGCTCATTTACGCTCTCATGCTGCTCCAGGAAAAGATCGGGAAGCAGGCGGGCACCGCCAGGCAGGTACTCAACCTGGGTTGATCCGCCCGCCTCTTGAAAAGATCCTCAATTCCCGCTCCGCCGGACGATATGAAAGGTGACAGGACGAATCGTCTTCGTCCTGAGGAGGGCATATGAACGCCGTTGATGCTGTGCACGCAGTCGGCCAGTCGCTTGCCGCTGCTGTGGCAACCGCACCGCCGGAGAAGTCCACCGAGCAGCGCGAGATCATCCAGGCCGTCAAAGCCGTGAACGCCTCGGAGATGTTCGGGGTCAATAGCGAGGTGGCCTTCGCTATCGACCGCGAGACCCGCCGCCCAGTGGTCCGCATTGTCGACCGCAACACCAACGAAGTGATCCGCCAGATTCCGCCGGAATACCTCCTGCGGATGGCCCAAGATCTGAAAGGACCGAGCCAGAGTGGGTAGCCGTTCCTCAAGAATCCGCCGCGCGTCCGATAAGTGTTCTTAGGCGGCCATCTATGGAGAGTAGTGCGCAGGACACCTACCTGGAGAGCAAGGTCCTTTCTGCCGATTCGGTCGAGCTGGTGCAGATCCTGTATCAGGCCGCTCTGGCCTCGGTCGAGAAGGCCCGCCGGCATCTCAGGGAGGGCGACATCGCGGCGCGCTCCAAGCAGATTTCCAAAGCCGTTGGGATCCTCACCGAGCTGGCCCTCTCGCTGGATCACAGCGCCGGCGGCGATCTGAGCCGGACTCTTCTGGAGTTGTACGACTACATGCAGCGCCGCTTGCTGGAAGCCAACCTCAGGCAGAACGAGCGACTCCTGGCCGAAGTCTCGGCGCTGTTGGCCACCCTGCTGGAGGGCTGGCTCAACTGCAAGTCGCCCGCCCGGCCCTGGGCCGAGGCGCCCGGGCCGATCTCCGACCCCCGCGACGACGGGAAGCTCGTTGCCGTAACCTACTAGAGCACCAAATACTTCGCCCACGCCACACCAATCGCTGCCAGCTACTCTGTGTGAAAATCCACGATCTTCTTGCTGATCTCTTCGGCGGGAACGCGGTAGGCGCCGGCTTCGACCTGGAGCCGGAGCTGCTCCTGCTCCAGGCGAGCTTCGCTCGGGCCGGACTGGTCGACGACTTGAGACAGACGCGAGAGCGCCACGGCATCGTCGGGCGCGGCGTTCACACGACGGCCGGTTTCATCCAGGGGTTTTTCGGCCGTCTGGCCGCCGGCGGGGCTCACAGCCGCCGGATTCAAATCGCCGATCCGCATGAGATCTCTCTTAGATCTTATCGAACACGCGGAGCGGTCGCTTTAACCCGTCCTTACGGCTTGCGTTCCAGGCCTTCCACCACCATCTTGGCCAGGCCCAGGCCGCCCTGCGCCGCCAGAGCCCGAGCCAGGTGCGTTTCGGCGACTTCCATCATGGTCGCCCCGGCTTCGTCGTCGCCGGTTCCGAGCCAGCCTCCCGCGCCCGATTCCCGCATGGACTTGAGCAGTTGCCCGATCAGCAGGGACTCGAACTGGGTGGCCGCGTCCTTGATGTTCTTGGCCGCGGGCCGCGGGTCCCGATCCGGAGCCTCGCTCACCAGGGCGCCAATTCCGTCGATCGTCATCAGATCACCTCGATTTCCGCCTCCAGCGCCCCGGCGGCCCGCAGGTTTTGCAGAATCGCGATCACGTCGCGAGGCGTCGAGCCGATGGCCATCAGGGCCCGCACCAGTTCCTCGACCGTCGCCCCCTGCTTCAGCACGATATTGCGGGCTTTCTCCTCCTTGACCCCGACGCTGGTCTGCGGAACCACCTGCGTCGTTCCCGAGGAAAGCGGCGCGGGCTGCGAGACCGCGAAGGTGGTCTGGATCTCCACCGTCAGGTTGCCCTGCATGATCGCCACGGGCGAGATGTGAACTTCCTTGCCCATCACGATCGTCCCGGTTCGCTCGTTGACCACCACCTTGGCCGGACGGTCGGCGTCCACGCTGAGGATTTCCAGTTCCGCGACGAATTCAGTAGCCCGTTCGGCATAGAGGGGCGGCATCTCCACCGCCACCAGGGCCGAGTTCTCCGCCCGGGCGACGGCGGCCCCCGGCCCGCCGAACCTCTTGTTGATGGCCTCGGTGATGCGGGCGGCGGTGGTGAAATCGGCCTGGTGGATTTGCAGCTTGAAGCGGCTGGCGGGTGCGGGCGTGGGAGCGGCCCGCTCGACGATGGCGCCATTTGGAATCCGGCCCACGGTCGGGTGATTCAGCGTTTTCTGGGCGCCCGCGCCGCCGGCCGAGAATCCGCCGGTGATCACGGGCCCCTGCGCCGCTGCGTACACGCTTCCATCGGCGCTGCGCAGCGGCGTCAGCACCAGCAGTCCCCCCTGAAGGCTCGCGGCGTCTCCGATCGCTGCCGCCGTGACGTCGATCCGTGTTCCCGGCTGGGCATAGGCCGGCAGGTTCGCCGTGACCATCACCGCCGCGATGTTGTTCACGCGGATGGCTGTCGCCGGCACGGTGACCCCCATCCGCTGAAGCATGTTGGTGAGACTTTGCGTCGAGAACACAGTCTGCCGGCGGTCGCCCGTTCCGGCCAGCCCCACCACCAGCCCGTAACCGATCAACTGGTTCTCGCGCACCCCCTCGACCGCGGCCAGTTCCTTCAGCCGCGTGGCTGCGCCCAGTGGGCCCGTCAGCAGAAGAATGGAGGCGATCATTCCGGTACGCATGGCTTAGAAAGGAAGCAGCCCCAGCAGCAGGCGGTAGAGGAAGAACGGGCGCCGGACCGCGTCGCCGACCACGCCCTTGCCATTGATCCGCACATCCAGTTGCGCCAGGTGGTCCGAGCGCACCAGGTTGTCGGGAGTGATGTCGGCGGCCCGCGCCACTCCCCGCACCGTCACCAACTGGTTCTCCGAATTCACCACGATATTCTTGACGCCCTCCAGCACCAGGTAGCCGTTGGGCAGCACGTTGGTCACCCGCGCCGTGATGGTGGTGGTCAGCGTGCTGTCCCGGGTGGTGGCGCCGTCGCCCGCCAGCGACTGCTGGCCCGAGGCCCCCGCCAGGTTGGCCAACGCCCCGCTGGCGTTGGTCTTGCCGAAGATCGAGCTCACCGAGTACTTGGCGTTGGAGGCGCGCGAGGTCTTCGTGGTCCCCTTGGAAACCGCCGACGCCCGCTCGCTGACCACGATGGTCACCATGTCGTCCAACTGGCTGGCCCTCAAGTCGCGCGCCAGGTCCGACAACTGCGCCCCGCTGCGCCAGGTCGAGCCAGGCGCGCTGCCGAAGGTGCCGTAGCTGCTCGCGTGTGCCGCGGCCGCCTGAACATAGGTATCCACCGGCGAAACCGGCGCCGGCTTCGACTTCTTCTCAGCGGCTGCCGCCGCGAGTGCCAGCAGGCACGGCAGCGCCCACAGGAGCAATCTCTTTCGCATCGACTCTCACCTTTCCCCGGCCTTCCACCCGGGCCGGGAATCGCCTCCCGCTCTCGGGATTCCGCAACAGGATGGTATCGCCCGCCCGGCCCGCTGTCTCCGCCCGGGCCGGCAGGCTGAGCTGCGCGCCGCCGCTCGACACCTCGACCTTCACCGTCTCGCCCCGCGCCACCGCCAGCGGCGCCGTCAGCATCTTCGCCGATAGCGGCTCCCCGGCGCGGATCGGCCGCCGCGGCACGCGGTCCCCGATCTGCTCGAAGGACCCCATGCCGGCCTCGGTAAACGGGGACCGCTCGGCGGTCTCCACCCGCACTTGCGAGGCCTGGATCGGGCGCTCCGCCGGCAAGCTCTCGGCGGCCACCAGTTGCTTGCACGTTACCGTAACCCGCACCCGCGCCCACACCGGCAGGCTGCGGTTGTCCGCATAGCGCAGCCGGCCGCGCCACACCACCGGAGTTCTCGGGTCTCCCAGCGGAGCCACGAGGCCCGACCGGGCAAACTCGATTTCGCCGTGCGGCGCCGGAGCCCGGCTGAAGTCCAGCAGCTCGACGCGCGCTTCGCTGGAGCCGAGTGCCCTGTGCAGCGCCGCCAGAACCCGTTCCTCCGTCAGCCGCTCGACCGCCCGCTCCACGCACAGGCTGGGCGCCCCTCCCAGGGGAATACCGTGTTGCCCGGCCAGCCGCTCCAGTTCGCGAGGATTCAGCATTCGCCGCGCCCCCGGGGCCGGCGCGTAGCCCAGCGACGCCTCCGGAGGAAGGGCCGCAAACGCCGGCACCGCCGCCACCAGGTCCGCCGCCCGGATTCGCTCGCCCCCGACGGCAATGCACGCCGAGGCCATCACTGCCGCAGCCAGGATCATCGTGTCAGGTTGTTGACCTGGGAGTACATGTCGTCGGCCGCCTTCACCACTTTCGAGTTGGCTTCGTAGGCCCGCTGGCTGACGATCAGGTTGATGAACTCTTCGACCACGCTCACATTGGACTGCTCCACGTAGCCCTGCAACAGCGTCCCGATTCCTTCCTGCCCGCCCGGATTGCCCACCGTCGGGTCGCCCGAGGCGTCCGTGGGCGCGTAGAGGTTACCCCCCAGGCTGTTCAGGCCCGCCGGATTTTGAAAGTTGGCCAGTTGAATCTGCCCGCCCAACGTCGCCGCCGTCTGGCCCGGCTGGGTGTAGCTGACCGTCCCGTCGGAAGCGATGCTGATCTTCTGGGCGTCGGGGGGAATCGTGATCTGGGGCTCGATCGGATCCCCGTCGGCGGTCACCACGTTCCCATCCCGGTCCAACTGGAAGTTCCCCGCGCGGGTGTACGCCAGCTCCCCGCTGGCACGCCGCACCTGGAAGAAGCCTTTCCCCTGAATCACCACGTCGAGCGGGTTGTTGGTGATCGAGAAGTCGCCCTGCGTGAAGACGATCTCGTTGGAGCACGGCCGCGTTCCCAACCCCAATTGCAGCCCGCTCGGCACCGTCGTCTGCGCCCCGGCCGATGCCCCGGGCTGGATCACGCTCTGGTACAGCAGATCCTGGAACTGCGTCCGGCGCATCTTGAAGCCGGCGGTGTTGGCGTTCGCCAGATTGTGGGCGATGTTGTCGACGTTCATCTGTTGCGCGGTCATCCCGCTCGCCGCGCTGTAAAGGGCTCGCATCATCTAATCAGTACTCCTTGGTCACGGGTTCACCCGCGCCACGTCCTGGACCGCGCGCTGATCCATGTCTGCGCCCAGCATCGCGGCCTTCTGCAACATCTCGAACTGCCGCAGCAGGTTGACCAGCCGGATCGCGGTCTCCGGCGTGGTCACGTTCGACGCTTCCAGCTTGCCTTGGTGCACTTCTATGTCCATCGCCGGAGTGGGTTTGACTTGGGAGTCGCCGGCGCGAAAGTAGTTCCCGCCGGTCTTCTCCAGGCTGCCCGGCTGGCCCATGCTCACCACCGCGAGCTGCCCCACTGCCACGCCGTCCTGCTGGATGGTGCCGGCGGTCGAAATCTCCAGCGTGCCCGTGCCTTGGGTCTGGATCGGAAGTCCGTTGACGCCGCGCACCGCGTAGCCGTCCTGGGTGGTCAGCAACCCGGCCGCGGATAGGCGGAAGCTCCCGTTCCGCGTGTACAACGCTCCGCTCGGGCCGTTGACGACAAAGAACCCCTTGCTGCCCAGCGCCACGTCCAGCCGATTGCCGGTGGGCGTCAGATTGCCTTGCGAGAAATCGGTCCAGTTTCGTTCCACCACCGGCAGCGTGGATGGCATCGGGCTGTCGCCGTCCAAGGCTGGCTCGAGCGCCTCCGGCGCCACGTAAGTGCTGTAGGACTCGCGATCCGTCTTGTAGCCCGCTGTGGCCACGTTCGCCAGGTTGTTGGCCAGCGTATCGAGCGATTCCAGCCGCGCTCGCATCCCGCTGGCGGCCGAAGCCATCAGTGGATCCATGGGAGCTCTCCGGAGCAGGTGGAGCAATTTGCGGGCCGCACTTCGTAAGCGTTCAAGTTCCAGGGAAATCAGCCGAAGAGTGGATCAGATAAGGTTCGGCCGGCGCGCCAAATTCCGGTCACGTGCCCTCGCGCGCCAAGATCTCGTACTCTTCCTCGACCCCTAAGCGCTTGAAAACGGAGCGCGCCCCTTCCGGCAACCTACCTGCACCTATCCGGCACGTGACCGCCGCATGTTTCCCCTTCCCTGCGGGTGTGGTTCCCGCCGCCGCGGTCGCCTTGACGCCGTCGGGCTCCGCGGGAGGCCAGACCGGCGACGAGTTCGCCGCCCTGATGTCCGCGTTGCTCTCTGGGGCGACGGCAGAAGCGCCTGAGACAACCCAGACTCCGGTGCTTGCCGGGACGAGCGCCCCGCCGAAATCCAATCCGGGGGTCTCCCGGAAGAGTGGCCAGGAGCCCGAGAAGCAGCCCTCGCTCCTGGCCGGATTTCCCATCCCCGGTTTTCTGCCGATGGCCGAACTGCCGCGCCTGCCGCTGGCTGAACCCGGCCTTCCGGATGCCGCGACAGCACCGGGCGACGGTCCTCTCACCGTCACCGCTCTATGCGATGCCCCCGCGTCGGCTGCCCTTTCCTCCCTAAAGCAGACCCTGGACCCGGCCGGCGAGTGCTCTTCGAACCATCCCGCGGCAGACAGCGAACTCCCGCAAACCTTCGACCTCACGGTGGCGGCGGCGCCAGCGGCCGTACCGGTCGTGGCGGTCGCGCCAGTGGCCGTGTCGGTTGTGGCGGCGGCGTCAGTGGCCGTACCGGTCGCGTCGACGGCGTCCGCAGCCGCGCAAGTTGTGGCGCCAGCGCCTGCGACCCTGCCGGTGGTGAACCCAGTTCCAGTGGCCGCGCAGCCGCAGCCTGTGGCGCCAACACCGCTGGCCGCATCGGTCCTGCCGGCGGCGTCGGTGGCCGCGCAAGTTCTGGTGTCAGCGCCTGCGGCCGTGCCGGTTGTGACCCCAGTTCCAGTAGCCCAGCAGCTTGTGGACCCAGCGCCGGTGGCCGTGGCGGACGTGGCCCCAGATCCGGTAGCCCAGCCGCTTGTGGTCCCCCTGCCGGTGACCGTGCCAGCCGCGGCGCCCCTGCCGACGCCTGTTGCCGCCTCGGCGCCTGACCTTGTCCCAGGGCTGCCCACCGTTCCTGGACCGCCGCTGCCCACCGGCTTGCCCGCGATCCCCAAGGCGCCAACGCCGCAGTCCGCCTCCGCTCCGGCGCCTCCCCTGCCGGTCCCAGCTTCCCCGAAGTCTGCCTTGGATAGCCTCGCGGCCAACTGGTTCCAGTCGGAACCCGCGGCGGCGCCCGACGCTCCGCAGCAGACGCTGGCCGCCCTAGCCCCGGTCTTGGCCCCGGCCCCGGAAGACGAACTCCCGGGAACCTCGAGGCAGCCTGCCGCGAAGACCGAACTGGCGTTTGCCGCGCGGCTGACCGAGCAGACCTCGGCCAGCGCTGCTCCTGGTGGCTCGCGGCTGGCATCCACCCCATCCAAAGAGGATGCGCCTGCCGTCCCCCAACCCGAGCCAACGCCAGCCGCCGGCGCCCCCCCGGGTCGCTCCGGCCGGCCAACGCTCGACAGAGCGCCGGAAAAGGCAGTCCCCGAGCACGCTGCCGCCGAGGTGAAACCCGCCGCCAGCCGCTCCGACCCGCTCAGTTCCGTCGGGCCCGGCCTGCCCCAGCGCATTTCCGCCGACCTGGTCGCGGGAGCGAGGGCGCCCGCCTCGGCGGCTGCTCCACGCGATCTACAGTCCGCCACGGCTGCCCTGCTCGATGTTGAGTCCGCCCGCCTCGAAACCAGGTCGCAGCCCCTGCGGGAGATCTCGGTGCTGATTCCCCAGCCCGCGGCCGAAGGCACCAAGCCGGAAGCGGTCGAAGTGCGGCTGCTCGATCGCGCCGGCCAGGTCCATGTTGCCGTGCGAACGGGCGATGCCCGGCTCAGCCAATCGCTGGGCGCGCAGCTCGGCGACCTGGTGACCCAGCTCGAGCACAGCGGCTACCGCACCGAAACCTGGCGCCCCGCCGATTCCACTGCCGTGGCTGGCGTCTCGGGAGTGGCTGAGACCTCCCCGCAGCAACTTCAGAGCGGCCCGGACCGCGACGGCTACTCCAGCTCCGGCCGGCAGCAGCAGGGCGGGAACGCGGACTCATCCTCGCAGCAGCAGCGCCAGGACCAGGAGCAAGCCAGGCCCCAATGGCTGAATGCGCTGGAGGAGAACCTCCCGCCACAAACCAATTCCATCAGGAGCATGACCAATGAGCTCGTCAGTTAGCGCGCTTGCCGGAAGCACCGCCGCCTCCGGCGCCACATCACAGACTGCAGCCACATCCACTGTCGATCCCCTCGCCACAGAGCAGACCTTCCTCCAATTGCTGGTGGCCCAGATCAGGAATCAGAATCCGCTGAACCCTGTCGACGGCATTCAATTCGTCACCCAACTGGCTCAGTTCAGCGAACTGGAGCAAGTGACCCAGATTCGAGCCGATCTCGAGGCACTCCGCAGCGACTTCACGGCGGCCGCCTCGGCTTCGGCAACCTCAACTACAGCAGCCTCTAGTAGTGCGGCAACGCCTACTACAGCAACCTAGGAGAACTGTCTATGTTCACTTCCTTTTCGACCGCCCTCTCGGCCCTCAACGCGCACTCTACCGCCGTGGACGTGGTCGGCAACAACCTCGCCAACCTGAACACGCCGGGCTACAAGGCCAGCACGGTTTCCTTCCGCGACCTGGTCACCCAGTCGCTAGGCGCGGGATTGGGCGAGACCCAGGTCGGGTTCGGCACCGGGACCCCGTTCACCACCCGCCAGTTCACCCAAGGCGCCATCCAGAGCAGCACCGGGCTACTGGACGCTGCCATCCAGGGTGACGGCTTCTTCGTCCTGCGCAACGACCAGAATGCGATGCTCTACACCCGCGCCGGCAATTTCCAGGTGGACGACGCCGGGAATCTCATGACCATGACCGGCGAAAAAGTCGAGGGCTGGGTGGCGGGCGCCAATGGCATCGTGAACCCGGACGGAGCGATTACCGACATTGTGGTCCCGGTCGGGACGCTCAAGACGCCCATAACCACCGGGACCTTCTCGATGGATCTCAACCTCGACGCCTCCGCGGTGAGCGGCGCGTCGGACGGAACCTTTTCTACCCCCATGACCGTGATCGATTCCCTCGGCGACTCGCACGTACTCACGGTCACCTTCACGAAATCGACCACCGCCAACGAGTGGACTTATGCGGTGACCATCCCCGCCGCGGACCTGCTCACGGCGCCCACCGCTCCGCTGGCCAGCGGCACCATCACCTTCGACTCCAATGGCAAGCTGCTCACGCCGCCTTCGACCTCTCCGACTGTAGCGGTCAGCGTCACCGGCCTCGCCGATGGCGCCGCGGACCTCAATATGACCTGGTCCCTGTACAATCCCTCCGGCGATCCGCGTTTGACCCAGTTCGCCCAGACCTCGGCGGTCTCGGCGGAGGCTCAGGACGGTTCCTCGGCCGCTTCGCTCACCCACGTCGGCCTCGCCGATGGCGGCAAGATCGTAGCCCAATACTCCAACGGGCAGCAGCTCATCGTCGGGCAGTTGGCGCTGGCTTCCATCCGCAACCCCGAATCCCTGATCGCGGCCGGCAACAACAACTACCTCGGCAGCGCCAAGTCCGCCTTGCCCGCCATCGGCCTTCCCGATACCGGCGGCCGCGGCACCGTGCTCGGCAGCTCGATCGAGGCCTCCACGGTCGACATCGCCCGGGAGTTCACCAACCTCATCGTCTACCAGCGCGGCTACCAGGCCAACGCCCGCGTGGTCACCGCGGTGGACGAGCTGAGCCAGGACACCATCAATCTCAAGCGTTAAGGGCCTGCGCCGCCGACCATGACGCCCCTTGATGAAATCGCCCATCTGGCCGACGTGCCCGTCCAGCTCGAGATCGAGCTGGGCCGCAAGCTCACCCGGCTGGAGGAGATCCTGGATTGGGACGTGGGCAGCGTGATCTGGCTGACCCGCTCGGCGGGCGAGAACCTCGACGTCTATATCGGCGGCACGCTGTTCGGCTCCGGGGAAATCGTGATCGTGGAGCGCGCCTTCGGCATCCGGCTGACGGATTTCGACTGGGCCCCGTAGGCCGCCCCGGAGCGCGCCTGGGCCGGAGCTCTCCACCCGAGGAGGCATTCTATGGAACTGCTACGCCAGTTGGCCGCGATCGGGCTGGTATTCGGTCTGCTCGCGGCAGCCCTGTGGGCCTTGCGCCGGCGAGGTTTCGTTCCGCGCGCGGGCATCCGGCGGACGCGCAAGGCCGCCGGATGCCTCCAAGCCATCGAGCGTCTCGCCCTGTCCCCTCAGCACACGCTGCACCTGGTGCGCGTCGCCAACCGGGCCCTGCTGATCGGCGCGCACTCCAGTGGGTGCACCCTGCTGGAGAGCATGCCTCTGGGCGCCGCGGACGGCCGCGACGCCCCGGAGTCGCCATGACGCGGCTGACCCTGGCCGGCGCGCTGCTGGCCCACTCCGCACTCGCCGCCGCGCCCAACCTCTCCCTGGGCTCGGGCCAGGGCCCCTCGCTCAGCGTGCCCATGCAGATCGTCCTGCTGCTCACGCTGATGACCCTGCTGCCGGCCGTGATCATGTCGGTCACCCCCTTCCTGCGCATCGTGGTCGTGCTGCACTTCCTGCGCCAGGCCCTGGGCACCCAGTCCACCCCTTCCAACCAGGTCCTGATCGGACTGTCGCTGTTCCTGGCCATTCTCATCATCCAGCCCGTAGCCACGGACGTCTACGCCAAGGGCTGGGTCCCCGTCGAGAAAGGCCAGCTCACGCCGGCCCAAGGCTTCGAGGAAGGCGCCAAGCCGCTCAAGGTCTTTCTGGGACGCTTCGCCCGCGAAAAGGACGTGCGGCTCCTGGTCGAGCTCACGCACCGGCCCGCCCCCCACTCCCCCGCCGATCTCGACCTGGCCGTCCTGGTGCCCGCCTACATCCTCTCCGAACTGAAGGCCGCCTTCCAGATTGGCGCGGTGCTCTTCCTGCCCTTTCTGATCATCGACCTGGTAGTCGCTTCCGTGACCCTTTCGGCGGGCATGATCCAGTTGCCCCCGGTCATGATTTCGGCCCCCTTCAAGCTGCTGCTGTTCGTCCTGGCCGATGGCTGGAACCTGGTCGTGGGCTCGCTGGTGAAGAGTTTCTATTAGGAGATTGACGAATGACGATCTTCACATTGACGATTGCACCAGCCCCGGCGCGCGCCGCAGTTCAATCGTCAATGACTCAATCTTCAATCGTCAATTCCTGAAAGCACCCATGACTCCCGAATTCGTGATCCAGATCGTCAAACAGGCGCTGATGATGGCCTTCTGGATCAGCGCCCCGTTGCTGGTGGCCGGTTTCGTGGTCGGCGTCTTCATCAGCCTGATTCAAGTGCTCACCTCGATGCAGGACTCCGCCTTCAGCACGGTCCCGCGCCTGGCGGCGTTTCTGCTGGCGCTGCTGATCGCGCTCCCCTGGATGCTGCGGCAAATGATTTCCTACACTGCGGGGATTCTGAGCGACCTGGGTCGATATGCCCGGTGAGCTGACGCTGTCGCTGGGAACCCTGTTTGGCTTCCTGTTGGTGCTGGCGCGCGTCGGCGGCGCCCTCGTGTTTGTCCCGCTGCCGGGGATGAGCGCCGGTCCGGAACCGGCGCGTGTCGTACTGATCCTCGGCTTCGCCCTGGCCCTGTTTCCGCTCTGGCCCGCCGTAGTCGCGCCCGATCTCGGCATTGGGCAACTGGCGGTCTGGCTTCTGGCGGAGGCCGCATTCGGCTCGGTCGTCGGGCTCGCGGTAGCCCTCCTGATCGAGACGCTGCTAGTGGCCGTCCAGACCTTCGGCGTGCAGGCCGCTTACTCCTACGCCTCCACCATCGACCCGACCACACAGGCCGACAGCAACGTGCTGCTGGTGTTCGCGCAACTGGTTGCCGGGCTGCTGTTCTTCTCCCTCGGCCTCGACCGCGAGATCCTCCGCGTGTTCGCTTACAGCTTGGCCGCCTATCCGCCGGGCGCCTTCGTCCTGAAGCTCTCCACCGCGGAAATGCTGCTGCACCTCGGATCGGCGATGTTCTCCACCGGGCTGCGGCTGGCCCTGCCGGTGGTCGTGCTGCTGATGCTCGTGGATATCGCTCTCGCGCTCATGGGCCGGATGCACGCGCAGTTGCAGTTGATCGCGCTGGCCTTTCCGGTGAAGATGCTGGCCACGCTGGCCTTCCTTGCAGTCATCTCGACTTTCTTTCTTCCCGTGTTCCGCGCCGCCGCGCAGCTCACCCTTTCCAGCCTCTTCGGAATGTTCTAGCGCCATGCCCGACAAGAGCCAGCAAACTGAGAAACCGACCCAGCGCCGCATCGAGCAGGCCCGGCGCGAGGGCCGCTTTATGGTCAGCCGCGAGGCCGTCGGCGCCCTCCAGTTCCTGGCTTTCTCGGCCATGATGGCGGCCTTCGGCGCCGAATACTGCTCTCACGTGATCTCGACCGCCCGCCACCTGCTCCGCGCCGCCTTCACCTCCGAGCTCACCACGGCCGAAATCATGCGCCTCCTGCGGCTGATCGTCAGGCGCGACTTCCTGCCCCTCGGAGTCTTCGGGGGGATCCTGCTGCTGGTCAGTCTCGCCACCCAGCTCGCGGTCACGCGCCTCGGCGTCTCCTTGAAGAGCCTGGCGCCCAATTTCAAGAGGTTGAACTTCGTTTCCCGCTTCCGCGAGCTCCCGCGCCAGAACCTCCCGGCGCTGTTTCAAGCGCTGCTGCTGCTGCCCCTGTTCGGGGCGGCGGTCTACGGCATCGTCAAGGACAACTGGGACGCCCTGCTGAGGATGCCGCTTCAAGCCGCGGAGCTGGGCGCGCGCCAGATGGCCCTCTCCGTGCAAGCCCTCCTCTGGAAGGCCGCCATGCTGTTCCTGGTCCTCGGCGCCTTCGATTTCTGGCGCCAGAACCGCCGCTACATGGCCGACCTCCGCATGAGCAAACACGAGCTGCGCGAGGAATCCAAGGAAATGGAGGGCAACCCGCAGATCCGCGCCCGGCTCCGGCAGTTGCGCCGCGAATGGCTGCGCCGGCACATGATGGCCCAGGTCCCCAAGGCCACCGCCGTCATCGTCAACCCCACCCACTACGCCGTGGCCATCCGCTACGTCATGGACTCCATGGCGGCGCCCTCCGTGCTGGCCAAGGGCAAGAACTACCTGGCCCTGCGCATCCGGCGGAAGGCGCTCGAGCACCAGGTCCCCATCGTCGAGAATCCTCCCCTGGCGCAAGCCCTCTACAACACTGCCGAAGTGGGACAGGAGATCCCCGTGCACCTGTACCGCGCGGTGGCCGAGATCCTGGCTTACATCTACCGCGTGATGGGAAACCGTCTCCCCGCATAGCCCATGGCTACCAAAGCGCTCACCCTGCCCGCCGCCGCTCAGCCACCCCGCTCCACGCCCCTGGCGCCCGCCGCCAAGGCGGCCGAACTGGCGGTCCCGCTGGGGGTCCTCGCCATCGTCCTGGCGATGGTGGCGCCCCTCCCGGCGTTCCTCCTCGATCTCCTGATCTGCTCCAACATCACGCTCTCCGTGGTGGTGCTGCTGGTGGCCATGTACATCCTGCGGCCCGTCGAGTTCAGCGTCTTTCCGACCACTCTGCTGCTGCTGACTCTGTTCCGCCTGGGATTGAACATCTCCTCCGCGCGCCTGATCCTGCTCAACGGCAATACCGGCACCGCGGCCGCGGGCCGCGTGATTGAAGCCTTCGGCACCTTCGTGGTGGGCGGCAACTACATCGTCGGAGCCGTGATCTTCCTGGTCCTGATCGCCATCCAGTACGTGGTCATCAACCACGGCGCGGTACGCATCTCCGAAGTCACCGCGCGCTTCACCCTCGATGCACTGCCGGGCAAGCAGATGTCCATCGATTCGGACCTGAACGCGGGCCTGATCGACGAACCCGAGGCCCGGCTGCGCCGCAGACAACTGGCTGCTGAAGCCGAGTTCTACGGCGCCATGGACGGCGCCTCTCGCTTCACCCAGCGCGACGCGGTGGCCAGCATCCTGATCACCGGCATCAACATCATCGCCGGTTTCCTGATCGGCGTCTTGCAGCACGGCATGGACCTCCAGCGAGCCCTCGCCACCTACACCGTGCTCACCATCGGCGACGGCCTGGTTACCGTCGTGCCGGCCCTGATGATTTCGATCTCCGGCGGTCTGGTGGTGACCCGCGCCGGCGCCGATGCCCGCCTGGGTGCGCAAGTGCGCAAACAGGTATTCGGCAGTTCGCAGCCCTTGCTGATGGCCTCCGGGGTGCTCTTCGCCTTGGCGGCCTTCCCGGGGCTGCCCAAGATCCCCTTCCTGGTCGTGGCCTCCGGCATCGGCCTGGTCGCCTGGCGCATGCGGCAAAAGCTCGCCACCGCCGAGAAAGCGTCGCTGGCTCGGGCCCCCGCCGCCCCCAGGGAGAACCTCGAGGCGCTCTTGCGGGTCGAACCCATGTGCGTCGAAGTCGGCCTGGGCCTGGTCCGGCTCGTCGAAGGTGGCCAGAACTCGCCCCTGCTCCGCAGGATCGCCGCCATCCGCCGCCAGTTGGCCACCGAACTGGGATACTTGCTCCCGCCCGTGCGCGTCACCGACAACCTCTCCTTGCGCTCGCGCGAGTACGTCATGCTGCTCAAGGGGGCGGAGGTGGCCCGCTTCGACATGCCGCAGGGCTGCGAGCTGGCGATTCACCCGGGCAAGCCCACTTCCCCGCTCGAAGGCATTCCCACTCACGAGCCGGCCTTCGGCATCCCCGCCGTCTGGATTCGGCCCGAGCAGGCGGAGGCCGCCCGCGCTGCCGGCTACACCGTGGTCGACGCCACCAGCATCCTGGGAACCCACCTCTCGGAGATCGTTCGCCGCCATGCCCACGAGCTGCTGTCCCGCCAGGACGCCAAGAAACTGCTCGACCGCGTGGCCGAAGAGCAGCCCCGCGTGGTCGAGGATTTGGTGCCTAAACTGCTCCCCCTGGCTACGGTGCAGCGAGTTCTGCAAAACCTGCTTCGCGAGCGCGTCTCGATCCGCGACGCCGCCTCCATCCTCGAGGCCCTCGGCGAGGCAGCCAACATCACCAAGAATCCGATTCTGCTGACCGAGTACGTGCGCCAGGCCATCCGGCGCGCGGTGGCAAAGCCCTACCTGAACTCCAGCGGCGACCTGCCGGCGTATTTCCTGGATCCGTCGCTCGAACAGATGGTTGAGTCCTCGGTGGAGCACGGCGAGTACTCCAGTCACTTCAATCTCTCGCCCCAGGCCATCCGCGACATCCTGGATCGCATCCGGCGCGTGGTGGGCAGCCCCGAGTCCCCCGTGGTCGCCCTGACCAGTTCCGGGGCGCGCCATTTCCTGCACCAGTTAGCCGAATCCTCGCTCCGCAACCTGTTCTTCCTGTCCCACAGCGAGATCCCCTCCGGGGTCAAGGTGATTTCCCTGGGAATCATTCAATAAGGAGCGTCTGTGAAGCTGAAATCCTATTTCGCCAAGAACGTCACGGCGGCTCTCGAGATGGCGCGGCTGGAGCTGGGGCCGGAGGCCATGCTGGTGCAGTCGCGCAAGGCCCCGCCCGAGGCCCGGCATCTGGGCGAGTGCGAGGTCGTGATGGTCCTGGCGCCGCCCGACGCGGCCGCCGGCCCCTCCTCCGATCCGGCGGCGGAGACCCAGCCCCACCAGCCCGCTCCGGGTAACTACGCCCGGCTCTCGGCCGAAATGGCCGGGATGCGCGTGCAGATGGAGCGCATGGCGGCCTCTATGAGCCGCTTGCACGCGCTGCTGGCCGCCCGCAACCTGCCTCACCCGGGACTGGCGGAGATCTTCTCCTCGCTGATCCAGTCCGAGGTGGATGCGGAGCTGGCGCACGACATTCTGAACCGGCTGCGCGCCGCGGGCGAGGAGGGAAAGCCCCTTCGCGGCGCGCTGGCGGCGGAAATCGCCAGCCGCGTCACCTGCGACGCCAAGCTCGGCGGGCGAGGGAAGCGGCCCCGGATCGTCGCCCTGGTCGGACCCTGCGGCTGCGGAAAAACCACTACGCTGGTGAAGCTTGCGGTCCAGTACGGGCTTTCGGCGCGCCGCCCCACGCAGTTGCTCTCCATGGATACCTGCCGCATCGCCGCCGCCGACCAACTCCGCTCCTACGCCGCCATCCTGGGCGTGGGCTTCCAGGCCCTGGAGACCCCCCGCGCTCTGGCCCAGGCCATCGAGGAGCATCGTCAAAAGGACCTCATCCTTATCGACACCCCGGGTCAAGAGCCGAATGACCTGGCCGACGCCGCCGACCTGGCCCGCTTTTTCGACACCCGCCGCGACATCGACACCCACTTGGTCCTAACGGCCTCGATGAAATCCGCCGATCTATCCCGAGTAGTGGACCGCTTCGAGGTCTTCCGGCCGCAAAAACTGCTGTTTGCCAAGCTGGACGAAACCGAAGCGTTCGGGCCGATTTTGAACCAGGCGGCGCGCACCGGCAAGCCGGTTTCGTTCCTCTCGGCCGGCCAACGGATTCCCGAGGATCTCGAGCCGGCCACGAAAGATCGGATCGTGGATCTGGTGCTGGGGCGCGGCTCCCGGCGGGTAGCCGCCGCAGCGGCTTAGAAGCCCGTGGGACAGGCGGGGGCCTGCCGGGCCTCGTGAAGGACGGGCCAGTGACGAACTCCTATCAGTTGGCCGCGGACAGCCCGGCCGCCGAGCGCGAGCGGTTGATCCTGGAACACCTGCCCCAGGTCCGCCTCATCGCACGCCGGATCCACGAACGGCTGCCCGGCAGCGTCAGCATCGAGGACTTGATTTCCACCGGCATCGTGGGTCTGATCTCGGCCATCGACAACTTCGATCCCACCCTCAACGTCAAACTCAAAACCTACGCCGAGTACAAGATCCGCGGCGCCATTCTGGACAGCCTGCGGGGCCTGGACTGGGCGCCCCGCCAGAAACGAAAGAAAGCCAAGCTCATCGAGGCGGCCATCTTCAAGGCCGAGCAGCGGCTGCGGCGCACGCCCACCGAGGAGGAGATCGCCCAAGAATTGAACCTGAGCGCCGACCAGTACCATACCTGGCTGGTCGAGATCCGCGGCGTCAACCTGGGCAGCCTCGAATACACCGGCGGCGAAGAGGGCGGCCGCGACTTGCTGAAGTACATCTCCGACGACGAGGAGAACTGGCCCTCGCGCATTCTGGAGCGATCCGAGCTGGAGCGCTTGCTGGCCGAGGCAATCGAAAAAATGCCTTATGTCGAGCGTACGGTGCTCAGCCTCTACTATCACGAGGAACTCACCCTGCGCGAGATTGCCAAAATCGTGGATCTGCATGAATCCCGGGTCTCCCAACTGAAGACCCAGGGCATCTTGCGCTTGCGCGGGTACATCGAAAAGCGCTGGCCCACGCGGGGCGGCCTCTGATCGGGCGGTCGGGCGGCCGGTCGAGGAGAGCACATGAGCGAGCAAGAGCGCGATGAACTGATCGTTTGGCTGCTGGAGAACTGGACCGCGCGGCTGGCCGACAGCTTCGAGGGCATGACCGGCGAGCGGCCGGGCGTCGGCTGGCGCCCCGCACCGGACGCTCCCTCCGGCCTCCAGGACGTGCTGTGGTGGGAACAGCCGCTGAGCCTGGGACCGAATGCCACCTTCTGGGCCGGCGCGCCCCGGGCGGCTTGGCTCGAGATCGGCGGTCAGGTGTTGCGTGCCGCCGGCATCGAGGCCTCCGATCCCCACGACGTCCGGAACACTTACCTGGAAGCGTTGAGCCAGGCCTGTTCCGGACTGGCCACGGCCATCAGCCGCCGGCTGGGCGCGGAGGTGACCTGCGAAAAGGGCAAGGAGAACCCGCCGCCCGCCTCCGGCCTTGCCGCCTTCGACATCGATCTGACCCTCGGAGGTTCGCAGTTGCCCGCGCTCCATCTCTGCCTGCTGCCTGCCGTGCGGGACCTGTTTCAAACCGGCGTGGCGCGGCCCAGTTCCAGCGCCGTCGTCGCCCCATCCGCCCGCCCCGCGGAGCCGCGGGCCGAGAAACCGGACTCCCACAAGACCTTCGATCTGCTCCTGGAAGTCGAGCTTCCGGTCAGCGTCTCGTTCGGGCGCGCCCGGCTCACGCTCAAGGACGTCCTGAAGCTGACCTCGGGATCGATTGTCGAGCTGAACCGCAACATCTCCGAGCCGGTCGAGGTGATCGTGAACGGTTGCGTGATCGCGCGCGGCGAGGTGGTGGTGGTCGAAGGCAACTACGGAGTGCGGATCCAGGAGATCATCAGCCGGGACAAGAGGCTCACCACGCTGCAATGACGCTCCTGCTTTTGGTGAGGAACACATGCGCTGGATTCTCCAGGGCCCGCTGATCTTTTGCGCGCTGATGGCGTTGGGCTTGGGAGCGTGCCTGGATCTGTTTCTCACCCTGAAACGGGAGCTTCGCTCCGCCCGCCGCAGGCAGCAGGCGCTCGACGCGGCGATGGGCCAGCTCAGCCTCGAGATCGCGGAGCTGAGGGAGCGGCTTCTGGAAAGCGATGAGCGCGCCGCGACGCTCGTGGCCCCGGCCCCCGCCCGATCCGGAGTGAACCTCAGCACCCGCAGCCAGGCCTTGCGCATGTCTCGCCGCGGCGCCCCCAACCAGCAGATCGCCGCCGCCCTGGGAATCCCCGAGAAGGAAGTCGAGCTGCTGCTCAAGGTCCAGCGGATCGCGCTGGACGTCCCGGCCAAGGAAACGCCGGCCGCGCCGGAGCCCGCCGCCCACAGCGCCTCGAACTCCACCTGACGCCCAGGCGCCCGCAACCGAGGGACTGCCTCGGCCGTCCGCCGTCGGGACGGCCCAGGCTGTCCCCGGTTGCCCACCACGACTGCCCGCCCGCGCGCTACACTCCGAAAGTGGCCACGCGCCCGGTTCTTCGGATCTTCATATCCTCCACCGCGATCGACCTTCGGGACTATCGGGAAAAAGTCCGCGATGCCGTGCTGCGCCTGGAAGACCTGCCCATCGCGATGGAGACCTTCTCCGCGCAATCCGGCCAGCCCGCGCCCGAATGCATGCGCCTGGCGGCCGAAGCGGACGCGGTGGTCTGCCTCGTCGCCCACCGCTATGGCTACATCCCGCCACCGGAGCTGGGCGGCGATGGCGAGCGCTCCATCACCTGGCTCGAAGTGGACGCTGCGAAGCGCGCCGGCAAGCCGGTGTTTGCGTTCCTGGTCGATCCCAGCGCCCCCTGGACCGGGGTGAAGGAACAGGACCGGCTCGTGTCGGAGCCCGAGAAGGCCCAGGAAATCTTCAAAGCGGTTCAGAAGCTCCAGGAGTTCAAAGCTTACCTCGATCGCGAGTGCGTCCGGCAGACCTTCACCAGCCTGGAGAATCTGGCCACGCACGTCACGGTCGCGCTGGCCAGGTTCACGCCCCAACAAAGCTCCACCGCCCGCGCCTGGCAACCGCTGTTCTGCCACGCCCTGCAACCGGCCCAGCATTTCCGCGGCCGCGAGGCAAAGATCGAGGATCTCAAGGGCTGGCTCCAAGCCCCCGTCACCCCGGACCGCGTTATCTCCGTGGTCGCCGCCGGTGGCGTGGGCAAGACGGCGCTCGTTGACGAAGCTCTCCACCAGGCAGCGCACTCGGACCGCGCCGGCCTGTTTGTCTGGTCCTTCTACGAAGATCCCCACACGGACGCCTTTCTGCGCGAAGCCTACGTCTACTTCACCGGCGAAAAGGACGCGCCCACCGGCGGCATGCTGGAGCGCCTGCAACTGGCGCTCTCCGGCGACGTGCCGCACGTCCTGATCCTGGACGGGCTCGAACGTGTCCAGAGCGAAGGCGGCCCCCACCGCCGCGGCGAACTCGAAGATCTGCAATTGAAGCGTCTGGTGCGCGCGCTGGCCGGGGGCGTGGGGAGCGCCCGCGCCCTGGTGACGTCGCGCTTCCCGCTGGTGGATCTCGAAAGCTGGACCGGTGCCGGGCACCGCGCCATCGAACTGGACGACCTCGAACGCCCGGTGGCGCTCGAAGTGCTCCGCGCCTGGGGTGTGAAGGGCGACGATGCCGCGCTGACGCGCCTGATCGAGCCATTGAACATGGGCGGCCTCTATCATGCCCTTTCCGTGGCCGTCCTGGGTTCCTATCTCGGCAACTTCGCCGGGGGCGATCCCAGCCGGGCGCCGGAGTTCTCTTTGGAGGACGCCAAAGAGTCCGACCCCAAGGCCCGGCGGCTCAGCCGCATCCTCGAGCAGTACACCCAGGCGCTCACTGCCGCCGAGCGCGACCTCCTGGCCCGCCTGGCGCTGTTTCCGCGAGGCGTGAAGGTCGAGCTTCTCGCCTGGATCGTGCAGTCCGGCGGTGGGGTAGCGGGGGCTCTCATCGGCCTTGCGGATAAACAGTTGGTGCAGCACTTGGAGAGGCTCAGAAAGCTCGGGCTGGTGTTTCGCTACATGACCGAGGGGCAGGCCGTCTACTCCGCTCATCCCTTCCTCCGCGAGTTTTTCCGGAGTCTCTTGGGGACGAAGCCGGAATCCGTCCACGAGTCCGTGCGCGCCAGGCTTGCTCCCAGCCTCGAAGCGCGGCCAAAGACAAAGCCGAGCGACCCGGCGATTCTGGATCAATACGAGCTGCTGATTGAGCAGACGCTGCTCGCCGGCCGCGTTCAGGAGGCGTTTGAGCTGTATTGGTACGGGTTGGGTTGCTATACGAACCTTGGCTGGGTTCTGGGAGAGAACGTGCGTGGTTTCCGCATCCTGGAACGCTTTGTCCCGCGGGATGATCTTTCACTCATCGAGCCTCATCTGCCTCTACTCAGCCGATCCTTGCTCGTCAACGACCTTGGCCTGTTCGCCAAGAATCTAGGCGACCTCGCCCGGGCGCGCGCGGCCTTTCACCATTCGCGCGACTTGAGCGGAAGTGAGTCAGACCGCAAGGGGGAATCGACTTGCGCCCGAAACCTCGCCCAGGTCGAATTGGACGCCGGACACTTCCGAGAGGCCCTCGATTGCTCTGAAAGCGCAGTTTCGCTCGCCACGGAAGCGAAGGACGATACCGAAATCGAGAACGCTTTCAGCTATCGGGCGACAGCGCACTTCGCCCTGGGAGACCTGGCCGCTGCCGCAGCCGACTTTCAGCACGCCACCGAATTGGAGGGTAAGCCTCTGTACAGCTTGCCCGGCATCTGGGAGGCCGAGTGCGGGCTCCTTCGCGGTGATCGGTCCGGAGCACTCAGTCAAACACAAGCCACCCGGGAGTGGGCCGTCCGCGACAACTATGGCGGCAATCTCTGCCGCTGCAACGCCCTCCTCGCCCGACTCGTCCTTCCGGACGATCCCGCCCAGGCTGCCCAGCACCTTCAGGATGCTTGCGCCTTCGCCAGCCGTTCCGGACAGGTCGAACTCCAGCTCCGCTGCTTCTACGCAGCCTGCGATCTCCACCGGCATCTGGAAGATTACCCGCAAGCCATCGCCGAAGCCGACGCCGGCATCCTCCTGGCGGACACCTGCGGCTTCGGGCGCTACTCCATCGACCTCCGCCTCGCGCTCGCCGAAACGCTCCTCGCGGCGGGAGACGCCCGCAAAGCCCTCCAGAACGCCCGCAACGCGCTCGACCGCTCCGAACACCCCGACTGCCAATACGCTTGGGGACAGGCGGACGGTCTCCACCTCTGCGGCCTCGCCCACTTGCGGCTCGGCGAGCGCGACCTCGCCCGCCAGCGCCTCACCGCCGCCCTCGAACTCCGCGACCGCCTCGGCCACGGACGCATCGAGGAAACCCGCCGCGCTCTGGATCTTTCCCGCCCGTAGCTCGCCAAACCAGCCTACTCGGCTGCCAAAGCTCCGAGCCGCTCAACCCAGTCGCGGAAATGCGGGCACTCTTGCCGCATCCTCTCGATACCCACGGCTTGCGCCGCTGGCGTTCCATCCAGGATTTTTCGATAGGCCGGGTAGGCGCCCAGCACCTGTTTGGAGGGGGCCGTATTGGGATCGTCGTTGATGTCCTCGGGTGTGGCGAACCCACCGCGGATCCTCTCGAATGCCGGAGCGAGCCCCCGCTGCCCGATCCCGGAGGCAAAAGCAGCCGGATCGCTGAACAGTAATCCCTCGTACTCGTGCAACTGGAGGTATGGTACGAATCTTACGTCAGGTCTCAGATGCGGGATTTGCGGAACGATGTCTGCCTTCACCGCCCGCTCAACGCGCGCCACCTTGTCGAGGTTCGCCAGGTTCGCCTCGAGAGGCATTCCTGGGAAGCCCCTTCCGAGGCCATAGAAGTCCAGCATGGTGGAGCAGTAAGCCGACTGGTCCTGTTTGAGCAGCACCACGATGTCCCTCTTCACGCGCGCATAATTCGTGTTCCCGCCCTTGTGTCCGGGAGTGCCGAGGACAACGGGTGTCAGGTGGACTTGGCGGGGCCACAAAACCTCCGCAAGGACGTTCGTGATAAAGGACTCCTCCGTGAAGCCCTCCACAACGACATAGACGCGTGTCATGAACGGCCATCTCCCGCACTCGGTCCTCCCTCAGGAGCGGGCATGGGGGCCTCGCGATTCCCGTTCACCAGATCGGGCGCTCCTTCCTTCTGGGGCCGGCCGCCCAGGACGTTCTTCTGCCACAGTTCGCCCAGAGTGTACTCTTCTTCGAGCCATTCGATCAGGTCAGCCGGGTCGAGGCGCCGGAAAACCGACTGCCCCTCGCTGCGCTCGACCACGATGACATCTTCCGGGGAAAATTCATTCAGCAGAGCTGCCGATTGCGTCGAGACGATCACCTGCTTGCCAGAGTGCTCCGTCGCCTGCTGGAGCAGACTGCCCAAGAGCGTCAGGGCGTACGGGTGAAGCCCGAGTTCTGGTTCGTCGAAAAGTACCGTTGGAGGCCGCGCGGGTTGAAGCAATGCGGTGGCCAGGCAAACGAAGCGAAGCGTGCCGTCCGAAAGCTGGCTGGCGAGGAAGGGATAATCCGAGTCCTGTTGCAGCCACTCCAGTTGAATGAGGTCGGGGGTCGTGGGTACGGGACGGAGCTTGAAATCATCGAAGAACGGGGCCGCCAACCGCACGACATCGCGGATCTTTTCGTAGCTCGCTTGGTTGGTGTGGCGGATACGGTACAGAAATGCCGCCAGGTTCTCCGCATTAGGCCGAAGGATCTCATTATCATTGATTGGCCCCTGGCGACGAACGCCCGCGGTTGGGCTGGTATCGTGGAAATGGTAAACCACCCAACTCGACAGAGCTTTGTAAACGTAGTGCGGCACCCCGTACTTCCCGCCACCCCTGCCAGGCTCGTCCTTGCGATCCTTAATCTTGGCCTCAGCGTGCCCCGAACCCAGGAAGTCCCGGAAGGTGCCGCGGCCCCTCTTGAAAACGGCCACTTCCTCGGCGAAGACGAGTCGGTTGTCTACTGTCGGCACCAATACGAACTCGTAACCGTTCTCTCCGAAATAGAGCTTGGCTACAATTCGCTGGGTGACCTTAGGACCAAGGTATAGGCACGTGTCCGCGCCACCCTCCGTGGCAAGAGCCAGTTGGAGCCGCTGGTCAATCAGTTCTCGCAACAGGCGGAAGAACCCAACGAAATTGCTCTTGCCAGCGCCATTGGCGCCGATCAGCACATTCAAGGACCGGAGTTCGAATTCCTCCAGCTTCCGTGTGGATTTGAACCCTTCGATCGTGAGCCTCTTGATGGTGTCGCTCATGGGCCAGCCCTGGTTCCGCGCCCGAGTCCTGGCGTCGAATCTCTATACCCTATCAGCATAACTGCAAACGGCCATCGGGAAGGGCCTAATCTCAGGACCAGCCTCAGGGCAGCCCCCTCTCGCGGACCCATTCCCCATCCTCCCCACATCATTTCTCCCGCCCCCGCAACACGTTGCCCCCAGAATCCGCTCGTCACCCCGCCTGCCCATGCTCAACTGGAGCCAACGAAATGCCTCATGGCCACCCAACGCCACGTCAATGCCAACTGCGGCGGCCCGGCCCACCCCAGCCGCCCGAAAACCAAAATTCGCAAAACAAAGCCAAATTCCCCCACAGGGAATCCGGCCCCCTGGCCGCGCCGCACCTTGTGGACAAAACAAACCCAAACTCGAGCAACCCCTATGCCATCACCCATTTACGCTCGGAACCCGGACGCTTCGCAAAGAGAAGCAACAAGATTGCTGCTAAGCTGCTCGAAGGCGACCCGGAGGACAACGCGACGCGGCAAAGCAGATCGCGGCGGCAATCATGGGAAAGGGAGACGGAGTCTCGCGCAACTGAACTCTGTTTCCCCCTCCCCCGCAACAACTTGCGCCCACTATGCCACCCGGACTCCGCCCGCCCGTGCTCAACTGGAGCCAACAGAATGCCCTATGGCCACCCAACGCCACGTCAACGCCAACCGCGACGGCCCGGCCAACCCCGCCCCCCGCAAAGCAAAATTCGCAAAACAAAGCCAATTCCCCCCGGGGATCCTGCCGCAAAGCACCCGGCGCATCAGGCCCCGAGAGCCCCTCCGCCCCTCCTGTACGAAACAAACCCAATTCCGCACAACCCCCTATGCCCTCACCCACTTACACGCGCCCCCGCTTTCCCCTCCACGCTTTCCGCCCCCGGCGCGTCAAGCTCTATGTGACACGATTGGCAGTGGGGGAGTGTCTGCCCTGATATGGCAACCGATCGAACCAAACTGAACGATCACGCGCAGGAGGCCGCCCAGGCCCAGGAGCTGGCGCGGCGCTACCGCTACGAGTTCGTCGACCTCCGGGAGGGGCACATTGACCACGATCTGTTCCGCTCCGTCCCGGTGGACCTCATGTTCCGCTACAACTTCGTCCCCCTACGCGCCGAAGACGGCCTCCTCGAGATCGCGCTCTCGGACCCCCGCAACCTCAACCTGATCGACGAGCTCACCATCCTGCTTCAGAAGAAGCTCAAGGTCAAAGTCGCCTCGCTCTCGCAGATCTCCGACCTGCTCAAGAAAACCGAGCAAAGCCAACGCGTCCTCGAGGAAGTCACCGAGGGCTTCGCGCTGGACGTGGTGGCCGAGGAGGAGGGCGCCGACGAGACCCTCTCCATCGACCGGCTGTCGGCGGCCGAGAGCGACATCGCCCCGGTGATCCGCCTGGTCGATACCACCATCTTCAACGCCCTCGAGCGCCGCGCCAGCGACATCCACATCGAGACCCGCGACACCGAAGTGGCCATCAAGTACCGCATCGACGGCGTGCTGCACTACGCCATGCCGCCCATCGCCAAGGACTGGCACTCCACCATCCTCTCGCGCATCAAGGTCATGTCGGAGCTGGACATCGCCGAGCGCCGCGTGCCCCAGGACGGCCGCTTCCGCGTGCGCTACAAGAACCGCCTGATCGACTTCCGCGTCTCCATCATGCCCACCATCCACGGCGAGGACGCGGTGCTGCGCGTGCTCGATAAGGAGTCCATGAGCGAGAAGTTCGCCAAGCTCTCGCTCGACGTGGTCGGCTTCCCGGACTCGGATCTGGCCAAGTTCCGCCGCTACATCAAGGAGCCTTACGGCATGGTGCTGGTCACCGGACCCACCGGCTCGGGCAAAACCACCACGCTTTACGCGGCCGTCAGCGAGATCAAGAACGACGAAGACAAGATCATCACCATCGAGGACCCGGTCGAGTACCAGATCAAGGGCATCACGCAGATCCCGGTCAACGAGAAGAAGGGCCTCACCTTCGCCCGCGGCCTCCGCTCCATCCTGCGGCACGACCCCGACAAGATCATGGTGGGCGAGATCCGCGACCAGGAGACCGCGCAGATCGCCATCAATGCGGCCCTCACCGGCCACCTGGTCTTCACCACCGTGCACGCCAACAACGTCTTCGACGTGCTGGGGCGCTTCCTGAACATGGGCGTCGAGCCTTACAATTTCGTCTCCGCTCTGAACTGCATCCTGGCGCAGCGGCTGGTGCGCGTGATCTGCACCTTCTGCAAGCGGCGGGCGATTCACCCGGATTCCTACCTCGAGGAGAGCGGCCTGGACCCGGCCCAGTGGCGCGATTTCCCCTTCTACGAGGGCGCGGGCTGCTTCGAGTGCGGCGGCACCGGCTTCCGCGGGCGCACCGCCATCTGCGAGCTGCTGGATTTGAGCGAGCACATCCGCGAAATGATTCTCAACAAGCGGCCGACCTCGGAGATCAAGCGGGTGGCCCGCGAGGAAGGCATGACCTTCCTGCGCGAGTGCGCGCTCGACAAGGCCCAAGCGGGCACCACCAGTCTGAAGGAGATCAACAAGGTCACTTTCATCGAGACCTGACCCGGCGGCTTATGCGAATTACTAGCGCCATTCTGAGGCTGTTCGACGATCCGGCGCCCCGCTTCGCCTTCGAGCTTTCCGAGGCCGGCATCGCGGTGGCGCGCGGCGGCCGTCCCCCGCGCATCGGCTTCCAGCCGCTCGACCCGGACGTGATCTCGGTCTCGCCGGTCAAGGATAACGTGCTGCGCCCGGAGGCGCTCGCGGCCCAGGTGCAGGCGCTGGCCCCTCCCGGAGAGAAGAAACTCCGGCGCGCCGTCCTGATCCTGCCCGATTTCAGCGTGCGCGTCGTGGTGCTCGATTTCGACGCCTTTCCCGACGAACCGGAGCAGCAGCTCTCCCTGGTGCGCTTCCGCCTCCGCAAGAGTCTGCCCTTCGATGTCGAATCCGCGGCCCTGAGCTACTATCCGCAGCCGGGTGGGACCAACGGCAAGCACCGGGACGTGGTGGTGGCGGTGGCGCCCATGGAGATCCTGGCGCGATACGAGACCCCCTTCCGCGCGGCGGGCTTCCACCCGGGACTGGTCACCACCTCGGCGCTGTGCGCGCTGGAGTTGATGCGTGGCGCGGGCCTCGCCGTCTTCGCCAAGCTCGGCGGCCGCACGCTGACCCTCGCGGTGGCCGACCGCGGCGTCTTGAAGCTGCTTCGCACGCTCGAGCTGGCCCAAGGCTCCGCCGCCGAAATCGTCTCCCACCTCTATCCGACTTTCGCCTATATTGAAGACCACCTGGACGCCCGGCCCGAGAAGGTGCTGGTTTGCGGCCTGGGCACTCTGGCCGAGGAGTTGCGCCAGGAGTTCGAGGGCGACGCGGGAATCCCGGTCGAGCCATTGCGCTCGCGCTTTGGCGCGCCGCATTACTACGATGCCGGCCTGCTGGGCTACCTGGAATCGGTCGAGGAGCTTGCGGCGTGAGCGTGAAGATCTCCGTCAACCTGGCGAGCGAGCCGTTCCGCAGGACGCGGCCCATGCTGGTGGCCTCCGGCGGCGCCGCCGTGCTGCTCCTCGGCCTGCTGGCGCTGCTGATTACGCTCTCGGTGGCGCAAAAGGGACAAGCCGCGCAAGCCCTCCAGAACATCGCGCGCCTGGAGGCGCAGTCGCGCATGCTTTCCGCCGAGCAGGCCAAACTCGAGAACGTCCTGCGCCAGCCGGAAAACGCCGAGGTGCTCGATCGCAGCCTGTTCCTCAACAGCCTGCTCTATGCCAAGGGAATCAGTTGGACCCGGCTGTTCGACGACCTCGAGAAGGTGATGCCCTACAACGTGCGGCTGATCCAGATCCGCCCTCAGGTGAACTCGCAGAACCAGATCTCGCTCGAAATGGTGGTGGGCGCAGACTCCAGCGAGCCCGTCATCCAGATGCTGACCCGGCTGGAGCGTTCGCCCCAGTTCGGCGAGACGCTGATCCATAACCGCATGCCGCCCTCGCAGTCCGATCCCCTGTTGCGATTCAGGGTGAGCGTAAACTATGCGCAGAAACTGTAGCCCATGCCCCGCCGCCTAAACCTCGACCTTTCGAACTGGAGGAAGGACCCCCGCATCCTGGTCCGCCTCGGCCTCGCCGTGCTGCTGGCCGCCAACCTGGTGGCGGCCGCGGTCGTCTTCAAGCCCTGGGCCAGTTCGGTCGAGGACCTCGAGCGGCAGGCAGCCGCGTTGCGCCAGCAGGTCCGCCAGAAACAGGGTGCGCTCGAGAGGACGCGAGTGGTGGTGAGCAAGGTCGAGACCGCGCGCGCCGACGGTGACCGTTTCATGGACCAGTACCTGCTCGGCAAGCGCTCCATGGCCTCTACGCTGGTGCAGGAACTCGAGCGCATGGCGCGCAAGGCCGGCATCCGCCAGAAGGACACCGCCTTCTCCTTCGAGCCGGTCGAGGGCAGCGACGCGCTCACCAAGGTGGCCATTACCGCCGTCTACGAAGGCAGCTACGCCGACCTGATGCACTTCCTGAACCTGCTCGACCGCTCCGAGCGGTTTCTCATCGTCGAAAGTCTTGGAGCGGCGCCGCAGCAAGCGGGAATGCTGCTGGGCGTCACGATGAAGTTGAGCGCCCTGGTACAGGAAGGCGGGGAGCCGCCCGCCGAGATCGCTGAAACGCGAGAGGAGCCGGAGATCCCGGCCCCGGTGGCCGCTCCGCCGCCCCAGGCGCCGCGGGCCACGGTGGTTTCCAGCCCGCCGCCCCAGGCGCCGCGGGCCCCGGTGGTCTTCAGCCCGCCGCCGCCCCCGCCGGGCCCGGTCCTTGGGCCGCCCGCGCCGGAGCGCACCATCCCATCGCCGCTGGACCTGCGGAGGACTAGGGTCACACGATGAAAGTCGGAGCGGAACCCAAGAAACTGATCGTCCTGGGCGCACTGCTGCTCGCGCTGGCGTACTTCCTCTACTCGAACCTCAGCAGCGACGACCGCCCGCCGGCTGCGCGGGCCGCCACCCCGCGCGCGGCGGCGAAAGTCGATGCCGCGGACATCGTGGCCCGGCCACCCGCCCCCGAGACCCGCCCTCGCCCGCCGCTGGTTCCCGAATCCCGCCAGTTGCGCCTCACCCTCAAGGACAAGCACGCCGATCCCACCACCACCGACCCGACCTTGCGGTTGGACCTGCTGGCCAAGGTGCAGACCGTCAACCTCGCCGGCGGCGAGCGCAACCTGTTCCAGTTCGGCGCCGCTCCGCCCCCGCCCGCTCCCGAGCGGAAGATCATCCCGACCCTGCCGCCCGCCGCCTCGCCAGCGGCGCCCACCGACCCCGCGCCCGCCGATGTCAAACCGCCGCCTCCGCCCATTCCGCTCAAGTTCTACGGCTATTCCAGCACTCCGCAGCCGGGAGTGAAGAAAGCGTTCTTTCTCCAGGGCGATGATATCATTGTGGCTAAGGAGGGCGAACTGATCCAACGCCGTTACAAGGTGGTGCGCGTCGGCGTCGATTCCTGCGTGGTCGAGGACGGGGAATTCAAGAGTCAGCAGACGCTCCGGATGGAGGAGCAGGAGCGATGAGCCCGCGCCGCCACCGTCCCGAATCCGGCTTCGCCTTGCTGCTGGTGTTCGCGATGGCCGCGATCATGGGGATCATGCTGTTCCTCGAATTGCCCCGGGTGGCCTTCGAGGCGCAGCGCGTCCGTGAGGAAACGCTCATCCAGCGCGGCGAGCAGTATCAGCGCGCCATCCGGCTCTTTTTCCGGCGGTTCCAGCGCTATCCACCCAACCTCGACGCGCTCGAAAACACCAACAACATCCGCTTCCTGCGGCGGCGCTACAAGGACCCCATGACCGGCAAGGACGAGTGGCGCCTGATCCATGCCGGCCCCGGCGGCATCCTGACGGACTCGCTGACCCAGAAGCCGCCGCAGAAAAAGGACGGCCAGCAGTCGGGCTCCTCGGATACCGCCGCCACCGATACGCCGGTGGTCTCCATGGTGCCGCGGCGCAGGCAGAGCGAATCCGTGCAATTGCCGCTGCCCGGGGCTCCGGGAGCGGCTCTCCCCGTCGATCAGCAGTCGGCGCAGTGGAACCCGCAGCCGCAGGACCAACCCTCCCAGCCTGACCAGTCGTACCCCGCCGATCCCGATCAGCCGGCGCAGCCGGATCAGCCAGGGCAAACCGGACCGTCATCGCCCTCCCTCGTGCCGGGCCAGTTGGCGCAGCCCGGCCAGTCTGGTTACCCGCCCTCCCTACCCGGCCTGCAAGGGAGTTCCCCGGGCCCGATCCTGACGCCCGGCATTCAGCCCGGTGGAGTGTCGGGGCAAGGGCAGTTTCAGCTCCCTTACGGACCCGTGAGCGGACCGGGCCAGCCCCCGTCCGCGCCGCCTCCGGCCAACTCCTCTGCACTGGGGCTGGGCTCTGGCGCCAGCCCGGGCAACACGCCTGTACCCGAGGTCATCCGCAGCATGCTCACGCAGCCGCGGCAGCGGCCTGGACTCGGGGGCGGAATGACCATCGGCGCCGGTATCGCCGGTGTCGCCTCCACCATGGAGGCCCAGGGCATCAAGTCCTACAACGACCGCACCAAGTACAACGAGTGGGAGTTCATCTACGACCCTCGGAAAGATATCTCCATGCAAACCATGGGGATGCAGCCGATCGGAGCGCAGCCTCAACCCGGCGCCAGCTTCGTCGGCGCCTCCGTCGGCTCGGGTCCCAGCTCCGGGATCTACACCCCTGCCAGCTCTTCCAGCGCTACCCGGAAATAGCGCCGGTCAGATCCGCCGGAGCCGCTTCCGAATCCGCTCGGCCCGACGCACCCGCGCCTCGTCCATGCCGAAGTAGTGCGCCACTTCGTGCCACACCGTTTCTTCGAGCAGACGCTGCAAGTGGCGGCGGTCGCGGGCCAGGCGCTCGTGAGGGCCCTGGAAGATCGTGATCCGGTCGGGCAGGGTGAAGCTGTCGCTCACGCTGCGGTGGGGCAAGGGCCGGCCCTGGTACAGCCCCAGCAGGTTCGGCCACGGCGGTTCCGGCTCCACCACGAACACCACGTTCTTCAGACGCCTGCGGAAGCGCAACGGCACCACCTTCATCGCCTTCTCCACCAGCTTGTCGAACTCCGCCGGGCTCATCCCCACTCACATTACTATGATGGATCGCGCCGAAGCATCTTCCGGTGCACCACTCTGCCTGGCTCAATCCGAGGATCTACGGCTCGAGCCACACCCGGACGCGATTGCTTTCGTGGCCCTCGGATTCCAGGTGCAGCTCGGCCGGGCCGGCGTTGACCATCGAGGGCAGTTGGACTTCCACCAGGTAGAGGCCGATGTAGCCCGGAGCCAGAACCGCCCGGGTAACCTCGAGCGGAGTGCGGTCCAGGTAGGCGTGAACCGCGGCGACCACCTGGGGCGGGTTGTCGGCGGGACCGGCCATGCCCGCGGGCCAGTCCGGGCGCACCTTGCCGAAGCCGGTCGCCAGGATCTGCAACCGTCCGTTGGAGTGCGCCGGGTTCATCGCGTCCAGCAATACGCCGCTGTCGGCGTTCAGCACCAGCGGAGTGCCATCCCGGTCGATGAACACGGCGGGGGACACGTTCTCGACCGGCAGCGCCACGCGGAAGCTTCCTTGTCCCGTATCGAGGGCCACCGAGAGCGAACCACCCCGAACGGCGAACGGAACCTGGATCTGCGTTTCGCTATCGGTGGCCGCGAGCACCGGGAAATCCAGCCCGCCCGCGCGCGCGGTGCGGACCCGCCCGCCGAGCACGCTCAGCAGCGATCCCGGGGCGGCCGGCCGCAGGCTGAAATCGGCGGCATTCACCAGGCGCAGGCTGCCCAGCCGGTGCGGAGCCAGCGCGGCAAAAACGCCGTAGCCCTCCAGGGCGACGAACAACTGGTTGCCCTCGCTGTCCAGGCGGACGTCGAGCGCGGGCGCCTCGGGCAGTCCGGCCAGCGCGGTCCAGTTGGTCGGCGGCGCGGCTGCGTTCAAGTCCGTGCGGGTGTAGAAAACGCCGCGGTCGGTGGCCACGTAGACCGCGCCGGTCGCCCGGTCGGCAGCGACGCCATGCGCCCGCCCCTCCGGCAGGTCCGCCGTCAGGTCATCCCAGAACTGGCCGCCGTTGACGCTGCGCAGCACGCGCGGACCTTTCTCGCCGCCCAGTGCCGCCAGCGCCGTCCGCGGGTCCTTCGCATCCGCCCAGATGCTCTCGACGGGGCCGCGCTCCGCCGCCGCGGGAAGGTTCCATGTGCGGCCCTTGTCCATCGAAACCCACAGGCGGCCGTCGGCGGATCCGGCGTACAGCAGGTCCCCGGCCGCGGTCAGGGCGGTAATCTCAGCGCCGAACGCCACGGAGAAGGCGCGCCGTGTGGACGATTCGTCGGAGCCCAACGGCTCGGCGCCCACCGTGCGCCAGGCTTGCTTCTCTCCCGGCGCCCATTCGATGACGCCGGCGCCGTCGGCCTGAAGCCTGATGCCCCGGCTGCCCTGCGGGAGAGCGGCCAGCTTGCGCGCCGGCAGATTCGGCAGCGAGTCGTTCAGCCCCGCCCAGGTGACGCCGCCGTCCAAGGACCGCCATACCCCCACGTCGTTTGCCACCACCACGTCATCCGGGTCCAGCGGCGACACGGCCAGGTCGCGCATCCCGCCGCCGATAATCGACGAGTGCTGGTAAGCGGTCACGTTGATCCAGGAGCCCCCACCGTCGTCGGAGCGGAGAACGTTCTGCCCGAACGCGTACAACCGCTGCGGATTCAGAGGATTGGAGCGGATCGCGCGGCCTCCCTCCGGCGCCGGTACGTCGGCGCGATCCCCGGCCTGGGGCGGCGCCCCGGCACTGGGTTGCCACTTCTCGAAATCCGCGGTCTGAAACACCCGTCCCGCGGCGGTGCGCACGAACAGAAGAGCGCCGTCGGGGGAGAACCAGGCGCGGTCCACCGGACCCGAGGCGGGGGAAGCCAGAGCCAGATCAACGGCCGAATTCCCGATGTGGCGCCAGTCCGGGCGGAGGCCATTCCTGGACCCAGCCGGAGCCTGCGCCAACGCAACCGCGAGCCAGGTCAGCGTGCCCCACAGCAGAACGCACCGACGCAACACCCCGCCGGGATTTGAGGCGCTATGACACATCGGATGAGTCCATTCTAACCTATCGGCCCCGCCCGAGGCCGCCGATATAATGGTCAAGTGATTCTTGGCTAACGGCTTCCCAAAAAAAACTTGCATGGCCAGGTTGTTGCTATGCAATTATAGTGTAAACTAGGGTGTCGAAACGAGCCGGGTCGGTTGGAACGGCAGATCGAGGCTCGTATGTTGCGAGGCACGGGGTCAATCTCGGCACGCTGGCTGCTTCTGGCAGTCGCGCTGGGGGTGTGCTTCGCCCAGGACCCACCCGCTTTCCCCACTGATTCCGCGGCCATCGTGACCACGCTCACCGGCAGTGTATCGGTGCTGCGCGACTCGACTCCTTGGGCGCTCGCCGAGGGCAGTCCCATCCGGCCGGGCCAGTTGGTCATCACAGGCCCGGACGGCTACGCCAGGTTCCAGCTCTCCGACGGCAGCACTTTCGAGGTGTTCCCCAACTCCAAGGTCGTGTTCCGCAACAACCCGGGCAACTGGAAAGACCTGCTGGACCTGGTGTTGGGCCGGATCAAGGTCCAGATCCAGAAGCTGGGCGGGCAGCCCAACCACAACCGCGTGCACACGCCCACCGCGATCATTTCGGTTCGGGGCACCATCTTCGACGTCACGGTCGATGACGGCGATTCGACGCTGGTGATGGTGGAAGAGGGGCAGGTCGAGGTGGTGCACCGGAGAATCCCGGGTTCCAAACTGCTCAACGCCGGCGAGTGGCTGCGGATCAGCAAGGACGAACCGCTGGCGCGAAAAGTGGAGAAGGGCTCGGTGATCAAGGCGGTCTTGCGCGCCGCCTCCGACGCCGTCTACGTGATTCTGACCAACCCCGGCCCGACCTCTCGCGGTGGTGGTTCGTCCCCCTCGGGCGGAACCTCCTCCGGTGGGGGCCTGCCGGGTGACAACGGTTCTACGACCCCAACGCCAACTCCGCCCTCGAGCGGCGGAACCACGCCACCCACGCCACCCACGCCACCCTCGGGCGGCACCACCACCCCGCCACCTGCTCCCCCGCCGGGGTAGTGATTCAGCGCCGGGCGCCTGCCGACAACCTGAAATCGTATCCGCGATCCTGGGGCATCCTGGTGTCCCGTCTCGCGTAACTCCTGACCGCTTGCTCACGCGCGCGGCTCGGTAAGCGCCTGTAAATACGGGACATCATAGCCGAGCCGCGACCGCCAGGGAGCGGTCCGTTGTCAGACCTGCGCGGCGTGGTAGGAACTGCGCACCAGCGGGCCGGCCTCGACGTGCCGGAAACCCATTTCCCGGCCCTGGCGGTGGAGCTCGGCGAACTCTTCCGGCGGGAGGTAGCGGATCACCGGCAGGTGCTTGAGGGAGGGCCGTAGATACTGGCCCAGCGTGAGGATATCGACCTGGTGCGCGCGCAGGTCGCGCAGGACCGAGAGCGCTTCCTCGGGGGTCTCGCCCAGCCCAAGCATCAACCCGGACTTGGTAAGGATCTCCGGCCGCGCGGTCTTGGAATACGCCAGGATGTCGAGCGAGCGCTCGTAGCGCGCGCCCAGGCGCACCTGGCGGTACAGGCGCGGCACCGTCTCGATGTTGTGATTCAGCACGTCCGGGGCGGCGGCGAGGACCACGTCCATGGCCGCGTGCGAGCCCTGGAAATCGGGGATGAGCACCTCGACGCGGCACTCGGGCAGGCGCTCGCGAATGGCGCGGATAGTGAGCGCGAACAATTCCGCGCCGCCGTCCTTCCGGTCGTCGCGGTTGACGCTGGTGACGACGGCATAGCGCAGGCCCAGCGCCGCGGCCGCCTCCGCCACCCGCCGGGGCTCGTCGTAGTCGACCGCCAGCGGCGCGCCCTTCCCGACCGCGCAGAACCCGCAGCGCCGCGTGCACACGTCGCCCAGGATCATGAACGCGGCCGTGCGCTGGTTCCAGCACTCGCCCACGTTCGGGCAGGCGGCGCTCTCGCAGACCGTATGCAGGTGCAGCCGCCCCACCAGGGACTTCAACTCCTGGTAGTTGTCGCCGCCGCGCGCGGGTGCCCGCAACCATTGCGGACGAGGTGTATGCGGCGAGATCGAAACCGGCACTGCTTCTATTGTAATGCCCGCACCCGTTCCTCCAGGGCCAGCCGGAACGCTTCGTCCTTAATGCCCGGGAGGTTGATGCGGACGTTGGCCAGCGCACCCGCGAGCGCCGCCGCCGCCAGTGCCCGAGCGGTCTCGACGTCGGAGGAGAACTTCGCCGGAGCCTCGCGCTGCAGAACCTCCAGCCGCCCCCGGAGCTGGAACGAGCGTTCGGCCACCTCCAGGGGAACGCTCGCCGCGGTATGCAGCGCTTCCTCGACCACAGGCGCACGCTCGGCCTTGGGGATCTTGTAGGCGGCCATCACGGCTTGGAAGGCGACCGAATCGCGTTCGACCGCGGCCGCGAGGTACTGCCGGTCGCCCTCGTAATCGTAGTCGCGGCGTTCGCAAAGCCTCGCCACCATCGCGCCCAGCGCCGCCGCCATCGCGCCCGCCGCGGCCGCCGCGCTGCCGCCGCCGGGCGTCGGCCGGGGAGCGGCCAGGGCTTCCAGAAACTCGTCCAGGCCTCCGGCCGCGGTGGCATCGGCCAGCCGGTTCTCCAGCACCAGGTCCGGGCGGAAGTTCTCGCAGCGCAGGAAGAACTCCGCGGCCATTTCCAGCGCCTTTTTCGGGATAAGCCCCACGATCTCGCTGCCCACCACGGCAACTCCGCAGCGCTCGGCTTCCATTCGCACCGCCTCGAAGACGCGATGCAGCGGAGTCTGCTCGAAGTCCGTGAGGTTCATCGAGACCTGGGCCAGGTTGCGCGAGCCGAGCGGCACACCCATGGCTTTCACGTATCGAAAACCGCCCGAGGAGAACCGGATGGCCTTGGCAATCCGCTTGGCGATCTCCACGTCCGAAGTCCCGAGATTGATGTTATAGGCGATCAGGAACTTCCGGACGCCTACGACGGTGGCGCCCGCGGTGGGGTGCAAGCGCGCCTCGCCGATGTCGGGCGCGCGCTCCTGGCTGGTCGCAACCTCCTCGCGCAACCCCTCGAACTGGCCCCGGCGGATGTTCTCCAGGTTCACCCGGCCGGGCTGCCGCGCGGCCGCCTCGTAGAAATAGACCGGCACCTCGAAGCGCCGCCAGATCTCCTCCCCCACACGCTCGGCGATGCGGACGCAGTCCTCGATGGTGACGCCTTCAATCGGGATGAACGGCACGACGTCGGCGGCGCCGATGCGCGGATGGACCCCTGTGTGGCGATTGAGATCGATCAGCTCGACGGCCTTGCCGACCGCCCGGATGGCCGCCTCGCTCACCGCCTCCGGCGGCCCGGCCAAGGTCAGCACCGAGCGGTTGTGGTCGGCATCCATCTCCTGGTCCAGAAGAACCACGCCGGCCACCGAGAGCGCCGCCTCCACCAGCGCCGCCACCTTTTGGGCGTCGCGCCCCTCCGAGAAGTTGGGAACGCACTCGATCAGTCGTCTTCCCATGTCATGTCATCCTTCTGGCACAGGACCTTGCCGTTCTTCATGGTCAGGACTACCAGGTTCACTCCGAAATAGTACGGGACGTCGCGGTAGTCGGGCACGTCGAACATCACCAGGTCGGCCTGCTTGCCGGTTTCGATCGAGCCCACGCGGTCGGCGAGCCGCAGAGCGTGGGCGCCGTTGATGGTGGCGGCCGAAAAGGCCTCGGCCGGCGTCATGCGCATCTGCGCGCAGGCGATCGACAGAATGATCTGCATGTTGCAGGTCGGGCAGGTGCCGGGATTGTAGTCCGAAGCCAGGGCCACCGCGGCCCCCGCCTCGATGAAAGCGCGCGCGGGCGGATAGCGGTCCAGGCCCAGGTGAAACACGGCGCCTGGCAGCAGCGTGGCGACGGTATCGGAGGCGGCCAGCAGCCGCGCGTCCTCATCTTCGCTGTAGTCCAGGTGGTCGGCGCTGGCCGCTCCCATCTCGACGGCCAGGCGGACCGCCTCGGAATGCGAGAACTGGTGCGCGTGGATCTTCAGCAGGAACCCGAGCTCCCGCGCGACGGACAGATACCGCCGGGCCTGCTCCAGGCTGAACGCGCCGCGTTCGTAATGCACATCCACGAACCGGGCCAGCTTGCGCCGCCGGATCTTGGGCAGCATGTACGAGCACATCCAGTGGATGTAGTCGTCGGGCCGGCCCGCGTATTCCGGCGGCACCGCATGCGCGCCCAGATAAGTAGGGACCAGATCCAGCGGTTTACCATTGAGCGCCTGGACCGCGCGCAGCGCTTTGCGCTCGCCGGTCTCGTCCAGGCCGTAGCCCGACTTGGCTTCCAGCGTGGTGGTGCCGTGCAGGATGCAGTGATTCAGGGTCCGCTGCGCCTGGAGCGTCAGCCTGCGAATGGGCATCTCCCGCACCGCCCGCACGCTGGCCAGGATGCCCCCGCCGGCCTCCGCGATCTGCTGGTAGGTGTGTCCGGCCAGGCGCATTTCGTAGTCCAGGAGGCGGGGGGGGCCGCAGACCAGGTGGGTGTGGCTGTCCACGAATCCTGGCGCGACCACACGGCCCGTGGCGTCGATCTCGCGCGCCTGGCGCGCCAGCGCAAGGTTCTCGACCCGGCGGCTGGGGCCCAAGGAAAAAATGACGCCGTCCCGAATCAGAACCGCGCCGTCCTGGATCACCCCCAACTCGCGCATCGCCGCGCCCCGCCGCGGCCCACCGTGCCCGCGCAAGGTCAGCAATTGGCGGGCGCCCCGCACCAGGATTGTCGAGCCATCTGGCGTCTTACGCATCTATTCCCTCATCGGGGCCTTCAGCCCGGCTCGGTCGGCGAAACCGATGGCCTCCTCGTAACCCGCATCGACGTGCCGCAGTACGCCCAGCCCGGGGTCGCAGTTCATCACTCGCTCAATCGAGTGCGCCGAGCGCTCGGTGCCATCGGCCACTGTGACCTGGCCGGCATGCATCGAATAGCCGATCCCAACGCCCCCGCCGTTGTGGACCGAAACCCAGCTCGCTCCGGCGGCCGTGTTCAGCAGCGCGTTGAGAATGGGCCAGTCCGCGATGGCGTCGCTTCCGTCGCGCATACCCTCGGTCTCGCGATAGGGGGAGGCCACCGAGCCGCAGTCCAGGTGATCGCGGCCGATCACGATGGGCGCCTGGAGTTCTCCGCGGGCTACCATGCGGTTCATCTCCAGCGCGAAGCGCGCCCGCTCGCCGTAGCCCAGCCAGCAGATGCGCGCCGGCAGCCCCTGGAAGCGTACCCGCTCGCGCGCCAGCGCGATCCAGCGGGTCAGCAGCTCGTTCGAGGGAAACAGCCGCGTCACCAGCGCATCGGTGGCCGCGATGTCGGATGGCTCGCCCGAGAGCGCCACCCAGCGGAACGGTCCCCGCCCCTCGCAGAACATCGGCCGGATGTACTCGGGCACGAACCCCGGGATGGTGAAGGCCTCCGAAACCCCGCGGTCGGCGGCCATCCGCCGGATGTTGTTCCCATAGTCGAACACCACCGCGCCCAGCCGCTTCAGATCCAGCATCGCTCGAACGTGCGCGGCAATGGAATCCAGCGACCGCTCGAGGTACTCGGCCGGGTTCGCCCGGCGCAGCTCGGCGGCCTGCTCGACCGAGAGGCCAGCGGGTATGTACCCGTTCAGCGGGTCGTGCGCGCTGGTCTGGTCGGTGAGCAGGTCCGGGACGATCCCGCGGCGCGCCATCTCCGGCAGTACCTCGGCGCAGTTGCCCACCAGCCCGACCGAGACCGCGGCTCTCTCGCGGACCGCCTGGCGCAGGATGCGCAGGGCCTCCTCCAGGCTGGTCGCCATGTGGTCGCAGTAGCCGGTCTTCAGCCGCCGCTCGATGCGGGCGGGATCGACCTCGACGCAGAGTAACGCGGCGCCATTCATCGTGGCGGCCAGGGGCTGTGCCCCGCCCATGCCGCCCATCCCTCCGGTGACCACCAGTTTCCCCGCCAGGGAGCCCCCGAAATGCTTGCGGGCCGCGGCCCCAAAGGTCTCGTAGGTGCCTTGCAGGATGCCCTGCGTGCCGATGTAGATCCAGCTCCCCGCCGTCATCTGGCCGTACATGATCAACCCGAGCTTCTCCAGCGCCCGGAACTGCTCCCAATTCGACCAGTGCCCGACCAGATTCGAGTTGGCGATCAGCACCCGCGGCGCCTCCTCCTGCGTCCGGAACACGCCGACCGGTTTTCCGGAGGCCACCAGCAGCGTCTGGTCGTTCTCCAGCCGCTCGAGTTCCCGCACGATGGCGTGGAAGCAGGGCCAGTCCCGCGCCGCTTTGCCCGTGCCCCCGTAGACCACCAGCTCCTCCGGCCGCTCGGCGACCTCGGGATCGAGGTTGTTCATGAGCATCCGCAGCGCCGCTTCCTGCGGCCACCCTTTGGCGCGCAGCACCCCGCCGCGCGCCGCGCGAATCACCGTCTGCATCACTTCACTATAAGCCAACCGCCCACAGCCGATTGCGGCCCCCTGGCGTGCACAGAAGTATCGCTATGCTTACTGAGGCTCGCAGAATCCAGTGACAAGCTCCGGCGTGGCGGGGGCACTCGTGCCTGCCGCGCCGAGACTCATCTCGGCGCTTGTGCCGGCGTTGCCGCGCACCTCATAGGCTGAAACCCGCCCCACGTTGTGAGCATTGCGTCACTCAATTACGCGAGCCTAACTAAATGCACCCGCGATCGCGTGATCGCGGAATCCCTCGGTGATCACCGAGCAAGAACTGCAACATCCGAACGGTCGGGTGCTGGTGTTCCGGCGCGTGCGATTGGCATGCCCGTTCAGGACGACGGTGTGTACTGGTCTCGCGCAGGAGATGAACTCAGACCGCTCAGTTTCGAAGGGCTCCGCCGGGCTTTCGAAGAGACCGTCCCGGACTTCTCAGCCGAGCTTCACGACTCGACCGGCGTCGAGGATCGGGACCCCGCCGGAACCCGTATTCACAACGCCCCGGAATCCGCATTCACAATTTCCCGGAACGCCTATTCACATGGGCCGGATTCCACACGATCGGCGGCGAAATGGCCTGAGGACTCCCGTTATCCTGCATTTGGAGCCCCGATCGTGAACGCGCTCATCACGGCGCACCAGAACCAGATGTGGCCCTATCCAAGACAAAGGACAAGCTCGCCGAGCGCATCCTCGACAAAGAAGACGTCCTCAGGATGATCCATCGCGACCCGGGACCTCTTGCACCCCAAACCCTGGATGCCAATCGGAAGAAGTGACTTGTTTTCAATCGCTTGCATTTTCAAGCACTAGGTGGAAGTCTGTTGAAGTCTGTGGAACCGTGTTGAGCTTGGGTGCGCCCGGCAGCTACATTTCTATCTACAGCACGGATGCGGCAAGGTTTCTCGGGAGGGAGCCCTCGCCGAGAATCTGCTGGCGCGCTTGCCATCGGGACAATGTGCCCGAGTTTGCGCGGCGCTGATTTCATGCGGTTTACGGCTGTCCCGACGCCCGCCACTTGTTGAAGTCCGGGAAACTCCGAGGCTCGCGGCGCTGCAGAATCGTCCACATCAGTCCGCATGCTCACGCTCTTTGCCCACCTGCTCGCGTTCCTTCGCACCCGCCATGACCTTGGTCCGGAGATTCTGGCCCGCGCCAGCAGGTCGCCGTGCTCAAGCGCAGACATCCGCGGCCCCGCCTCAATAACCTCGACCGCTGGTTCTGGTTGGCGCTGCGGCGCTTCTGGCCGCGGTGGACCGATCTAACCGCTCGCCCCCGTCGTGCGAAGTTCCTGTCCGTGCTCCGCTGCGGATTGACTTGCTATCGAAAAAGGTGCACACTATGGCCTCAGGAATGCTGGAATCGTGACCAAGCCGCGATTCGGATTGCGGCCTCAGGAGGCAATAAAAGAAGAGTTTAATCTCCTTAAATAGGTTACTCCATGCGGGCTAGACCTGAAATACCCCCTCTGAATTGTCTGTCCGCGAGAGCCGCTGGAGAGGCGATACCCTCCCCAGAGCCTGCCTGTCCCATTCTGTCGGTCTCCAGTGGACGGAGGCTAGTGCAGTCCCCACCTGTTCGCCCTCCGAGTCGAGACTCGTTTGCGAGCCGTTTCCAGGGGGTGGCCTGACATGTTGAGCGTTCCCACGACGTGCCCTTTTTGTGCCTGCGGCTGCGGGTTCTTCCTACTGGGGAGAGATGGAAACCTGGTTGGGGTGGCGCCGGGCGAGAGTCATCCGGTGGCGGCAGGAAAGATCTGCGCCAGGGGATGGAACGCCCATGAGGCTCCGTTGTGGGGCAACCGCGTTCTGCAGCCGATGGTCAGACGGGATGGAAACCTGAAGGCGGATTCCTGGAACGTTGCGCTAGATTATGTCGCAAGCCGGATGCGGAGCCTCATAAGGGCGGGCAAGCCCGTTGGGGTGCTGGGCTCGGCGCGGGCAACCAACGAGGAGAACTACCTGGCCGGCCGGCTGGCGAGGGCGGGTCTTCAAACCAATCACGTTGATTTCTCTCACCACTCGCTGTGCCGCCCCCTGATGGCAGGCGTCGAGGACGTCACCGGCGAATCTTCTCACGCCATCGGCCTGACGGACATCGAAACGAGTGACACGATCTTGCTTGCAGAGGGCGATTTGGCCAAGACGCATCCCCGCGCGGCGGCGTCGGTGCTGAAAGCACTGGGGAGGGGAGCTCGGCTGATCGTCATCGGGTACGCACAAACGCAGATGGCTCGGCTGGCATCGTGCTTTGTGCAGACCGCGCCTGGAAGCGAAGGGAACGCGATCAACGGCCTGCTGGCGGTGGTGCTTCGCACGGAGGAGGAGGAAGGCAGACAGGCGGCAATACCGTGCGAGGGGTATGACTCGCTACGGGGCGATCTGGAGGCCGTGAACGTAAGCGACGAGATTCGCGTGGCAGCCGGCTGGATTGCGACGGCCGAGCGGGCGGTGTTCCTGATAGGACCCTCCGGCGGCCGGGCGGACCGGCTCCGCAGCGATGCGGCGTCACTGGCCACGTTGGCCGCGATCACCGGACATCTAGGCAGGCCGGGCCGCGGGTTGCTGCTGCTGTTAGGGAGGAGCAACGTCCGCGGGGCATGCGATATGGGAGCGGCTCCGGATCGGCTGCCCGGTTACGAGCGCATCGACGATGGAGAAGCCCGGCAGCGCTTGCAGCAGCTTTGGGGGAAGCCGGTCCCGCCGGGCCGCGGATTGGATGCGCAGAGGATGCTCGAATCCGTCAGCGGCTTGATCGTGCTGGCGGACGATCCGGCGGCGGTCCTGCCGATGGGGCAGCGGGCTCGCGCGGCCCTGGAGCGGATGGAGTTTCTAGTGGTACTGGACGCTTTTGTCACGCCGGCGGTGAAAGCCGCGCACGCCGTGCTCCCGATTGCCAGCTTTGCGGAGACCGAAGGAACGTTCACGAACATGGAGGGCAGGGTCCAGAGAGTCCGCGCAACGACCGTGCCGCCCGGCGAGGCGATGGACGGCTGGAAGGTGCTGGTTGAACTTTGCGCCCGCTTCGACGCGGGGTGCGGACGGAGTTCCGCAACGGAGGTCCTTCGTGAGATCGCAGCGGCGGCGCCGCGGTATTCAAGAACGGTCCCCCAGGTGTTGGACAACGGATGGGGCTCGTCGCTGTTGGAAGAACCCGAGTGGGCGAGCCTCGCCCTGCGAGCCAGCCCAACGGAAGCGTTGACATCCCCGGAGCGCCCCTATGTGCTGGCGCGGGATGGCGCGTCTGACTGGGGCGGTGACCCGCTGGTTTCGTTTTCACCGACTTTGAGCCGCGAATATCAGTCCGAACGAAAGCTGTTTCCGAACGGTCTCGTTGAGATGAGCGGCGAGGATGCCGATGCGCTCGGCGTGCGCCCGGGTTGGCGGGTGAAGCTGAGCTCCGCCCATGGTGGGGCTGTCGTTCCCATCCGCCTGCGGAAGGATTTGCAGCGCGGGGTGCTGCTGGTACCTTACGGGTTCCGGGACTGGCTGGCCGACGTACTGGGCGAGGATGGAACCGCGGCCGTGAGTGTGGAGCGAGCTTGAAGATGCAGCCACATGTCCTTACCATTCGAAAGCACGACGTCACGAAATGGCTGGCGAAACTCCTGGACAGTAGAGATGTCATCGCGCCCGCCTTCGGGCCGTGCGGCGAGATACTCTTTTCGAAGGTTCATTCTCCCGAGCAGGTGTTGTGGGATTTCGAGAATCCTCTTTCACCGCCAAAGCAGTTTGTGCTGCCGCAGACCGACCCCATCGTCAGGATCCAGCGCGACAGCCACCGAACGGAGGTTGCTCCGATCTACGACGGCAGGCAGCAAATTCTGTTCAACGTGCGCCCGTGCGACGCCAAGGGAATCGCGTTCCTGACGCACGTGCACGAGATGGAGCCCGCCGACGCTTCCTATCTGCGCCGTGCCGCAAACCTCACGGTGATCAGCCTGGCGTGCAACACACCCTGCCGGCTGGGTTTTTGCGTCTGCAGCGATTCGGGTCCGTTTCTGAACTCCGGCCATGACATTCAGTTGACGGACCTGGGGGAGAAGTACCTGGCCGAAATCGGCAGCGCGAAAGGAGAAGGAGCCGTATCGGATGCGGCGAGCCTCTTCGATCCGGCCACCGAGGATGAGGTCGTGCGGCGAAAGGAGCTGGAGGCAGAAGCGAGGGGATGTTTCGGGGAGGAGACGTGCCACTTCGCGTCGGCCATGAGGCGCGTTTCGACCAGGCGGGTGGACGATGCGTTGTGGGACCGGATGAGCGACTGGTGTCTGGAATGCGGGGCGTGCAATTTCATCTGTCCAACCTGTTACTGCTTCAGCGTGAAGGATCGCGGCGGCGATGGAGTGTGGACGCGCTGCCGTACGTGGGACTCGTGTCAATACGCGGCGTTCACGCTGGAGGCTTCCGGACACAATCCCCGCGCGCAACGCGGGGAGCGGATAAGGCGCCGCTTCTTCCACAAAGTGAGCGCGCAATACTACGTGCGCGACGGTATGACCGGCTGTGTCGGCTGCGGGCGGTGTATCAAGGTATGTTTGGGCGGCACGGATATGCCCGCGGTTGTCGCCGCGATCCGGAAGGGAGCCTGGCATGGACAATGACGTGTTCCTTCCCCATATCGCACGAATCGACGCGGTGCGGGACGAGACGCCCGATACCAAGACGTTCACGCTGCGCTTTCGCGAGCCGGAGGATTCGAAGGCGTTCCGCTTCCTTCCAGGACAGTTCGTGGAGCTATCAGTGTTCGGTTACGGGGAGGCTCCGTTCTGCATCGCCTCCAGCCCGACGCGGCCGGACACCTTTGAAACCACGATCCGGCGCACGGGAAGTCTGACGGATGCGTTGCACCAGCTTGGACCCGGAGCCGAGGTGGGCATACGCGGCCCGTTCGGCAACGGATTCGACGTGGAAGGCGCGCGCGGGAAGGATTTGCTGTTTGTGGCGGGCGGCATCGGACTGCCTCCGCTGCGCAGCCTGATCCGGAACGTCCTGGACGAACGCGACCATTTCCGGAACGTGACCGTCCTCTACGGCGCCCGGACGCCCGCGGATCTGGTCTACAAGGACGAACTCAAGGAGTGGGAGACGGCTTCGGGTGTCGAATTCCACGTGACGGTGGACAACACCCTGCCAGGCTGGACGGGGAACGTGGGGATGGTACCGATCCTGTTCACGAAGACGACCCTGCGTCCGGAAAGCACCATTGCCTACGTGTGCGGCCCGCCGATTATGATCAAGTTCGTCGTCCAGGAGCTGTTTATGCGCGGATTCAAGGAGGAGTCCGTGATCTCTACGCTGGAACGAATGATGCAATGTGGAATCGGCAAGTGCAACCACTGCGCGATCGGCCATCGGTACGTATGCCGGGACGGTCCGGTTTTCAACTTCAAGCAGATTCGGGAGCTGGTCGAGTGAGGCTGGCCGCAATATGAACTTCGAGGAACAACTCGCCACGGGGCTCGAAGGCGTTGTGGTGGTGATGGGCATCGGCAATCCCTTGCGCGGCGACGACGCCGCGGGGAGCCTGGCCGCCAGACGAATCGCGGGTTCGCCTGGTGTGTGCGTGATCGACGCGCAGGACGTTCCGGAGGATTATCTGCTGCGGGTGGTGAATCAGCAGCCCGATACCATCGTGCTGATCGACTCCGTGGACCTGGATTCCGCGCCCGGCTCGGTCGCCTTCCTGGACCGGGATCAAATCGCCGAATATTGGCCGAGCACGCACCGCATGCCCATCAGCTTGCTCATGGGGATTCTCGGGCAGGAGACCCACGCGCGCGTAATCGGGATCGGCATTCAGCCGGCTCATACCGAGTTTCTGAAACCCCTGAGTAACGCTGTCGCCGCGAGTGTCGCTCACGTCGCCGACATGTTGAATGGCGCTCTCGCGCGAGGACGAACGGCCGCACACGGCGTCCTCGCCGGTTCCCTGGAAAGAGAGGTGCCCGCTTGATTACGACGCTCGCCGTCCTGATTCTGGTGTTGCCCGCGGCGGGGGCTCTCTTGTGCGCGCTTATGAAGGAGAGATCTCGTCCGGTCGCCCTGGCAAGCGCCGTTCTTGTGACGGCCGCGGCTGCCTGGTTGGCGCTTTCCGCTTTCGGGGCCTCTCACAGAAGCGTTCTGGGGGATCTCCCGTGGCTGCACGGCATGGTCTCGGCGCCGGTTTTCGGCATAATGATCGATCCGCTGGCGTTGTTGATGCTGCTGGTGGTGGTGCCGGTCGGGCTGCTGACGGTACTTTACTCGACCTCCTATCTCACCGACAAGAATCGAGAGCACCCGGTGGGAAGCCGCCAGTATGGCCGGTATTACTTCTGGCTCCTCCTGTTCGTCAGCAGCATGGCGGGTGTAGCGCTTTCGCCCAACTTCTTACAGCTCTTGGTTTTCTGGGAGCTGACCACTTTGTGTTCGTGGGCGCTGATTTCTTTTCACCAGGACGAGCGGAGCCTGCGCGCGGGATTCAAGGCGATGCTGATGACGCAGGTCGGCGGAGCGTTCTTGCTGGTGGTCACGCTGATTCTCTTCGCGCGTACCGGCTCCTTCGAGTTTTCGGCTCTCTCCGCATTGCCGGATGGTTTGCGGAACTGGGTCTTCGTGTTCATCCTGATTGCGGCGTGGGCGAAGGCGGCCCAGGTTCCGATGCAAACGTGGTTGCCGGATGCGATGGAGGCTCCGACTCCGGTCAGCGCTTATCTGCATGCTGCGGCGATGGTCAAAGCCGGCGTCTACCTTATGGCCAGGACGGTGAGCAGCGGGTGGGCGATGTCGGCGGAGATCTCCGCACTCATGGCCGGCATGGCGCTTCTCACGATCTTCGTCGCGCTCTCCTTTTATTTCGTTCAGGACGACCTGAAGCGGCTGCTGGCCTACTCGACCATCGCGCACCTCGGCTACGTCATGCTCGGAATTGCGATCGGGGCTCTGGGCGCGCCGCTCGGCTATCGTGGCGGTGTGCTGCACATCCTCTGCCACGGCTACAGCAAGGCGACGTTGTTCTTTTGTGTGGGCGCCATCGCATATGCGACGGGGACGCGCAGCATATCGGCTCTCCGCGGGCTGGGCAGGAACATGCCGCTGACAGCCACGGCATTCTTCGTCGGTCTTCTGAGCGTCACGGGCGTGCCACCGTTCGGATGCTTCTGGAGCAAGTTCATGATTCTGGCGGGCGCCATGCAACTGCACGGGGCCGCGGGGCCGGTCATCCTGGCGCTGGTCCTTTGCGAGACGCTGATTTCGTTCGGCTGGCTGCTGTACGTCGCGCAGAAAGTGTTCCTGGGAGTTGCGCCGGAACCGGCGCTGGTCAAGAGCGATCCGCCGTGGCCCTTTCGGGTCACACTGATCGCGTTGATGATCGGCTGCCTGGCAGCCCCACTTGTCGGAATACCCTTGGTGCGGTTTATGGGTACATAACATGGTCGATCCGGTTTACCAAGTTGAAGTCAGCCTCCTGCTCCTGGTCGTGGGATCTCTCGTGAGCCTGGCGGTTTCCAGGCGACCGAGATTCTGCGGTTGGATAAGCGTTGCGTTCACCGGCGCAGCCGCCGTGAGCACCTGGGCGGCCGTGGCCGCCGCGTTCACGGGGGGGCCGTACGAGCGTACCGTCCTTTCACTCCCGCAACTGGGCGCAGGCCTCACACTTCGTGTGGATCCCTTGAGCGCGATCTTTCTGGCAATCGTGGCGCTGGTGGCGCTCGCGAGCACGCTTTACTCGGTCCGGTACATGGAGCACTACACACGCGACAAGGTTGGGGCGTTCTATCCGCTACTGCTGCTGTGCGTGGCGAGCATGATCGGAGTTCTCGTCTCGGCGGATTTGCTCTGTTTCCTTGTTTTCTGGGAGTCGATGACGCTGACGTCCTACTTTCTGGTGACGTATGAGCGGGAGAGTGCGGCCAGCCAGCGAGCGGGCCTGAAGTATTTCGTCATTACGCATGGCGCGACGCTGTGCATGGTTGCAGCCGCACTGCTGCTCTGGCGGACTTCAGGCTCGTTTCATTTCGATGCCGCCCGGCAGACTCTGCGCGGACTGCTGGCGACGCAGCCGTTCGAAGCGCACCTGGTTACGTTTCTGTTCTTCCTGGGATTTGCCACGAAGGCGGGAATCCTGCCGATGGGAGACTGGCTTCCCGATGCGCATCCGGTGGCTCCTTCCGGTATGAGCGCCATGCTGTCGGGCGTGCTGGTGAAACTCGGAATCTACGGACTGGTGCGTTTATTCTGCTCGTTTCTGGCTCCTTCGCCATCGCTGCGGATCTGGGGGATTGCCGTCGCGCTGGCGGGCACGGCCTCGCTTTTCGTCGGGACGTTGACCGCCCTCCGGCAGACGGACATCAAGCGGCTGATGGCCTTCCACACGATCGGGCAGATCGGCTACATCTGCCTTGGGCTGGGTATCGGCGCTTACTGTCTGGCCGCGTCTCCACTGCTGGCCTCGATCGGCCTGGCGGGCGCGATTCTCCACGCCGTGAACCACGCCTGTTTCAAGTCGTGCCTGTTCCTGGGAGCAGGATCCGTGCTCTACCGGACGGGCACGCGCAATATGGATCAGCTGGGCGGGTTGGCCCGATCCATGCCGTATACGGCGGGATCGACAACGGTCGCGTCCTTGAGCATCGCGGGCATGCCGCCCTTCAACGGGTTCACCAGCAAGTGGCTCATTGTCTCCGGGTGTATTCTGGCCGGACGGCAATTCCCGCTGTTCCTGGTGCTGGGACTGGTCGCGTTGTTCATTTCGGTCGCGACGCTGGCCTCCTTCCTGAAGGTGCTCGGAGCCGTGTTCCTCGGCAGGGCGGATGAGAATCTCACGGCGGAAGAGGTACCGGCATCGATGATCGTGCCGCAGGCCGTGCTGGCCGCTCTCTGCATAGTGCTCGGGGTGTTTCCGCAACTGGCGCTGCGTCTCATCGGGAAGGCGGTGGAGAGCGTCAGCGGCGTCCCCGCATCGGCTGTTGCCGTGGACACCCTGTGGGGCGGCGTTTCGCTGATCCATGGGACTGCGGTTGCGTTCTGGTGGCCGGCCGCGATTCTGGGGGGCCTGGTGATCCTGGCGTTGCTCGCCTATGGTATCCAGCGGGCCGCGAGGGCAAGACTGAGGACCGTGCCGGTCTGGTACTGCGGAGAGGAGCACGCACCGGCGGCGGTGCGCTATCCCGCCAGCAGCTTTTACCTGCCGTTCAAGCACGCGTTTCAAAACGTTTATCCGGCTGGAAGGCTGCCAGTGCCGAGATTTCCGGCCTCGATCCGGCGCCTGCTCGACTTTGACAGGTGGCTGTACACGCCTGCGGTTCATGCCGTCGAGAAAACCGCTGAGGGAGTGAGTAGAACGCACGTCGGAACCCCGCAGATCTATCTTCTGTGGATTGTAATCGGAGCCGTCGTTGTCGTCGGCATCATGCTGGCGGTGGTTCACTGAGGGTATCGGCATGAGTACGGAACATGAACAGACTCTTCGAGCGGTTCACCAACTGACCGCGGCGCGCAGCGACGGCGCTCATCTTTCAGCAACGCAGCCGCACGCGGATACCCTCCATTTCGTCGTCGAGAAAAAGGCGATGCGGAGCGTAGTGGATGGGCTAGTCAACCAGTTACAGGCGCGCTTTCTGATTTCGGTAGGGACAGATAAAAGGCCGCTGAGCGGCGATTTCGGCATCGTACATATCTTTTCTCTGGACCGCGACCATCTGTACGTCCTGGTGGAATCCCCGATTCCGGAAGATGACTTGCGGATTGATTCGATCACTCCGGTAGTCCCGGGCGCAGACTGGGCGGAGCGCGAGTTCCGGGATGCCGTCGGTGTACACCCGGAAGGCCATCCTGATCCGCGCCGCCTGCTGCTGCCAGACGATTGGCCTGAAGGCGTTCACCCGCTACGAAGAGACTTCCCGTACAACTTCCGGCCTCCATCGGTGGAAAATGTCCGGCCGGAAATGCGCAAAGCTCCCGCGGGCGCCAGTGTGTTGCCGATGGGGCCTTTCTTCCCGGTCCTGGAGGAGCCCGCTTACTGGCGTCTGTTTGTGGAAGGCGAGACGATTGTCGGATGCGATACCCGCCTGTTCTACAATCACCGTGGAATCGAGAAGCTCGGCGACAGTGTTCTGACGTACAACCAGATCCCTTACCTGGCGGAGAGAATCTGTGGGATATGCGGCTTCATCCACTCCACCTGTTATTGCCAGGCGGTTGAGAAAGCTGCCGGCATCCAGGCGCCGCGAAGGGCCAGGTACATCAGGACGATCATGCTGGAGCTGGAACGAATTCAATCGCACCTCCTCTGGCTGGGGATTGCGGGGCACATCATCGGTTTCGAGACGGTGTTGATGCAAACGTGGCGAATTCGCGAGCCCGTGATGTGGCTTTGCGAAGCGATTTCCGGGAACCGCAAGACGTATGGGATGAACACGATAGGCGGCTTGAGGCGCGACCTTCCAGACGACGTCCGGCCGGAACTCCTGAACACTCTCGCGGCCGTGGAGAGGGAGGTGATCGCCGTGCGCGACGCCATCATCGGGGACAGCGTTTTGCGTGCCAGGACCGAGGGAGTCGGTATTGTGACGAACGAAAGCGCCCGGAGCGTCTGCGTCGTTGGCCCGCCCGCGAGGGCTTCGGGAGTTGCGATCGATGCGCGGATCGACCATCCGTACGCAGCGTACGACGAAGTTCCCCCGCGGATTGTCATCCAGGAGGCTGGCGATACGTGGGCCCGCGTCGTGGTCCGCGTGGGTGAGTTAGTAGAATCCATACGGCTGGTGCGTGAGGCGTTGTCAGCCCTCCCCGAGGGCCCGATCTGCGCGGAGATCAAGGAGGAGATTCCGCCGGGTAAGGTGGCTGTTTCGGTGGTAGAGGCGCCGCGGGGCGAAGCGATCCATTTTGTGATGACGGGCGGCGACAACCGGCCGTACCGCTGGCGGGTGCGCGCTCCCACCTATGCCAACCTGCAGGCTCTGCCGGCTGCTGTCATGCATGGAACGATCGCCGACGTGCCGATCACCCTGGGAAGTCTGGACCCGTGCTTCTCGTGTACAGAGCGGCTGGAGACGATCGACCGGCGGACCCGCACGGTCCGGATTTACTCCCACGCGGAACTGTTGGAGATGTCCAGAGGCAACCGCCTCCGTGGAGGCGCCCGATGACGCAATCGTTCGCAGTGCTGCTGCAGTGCCTGCTGAACGTGGCGATCGCACTGCTCCTATCGCCGCTCTACGAGGGCGTGCTGCGCAAGGTGCGGGCTGCGATTCATTCCCGAATCGGGCCTCCGATCACACAGCCGTATTGGGATCTTCTGAAGCTTCTCGGCAAGGAGGACCTGCGCAGCGGCGGCGGAGCGGTATACGCCAGCCTGCCGCCTCTGGTGCTTGGCTCGCTGCTGCTGCTGGCCACTCTGGTGCCGATGGGAGCCGCCGCGCCGCTGTCGTTCGCCGGGGACATGATCGCGGTGCTCTATGTCGCGGCCATGAGCTCGGTTTTGGTCATGTTGAACGCGTTTGCGAGCGGTAGTCCTTACGCCTACGTCGGCAGCTCGCGCGAGATGATGATGGCTCTGTCCGTCGAACCAATCCTGGCGATTGCGCTTACCGTGGGCGCCTTCAAGGCCGGAACCCTGGCCTTGGGCGGCATGGTGGCTTTCCAGGTGCAGAACGGACCGAGCATCAGCATGACGATCGCCGGTCTGGCCTTCTTCCTGGCGCTCCAGGCGCAATCCGGCAAGCTGCCGTTCGACATTGCAGAAGCCGATCAGGAGATCATGGGCGGCCCGCTGGTGGAGCAAAGCGGCCCACGGCTCGCGCTTCTTCGCTGGGCCATGTGGACGAAGCAGCTTGTACTCGCATTCCTGTTGGTGGAGGTCTTTTTGCCGTGGCCACGTTTCGGGATTCTACCGGTTGATCTCGCGGCCAGCGGCGTTAAGGTGCTGGTGGTGCTTCTGCTCGTCGCGGTTGTCGACGTCGTGAATCCTCGATTGCGCATCGATCAGGCCATGGGTTACTACGTGCGCGTGGCGCTATCGTCCCTGTCCGCTTTGGCATTTGCGGTGATCGGGAAATAGGAGGTTGCGGTGCTGTTGAGCAAGGTACGCGAGGCGCTGATTTGCCTGAAGGCAGGGCGCGTCACACTCGGATACCCGCTGACGCCGAGGGAGCCGAAGCCGGGCTTTCGCGGCAAGATCACCGTGGACCCGGACCTGTGCTTCGGCTGCGGCGGCTGCGCCAATGTATGTCCCGCTGGCGTTATCGTGATTTCGGACACGGAACAGCACACGCGATTGCTGGAGTTTTTCTGGCGCCGATGTACCTACTGCGGCAGGTGCGAAGAAGTCTGTCCGGAGGGGGCCATCCGGCTCAGCCAGGAATTTGAAACGTCCACGAACAATCCACAAGACATGTACGTGCGGCTGGAGGTTTTCATGGGGCCGTGCCAACGCTGCGGCCGGTGTTTCAAGCCTCCCACGCCACTTGACCGGATGATGAAAACAGGATTCCGAAACGGTCCGGAAGGAGGGAGAGCGTGACGGCGGCGAATCCAGCGGCCCTCAACGTGAACCTGATCGAGACGTTGAGCCTGATCATGGTGATTACGTCAGTGGCGGCGGTGGAGATGCGGCGGCTCAAGTTCTCTGCGGCCGCCTACCTCTGCCAGGCGCTCCTGATGGTAGGTCTGCTCGTCGCGTTTGGCGCAGTCAACACGGCTCTTTACTGGTGGGCCGGAACCGCTCTGCTGACTAAGGCTGTTCTCACACCCTGGTTTCTGTTCCGGTCCATCCGGGGAACGGATGACCGGGAGTTGAAGCCTGTAATCGGCCTCGGCCCCTCGGTAATTGTGGCGTGCTTACTCATGTTGGGATTTGTCCACCTTACCCACGGCCAGGCTACGCTCCTGGGGTTGGCCGGCATGGCGCAACTTGAGGTGTTCCGCACCAATCTGGCCGTGGCGTCCACGGTATTTGCCCTTGGCCTGTATGCTGTGCTGACACGGCGGGATGCTCTCAAGACTGTGATCGGACTCTGCCTGCTCGAGAACGCCGTGCACCTGAGCCTGGTAAGCCTGGCTCCCGAATTATCGGAAACCGCCGTGTTCGGTGTCGCTACCGAGAGTGTGGTGACGGTGTTTCTGCTCTTATACGTGATCGGCGGTGTGCGACAGGAGTTCGGAACGAGGGATACGTTCCAGTTACGCGAACTGAGGCGGTAGACGGAGGCAAGGATGGTGACAGAGACATCGATGATACCCGCCATTACGTTCCTGCTGCCGATAGTGGCCGGTGCCCCGGTTCTGTTGTGGAAGCGAATCGACCGCCGGTTTCAGCAGGGTCTGCCGATTCTGACCGCAGCCCTGGTCACGGCGATGGGCACCTGGATGGCCTACAAGGTACTGGGCGGGGTGGTGCTGACGACCTGGAACAACGAACTGCGCGTCGACGCCTTGAGCGCGTTGATGGTAGTCGTGATTGGAGTTATAGCACTGGCGGCATCGGTGTACTCGGTTCGGTATCTGCGCCTGGAGGGGCTGATCCAACGCGTCGGCGAGGACGCCGCGGCGCGCCGCACCCGCATTTTCTACGGTCTTCTGCTGTGGTTCTTCGGAACCATGCTGTGGGGCTGCGTGACGAACAACGTCGTGATGTTGTACGTCGCGATCGAGGCTACAACCCTTACCTCAGGTCTTCTCGTCGCCTTCTATTGGGATCGCCGCGCGCTCGAGGCGGGCTACAAGTACCTGATGCTGCTGACGATCGGGATTACCTTCGCTTTGTTCGGCTGCGTATTGATCTACGCGGCCGCCGCTGCCACTAAACAACTGAGCGGCGGCAACGCGTTGCTGATCAGCGAGGTGAGGAGGGTGGTTCGCTTGATACCGGGCGGCACGGCGGCCTTGGCGATTGCATTCCTGGTGATAGGTTTCGGAACGAAGGCCGGCATCGCGCCGTTTCATTTTTGGCTCCCGGACGCACACGCCGAGGCGCCCACGCCGGTCAGTGCGTTGCTGTCGGGAGTGATGATCAAGATGGCTCTGTATGCCATGGTGCGGACGGTGAGCATCTTCTACCCTTCCTGGCCTCAGGTGTCCGTCTTCTTGGTCGCGTTGGGCGCTTTCACGATGGTGCTGGGAATTGTGATGGCGATGACTCAGGACGATCTGAAGCGGCTGCTCGCCTACTCGTCCGTCAGCCAGATGGGGTACGTGCTCGCCGGAGTGGGACTCGGAACCTACTTGGGGTGCTACGGCGGCCTGTATCATCTTTTGAACCACGCCCTCTACAAATCGATGTTGTTCCTGAGCGTGGGTGCGGTAATCCATGCCACCGGCGCACGGCGGATCACTGAGCTTGGCGGGTTGAGACATCGTATGCCCATCACGAGCGGTTGTTTTCTCCTGGGAGCGTTGGCGATTGCCGGCTTTCCACCGCTCAATGGCTTCTGGAGCAAGCTGACAATCTATCTTGCGCTGGCGAAGGCCGGGCTGTGGTGGGCCGCTATCATAGCCGTCGCGGCCGGCATTTTGACGATGGCCGTGATGGTTCGCGCCGGAGTCCGGGTGTTTTGGGGAGAGCCGCACGCGTCCGCTGTTCCGGAGCCGGACGTGAGGGAGGTGCCGGCGGTGATGTGGCTGCCGATGGTGACTCTTGGAGCACTGTGCCTGTTGCTGGGCGTCTACCCGCAAGTCGCTTATCCCCTGCTGGATCGTGCGGCCGCGGTTCTGGCTACCTTAGGTGCGTGATGGTGAGACCCACGAGGAGGTGTTATCGTGTTCAAAGCTCTATGCAAGAAAGCCTTTGGTAAGGCGCTGTGGGTCTACCATGCCAATGTCGGCGCCTGCAACGGGTGCGATATCGAGGTCATCAACGTCCTCACGCCCTACTATGACGCGGAGCGATTCGGGATCAAGCTGGTGGGATCTCCCCGGCATGCGGATGCTCTGCTAGTATGTGGCCCGGTCACACGCCAGGTCGCTCCGGCATTGAAGAGGCTGGTGGAAGCTGTGCCAGATCCGAAACTCACGTTCGCCGTCGGCTCCTGTGCCACGGGCGGGGGCTGCTGGTTCGACACCTACAGTGTTCTGGGCGGTGTGGACAAAGTGATTCCCGTTGACTACTACATCCCCGGCTGCCCGCCACGACCGGAGGCCATTCTCTATGGAGTAGCGCTTGCGTTAGGGCTGTTGCCGAAAAAGGTTGCGGAGGAGAGGCTCAAACAGGAGAGCCTGGAGGAGTTGGCTGAGGGGAAGTCAGCTTTTGCGGGGAGGAAGTAATGTCCAGTTGCGCCAAGATTCTGATCGTTGACGACGACAAAGACCTGGTCGTGGCGCTCCGTATTGCGTTGGAGAGCAAAGGGTATCAGGTGGCGTCGGCCCATGATCTCCCGGCCGGGCTGGAGGCAGCGGCTGCTCAGCGGCCAGACTGCATTGTGCTTGACATCATGATGCCGCACGCCACCGAAGGCTTCCACTTCGTTTGGCGGCTGCGGCAGCAGGATGAGGCGTACTTCAAGAACGTACCCATTATCGTCTTGAGCGCGATTCACGCGAGGACCCATTTGCGTTTCTACCCCGACTCGAGCGACGGGACCTACCAGGCCGGTGAATTCCTACCGGTCCAGGATTTCGTTGACAAGCCAGTCGACCCGGCATTGCTGCTTGAGCGAATCGATCGAGCGCTTCGGCTCAAGCCGCCGGCGTGACGGCTTCGGACAATGCTGATCCGCTCAGGCGGAACAGTGCACTTTCAGGGGAGCGCCTAAAGTGACGCATACCGGCGAGCTTCCGGTATCGAGTGATCTGGAGCGGCGAACAGCCTGGTTCATCAAACTCCGCTGGTTGGCCGCGGGGGGTGTGGTCGGTGGGGCCGGGATAGCGCGCATTCTGGGCCTGTCCGATTTGCCCGTTGGGCCGATCCTGGCCGTTGGCACCGGCCTCTTCGTCTATAACACCGTTCTCTATTTCGTGGCGGCGCGCCTCAGCGTGAAGCCGGCTGAACGGACCTGGGGAAGCGCCAATTCATTCGCGCGCCTGCTGGTGCCGCGCACGTTTCTCGGATTGGGCGACGAAAGCGGAGTGGCGAGGGCCGCGTTCTTCGCCTTTGTGCAGATCACGCTCGATTTCCTCTTTCTGGCAGTGCTGGTCCACCTCTCCGGCGGGGTCGGGAGTCCCTTTTCCGTGTTTTTTGTCTTTCACGTCGTCATTGCTAGCATTCTGCTTTCCCGGCGTGCCACGTATCTCCAAACCACGGTAGGCTTCTTGCTTTTTGCTTCTGTCGTCTTGGGAGAGTACTTCGGCCTCCTGGATCATCACCCTCTACATTCGGTTTGGCCGGCCGATGCATACCGCAGCTTTGGTGTGGCCGCTACGGGTCTCGTGGTTTTGGGAGCGACGCTCTATCTGGCGTCGTACCTGTGCAGCACCATCGCCGTGGACCTGCGCGAACGCGTCCGGACCAACGTGCGCTTATCGCGGCAGATCGCCGACGAGAACCGGAAGCTCGAGGCGGCGTACGAAACCCTTCGGGAGAGCGAGCGCACCAAGTCGCAGTACATGCGGAAGGTCGCACACGAGTTGCGCGGCCCGCTGGGTACCATTGAGACCGCTCTCAAAGTACTGTTGCAGGGCATGGCGGGCCCACTGGATGGTCCATCCCGCGACCTGATCGGCCGAGCACAACGGCGGGCCGGAGAGCTCGCGGCGGTCACCCACGACCTGCTGCTGCTGGCGCGCGCGCGTGAAGCGGGACTCGACGAAGAGCGAGTGCCCGTCGCACTCGACGGGCTACTGGCGGAGGCGATCGAGGATTTCCGGCAATCCGCCCAATCCAAAAACGTGGCGCTTTCGGCCGATACCTGCTGTGGGACAGTTGTCCTCGCTGATCCGGTCGCCATACGCCAGCTTGTCGCGAACCTCGTAGAGAATGGAATCCGCTACACCAAGCCCGGCGGATCCGTGAGCGCGCGCCTGCGCTCGCGGGGCGGATGCGTGGTGCTGGAAGTGGAAGACACGGGCATCGGAATCGCGGAGGGGGATCTACCTCGAGTCTTCGACGAGTTCTATCGCGGGGCCAACGCACGAGAATATGCGGCCGAGGGAACCGGCCTCGGCCTTGCCATCTGCAAGGTGATTGCGGAACGCCACGGTGGAAACATCGCCGTCGAAAGCCGGCCCGGCCATGGAACGTGTTTCGCTGTGACATTGCCCGGCACCTCATAAGTCGCACGGCGACCGGCAGAAGAGGCTGTTTGGAATTTGCGCAGATTGCTGGCCAACCGAGATATCGGAAAGTCAGCCGGGAAACGAGCTGCCGGCTGAATGCCGGTGAGGAGGGTGTCCTGATGGAATGTAACGGCCTGTTTGAAGGGGCACGCGAGCAACCCTTCTTGAAGGGGCTCAGTGCCGAGCATATCGAGAAGATCATGGCGATGGCCAGCGAAGTGCGGTTCGCCGCCGATGACATCATCTTTCGGGAAGGCGAGAAGTCGGATTTCTTCTACCTGCTCCTATCAGGCAGGGTGGCCCTGGAGGTCTGCACATCCGGCCATATCCTGAGGGTTCAGACGTTGGGAGAGGGGGACGAGCTTGGCTGGTCGTCGTATTTAGAAGAAGAAACCAGGCGTTTCCAGGCCCGCGCGCTCGTGCGCGTGCAGGCGCTGAGGTTTGAGGGAGCACGTCTGAGAAAGGCATGTGCGGGGGATCGCGACCTTGGCTATGCCCTGGAACACCGGCTCCTGCAGGTGGTCTCGAGCCGGTTGCAGGCAACTCTCCTTCAGTTGTCGGATATTTACACGCCCCCGAAATCGAGCCAAAAAGCTGTCCCCGCGAAAATCGCCTCTTGATTCTATAACGGGCAGAGATAAAGATCCCGGCTAAATCGTCACACTTGCTGCGCCTGAGCTCATAGTATTAACTACTTAGGGTTCAGTATGCCTACAGTCCGCCCGAGGCGCCGTGCTCGACGACCCTTTCCTGTGATTCGCCGTTCTGCCGTTCGCACCATTACGCCAGGCAGGCGTGCACAATGGTCGGCGAGTGGCGGCAGGGAGCACTTATGCGCCACCGCTCACCTGCCGCAAATGCAAGCGGTCCTGTTGCACGGAAGCCCCTCAAAACGGCCCTCTGAGCAACCTCTGCGGGCCGACTGTAGCAAAAACTGCAGACAAGGTTGCCAGAAAGAGCAAGAGGTCCGCCTATAACCCACTTTCTTCCAATGACTTACGGCGCGTACAAATCGGCACCCCAACAACAAATATCAATCACTTACAGGTAGTCCTCACTGAAAAGAAAAGAGTTGCGGGCATGCGACTTGGACGCCAAATGGACGCCAACGGGCGGAACTGTCGTTTTGGACTCCACTTGGACTCCGGACTCCAACTTTGGTAGTCTACGTACTTACGCGCGCGCGGGTGTCACTGCCCTCAGAAAACCGCTGGATGAGAAGAGAACAGAAGTTTTCCCTATAAGGACGATGCCCAACAAAGGCCGGGGCACGATGGGATCGACAGCCAGCCGGAAGGAATTCGCGGCTTCCACCGCGGAATCGCAAGCGCCCCTGGTCGTTGCCCTTGCCTATGCGGACGGATGGCCCCGGCGCTCCACGACACGCACAGTGACCTAGATCGTGGCCCTTCCAGCCGGCAGGGGCGGTCGTCCGTGTAATGGCCGTTCCACGCTGCGTGTCGAGGCGTGTGCCCCGCCGGCGCAGCTCCGCCTGGCCCTGGGACACCCCCCTGGGATCGAACGTCTATTTGTGGGATAAATGTAATTCGCAGCCAAGCCTTGCGTGGACATGCACATCGAATTCCAGGCCGGGGCGACCGTCCGGGCGCGCGGCGGGCGCTACCTGGTGGTGAGCGTCGCGAATGCCCGAGTCCCATAGCGGCTTCTCGGGTGCCCGCTTCTGATGAAAGACCCATGCTTCCGGCTTGGGGCCTTCCTCCGTCGCCTTCTCGCGGAAGCGGTCCACTAGGTTGCCGATGCCCAGCACGCGGCGGCTGTCCTCGCTTTTGGGGCGGCCGACGTCCTGCTGCCAGACGCGCTGCTCGATCTTGATCGTGGCGGCGTCGAGGTTCACATGCTTCCACTTCAGCCGCAGCACCTCCGAAATCCGCGCGCTCATGGCGATGCAGGTTTCGATAGTGAGCTTGTTGGGTTCTTCACTTTAAACTCAACACGTTCCGCGAGGATGAAGCGGTGCAGTCTCTGTCTCGGACTGGTTCTCGTTTTGAAAAACGCGTGATAATCGTTCTTATCGAGCGTTTTTGCAGAAGATTGCCTCGGCTGGGCGCGCGGGGGGCCAACGACGAGCGGCGGGCCGCCCAGCCGATGCAACCTTTTGCAATCACGCTCCGAAGGTGGCAATTTCCGTTGCACTTTCAAGGAGATGAGAATGTGCAGCGCCAGCGGTCGCAAGGGCGGGAGCTACAGTGGGACTGGCGAGCTGGCGCTCGATGAGGCCAGCGCCAGGAGGCATGGATCTTCATATGCGAAGGGGGCAGTCGATCAGGAGGGCAGTGCTGCTCGCGCTGGGCATGGGGCTGACGCTGGCAGGTCAGACGACCATCAACGGCGGGAGGGTCGTTTCGGGGAACTGGGATGCCGGGAACGCGGCTGCGACCAAGCCAGCCAAGGCCGGGACCAGCCTGCCGGCCACCTGCAACGTCGGCGAACAGTTCTTCAAGACGGACGCCGGAGCGGGGCAGAACCTGTATTTCTGTACCAGCACGGGCACATGGACGCAGATGAGCGGAGGAGGAGGAGGAGGCAGCGGGCCAACCGGGCCGACCGGAGCGACTGGGGCTACCGGCGCAACGGGTGCAACCGGGCCGACTGGGCCACAGGGGTCGCAGGGTCCAACCGGGCCGACCGGAGCAACTGGTGTGACCGGCGTAACGGGTGCAACCGGGCCGACCGGGGCAACGGGCCCCGGTGTCCCTGATGGTGTCTCCCGCGGGACCGTGTTGTACGGAAATGCGACCCCGGCGGCGGCGTGGCTGGCCAAAGGGACCTCCGGCCAAGTGGTCGGTTACGACGCCAACGATGTGGGACCCAAGACGGCCAAGGTATACCAAACACTGTACTACCCTACTTGCTACACCACCACGAGCACCGCATACACCGGCACCGGGTGGTATCTCAGCTCGGGCACCGTGCTTACTTACACCGGCACAGCGCCCAAAATCTGTTTCATGAACATACCAGACTCCAGCCCGCCTACGGCGACGCTGATCTTCCGGTCTCCTAGCGCTTGGGATTTGACAACGCTGGAGGTTCATCTCACGTTTCATCCTTCGGTTGGAAGCCAGAACGACACGATCATCAATCGGTTGGAACTGGCCTGTATAGATGCAGGTGTGAGCGTAGTCGATCCGACGTTCGGCAGCCCGGCGTCCGTGACCACCACGCTCGGCGCAAGTCCGACCAGCAAGCTGCTCACCGCAAGCTGGATAGCGCCCACCTTGCCGAGCGGATGCGCGGGCGGGCAACTGATGTACCTTCGCTTCTCGCGGGACACGACGGACACAGCGACGACCGGAGACAACTGGGTGGGCGTCACGTTGAGGGCGAAGACTGCGATAATACTGGAGTGAGTATGCGCTTTCTGGTCCTGATTCTGGTCCCCGCGGTATGCATGGGCGCCATCAGCAACGTCCGGGTGCAAGGCGCCACCCAGACGCAGGCCGTGATCTCGTATACGGCTCCGGCCGAGGCGGCCTGCACCGTCGAGGCCTACAACCTCGATGAGGAGGTGATGGCGCTTGAGATCGCCAGCGTCGCTAACACCACTCCGATCGAAGTTACCTTGAAAAACTACGTGTATGCCGAGACCGGCGACAAGGTCTATATTTACGGCAATGCGACGGCCAACGGTTACTGGACGATCACCCGGGACGCGAACGACCCGAAGAGCTTCACGCTGAACGGCTCGGCGGCAAGCGGCACGTCCTCGGGCGGGCGGGTGGCGGTTCTGGTGCACGACCTGAACCCCCGGCTGTTTGCCGGCGCGGATCAGGACGGCAGGCCGGGCGGAGTGGTGAGCGGCAGGGCCCGCACCGTGGTCATCGGAAAGCGGGCGGCGGAACCGGCTCTGACAGGATGGTACGTAAGCCGGGCGCTGGAACTCGACACGCAGCATCGCTACCACATTGTTTGCGGCTCCGACGGAGCGGAAGGCGCCTTTCGGACGGCAAACGCGCCGCTAGGGAATCTGAACCCAGAGCCGCTGCCCGCCGATCCGGACCATCCGGGGCGCTACCAGTACCCGAGCATCGACTGGAGCCATCCGGAGTATCCGCAGACGAGCACGCTTCAGGCTGGCAACGGCTCTCCCTGCTCGAGCCTGGGCAAAGTGACGTTCAACCAGTCCGTATCGCTGGTGGTTGGAGACATCATCGTACTCAAGTCCGGGCCGCAGAAAGGCCGGGCCCGGTCGGTGAAGAGCGTGGTCAGCGGCACCGTAGTCTGCGTCGAGCGCGGGTTCAGCACGGCGCAATCGGCCGGAACCGCATGGGCCAGACGCCCGCCCGATGTGGGCAACGGAGTGCAACGAATCATCGACCCACAAACCGGCGCCCTGATCCGGCGCTTGAGCAGCCCACAGGAGAACTGGCGCGCGACCAACGATTACTCTCCGGACGGCGCTCAGCAAACCGGCACGGGATGGCAGCCTGGAGGATCGGCCGCCAGCCTGCTGGAGGGGATCACCGCCGCCGGCGACGGCAAGACGATCACCTATACCGGAGATGGGAACCAGGACTGGCTTTGGGTGCATTGGGCTGGAACCTTCCGGTACGACGACTCGGGCAGCGGCATCAATTCGCTGGACAGCATCATGGGACGCTTCCGGGGATCGGTGGACGCGGCGGATTCCAACCCGGATAACAACAGCATCGAGGTTTGCCTCAAGGACCCAGCCAGCAATACGACGCTGGCCTGCAAGAGCAAGCGGATCACGGTTGATCTCACCACGGCCTGCGCTTCCGCGGACTGCTTCGCGGGCGACGCCACACCGATGCTGGCGGCGTGGCTCGATCCCGCCGACAAGGCGGGCGGATACGTCAACAGCGTAGAGTTTTTTGGCGCCAGCGGCGGCATTCTGATCCGCAAGAAGACCCCCTACGCAAATACGGTGACGCTCGACCGGGTGTGGATGGATTATGAGCGGTCCCCAGCGGCGAACTACTTCTACGCCACCTGCAATCCATTCCTGTATCCCCAGACTTACAAGGGCGCAAGCCGGGATGGGTACATTTGCGGCATGACCGCGGACACGGGCCTCTTGCACTGGATCGATCCGAAGACCGGCGATGCAACGAGTCTCGGGGAGGCTGCGACGACCGCCAGCGGCTTGGTGGCGTTCCATGGCCTGGTTAGTGGCGGATATGGGCTCATGTCCGACACCACGACGCCGGATACGTTTTACTCCTCCTCCACAAAGTCGGACGGATCGGGATCGGCGATAGTGAAGACAAACTATACCGGGCAAGGGCTGGAGTATCTGGTGAACTCGCTATATGCGCAGGAGGATCCGACGATGTTCCTGACCTCGAGCCTTATCTCGTCCACCACCCTGGAATCACAAATGGAGGCGGCCACAGCCGCAACCTACCCCTACCGGTTTGCGTGGTACAAGAGCATGACCCTCTCCGGCAGCACCACGCAGATCAACCGCTGTAATATTTCGGGCCTGCAAGACGAGCACAATCTTCAAGTTGGCTGTATCTACTCGAGCCAGGATCAGTTGGGCTGGAAGGGCATTTACTCGCTCGACAGCAATAGCATGGTGGCGACAGCGTTCAGCGACGGCGCATACCCCGAGCGCGGCTGCATGGTGCATTCCTCGGCTGGCCTGACCTCCGACAATGGGTGGACGCTGGCTGTCGGTCAGACTAATCCGAGCACCGACAATCGGCGCTACTGCGGCGTTGGGCCTTCTCAGACGGAACTGGCGGCGGCGCTCGAATCCAGCGGCTCCTACCCTTGCCCGGCGCTGCCTTTCGAGCATCAAACCAGCGGGAAAGGCAGCGGCAGCGGAGGCAGCCCGCAGTGCTCGATGATGCAGGTGACAGGCGATTACCGCGACAGAGATCCGTGCAGTTTCTACAGCATCAACAGCGGGCGGCTGGGGAGCATTTCGGTCTCCGGAACAACCGCCACGGCGAGCGCCTCCGAGACTGTCTCCGACGTTCTCTCCGTGGGCATGACCATGCGGGTGGCTGGCTCGGGCGTGGCGAACCTGGACGGCGACTATGCGGTGGCGACGGTTTCCTCGACGTCTTTCACCTTTACCGTGAGCGGGGTGGGCGAGGGAGTGTATACGACCCCGGGCATGAGCGTGGGCAGGTTATGTGGGACCGAGCCGTGCGAGACGGAAGCACGTGGCGCAACCAGGATCGACCCGGGGCGCAGTCTTCGAGTGGGGGATGTGCTGAAGATCGACAGCGAGCTGGTGCAAGTGCTGGCAAAAGGAGCGGAGTGCGCCGATCCGAACGCCGCCTGCAATCTGACCGTCTTGCGCGGGATCTCGCTCACCAGCGTGGCGGATCACGCCGTGAACACGCCGGCATACGAGCAGTGCGCGGCGGCGGTCTCGGCCCAATTCCTGAATGGCGGGGTGGTTTCTCACGTGATGTGGTGGGATTACGTCCACGATCCGACGAGCACCAGCCGTGTCTCCAAAATGTACATGGCGTCGGGCCACGGCACCTATCCGTACCGGAACCGGAGTGTGTGGGTGACGGGTTCCTGTTACCACAGCCCTTGGGGATCCTGTTTCAAAGGATTCACGGGCGACATGGCCCAGCAGAGCGCGCAGTTCATGAACGGCACGAATCTGGAGTTCGCCGACAGGGTGAGATTCGCCGGAGTCGGCAGCGCGCTCCTCGGGGACTCGCACATGTCTTTCCCGCTCAACATCGACGAGTGGTTTGCGGACGCGAAGTCGTACTATTCGGGCGATCCCCAGGGTTCCTGGACGGAATTGGAGTCCGGAAAGAAACTGTTCAAGCTCACGTGGGCCGCCAAACCGAAGCAGGGGCCGGTAGAATTTTCTTGCGGCAACCGGGCGGTTGTCGATATCAGTCCGGGCCCGATCACCTCGGCGGACTTGGACGCCTACAAGAGTTGTGTGCCGCAGGCGGCAGGGGAATGCTATGCGGGGGCAACGACAAGCGAGGTGTATCTGAATTGTCCCGACGCCACGACGAGCGGATGCAATCAGGCAGGCGATGCCGACACTCTGGACAAGTGCGTGCGGCAGGCGGATATCAAGATCCACAGCTACCGGCAAGTAGGCTTTGGACAGAACGATCCCTTCGCGAACCGCCAGCGATCCCTGACCAACGGCTTCCAGAAGAATCGGCTGTCGGTATTCAACGGCTTCACCCGCTGGGGCGGGCTTCCTAACGGTGAGTGGGGAATCTTCATCGGCGGCTGGCTGGACGACGTGCGCTCGGACCTGATGCTGGTGAAACTGCCGGCGTTTGGCCCACAGGATTCCGTCAACCGGGGCACGTTCATTCCAGTTCAGGTGCAACTCGGCTGGGTTCCGAGAGGGACGGACAACATCGTGGCGGAGTTCGGCTACACGCCGGATTTCCATTGCACCTCGCGGCAGGAAGCGTGCGTGGCGGCGGGTACCGGACAAGTCAACGAGACGACGCCGTTCTACTGGGCGTCGGAGGGGCATTCGGGTTTATCCTGCGTTGCCGGCTGCAGCCTCACGGTCCCGGCGCTGCCGCAACGGGTTGTGTACTACCGAATTCAGTACCGCCAGGCCGACGGCAGTGTGCTGGCGATGGGGCCGACCCAGGTCTCGGTCACGCCTTGACGGCGCCAGGCGAGGCGAGCATGGCGGCGGCCGGCGAGTCCGCAGCGCTCGAGAACAGCACGTGCAGCCAGCCGGCACGAGGCTGCGTCAGCAGCGCCTGGAGGCGGTCCAGGCGAACCGCGATCCCGGCGGCTATTCTTCTCGGAAGAGATCGGCTGTAGGCGGGGGCGGCCTGCAACTCGGATCCGCAGGCGAGGCAGCGTTCTCCTGCCCCGTAGGCGCCCCACGGGTTTCCCGCAAGGTCCATCAGCCAAGCAGCCAGTCCGCTAGTCCGGTCCTGGACCTCACCCACATGGGTGATTGTTGACGGCAGCCAGCCTGGAAAAAGCCGGAACAGGCGCTGCTCATCGAAGGCATGGACGTGCCCGTAAGGAGGATTGCGGTGGCCGCAAGCGGCGCAAGTGGTTCGGTCGTGGCGCAGGTCCTGGCGGTGCGGGACCCCGACCAGGATGTGGCGCCTGGCCACGCGGCAAAGCTCACGGGTTGCGGATTCGAGTTCGGGCACGTGCTCAAGAACCTCGGTGCAGAGCACGAGGTCGAAGGAGCGGTCGAGGAACTGGAGGGACCGGACATCGCCAGCGGCGGTGGTCACATGCGGGAATTCGAAAGCGGGCCGCTGCAAATCCAACGCCAGCACCGAGGAATAGCGTTCCGACAGCAGGCGTGTGACCCGCCCGTCGCGAGCGCCGATCTCGAGGACGGACTCCGCGTCAGGCGCAAGCCGCATCAGGGCTTGCAGCCGCAGTTGCTGATCAGGCGGAAGTTCCGGCATGGCCGGGGTCCTCCATGGGATTATAGACGGAAAACCAAGATGACGCTGCGGTCGGACATCCAACGCCAGCGCCGGCAGACAGCGGGCCGACAGCAGGGGCGTGACCCGTCCGTCGCGCGCACCGACCTCAAGGACGGATCGCGCCTTTGGGCGCAAGGAGCACCTATACGCAGCGAAGGAATTGGATGTGACACCGCTCCTTCACGGTCGCGGCTCGGCCAAGGTACTGAGCCGCGCGCGTGAGCAGGCGGCTGGTTTGATGCGCAAGAACTTATGACGCCGCGTATAGCCTCCGGCATTTCGAGCAGGTAGCGCAGGAACGCTGCGGCAGGGGAGTTGCAGCGGCCTTATCCGACAGCAAGGAAGTTCATTTCGCCGCGGTTGTCTTTCGACTCCGGACCGGGATCGAGGGAGCGAACCACTTCCTGGGTCCCATCCTCCCGGCAAAGCGAGACAGCGTAGCCGTGTTCCCGCCAGAATTGATCGAGGCGCCCCATGTTATCGCGTCGATTCCGGATCAGGCGTTCCAGTTCGTCCTTTGATAATTCTCCGCCGAAGTAATCACGAGGATAAGTGCCATCTACAAAATGGCGGTATCCCATCACCTCGAAATACACGGGAGGGCGTTTGTCGCGGAGCGTTCGCTGCATGCCGGAAAGGACGTTGTACTCCCATCCCTCGGTATCTATCTTCACGAGGAAGATAGGCTCATTCGCGGTCCCGAGCTGGTCATCTGCCGTGGAAACCGGGACCAGCGTGGACTCGGGGTACATCTGCGCCGGGCGCAGATCGAGCCCCAGCGTGTTGCTGCCGTCCCCTGGCCATACGCGGTGGAATGTTGCCATCGAGTTGCCGGATCCGAGCGCGATGGGCAGGATGTGATGGTCTTGGAGGCGGTTCACGCGGATGAGCTCCTGTACGTAGTACGCCGCCGTCAAGTCGGGCTCGAAGCCGAGATACGGCAGGTTGAGGCCGAGAGCCAGCATGTTGAGGATCATAACGCCCTGGTTGGCTCCGACATCCACGAAGCGCCCGCGTCGGCCACTCTCGTGAAGACCGGATGCTACTCTCTGGATGCGCGCATCGGTGTATTTCAAGAGGTTCCGCCCGCAGCCCCGGATGATAGGAACGCGCACTTCGCGGGGACCGCACTGCAGCGAGACAGTGAAATTTGCGTGCATGGATACCCGGTAAGACCTGGTGCAGGCGGACAGCAGAATTCGCTCGGTTAATCGCATGGCTGTAGCACCGCTCTCAATTACCAAGGGGCCAAGATGGCGGCCTGAGCCATCCTGCCGCAGGCGGGCGCTCAGGGCTTTCAGGCCGAATCCAGGATCTCTTCCTGGTCTTCTGGCTGGCATCAGTATACCACGGAGAACCCGGCGTGAAGCGCGACTCAAGCTCCGGTGGCGTCGCTGCCGGGGGCAGGGGGACGGAACCGGTGCAACAGGGAGTCCAGTCGTTGGCGGGCGAGGCGGCGGTCGTCACGGTTGAACCCGATGGCCCAGCACAGGGCGGCGTAAACCAGGAGGGTCAGCGCCGCTTCGGCGAAAAGCAGCTTCCAGGAAACCGGAAGGCAGATCCTGACAATGGCAGTGCTGAACCCGGCCATGATCAGGCCCAGCAAGAGGGGCCTGGCCAGCCCCTCTCGCAGGTAGTCGCGCCAGGGCACCTGGAAGCGGTGGAGCACCAGAGCCGGAGTCCACGTCAGGTTGGTGATGATCGAGGTAATCGCCCTGGCGGAGGCCACCCCGATCATGCCGTAGTGTCTGACGAGCGTGACGCTGAGCAGGATGTTCGTGGCCGCGACGGCGAGGTTCTGGAACATCAGGACGCGGTACTTTCCACTGGCCAACATGACCTGCCAGGATATACCCTGCTGCCACCGCGGCAGGAGGGCAAGCAGCAACACTGCCATGACCACGTCGCTGCGCTCTCCGAGCGCGCCGGTTACATAGGGGGGGCCGACCCACAGGCGGAGAAAGCAGCGCCCGAAGGCAAACATGCAGGCCGCAAGCGGGATGGAGAGCAGGCCCGAGATTCGCGCGCCCAGGAGGTACAGCCGGCGCACGGCCGCCAGATCCTCGCGAGCGATCAAGTGCATGAAGTGAGGCGTGAACGACTGGGTGATATTGCCATTGAGCTGCGAACCGTAGTCGACAAGCAGGCGGCCGATGTTGTAGAAGGCGACCCACTTGACTCCCAGGAACACCCCGATGACGATCAGGTCGGTGCGCGAGATCACCAGTTCCGCGAAAGCAATGACAATATTGACCGAGCCGAGTCCCGCCAGCGCGCGCAAGTCGGCGAAGCGGAAGCCTGATGGCCGGAGCGAGAAGGGACCGGCGACTCGTTGGGCCCAGACGTAGTTCCAGGACCAACACAGAATGCGGCCGCCGCACTGCACCAGCGAGACGGAAAGCAGCCCCCCGCCCGACTTGAGCACGGCGTACATCCCCGCGGCCATCAGCAGCCGAGTGGTCACCTCTGTGACGTTGATGAGATCCTGGCGGCGGCTGCCGCTGAGGACAAAGCTAAAGACCTCCATCGGCAGGCCCAGGCCAATGGTCGCCGAGAAGACGCACAGAGCGGGCACCACTTCGCGGGCGCTGAGCTCGCCTTTGGTGAAAATGTGCGGGAAGGCGAACGAAAGTCCGACGCCGAGCAGCGCGAGCACAACCCCGATGGCGGCCGATCCCCAAAAACCCGAGGAGATGCACGATTCCAGTCGGTCGCGCTCGCCACGGGCGGAATAGCGGGCCACGAAGAAACCGACCGCCCAGCGAATCCCGAAGTCGAGGAGGGTGTAGTAGCCCATCAGGTCGGCAGCGAGCGACCAGGCGCCATAGCGGGCATTGCCCAGGTGGTGGATCACGAAGGGAGAAAGGAAGAACGCGATCACCAGATAGATAACGAGCCCGCCCACGTTGAAGGCAGCATTTCGAGAGAGCGAAGGCTCGGATCTAAGGGGTTTCAAGCTTCGTCCCTGTTGCCTCCCGGCCTGTGCATTGTAACGAGTTGCGTGCGAGAGCAATCGGGGAAGCCAAGGTGCGTTGCGCAGCGCAGTGCTGAATGGACCAAGCCGCGAACCCCGGGGAAGAACGCGCTGGTGTTACTGAGGGCGAACCAATTGCGGCCCAGGGCGAGACAGGGCCACACCGTATCGGGCGGCGGCCGGAGCGCTACCTCAAGCCGGCGCTCAGGATGCCGGGCACCGACAAAGAGGTCCTCCACCAGAGTCGGGGGCGAGGCCGGCCACGTGAAGTCAAGAGATATCGTCATTTCGGACATCGCGAACCGGGTCCTTGGCCACTCTGGGTTTGGAACTTCTGGCGGACTCGGAAGAACATCGGCAACCGGACCGACAGATCGGAAATCGAAACGTCCATGATACCGCACGTCCGCGAGTTGCTTCAATTTTGGACTGCCTGTTGGGTGCGCGACTTGGAGGTGAGAAGCAACGCGATGTCTCTGAGAATGCGCTGGCGTCATTGCGTAGGACTACGAAAGCTGGGTTATTCTTTTCCAGCCGGGATTTCTTGCGAGAGGAGGAAGGCCCCGCTCCGGGCAGTTCGCGGCCGGGTGGTGCTAGGATTGGTGGCAGCAAGGAGAGGAGGGCCGAGGCGCCATGTTCTCGCGGGGGTCGGAGTTGACCGAGTGGGCCCCGGGCGCAGCGTTCTTTCGAGTCAGAAAAGAGGACGATCGCATCGTGACCGAGGGAGCGCCGCGCTGCGGGTTCGGCCACGCGCAGCAAGCGCAGCCGGGCACGGGCGCCGACCCGTTCGCTTCGTGGGAATGGGACGGGAGGCGGCTTAGGGTGAGGAACGACCGCTACGGATTCCATCCGCTGTTTTACTACTGCCGCAACGGCGAGATCGCGGTGTCACCGTCGCTGGTGAAGCTGCTGGAGATCGGCGCTCCCGGCGAGATCGACGCGGGGGCCCTGGGCGTGCTGTTGCGCGTGGACTATCTGGTTGGCGAAGACACGCCGTTCCAGGGGATTCGCGCGGTTCCGCCCAACGCGAGGATGTCCTGGGAGGATGGCAGGCTGGAAGTGGAGGGGAGTTACCTGATCGGCAAGGCGCAGAGCGTGAGCCGCGAGGCGGCGATGGACGGCTACATCGAGCTGTTCAAGGCGGCGGTTCGGCGGCGAGCCGCCGACGGGCCGGCGGCGGTAGCGCTGAGCGGCGGACGGGACTCGCGCCATATCTTTCTGGAGCTGTGCGACAGCGGCCGCCCGCCGCAGGCTGCCGTCACGGTGCGGCCCGAGCCGCACATCCTGACGCAAGACGTCGACGCGGCGTCGCAACTGGCTGCCGTGGCGGGCGTGCGGCACGATGTCGTGGATGCGCCGGCGGCGACGTTCGAAGCGGAGTGGCAGAAGAACATCATTACTCATCTGAGCACCGTTGAGCATAGCTGGGTTGCCGCCATGGTCGATTACATTCGCGGGAGATTCGGCACGGTGTACGAGGGCGTCGGCGGCGACGTTCTATCCACGAGTTTCGCCAACACACCAGAGCGCCAGGCTTGGTTTGAGCGGGGCGAGTACGAGAACATCGCCGATAGCTTGCTACCCCGTGAGGAGTATCCACTGACGAAGGCGTTGCCGGCCCGAATCTACCGGGAGGCCAGCCGAGATGCGGCCAAGGCCAAGCTGGCTGTGGAGTTGCGACGACATGCCGAGACGGCCAATCCGCTGGGTTCGTTCCTGTTCTGGAACCGGGCGCGCCGGATTACCGCGTTGTCGCCGATCTGCCTTCTCGGGTCCGCTGCAAAGGTCTGGTGCCCGTATCTGGACGCGGAGCTGGTCGATTTTCTCATCACGTTGCCTTCGAGGATGCTGCTGGACGAAGAGTACCACCGGTTTCACACCGACGTGATCTGCCGGGCGTACCCGAAGTACGCGGGCGTCCCGTTCGCCTACAAGAAAGCGCAAAGGCGCCAGGCGCCGGCGCCGCGGAGAATGCTCGGGCAGTTGGCGCGGCTCGCCCTGACCAGCCCGCGGCCGGCCTTGCTCCGGCGATCCTTCGTGTTGCCGCGGCTGGTGAAGGGCGCCCTGGATCCGGCGTACTCCCCGGCGCTGCCGGATTTTGCCAGGTTCTGCTTGTACCTGCTGCAGGTCGGGCACTACAGCCAGGCGGGTTCAGCTACCCAGGCTTGCGCACCTGGATGATGAGTCCGTCGGGCACCGAGAGGCCGAACCGGGTCACCAGCCGAGTGGGGTCGGGGCAGTTGCGGCAGATGTCACCGCGGCTGGTGAACCAAATCAAAGCCTCATAGGAGTCGATGGAGATGGCCGCGTCGCTATCCGGACCCCAGTATTTCACGTAGTTCGGGGTGAGACGTCGGAAGCGGAGCCGGGTCGGGCCACCCGACCGGTAAGAGATCCAGCGGAGGAGCCGGACCTGCCGGAGCCACAGCCGCTGAGACCACCTCGAGCGCTGCACGGGAATACTGGCTTTGATGAGCTTGCCTTTCCAGCCGAAATCACTGTAAGGCCGGAACTCATACCCCTCGGCCGCCCAAGCTGGACAGTTCCAGGCGGGGCGCAGGAGTATGTAGCCATTGTTCTTGACAACGCGCCGCATCTCGGCGAGCGCGCGTTCGGGATTGGGGATGTGCTCCAAGACCCAAATAGACCAGACCGCGTCGAAGGCGTTGTCGGGAAACGGCATGGCGGTTGCGGATCCGAGGACGAACGGTTTATGGAAGAACTGGCGAGCGGTTGGGGAAATGTCCAAGGCGGTGTAGTCCGCTACGGCGTCCTGAAGAAGCCCGGAGCCTGCGCCCACCTCCAAGACGCGCTTGTTCTTTAGATCGCACGCGCCAACGAAGGCTCGCACCTGCTCGGGGATTCCCTGCCCGATCGCCGCCTCGCGAGCCATCTTGGTGTATAGGCTCTCTTCGGCGCTTTCAGATCGGACCGCGACATCGCTCGTTGGAGGGGATTGGTAAGCGTCCTTGTAGTACCGCGTCAACTCGGAAGCGCCGGACACGTCTTCAGCAGAATCCATGTCATAGGGGAACTTCAGTACGGTGACCAGCCCGCTGGCGGCGATGAACAGGCAGGCAGCATAAAGCAAGAAGCGAAAAACACGGGATCGGGTGCGCATAACAAAAGATCAGGGCCGAGGTCTGTTAGCCTAGCACGAACCGCCGGACGTTGGCTCGCATGCCGCGTTCGCGCGGCTCTCGTCTGTCCAGGGGGAGGAAGTGCAGAGAAACCACCCTGCGCCGCAGGCGGTTGCTTGCCGCACCTTCGGCCGGTATACTGCTGTGGATCGGCCCAGTAGACCGGCGGGCCGGGGCCCGGGCCCCAGCTATCTGTGAACCGAGCCGCGATTTATGATGCCCCACGCACTCCAGAGCCTTTGGTTCTACGCAAAACTGAACGCGTTTGTCCTGGCGGAATTCGCGGTGGGGGCGCTGCTGCTTTGCGTTTTTGTCGCCGCGTCGTTGCGAACCCGATGGGGTGACGGGCTGGTTGCCCGCTTACGGCGATGTGCGCGTGACCGGCTGCTTGCCGCTTCTGTTCCTGTGGTCCTGATGCTTGCCGGCCGGATGGCGTTGCTGCCCGTGCTCGGGGTTCCCTATCCAGGGATGGGGAGAGACGAATTCAGCTACCTGCTCGCGGCCGACACGTTTGCATCGGGTCGCCTGACCAACCCCACCCATCCATACTTCCGGCACTTCGAGAGTCCGCACGTCATTCAGCGTCCTTCGTATGCCTCAAAGTATCCTCCGGGGCAAGGCCTTGTCCTGGCGCTGGGGCAGGTACTGGGCCACCCCTGGATTGGGGTAGTCCTGAGCATGGCCGCGTTGGTTATGGCGACCGGGTGGGCGTTACGGGCCTGGGTTCCGCCGGAATACGCATTCATGGGGGCCTTGCTTGTGGCGCTACGACTGGGGATCTCGAGCTATTGGATGAACAGCTACTTCGGCGGCGCACTAGCCGCGCTTGGCGGGGCGCTGGCTTTCGGCGCGCTCCCCAGGGTCTCCCGAGGTGTGGTGTCCGGCGGGATCGCCCTGGGGCTGGGGTTCGGCTTACTGGTCTGCACTCGGCCCCTGGAAGGGTTCTTGACCGCCGCCGCCCTGTGTATCGCCGCTGCTTTCGCGATCGGGCGGTTGCCCCGAAAGCGGCTGCGTTCGGTGGTTGCACCGTCCTTGACGGCGGCGGCGATTTTGGCGGTTTTCCTGGGCTGGCTTGCTTTCTATCAGTGGAGAGTAACGGGCAATCCCTTCCGGATGCCGTATCAGGTCTGGCGGGAGCAGTATTCAGACGCACCCTACTGGTTGTGGCAGCGGATGCCCGAGCCGCGACAGTTCGATCATGAGAGGCTGCAAGCCTGGGCCACATATGAGCGCCAGGAGCTGTCAACAGGCCAGGATCCGGTGGTTCGAGTGCAGAACTTAACCCGCGTTATGGCGTCCTTTTACTGGGGACCTCTGCTGTTCGTTTTAGTCGTGGCATCGGCGCCCCGACTGTTTGGCCGAAGCCGAATTCGACCGGTGGTCCTAGCCGTCCTTGGAGCCGCTGCCGCGATGAATGTTGCATCTCTCTACTTCTGGATTGCACATTACCCAGCGCCGTTGACGGCGGGCTTTCTTGTGATAGCGGTGCACAGTGCGCGACTGTGGCGGATACGGCTGACCGGACTGCTGGGAAAGTGGAGCCGATCCAGGCGAGTCGCGGGCCGAGCCGCATGGGCCGGTGTGGCGTCTCTTGCGGCTACGATCGTGGTTATGATGCCCGTTGGCGTGGCGCTGGCAAACTCGCACCGCAAATGGATCCTGCCCGAGCCGGGAAGCGGGTGGTGCTGCACGGCCAACATCAAGGCTCGCAATGAGGTGGAGCGCCGCATTCAAGCCGTTCCGGGGCGGCATCTCGTGCTGGTCAATTACGTCCCGGGAGCACGGCCGGCAATGGAGTGGGTCTATAATGGCGCCTCGATAGACGACGCGAGGATCGTCTGGGCGCACACGCGCACCCCCGACGAGGATGCCAAACTGGTGCGCTACTTCCATGGCCGAACCGTCTGGTTCGTGGAGATCGGTCCGACAGACGTCGCGCTGCGGAAGCGCTGATGAATGGCGCGGGCGCAGCACCTCGAGGTTGGGTGTCACATTGAGTCGTTCGCACTTTCAGACCCTGCGGCGGCACCGCTGATCGGGCTTTCCGGACCGAACTGGATCACCAGCCGAGTGGGATCGGGGCAGTTCCGGCGGACAGCTCCCCGGCTGGCGAACCAAAGGAGAGCTTCACGTGGAGCGCGGCCTCGGCGGTCGTGCCGAGGCCCGTTTTCCACTCCGAAGCCTGCGCCTACTAAATCTCGCATAATACGGCGACAGACTGGGAGATTTGCCGTGTAGAGGAGGTACGCCCACCCCAGGTGCTCCCCGTCGAGATTTCCACGCTCTGGAACAACGACGCCGCCGCGCCGGGCGATTGCTCGCCGCGGGCAAGATGATCCTGGCGGCGATTGCTCGTGAACTGAAGGTCAGCCGCCAGAGTGTGAGTCGGTGGTATGAGGCATGGAAGCGTCGCGGGATCGACTCGCTGCGCGGTGCGGGGCGAGCGGGCCGCAAGCCCAGCCTGACTTTCGCAGTTCGGGGGTCGGAAGTAGCTTAACTCCTTATTTTTCAGCGGAGGCATTGAAAAGGTCTGCCCTACAGACGGAGCCTTTCGGCGGGCTCGCTCTGGGCGCGGACCTTGATTCTGGGCGGGGGCTGGGCAGGCAGACTGAGCT